>JAXLTW010000002.1:0-52412 GCA_046329865.1 Chitinophagales bacterium | reverse complement strand
AATTATCAAAATTCAAAAGTCATTACAAATGTGTAATTGGAATTTCAAAAATGTTTGACCCTGAACTTTGCAAGGACAATAACAACAGAAGCAATGCAGATAAAATCGCAATGCTTCCTAATTATCACAGAACACCAGCATACAAATACAAAAGTGAAAGAGTTGGCAATGTTTACTTTGCCGTTTGGTATGTGAGAATCAGAGAATCGCATCAAACTTTCAGCCCTTTTTCAGGAATTGTGAAAGTTGAAAAAATCTTGATAACAGATGAAGAAATTGAAAATGGTCTTGACAGCCAAGAAATTGACTTAATTACCGCAAACATTATTAATGAAAGGAATCCAGTTTGCTACGGAAAGGACGCAAGATGGGCTAATCATTTGTATCCCGTTTATCTTACCGAAAGCTTTATCAAGAGTAAGTATTTGAGCGACATAAACTTTTTAAATTTATTTTGATGAAGAAAATAGGAAAAATAATTGCTACCGAGAAGGTCCCAACAACAGTAGATGAATTTTACTTTTGGACAGACAAGCATCTAGTCATCAAACCTTTTGACGTTGTAAAGGTTCAGCATATTAAAAACTCAGTAACTTTTGGTGTTGTTGAGGAAATCTCACACTTAACTGATGGTGCAAGTTTTCTTGCAGGTTACATTTCTAGCGACTTTGGCGAAGTTGAATCAAAAAGCAACACCCAAAGAATTGGAATGAACTATGTAAAAGCAAAAGTTGTCGCAAACTCCGAAAACATTTACACACCAGTCTTAGACGGCTATACTGTTTCATTGGCAGATGAAGAAGATGTAAAAATGGCGTTGGGATTGAAAGGAATTAAAAACCCATTGCCTTGTGGTGTTATCGAAATGTATGAGGACGAAGATAAAATCACTGTTCCGGTGCATTTTAATTCTCATTTCTTAATTGGTCCAGAAGGAGCACACTTGAATATTTCGGGTATTTCAGGATTGGCTTCAAAAACATCTTATGCAATGTTTTTACTTAAAGCCATTCAGGAAATGTATATGAAAAATGAAACAAACGAAAGTGTTGCGTTTGTTTTATTGAATGTAAAAGGTCGGGATTTATTGGCCATTGACGAACCGAATGATGAATTAGGCGATGAAGATGTAAAAGTGTATAAAGATTTAAGACTTGATGTATCGCCATTTAAAAATGTAAAATACTACTATCCATACTCTAAAGACGTAAAATCTACGACCTATGCTAATCTTGAGGATTTTGAAAGTCAAAAGCAACTTAAAAAGGCATTTCAATACAAATATTTGTTTGAGAACGATAAAGAAAGTTTAGATTTGCTTTTCTCCAACATTGACGATCCAACTCAATCAATGGAATCAATCGTTAATTACATTACATCAGGCGAAGGTCATTTTAACGGAATTACAAATTGGGAAGATTTAAAAGAGGAGATAAAAAAACATCAAGAAAAAGGAGATACAGGTAAAGACAAAACAATTTCTGTTTTAAGTTGGCGAAAATTTTATCGTCTATTCCGCAAGGCATTAGAAAGAAACTTGTTCTTTTCTAATTCTTTGAAGCGAGACGGTTCAGAAGTTCGTTTGCAGGAATCAATAAAGCGTATTAAGAAAAATGAAATTCATGTAATTGACATTGCAAAACTTGATGAAGAAGCACAGGGTTTTGTTTTTGGTGATGTAATGCGAGCAATATATGATTTAAAGTTAGGTCAAATTACTGAAAGAGAAGAAGCGGAAATACCTTCCAAAATTATAATATTTATTGATGAGTTAAATAAATACGGAAGTAAAGATGTACCTAAAAACTCACCGATTTTAAGACAGCTATTAGATATTACTGAAAGAGGACGCTCCCTAGGAATAATCCTATTTGCCGCAGAACAATTTAAGAGTGATATACATGATAGAGTGAAAGGCAATTGTGCTACTCACGCCTATGGAAGAACAAACGCGATAGAAATCTCTAAACCCGATTATCAATTCGTTCCACCAGTTTACAAGTCAATGCTTACAAGGCTGAAGCAAGGAGAATACATTTTACAGAACCCAGTTTTTAGGTCCTTACTAAATATTAAATTCCCTAGACCATTATACAAACAGTTTAAGAATGGATAAGAACTATAAAACAGTAATTGGTAAAGATGTCATTGAATCACTTACTATCGGAATGTATGATGATTCAAGATTTATTTACAGAGAGTATATTCAAAATGCAGCCGACCAAATAGATAAAGCAAGACAACAAGGTTTGGTTGAAGATGGAGAGATACATATTATTATTGACCCTGCAAAAAAAACTATCTCCATTGAAGATGATGCAACAGGAATCGAAGAAAACAAGGTAGTCGAAATTCTTAAAAATATTGCACAGTCAACAAAGCAAAGAGGCATTGATAAAGGTTTTAGAGGAATTGGAAGATTAGGCGGTTTAGGTTATTGTGAAAAACTCGTTTTTGAAACTTCATTTAAGGGTGAGTCTGTAAAGTCAATAATGACTTGGGATGCACTCAAACTCAAAAGCATCATCAATAACAGAACTCAAAAAGAAGAAGCATCTGCCGTAATTGACGCAGTTACATCATTAGAAAAAACAAAAGAAAAACCCGAAGCACATTATTTTAAGGTTACATTGATTGGAGTAACCAACAAAGACCTTTTAGATGTAAAAGAAATTAGAAGTTACCTGTCAATGGTTGCTCCTGTTCCTTTCAGCAAATCATTTGTTTATGCAAGAAAAATTTATGATGAGTTAGAAAAAGAAGGCATCAAGTTAGATGAATACAAAACATTCATTAATACCGACCAGTTATTTAAAGGTTACAATTCTTATATCTACGAGGGAACAGAAGCAAATAATAAAAAGAAAATCGGAGAGGTTATTGATGTTTTGTTTTTCAAGGAATACGACAAAGAAAAAAACAAACTGTTTTGGGGTTGGTATGGCATAACAGAAAAGAATCAATCTCTAAACCAAATAAACTACTCAAGGGGTTTTCGCCTAAGAAAGGCGAATATCCAAATCGGTAATGAAGACACACTTACAAGATTCCACCGTGATAGGAGATTCCAGTTTTATTTTTTCGGAGAAGTTTATGGCTTGCATCCTGACTTAATCCCAAATGCAAGGCGTGATAATTTTTCTGAAACTGATACATACTATGAGTTTGAAAATAAACTCAAACATTTTTTCCATACGACCATTCACAAAATTTGCTACACAGCATCTGATGTAAACAGTGCAGTTAAAGCAATAAACAACTATAACCAAATAGTTGAACAGTTTGAAAAGAAAAAGGAAGAAGGTTTTATTGATAAAGCAGAGCAAAAAAGTTTTTTAGAAAATATTGAAAAGAAAAAGGAAGAAGCAGTAAAAGCTGAAAAGAAACTTGAAACGATAAAGGCAAAGTCAGCAGAAACTCTAACCCCTATAAGCAAGATTATTGAAAGAGCGACTTCAAATCACACACTTACTATTAAGGATGATGTAGACACAGAAGTTGTAACAAAACCTGTTTTTAGAACGGCTAAACTTTCAAGATTAAGTAAGAGTGAGCAAAAGTTTCTTGGAAATATTTTCAGCATTATCCAGAACGTGTTGCCAAAAGAAACAGCAGAGTTATTAATCCAAAAGATTGAAGAGGAATATAAATAGATGAGAAGAAAAATTCTACTTGTAGAACCAAACTATAAAAACAAATACCCACCTATCGGGTTAATGAAAATTGCTGCATACCACCGAAATTTAGGTGATGATGTAAAATTCTTCAAAGGTGATTTAAAAGACCTAGTAGTTGATCAACTATTTGAAAATTGTATTAAAAAATTAAAGACCATAGATAGTAATATCAATTGGGTTCAGAAAGGATTTTTCATCAAAAAATATATCAAATCAGGTAAAAAAGATAATCTTGAAATGTTAGAATTGGAGCGAAGCAAATACGCTCCATTTGTTATACAAGTATTAGAAGAATATTCAAAGAAATTTCGCAGAAAGGAATACGAGCAAGAACCGTATTGGGACAGAATTTATGTAACTACTCTTTTTACCTTCTATTGGAAAATCACAGTTGAAACGATTCATTTCGTAAAGAAATTAGTAAAAGACCCAACTCAAATTTTTGTTGGTGGTGTATTGGCATCTTTGCTCCATAAGGAACTTGAAGAAGAAACAGGAATCAAACCACACCAAGGCTTACTTGACAAACCTGGTATCTTAGACAAAGGTGACAAAACAATCATTGATAATCTTCCACTTGATTATTCAATTCTTGACGAAATAGATTATCAATATCCAACACAGAGTGCATACTTCACCTTTATGACTAAAGGTTGCACCCGAAAATGTGCCTTTTGCTCAGTTCCGATTTTAGAACCTACATACAAACCTAAAATTGAGACCAAATACAAGTTTGATGAAATCAAAAAACTTTATGGTGAGCAACAGAATTTATTGTTAATGGATAACAATGTTCTTGCATCACCAAATTTTCCTGAAATCATTGAAGAAATCAAAGCAATGGGTTTTGTAAAAGGGGCGACTTTTATAGAGCCAAATCAACTCGACATTTCTGTTAAAAATTTAAGAACACACAAGAATCAAAAAGCATATATCAAAAGAACATTCAGCCTTTTTCAAGAATTACTGACACGATTAAAAGGTGAACACGAACAATTTGCTTACAATGTTCTTGACAATTATCAACTTTTGAATTTTGAAACAACCACAAAGGAAAATTTACTTGCAGCATACAAAGAGCTAAAAGAGCTAAACGAAAAATACAGAAACAAAGCACCGAAACAACGCTATGTTGACTTTAATCAAGGAACAGATGCAAGATATGTAACTGACGAGTTGATGAAATTAATGAGTGAAATTCCAATCCGACCATTGAGAATTGCATTTGATTACATTGGTATGAAGGATAAATATATCAATGCGGTTAGGTTGGCTGCAAAATATGGTATCAAGGAACTTTCAAATTACATTCTTTACAATTTCAACGACAAACCCGAAGACCTATACAATCGTTTAGAAGTTAACATACAACTTTGTAAGGATTACAACATTGACATCTTTTCGTTTCCAATGAAATATATTCCACTGTTCGGAGAAGATGCGAAGCATAGAGAATTCACAGGTAAATATTGGAACAAAAAGTTTATTCGTGCAATCCAATCTGTATTGAATGTTACTAAAGGAATTGTTGCTCCAGCTACAAAAAATGACAAGACTTCATTTTTCCATAAAGCATTTGGCAACAACTTAGAGGAATTCTATGAAATCCTTTATATGCCAGAAACATACATTGTTTATAGAAGTGTATTTGAAAAGAAACTCGGCTATACAGACATTTGGAGAGAAGAATATAAAGCTATTAAGACAAGCGGAAATTGGGAAGAAGCAAAAGCTATAATTGAAACAAACGACTTTTCTCAAATTGAAGAAAAGACCACAAACCCTGCTATCAGACAGTTTTTGCGACATTATCAAATTCAACGAGGAAGCATAAATAATGAGGACAAAGAATATAAAGCACTTAAAAAACAATACGACAAACTTATACAATCCGATAGGTTTATTGACTTGACCTTAACATATGACTTTGAAGAAGAACAACCGAAAATAAAACCCAAAAAGAAAGTAAAAATGATAACATACTAGCTTTTTCGTTCTATATTATAGTCATCTTATCATAACATACATTTCATACAAGTTACTTTAAAACCGTTTTTCCAAACCACCCATAACCTATGCTAAAAAAAATCCTCTTATCTATCGGTTACATCCTGCTGCTGCAGACCGCCTTCGCGCAAAAAAAATGGTTTTCCTTCTATACGGATTCTGCGGCCTTAGTAAAAAAAGGCACTTCCATCTCGCAACAATTTATGAAAGAGGTACGCGCGCTGAAACCCGATCTGGCGATGCAGCCGAAAGTCATCCTGCACACTACGCCTTACCTCATCTATTACGATCTCAAAGAACAACGTGTCAACCTGCCCCTGTGGAATCAGATGCCCAAAGAGCTGGTGTCGTTTTTTACAGAGATGGCCGGCAGTGAGCCGAAAGGTCGCCAGATGTTTGCCTTGTTCTTTAACGGGTTTTATTTGCCGCACGAGCTGGGGCATGGCTTTCAGCACCTCGTTGCCAAAGCCAAATTAGGATACGAGGGCGAATATTTCGCCAATACCGTGGCGGTGCTGTGGTGGAGGAAACACCACCAGAAAAAGCAGTTGAAACAATGCTATGAGCTGGCGAAGAACATAATGACCAAATTAACGAATCCCGTGCCTGCCGGACAAACCATGCAGCAGTATTACTCCGAGAATTACGAGAAGGCTTCCGAAAATCCGTATGTGTATGGTTATATGCAGTTCGGGCAGCTGGTGCAGATCTACAAGGACAAGTCCCTGCCGGATTTTGATACATTTATTCAGAATTATCTGAAGGTGCAAAAGCTGTAAAGAAGCAGCGATGTTTGCTCGAACGCAGGGAAGGAACTTGCTATAACTTAGCACAGTGTTGTTAATAAAAAACAAGTTTTCCCTGCCTGTCGCCTGCCTGTCGCAGGCGGGGCAGACAGGTCGCTCGTGCCTCACTCGAAAGGACACGGGGTGCTAAGGGTTAGCAATGTGCTTAGGAAACAGCAGTCAGTTGCCTTCAGCAGACTGTCCTCTCGAACGAATAGAGAGAGCTTGCTGGAGCTTAGTACAACAGTGTTCTAAAAAAAGCAAGTTTTCTCGCTCGTGCCTCACTCGAAAGGACACGGGGTGCTAAGGGTTAGCAATGTGCTTAGGAAACAGCAGTCAGTTGCCTTCAGCAGACTGTCCTCTCGACTGCAGGGAGAGAGCTTGCTATGGCTAAGTACAATGTTGCAAATAAAATGCAAGTTTTCTCGTTCGTGCCTCACTCGAAAGGACACGGAGTGCTGTAAAAATTGCTGAGTACAAAATCCAAACATAAATCTGTAAAAATTTATGGAATTTAAAGAGAAGTTGTCTCTCAATAGGAGATGAAAAATTACTATGTATACATCACTACCAATCCCGGACGAACAGTCTTGTATGTAGGCGTTACGAATAATTTAAGCAGAAGACTTTCTGAACATCGCGAAAACAGAAGCACGAATAAAACTTTTACCGGAAGATATTATTGTTATAATCTCATTTATTATGAACACTTCCATAACATCAGAGCGGCTATCTCCAGAGAGAAGGAAATTAAAAAATGGAGCAGGTATAAAAAGGAGAGTCTGATTAATGGTTTAAATCCAAAATGGGATACCATAATTGTTTAAGCTGCATAAATAAGCAAGTTTTCTCCTCGTTCCTCGTCGAAAGGACACGGGGTGCTGAAAAACTGGCAGGTAGCTTGGGATATGAAGTCAGTTGCCTTCAGTGGACTCACCTCTCGACCGCAGAGAGAGAGCTTGCTATAACTTAGCACAGTGTTCTATAGAAAAGCAAGTTTTCTCGCTCGTGCCTCACTCGAAAGGACACGGGGTGCTGAAGTTCGACTGTATGCTCAGGAAACAGCAGTTGGCTACATACAAGCACATTGTTCGCTTCGTGCCTCATTTTTTGTATCTTTATTAAACACCATACCATAAAGAGCGTTTTTCTTGCGAGGTATGACCTTTGTGCTGAATGCAAAAAAGTATCGTTAGCGGATACTGCTTAGTAAAACCAAATTCATTACCTATATCCCCCGAACAATGTCATCCATTCCTTCTGCACCAAATTCGCCGAACCCCGATAAAATCGAGGCCAGGCGTGGTGGGTATGCCGTTGCATTTATAGTGGTTGCTTTGATGTTGTCCGCAGGCTTTTTGGCGAAAAAGGCAGGAATGGACAACCCCTATCTGTTTATGGCAATAGCCGTTTTTTCTATGCTGGGCGGATATTACCTGAGTCCGTATATTTTCAGCAAACCGCTTATCAGTGCTTCACACGAAGGTTTATGGACACGCCAATTGCAACAGGTGCCATGGTCGGCGATCAAAGATATCCGCATCGAAAAGACGGCTATTTTTTCGGTAAAGGGTTCGGGCAAAACGGACGTGCATCTCGTGATCGAAACGACTGACCATAAAAGCGACCGGTTCAACGTGCAGTATCTGGACAGCGGCGAGGAGATTGGCCATCAGCTTATCCGCTTATGGCAATCAACAGGGAAAAAATCATAACCTAAAAATCAGGGATGTAACATGAAGATAGTGCAGCAACCGGAAGGATATAAACCACTCCCGCGGTTTGTAAAGATATCGGTCAACGATACTCAATATGCATTCTATACCCCTAAATATGTGGTAGATGTAGAATACGCTTGTAGTAATTTTTATGCTCCGGATTTTTATCGTGTCAGCGTAAAAAACCGGCAAGGCAACACCATCTGGGACGGTAAAAAAAGTACTTTCCTCGATACCTTGTTTGTGGAGCCATTCATCAGCGACCGCTATGATACAATGATTTTGAACAGAGTGAATGATACGGGCAATTCCAACTCCCAGCAATTGATATTGATTGATCTGGTCAGCGGAACCGAAGCCATCTTGACACCGGAAGGTTATTTCACCCGTTTCGGACATATACAATCTTTCAACGCTATTTACTTTTCAGCTGCTGATGGCATACAATGTAAAGAACTGGAAACGGGTCACGAATTTATGTTGAAACCGCTACTTTCCACGTATCTTCCATTGGCGGAGGCCTGGGGGGTGTGCCCGGTTCAGGACTGTATTTTGGTGTTCAGCAAAACGAAAGAAAACAACATTGCACTATTTAACCTCAAAACCCGGCAGATACAGGAGCAGCAGACGATTCAGTGGGAAGATGCAGAAAGGGTGAACTGGTCTTTTAACAACATCCTGCAGGAGCAGTCAACAGTGCTGACGGCGTCCTATTCCCACAAAGCACCCAATGGCTATTGGGCACATACGAAATCTGTTTATTACAAAATCGATTTTTAAAGGCGCTTAATGCAACTCTTTTGACCTTTTGTATAGTGAATCATCTATTTCATATTGAAATGCTTTTAAAAAAATACACTTAGTAAAAAAGAAACCAAACCTGCCTCCCTGCAGGCGGGGCAGACAGGTCGAACGTACTTCACCCGAAAGGACACGGGGTGCTAAGGGTTAGCAGTGTGCTTAGGATATGTAGTCAGTTGCCTTCAGCAGACTGTCCTCTCGAACGAAGAGAGAGAGCCTTGCTATAGCTAAGCACAATGTTGCAAATAAAAAGCAAGTTTTCTCTGCCTGTCGCCTGCCTGCCGCAGGCGGGGCAGACAGGTCCTCGTACCTCGTCGAAAGGACACGGGGTGCGGTAAAATTGCTGAATTCAAATCCCAAACTAAATTCTGAAATTCTCGGCCCACTCGGTTTTCCCGCTATAAAGTTAGCAATGGATATTATTAAAAAAGAGCAGCGGTCGCTGCTCTTTTGGTTGGGTTTCTATGTTTCCAGAAAATAAGTGGGTTTTTATGTTTCCGGACTTCTAGGTTGGGTTTCAGGTTTCTGTTTAGGTGGGATGTTTATGTTTCCAGACGTTTAGGGGTTCGGGTTTAGGGTTTCTTTACTGTTGGGTTTTTTGTTTAGGGGTTGTTTTTGTTTCTGATGTAAAGATGCAGTACTTTTCCTTCAGGATAAAAGATAGATTACCCCTTTTGGTGACAGGCTTATTTTTTCAAAAATTTTCAAGAACGACTGCTGTTAGTTGAAAAATTCACTATTTTAACGACATGATAAAAGGAATTTCCATTACTATCGTGGCAGATACTATCCAACAGGATGCACAATTGACGCAATGGGTACAACTGTTTCAGGCCGGTTTTTCAGAACCGATAACCTATAAGTCGGGCAAGGTGTACGAAAAATTTGAAGACTGTTACAAGCTGGAGTTTGAAATATTGGCCGAAAATCCGGCAATGTACGACCGGGAAAAATGGATGTATCGTTTGCTCCTTGTGTCGGAGGCGATAGCCCGCCCCTGGCTTATCTATTTCGACCGGGATAGCGATTCTACTGAACTTATCTTTAACCGGACCGGACAGACGAAGGTGGCAATTCCAGCATTTGAAGTCATACGCTGGGCGCATCTTCAATTTATTTATGATGTATCTTAGCCAGGAAAATTGTTCACTCAAAAATTAAAACCATGACCAAAACCAGACTGGAAGCATTCAGCGATGGCGTGATTGCCATCATTATCACGATAATGGTACTGGAATTAAAAATTCCGCATGAGGCCACGTTAAAGGCGCTTTGGGATCTCGGCCCGGTATTTATCAGCTATGTACTGAGCTTTGTGTATGTCGGCATTTACTGGGGCAATCATCATCACCTGCTGCATACGGCGCATCGGGTGAGCAGCAAACTCATCTGGTCGAACATGACACTGCTGTTTTTTCTGTCTCTGATTCCGTTCACCACCGGCTGGATGGGAGAAAATCATTTCGATAAAATACCGGTGGCCACCTATGCGTTCAATTTATTGTGTTGCGCCATTGCCTTTTTCATCCTTCAGCTGACCATACAACCGGATTTGAAACAGAGCACCAAACTGACGGAAGCCCTGAAAAAACAGGAGAAGAAAGGAATTATCTCCCTCCTTATTTATTTCATTTCTATTCCCTGCGCCTTGTACTTTCCGCTGATTTCCGCATTGCTGTTTGCACTCACCGCCATCATGTGGGTGATTCCGGATAAAAATATAGAACGCACCCTGAAAGATGCAGACTGAAGCAGAGTATTTCCGCAATCTCCATCTTTTTCCTTAACTTAGTAAGGTGTCTGCACCTAAAACCTATTTCATCGGCGGTATAGCATCGGATGAGCGCATCTTCAAGTATCAGATGGCGGTGGTAGAGAAACCTGTTTATCTGCCTTTTCCCGAACACCACAGCCACGACACGATGGAGACCTATGCGCAAAAATTTATTCCGCAAATCGATACTTCAGAACCGTTTAATATCGTTGGCAATTCCATGGGTGGCATCATGACCATGGAACTCATCCGGCATGTACAACCCGAAAAGGTGGTGCTGATTTCGTCGGTGAAAAGCAGAAGTGAAATGCCGTTCATACTGAAGCAGATGAAGTTTACAAATATGCACAAACTGCTTCCCGGACATGGGTTTATCCATTCAATAGAATTTGGAAGTATGTTTAAGCGGGAGGTGCTGAAAAAACCCGGATTGCGTCATCTGGCAGTAAGTATGGCAAAAAACAATTCGCCTGATTTTCTCTACTGGTGTGTGGACGCCATTGTAAAGTGGAGTGGCAAAGAGGATTACAGAAAAGACATCATTCACATACACGGAACGAAGGATGAGATGTTTCCGTATAAGAATATTAAAAATGCCATACCCGTGGAGGGCGGTTCGCACTCTATGCTTTTAATCAACCATGACATTGTAAACCAACTGTTGATTTCCGCGTTGAATACATCCTCTTAGAAGGTGGAAAACACGATCAATATTCCGACGATGATTAAAATACCCATCCCGATAAAGAAGAAGATATCGGCGAAACGTTCTATGTTTTTCTGGTCGTTGCGCAGGGTGATATAAGACAAGAGAGTAGCCAGTATAAAAATCAGTGTATCCACACCGAGAATTTCATCTGCATACGTTTTAATACTGACATTCATTACCCGAAACAGGGCAATGACCGTAATGCAGACACCAATCATTGTGGTGGAGCCTGAAAAAACGTAATGCGCGATATCCTGATTATCTTTTTTGTTATTCTTTTCCATAATGTTTTCAGGAGGATACTGTTTAAATTCAATCTCCGGCAGACTTTTCAGAGAATTCATTTACATAAATCCGGATTAATAATAATAAGTAGGAAACCAGCAGCGGCCCGAAAATCAAGCCGATGAACCCGAATAATTTTAAACCGGTAATCACGCCGAACAGGGTAATCAGCGGATGTATGTCGGCAAACGCCTTGAGCAAAACCAGACGCAGCAGGTTATCAATATTCAACACCACAATGGCACAATAGATGACAAGACTGATAGCGTCGCTGCTATGTCCGCCGGTATAGAGATAAACCGTAAGCGGAATCCAGATGAGCCCCGAACCCAGAAAAGGAATCACCGAACAAACGGTAGTCACAAATCCCCACAACATAGGATCCTTAATACCAAAAATGGTATAGCCGATATAGGCGCAGAAGCCTTGTGCCAGGGCTATGACCGGAATTCCGATGGCATAGGACTGTACAATGTTTTTGGTTTCTGAGGTGACTAATTTTTTGTTTTCCGGATTTAGAGGAATGTATTTCAAAAAGGAATTTTCAATTTTCTGGGCATTGACCAACATGAAAAACAACAGAAAGAACATGGTGGAAATATTGAAAAATCCGTTGACCGCCGAACTTAAAAAATCCGGCAGGTAGGACGACACCATGCCGGGAATATTGCTCAGGTTCTCTTCCGACAAAATGGTGATGCCGATGGTTTGTGAGATGCGTTCAATGATTTCTTTCACGCCTTTAAATAAATCGCCGGCATTATCTGTAAAATTGTGCAGTTTGGGCAACACAAAAAAGGTGGCGAGCGCGAAAGGAATCGATATAATCACCGCATCTATAAAAATCAGCAGAACCGTAGCGAGGTATTTATTCCATTTTTTCTGGTAGGCAAGTTTGAAAAAAGGCTTCCGGTTCAGGACATACAATGTGACAGCCCCTAAAAAACCGGGAACGAGAAACTGCACCTGAAAAAAAATCAAGGCTCCCAAAGCCACTAAAAACAGGAAAAAAGCTATCTGGCGAAAACGTTCGTTAAAGGTTTGCATATCAGCACGATTCTTGTTGTAATATAAGTGAAAATAGGAGAAGTACCGAAAAATATTTTATTTGCCGGAACTTTTTACTTCTAATTTATGTTAAATGCTTGTGTATTTTTATTTTTGAAACTATACTTGCACTATGAAAATGTTGTTTACCTATATGATTTTATTCGCCATGACCTTCATGGTGTTAAATCCGTTAGGTGTGTTTAACCCCAACAACAGCAACATGGTTGAACTGGCAGAAGAAGAGCACACTCCAAAAGGTGCCGGAAAAGATATCAAGTTTTTTCCGTTCATATCGGCAGATGTCAAACATCGCGCCATCAGCCATTTCAACGCCCTGCAAAATCAACGCTTCGCGCAATATACCCACTTTCCGATAGATGAAGACCACTCCATGGCCGTCTATCTCCCGCCGGATCTGGCATAATTCTCCCTTGTAGTTTCCGTATCACGGATTCCTTTCTTTTTGTTTACGGAAGCATACACTTTCTGTACACAGTTATTATTCATTATTAAAATAGAATTATGCAGAGATATATAAACTCATTGAAAAATGATTTACCTGCCGGTGTAGTGGTGTTTTTAGTGGCACTCCCCTTGTGTCTGGGTATTGCGCTGGCATCCGGGGCACCCTTTTTTTCCGGTATGATTGCCGGAATTATAGGTGGAATGGTGGTTAGTTTGATCAGCAACTCACAGATGAGTGTCAGCGGACCCGCCGCAGGTCTTGCCGCAATCGTATTGGCGGCAATCACCCAGTTGGGAGCCTTTGAAACATTCTTGCTGGCAGTCGTGATTGCCGGTGGAATTCAGTTGCTGCTTGGGTTTTTAAAGGCCGGCAGCATCAGCAATTATTTTCCTTCCAATGTAATAAAAGGAATGCTCACGGCAATAGGGATTCTGATTATTTTAAAACAGATTCCGCATGCATTCGGCTATGATGCCGATACCGAAGGCGACATGGCTTTTCTTCAGACGAACGGGGAAAACACCTTTTCGGCACTGTTGCAGCCATTGAACCATATTCATCCCGGTGCTACCGTTATCGCTCTTATTTCCTTAACGATTTTACTGCTTTGGGAAAAGCCGTTTATAAAAAATAAACTGGGTTTTATACCCGGCGGCTTGGTGGCTGTTGGATTGAGCATCGTATTAAACGAACTGTTTATCCGGACCGGCTCGGCGTTATCCATAGCCACCACACATCTGGTGAATGTTCCGACAGCAAATAATTTTTCTGAATTCCTCGGCTTCTTCACGTTTCCGGATTTTTCGCAGATTACGAATTATCAGGTGTGGGTAATGGGTGTTACCATTGCCATCGTGGCATCGATAGAAACGTTATTGTGTATTGAGGCGGTTGATAAGCTGGACACGCAGAAGCGCGTGACATCCACCAACCTGGAATTAAAGGCACAGGGTTTTGGCAATATGCTGTCCGGACTCATCGGCGGCTTGCCGATAACAAGTGTGATTGTTCGCAGCTCAGCGAATGTGAACGCAGGCGCCAAAACCAAGATGTCTGCTATCTTTCACGGTTTGCTATTATTGACAAGTGTATTGCTGATTCCCGGCATATTGAATAAAATTCCGCTCGCATCCCTGGCGGCCATTCTGTTGGTTACAGGATATAAGCTGGCGAAGCCTGCAATATTTAAGGAAATGTTTAAAAACGGAAAATACCAGTGGGTACCGTTTCTGGTCACTGTCGTTGCCATCGTTTTCACGGATTTATTAAAAGGCGTAGGCGTGGGTTTGGTGGTGAGTGTATTTTATATTCTGAAAGGAAATTTGAAACACGCGTATTATTTCCACAAGGAAGACCATCATGAAGGAAACCTTATACAGATTAAACTTTCTGAAGAAGTTTCCTTTTTGAACAAGGCTTCCATCAAGCAAACACTATCCCACCTGCCCGAGAATTCCAGGGTGCTGGTGGATGCATCGGCGTCTACCTACATCGATTTTGATGTCCTGGAATTAATCAAAGAATTTAAAGAAGTACAAGCGAAAGAAAAAAACATTCAGCTTGTTTTAACCGGATTTAAGGAGCAGTATAACATCGATAACGACAGTCATGTTCAGTCTGTTCAATCGACGTCAAACACATTGGATGCTCAATTATTCATCTCTGCTTTTGCAAAACCAAAAACAGTATTAAACTAAAAATCATGATAGATATGAAAACATTGAATAAGGAAATACAAAATAGTATAACGCCTAGAATGGCGCTTCAAATTTTAGAGGAAGGCAATGCGCGTTTTGTAAAAAACCTGAAAGCCAACCGCGATTTACTGGAACAGGTGAACGATACCCGAAACGGGCAATGGCCGTTTGCGATTGTTCTGAGTTGCATAGACAGTAGAACCTCTGCCGAGCTGATTTTTGATCAGGGACTGGGCGACATCTTTTCGGTAAGGATAGCCGGAAATATTGTGAATACGGATATTTTAGGCAGTATGGAATTTGCCTGTAAGGTAGCCGGCTCCAAACTAGTAGTGGTGCTGGGGCATACCCAGTGCGGTGCGGTAAAGGGCGCCTGCGACCATGTGGAGATGGGCAACCTTACCGAGTTGTTGTCAAAACTCCAGCCGGCGGTATATCAGGAAAAGACAACCCGGGAAAACAGGACCTCCAAAAATGTAGACTTTGTAGAGAATGTAGCCTCTATCAATGTAAAAAGGTCGGTGAAAAATATCATTGAACGCAGCTTTATACTGGAGCAGATGGTGGAAAACGGAGAGATTGGAGTGGTGGGCGCCATGTATAATGTGGAAACCGGCAAAGTGGAATTTTATGAAGATGTTCAGTATATCAGAGATGAGCAAAACGCTGAATTCAGTGTAGCGGAACTCCGGTATTAAAAGTATAAATCATCTTTTTCTTATTTGTGTGTGTGGCGGGAAGCCGGGCGGCTTCGCCCAGCTTTCCGCTTTTTTGTTCAAATAATTTGGATGCTTTTTCGTTTAACTAGTCAAGATTATAAAAAGACTAAAAATAAAAACAGATATGAAAACTATTTCTGACACCATCCGAAATGCGGTAAAAAACTATAAGATAAAAGACATTGTCATCAACCAGTATAAATCACTGCAGGACTACAATACCATTAAGGATGCGATAAAAATGATTTTGTCCACTCAGAACAAGATGATACTGATTTATCATAAAACCACGATGATTGGTTTTTTGACGAAGAAACATATCCTAAAGGCGTTGCAACACGATGACGAAAATGCCTCCATCACCAAGTATATGCACCGGGCGTTGAATTTTGTAGATGCAGGCATAGATCTGCTGACCGCCAGAAAGCTGCTGGCAATGGCTTCAGAACACATCCTGATTGTAAAGGAAGACAATCAGATTATCGGAATCATTGACAAAGAAAATGTAGACGAACTGTTGTTATTCGTTACAGCAAAAAAGCAGGCGATAACCTTATAGTTTTTTAGTAAACGGCATGATATATTTCACCTTTTTCTTTTTGCCCGCTTCAATGGCAGGTTCGAAGGCAGGGAATTTTGTAATGGCCAGGTAGACGGGATCTTCACAAACCTTGCAGTTGGAACACACCAGGTTAATATCGGAAATGGCGCCTTTTTCATCCACAATGAAAGAAAAGAATACCCGTATCATTTTGGTGGTATCACTGAGGGGCGTTTCCTTCGGAAGGACAACATTTTTGTTCAGGTACTTCATCAGTGCAGCGGCACCGCCGGGGAATTCGGTATTCTTATAGCCTCTTCCGGTTTTATCGTAATTATCTAAAATGGAATCTGTTTTTCGGTAAAAATCCATTTTGAAGATAGAATCCAGTACCTTTTTAGCGGTTTTGTTGTAGCAGGAAATGAATGCAGGAAACGGATAACCTTTAGGGCAAGCCGTTTTAGTGTATTTATCCTTATCGATGGTGATGTAATTGTATTGTTGCTGGACATTTTTATTCGCGAGATAAAAGCCGGCTTCTTTGTTTGTTTTCCATCTTGCCATAAACGAATCAATCGCTGGCTGGCAATTAACAGTAGGCAGAGCTGTACCTTTGGTGCTATCCGGTTGTCCGGCGTTATTGGTGGAGGCAAAGCCGATCAGGAAACAGGAAACAAACGAAGCAAGTAGAACGATTTTATTCATATTAAGTATCATTATCGGACAGCAATACAAGAAATTTCAATATTTGCGTTTTTGGGCAATACACTTACTTCCACGGTTTCTCTGGCCGGTGGGTTGGTTTTAAAATAACGGCCATATACTTCATTCACTTTCGGGAAATCGTGCATATCCGATAAGAAGATAGAACACTTCACCACGTTGGAGAAATCCATCTCTGCGGCTTGCAGGATAGCCTTCAGGTTTTCCATCACCTGTACGGTTTCTTCTTCTATCCCGTTTTTAATCAGCGCACCGGAAAACGGATCTAAGGGAATCTGTCCGGAAACAAACAGCATCCCGTTGATATATACGGCCTGAGAATAAGGACCTATCGGTTCGGGAGCTTCATCTGTGTAAATTATTTTTCTCGCCATATAAAAGCACCTGCGTTTTTTTGCATCAGGCTATATTCACCAAAATTAGAAAAACCGTTTGTTATAAAATGTAAATGTTTCTTAAATAAAAACCATCCGCGATATCCTTTTTTTACTTTTCTTCTCTCTTCCTGTACACTTCATCCACAAACCACATCTCATTTTTGTAGATAAAATCCACGATAGCGTTTTTGGTGGGTTCGTCATATTTTGAAAAAATGGTATACCCTCTTTGCAGCAATTCTTTTCCCAGTTTAATACCATCGACATCCGCTTGCGGAAAAACATCGGGTTTGTGTTCCATGGTTTCTATCACATGCTGCAGGATATCCAGTGTTTTTTTCAAGAGAACGGTATTGACCATCGCGCCAAAAAGATTTTTAACGTCCTGAATAAATTTTTCAATATCCTCTCTCGGCAACTGATAAAGGGTTTCTTCAAAGTCTTCGTCCGTCATAGGAGGCGTGATGCCATTTTTATTGGCTATGTCCGCCATGGATTGCTCAAAATTCTTGGCACCCATAAAAGAATTCAGGGAGTCCATGCCGGCGCGTAATGCCTGCATGAAGTGCCGTCCGAACTTAAACAGGGCTCTTGCCATATCGCCGAATAACCCCCATATTTTTCGGGGAGAATGCACATAATCTGCCAAATCCCTGAAAGCCGTTTCCAGCTTTTTGCGTTCAGAGGCATGCGGATAAATCGTATCAAGGAAATAGGCCTTGATTTCATCAATGACTTCTTCCGTAATGGATGGCGGCAGATCGAATCGTTGTTTTAAATCACTGTACACATAACGATTTTCAATCATCTCCCGGAATTTATTAATGATATGTTCGTCGGTGGTTTGCATGCTGTAAAGGTAAATGATAAAAAGATAACTAATAGGATTTGGTCTGAAAATTAATGAAAACTCCGGTCAATGAAAACCATGAAAATAAAAAAGAGTGGTTTTCCGTTAAAATATACTGCAAAATATTTCTAAAATTTGTAGTAATTTCAGTTCAATAGAAAAACTATACTTATGAAAAAACCACACGCTATCATTTTTAAAACAACAGCCGTTTTGGGTATTGTTTTAATGGTGTTTGCCTGCACCAAGGAAACACCTTCGCTCATCGATGAATTGGCAAAAAGCAATTGGCGCAAAACCAGTATACTGATTTCAACAGATTCATTGGTGGACACCATTCCGGTGATTGATATACTGACATCCAAACCGGATTGTGCTAAAGATAATATCTGGAAATTCAATGCAGTTACCAAGACATTTGAACTGAGCGAAGGCCCCACAAAATGCAATGTATCCGATCCGGATATCAAAGACCAGGGCACCATAGAAGAACAGAATGGCGGTGCATTGCTGAGGGTAGCCGGAACCGGCACCAATGAAATCTGGGAAATTGAATCCAGAACGACAGAAGCCTTCCGGGTAAGCTATTTCGCACGGACCGCAGCCAATAAACAGGCAAAGTTCAGGGTGGTGTTTGAAAAGATTTAATCTTTCAGTAAGCCTTTTTCAAGTGCGATTTTTACCAGTCCTGCGGCATTTTTCACACCGAGTTTACTGATAAGGTTCATGCGGTGGGTTTCTACCGTACTTACACTCAGAAACAGGGTATCTGCAATTTCCTGGGTGGTTTTTTCATCCACGATGAGTTCGAGAATTTCTTTTTCCCGGCGGGTAAGTTTGGGAATATAGGAGTTATCTTTCTTTTGTCCCATGGCATCTTTGAGCAACAAATCCTGCACGCTCTTCTGGATGTACTGCTGTCCGTTCAGAACGGCAGCGACCGCGTCCAGAAATTCCGTTTCAGTGGCGTCCTTTAACAGATAACCGTCTGCACCGTTGCGCAGAGCTGTTTTTGCCAATGCCGTTTCTTCAAAAGAAGTGAGCATGATAATTTTAATGGACGCATTTTTTTTCTTGATGACTTTTATGGCTTCCAGTCCATCGTCTCCTTTTATATTGATATCTAAAAACAAGACTTGCGGAGGTGTGCTGTTTAAAGTTTCCAGTCCTTCGGATAAGTTATTGATGGCGAAAAGCACTTCATACTCTTTTTGCTGCTTAAACATCATGCTTACCCCCTGCAGTACAATTCCGTGATCGTCTATAATGCCAATTGTCGTCATAGTTTCTTATTAAATTCCTAATAAAAATAATACTTTTATAGTATACAGTAGCATTTTTTGAAAAAACGGATTACATATATTATAGTTTTACTGTTTTTGGGAATACAGACATCACCTGTTTTTGCTACAGAGGATATGGCTGCTGTCTACGAAAAAGCGCAGCAATGGGAAAAAGTAGATCCGGACAGTGCGCTGTTTTATTATAAGCATATCATCAGTAATACGGAAGCGGCTAAAAAATATCCCGAGATAACCGGTAAAAGCTATCGTCGCCTGGCGCTTATCAGCAGTCAGACGGATATCGACAAGGCCATGTCTTTTTGCCGGAAAGCCATTACAATTTTTGAGCAGCAACAGAACAGGAAGGAACAGGGTATCACTTACAATACCATCGCCAATATTTATCAGCGAAAAGGGTATTTTGATTTATCCATACAAAACTACCTCAAAGCCGCTGGGCTCTTTGAGAAGATTGATTTTTATAAAGGATTGACGATTTGTTACAGCAATATCGCCTCCATTTATAATACTACCGAGCAGTATCAAAAAAACCTGGTATATAACAAACTGGCTTATCAGACTTCATTAAAAGAAAAAGATTCATTCAGCATAGGCATGATTGCACATGATCTGTCCGTGGCTTTTGTCACCAACGGGGCGCCGGACAGTGCAAAAATACTGGCAGCCGAAGCGTTACGTATCGGGAAAGCCATCAATGACGATTTTGTTCAGGCATATGCCTATAAAGCGCTTACTGAATACTATTTGTATGATAACAAACCTACAGAAGCACAACAGGTAGCGGCGGCGTATTTGTCCTATATATTAAAGACAGGAGCAGAGTATGATATTTGTCTCGCATACATCAAGAATGCGTCGATAGATTTAAAACTTCAGCGGCTAACGGCTGCAAAGGACGCAATAGATAGTGGTATGGAATATGCGCAGCAATCGGGATCTTTTCAATTGTATAAAAACCTGTATGCGCTGAGAAAAGAATATTACGCGCTGAGCGGAGATTACAAAAATGCCTACCTATCCGCGCAATTATTTCAGCAATACAACGACAGTGTTTTTTCTGAGAAAAGAAACAACACACTGAACGAATTGGAGACCAAATATCAGACCGCCAAAAAAGAAACGCAGATAGCACAGCAGCAGGTAAAAATAAAGCAGGCACGGACCCGATTCATCATCACCATTATCTTACTGCTGGTGGCTTTGGTGGTGGCGGTTTTGGTGTATTTTTTCTTCCGTCAACGGCAGATATTGCTTCAAAACAAGATTGTTACCATCGAACAGCAAAAGAGATTGGAGCTCACACAGGCGATTATGGATGGGGAGGAACAGGAACGTACCAGACTGGCGAAAGAATTGCATGACGGCATCGGCGGACTGATGAGTATGATCAAGCTGCAATTTACCAACCTGACCAAATCCAATGAGCAGTTACAAGAGGATAAAGCGTATCGCGAAGCGATGCAGTTGCTGAACACCACCACGCAGGACATCCGGAAGATATCGCACGCGCTGATGCCGTCCGCCCTCGAGCGCCTGGGACTGGTGGAGGCGGTAGAGCAGTTTTGTTTGCAGGCGCAGCAAAGCGCTCAGCTGGAGATAGACTTTCAGCACTATGGTCTGGAGTCGAGGTTGCCGGCAAAGCTGGAACTGCTGGTGTACCGCATCGTTCAGGAGTTGCTGAATAATATTTTGAAATATGCCCAGGCCAGGGAAGTCATCATTCAAATCAGCAAGCATCAAAACCAACTTTCCCTGACCGTAGAAGATGATGGAAAAGGATTTGATGTATCTACCATTAAAACCAAAACGGGAATCGGTTTGCACAGCATGCAGCAAAGGATTGCTTTGCTGGGTGGCAAAATGGACATCGATTCGGCTGTCGGGAAAGGATGCTCAATAAATATTGAATTGCCTCTTTAACTAGAAAAGATGCCACACGAGGGTGGCATCTTTTCCAGGATAGAATGGATTAATACGTAATAGTATGTTGAAATTGTCTGGACGGATCAGCATTGGAAATAAAATCTATCGTCTCAAAAATTTTTGTTACTCTTCCTTGTTCATCAAGAACGTAATTGTAAGTAACAATCTTTTTTACGTCGTTTCCCAACTTGATAGTCACGGTATGAATTAGTTTGGAAAAAAGGGAATAGTTGATCATGTCTTCCTGCTCGGCGATTTTATGATACAATAGTGCTGTGGATTCAGACTGTATTTCGTTAATTCCTTTTTGGTAATGGAGATTGTCGTAGTAGGTATAGCTTACACTTTCTGTATTGACGTTAATACTTCTAAGGTTTTTATCCAGATAGGTGAATTCAATAAGATTACTTGCATCCGATAAGGAAGTCAGCGTGTTGGGTGATCCTGGAAGATCAGTAAATAAAGGGGTTAAGACAAGGGTACTACTGTTGCCTGAAATAACAAGCAGCCTTAAACTTTTGTCCGAATTTAATTTAAGCAATTCTTTCGAACGGATTGTACCGTTTACCATTCGTAGGAATCCTATTCCGGCAGAATTAAAAATCAGAGAATCTTTTGTTGTAGCAGAAACACTAACAAATTTAGTCAGATGGTTTCGTGAGTCATACTCGTACGTTTGAGTCCTAAAAACCCCGGCAACACCATCTTCAGTAGTTACAATGCTCTTTGGTTTTAAAGATACAGTTGGTGTAGGAGTACTGGGTATAATTCCACTCTCCTTTTTACAGGATGTTGTGGTGGCTGCGAACACAAATGCAATCATTGCCATCATCATTTTTTTAGCTGTTGTTTTCATTGTTTAAAAATTTTTGTTTGTTTGTTAGTGTAAAATTGCACCTATTGTAGAGGTTTATCTTCAGCCCAAACCCCCAAAGAAAAAATTCAGAGAAAACCACCGGTTGGTAAATGACGATGAGTGCATAAGGCAATCAACTGCACAAAACCAGTAGTTAGGACCCATTTTTACAGATCATTCATAATGGATGGTTTTTATTCTTTTGGAGACATTTAAGGGAAATCCAATTGTACCCCACGTAGAAATATCTGTTACGCTGATGACTCTGTTATGTGCATCCATGACATAACTATATGAATTGCTGTCAATATGATTTCTGGTGGCAGCGCTTTTTCTGGTGACGGATTTTATCAGTTTGGAATACAGTTTTGTGTTGGTCCTGTCATTGAGTTCCAGTAAGCGAAAATGTTCGATTCCAAAAAATCCGATAGGGAGCGCATTGATTCCTTTTTGATAACTCAGGGTATCGTAATAGGTGATTCTTACTGTGTCGCCTTTATAAATAAAGCTGCTGATATTATTGCCATCATATACCACATCTGTTAAACTAAAGCCTCTGGAATCTTCGTCAACGATGGATTTGATCATGGAATTGTTGGTTATGACGTCTCTTAATCGTGTAGAAAAAGCACTTTCCGACGATTGAGCAATTTGCTTGTCTGCGCCCAGAAACAGTTCGCATTTAAAAACTCTAGAAGAAAACATACTGTAAGCTTCCAGCGCTTTTGAGCTGCTGTTGGGTAATACGAGAATAGAGTCTCTCAGGGTCTTGTCGTTAAGGTAAGCAACCAGGGTATCATTGCGATAAATAAAATCTTCTCTTCCTACAGTAACACCCTGGTCATTGGTGGTAATAATAGACTTAGGTTTCCTGTTTACCAGTTCAGGCTGTGCAGGGTTTATACTTTCCTTTTGACAGCTGGTGGCTGTGACAGCGAAGAGCATAACCATCATGGCTACGCTGCTTCTGATTGTTTTGATTGTTTTCATGATTACTGTTTTTTATTGGTTGTTTAAGAATTATTTGTTTGGGTGTTAGTTGCTTGCCAATGCAGAAGTCGGTTTGGAATAGCCTGTTTCTTCGCCAAATACCAGCTGATTGTCGTTGGCGCTGTAAGCAGCGATGGAAGAAACCTCTCCGCCGTTTACAATGGTGATTTGTCCGTTTTTCGCCATCCAGTGTCCTTTTCCGGTGATGATATACTTGCCACTTTTCATTTCAAATGCGATGTAGGTGCCGTTGGCGTTGAACTGGCAGTATTCGGCAGATGCGCCGGAGGCTGCTGTTTTGTTCTTTTCCCAGGTTCCGACGATGTGGTTGTCGATGCCTTTGAATACCAGATCAAATTGGTCTTTGGTCATGGAGGTGGTTTTAGCCGAAGCAGAAGTGATGGTCATTACTACGAAGATGATGGCTGCGAGGATGGTGGTTACTGTTTTACTCATTGTCTTAGTTTTTAAGTTTTTGAGTTCGTGAATCTTAGATTTCATTTTGTTTATTTTTTATTGTTTTAAATGTGTTTGTTTGATGATGTAAAATTCGTCCAAACAGGAATGGATATCTTCAGCCCAAACCACCAAAGAAAAAAATCAGGGAAAACCACCGGTACCTTTTTTATTGCTTAAATACCTGTAATACAAAAAAAACGCGCTCCGAACGTATCGTTCGGAGCGCGCTATCAAAAACAACTAAAAAACCAGTACTAAATATTTCCTATTGTGCCACGGGTTCGTCGTACAGGAAATCATCCATCGCTACTTTATCTTTATAGCTGCTGATTTCACCGATCCCTTCTTCACCGGCCGTGATTCTCACTTTGGCTACAGTGTTGGCATCTTTAAATTTCACTCCGAGGAAAGAATAACCGGAGCCGTATGCCTTGGCATAAAACTTTCCCAAACTATTTCCTTCTAGATCAAAAAACTCCATCCCCGTTTTGTTTTCAGCATCCACGCCCAGGAAAATGACACCGAATCCTTTTACGGTAGCATCGGTGGATGTTCCGGGTACTTTGAAGGTTATATCCACGGTATTTGTTTTCATTAGTCCAAATATCAGCTTAGGGCTGAAGCGCTTGAACTGTGCAGAGAATCCTGCTTTGACGTCCTCAAACCCGAGAGAACTTATCCGAAAATCTTCTGCAACAGAGGATGTGAATGTGGCGCCGCGTTTTCTTCCGTTGGGTAAAAGAGAATCTGTTTGGGCGAAAAAATTCCCCGGGAATAAATTATTGTCATTCAGTGAAGGAGGCACCGCATCCCAGTTGATTTCCCGTCTTCCCCCGGTTTTTCCCGGAGCGGTGTTCAGGGAGTCTCCGAGCAGAGAGCGGAACCGCGCCAGTGAACTGACAATTGAGGCGGAGTCACCGGTAGCGGAGACTGCTTCCGTTACAGGCGCGGTTGTTTCTTTTTGACAACCGGTGGTGGTGGCAGCGAAGACGATTGCCGCAATGGCAA
The DNA here is from genome assembly GCA_046329865.1 of Chitinophagales bacterium. Lineage (GTDB taxonomy): Bacteria > Bacteroidota > Bacteroidia > Chitinophagales > JADIYW01 > JADJSS01. The sequence continues at coordinate 27,693 of JAXLTW010000002.1, read as the reverse complement.
CCATTCCTCTGAAAAAAGTTTTGTTTCTCATAATTTGTTTGTTTTAATTATTTAAAAATAGTTTATTTTTTTTGTAATAGGTTAAAAAGCCTTTTTTGTTTGTTCAGAGCCGTTTTAAGAATTATGGTGGCGGGCTTGTTTTAGTATGCAATAGCGCTTACAAAAACCCTTTGTGACGATGTGGATGGTGTGGTAAATGTAACCGTATCTGTAATTTTTGTTACGCGATTATTTGTGTCTAACACATAAGCATAATCATGTAATTCAGTGTTACCGCGACCATTAGTTATAATTATTTGTTTGATTAGTTTGTCATAAGCAATTGATGATGTAATATTTTCAATTTCCATGGTTTTGAAATATTTTAACTCTTTTAGACCAATTGGTATTTCATTTATACCTTTTTGATAGGGCAGGTTTTCATAATAGTTTATATCAATGAATTGCAACTCTGTTTGTATTCTGCTTATTTTATTTCCTTGATAAGTAAACTGTATTGCTCTTAATGGTGTGTTGTTTGCACGCACCAATTCCACGGAATTAAACTTTAACTGATTATTTACAAAATTGGCTTGGTCTGCTGCGGAAAAAATGGATGAGCATGTTTTATCTGCATTAAATGTCAAGACTTCCCTTCGTCTGCTATTGCCATTTTGTAATCTAAATGTCACTGCATTTGTTTGCATTTCCACAGAATCTACACCAGCAGCAGTTGATGAACCTGATATGTATAATGTTAGTTTTCCTTGATCATCATATCGATATTCTTCCTTTCTCAAATTAATTCCATTTTCTGACGTTGTAATAAACCTTGGTTTCATAGAAACGGCAGGTGTTACCGGAGTTGTCGGCACTACAGGCGTTACCGGTGCAATTTCATTTTCTTTTTGGCAACTTGTAGCTGCTACTGCGAAGAGGACCACCATCATGGCTATCCTGCTTCTGATTGTTTTGATTGTTTTCATGATTACTTTTTTTTATTGGTTGTTTAAGAATTATTTGTTTGGGTGTTAGTTGCTTGCCAATGCAGAAGTCGGTTTGGAATAGCCTGTTTCTTCGCCAAATACCAGCTGATTGTCGGAAGTGCTGTAAGCAGCTATGGAAGAAACCTCTCCGCCGTTCACAATCGTGATTTGTCCGTTTTTCGCCATCCAGTGTCCTTTTCCGGTGATAATATACTTGCCATTTTTCATTTCAAATGCGATGTAGGTGCCGTTGGCGTTGAACTGGCAGTATTCGGCAGATGCACCGGAGGCTGCTGTTTTGTTCTTTTCCCAGGTTCCGACGATGTGGTTGTCGATGCCTTTAAATACCAGGTCAAACTGGTCTTTGGTCATGGAGGAGGTTTTAGCCGAAGCAGAAGTGATGGTCATTACTGCAAGGATGATGGCTGCGAGGATGGTGGTTACTGTTTTACTCATTGTCTTAGTTTTTAAGTTTTTGAGTTCGTGAATCTTAGATTTCATTTTGTTTATTTTTTATTGTTTTAAATGTGTTTGTTTGATGATGTAAAATTCGTCCAAACAGGAATGGATATCTTCAGCCTAAACCACCAAAGAAAAAATTCAGGGAAAACCACCGGTTGGGAAAATGACATTGAAATGGTGCTATTTGTAATATCTTTGCCAAATCAAAGACTAATAGAACAAGCACGTAGAATCAGTTTTGGAACAGCTTTTTATACAGACCATTAACACGCATCAGGGCATCCTGCACAAAGTATGCAGGATCTATTGTCATACCTCCCACGACAGAGACGATCTGTTTCAGGAAATCGTATTGCAGTTATGGAAGGCGTTTCCGTCATTCAGGAATGAATCGAAAATCACGACCTGGATGTACCGCATCGCGCTGAACACGGCAATATCCGGATTAAGAAAGAAGAAAATAGAAACCACCGATCTGGAAAAAATAGCGATTCAGTTTGAAGACAAAGCCTCAGAAAATGTGGACGATGATTTAAAACAACTGTACAAAGCGGTGGAACAATTGTCCGATGTCGAGAAATCGATCGTGTTATTGTATCTGGAGGATAAACCGTATGAAGAAATTGCAGAAATCACCGGTATTACCGCCAATTACGTAGCGGTAAAAATGAGCCGGATAAAGGAAAAATTGAGAACACTTATAAAAGTAGAGCGATGATAGAATTAGACGACCTGAAGAATATCTGGAAAGACCATATCGATTCCAATATTGGCCGCCAACAGGTGGAACAGGAAAAAATCCGTGAGCTGCTTAGCCATAAGTCAACAAATATCATTGACCGGTTGCGTAAAAACCTGCAGATTGAGATTGGGATGTTTTTCGCATGCCTGTTGCTGATAGCCGGCGTGCCTTTTTATTTTAATAACAGAGAGGTGACGATTTTATGTATACTGGTATTGGTATTTATTTTCATCCCCTATTTCATTTATTATATTCAAAAATACAGAGAACTCAAACGCTTTTTTTCCTATCATCAGGATATCAAAACCAGCCTCAAGGCGCTGATTGTCCAACTGCAAAAGTACCTTAGTATTTATTTCTGGGGAAGTTTGTTACTGACACCCGTATCCGGGTTTCTATCCGGATTTGCCATACTCTATCAAATGAAAGCCCTGGGATTTCTGGTTTATTTTGACGCGTTCAGTTCAGCCACCTTGTCCATGATTTTATCCTTCGCCTTATTGCTGACACTCATTTCCTATCCCGTGATGAAATGGTATGTCCGCAAACTGTATGGACAACATCTGGAAAAACTGAAAGACTGCCTGAAAGAATTGGAAGAGGTGGAATAACCACCATCTAACCCGTTGTGTGCTTTACAACTGAGAGAAAGAAGCAAAAACAGCAACAATGTTTATTTGAAAATCACGTAGATAATATAGCCAAAAATATACCGCCCTACAGGATAGCCTATTTCCACTCCACCACGGCGCCCCGTTTTTTATTCAGTAGTTCTTCCGGCATGCTCTTGATGATCTGTTTCTTCAATACATCGATAAACTTCTTTTTGGAAACACTGCGTGCGTACACCATGCTCACCTCCCTCAAGGGTTTTGGCTTTTTAAATTCTGCCACCTGATTGATTTTTTTTGCGGACAATTCCAATACAGCCAGTTCCGGCAACAGCGTAAACCCACCCTCCATTTCCACCATTTTCTTTAAGGTTTCTATGGACCCGCTTTCATACTTCAGCTGATCATTCAGTTTAATCGGGTTGGCGCAAATATTGATAATCTGATTTCGGAAACAATTTCCCTGCGAAAGCATCCAGATATCATCACGCAGGATGTCTTCATGTTCCAGGTATTTTTTTTTCGTCAGCGGATGATTATAATGGGCATACACTTTTATTTCTTCGTAAAACAAGGGCTCCTCTATCAGGTTGCTTTCGTGCAGCGGCGTTGCCAGGATGCCCACATCTATTTCGTCCTTATTTAGTTTTAAAATGATTTCTTCCGTCTTCAGCTCCTGAATCACCAGTTTGATCTGTTTGTATTTTTTTATGAAATCTCCCAGAAAGTAAGGCAACAGATACGGGGCGATTGTTGGAATGATGCCAATCGTCAGGCTGCCTTCAAAAGTTTCGTCATAATGCCGGGCGATATGCTCCAGCTTCTTCGCTTCCCGCAAAATAATCCGCGCCTGCTCAATCACCTCTTTTCCGGCATCCGTCGGTATGATGGGCTGTTTGCTGCGGTCAAAAAGAGAGAGGTTCAATTCTTCTTCCAGTTTTTTTAACTGCATGCTCAAGGTGGGCTGCGTCACCAGACAGGCATCTGCGGCTTTGGCAAAATGACGATAGGTATCAATCGCCAGCAGGTATTCCAGTTGGGTGAGCGATATATTCATAATTTTTTCTTATTGAATCATAAAATTAATTGATTTTTTCTATTAAACAAAATGGTGCATATTTGCGGTGCAAAAAAAATTGTAAGGTTATGAGCAAATCAAAAAATTTTAGCCAGATAGGATTAGACAACAAGCAATCCGAAGCTTTGGCGGCAGACCTGAATAAATTACTGGCAAATTTTCAGTTGTACTATCAAAATGCAAGAGGGCTCCACTGGAATATCAAGGGCAAGCATTTTTTTGAACTGCATGTAAAATTTGAGGAAATTTACAACGATGCTCAGCTGAAGATTGATTTAGTGGCAGAACGTATCCTGACCTTGGGATTTACCCCCATGCATACCTTTACCGATTATTTAAAAAAATCTTCCATCAAAGAAGGAAGGAATATTTCGGATGCAAAAAATGCAGTGGAACTGATTGTAAGCAGCTTACAGACGATTATAGTACTCGAACGGGCTATTTTGAAAACTGCTGAAAAGCTGGATGATGAAGGCACCATTACCCTGCTGACGGATTTCATCACTCAACAGGAAAAAGAAATTTGGATGTATTCATCCTGGTTAAAAAACTAACCTGTATTTTTAGGACCTATTATTCACTCAATTAAAATAATTAAAAAATGGCATTAGCAACTGTAGGACAAAAGTTCCCGCGATTTGAGAAAACTTCGGTAGTAAGTTTAGAAAAAGGAAAAGAATTCCAGACAATTTCCAACGATGTACATGAAAAAGAGGGCAAATGGCTCGTCATTTTCTTTTGGCCAAAAGATTTCACATTTGTATGCCCTACAGAGATTGCTGAATTTGGCAAACATGTGGGCGACTTTAAGGACAGAGATGCTGTATTACTAGGCGCATCCACCGATTCAGAATTCGTACACCACGCATGGCGCGTACACCACGACGATTTGCGTGACCTGAAATTCCCGATGGTAGCGGATACCTCCAAAACACTTTCCCGCGAACTGGGTATCTTAACTGAAGGCGAAGAAGTATGCTACCGTGCAACGTTCATCGTAGACCCGCAAGGAACCATCCGCTGGGTAAGTGTATATGACTTATCTGTAGGCAGAAGTGTGAAAGAAGTAATCCGTGTGTTAGACGCATTGCAAACAGACGAATTGTGCCCATGCAACTGGGAAAAAGGACAGGCAACATTATCGTAATTGAATAAAGAACAAAGAGTCAGGAACCAAGATAGATTGTCTTGGTTCCTCTATTTTGTATTAAGAAACTAAACCTACATCCATGCACGAAACAGTACAAGAACTTTTGGCAGACCTCGGGGTTCAGCCGGAATATGACAACGCCACGTTGCAACACCTGGCAACGGCAGACTCCAAATACCTGCGCGATTTGAAGATGAACGTCAAATCCGTTTTAACATCGGAATCACTACAGGCAAAAGAAAGTTATTTGCTGGCGCTGGCGATCGCCACCAACAATAACAATTCGGTTTTAATAAATGCTTTTGCCGAAAAAGCGAAAGCAAATGAAGCTACCGACGCTGAAATTGCCGAAGCACAGGCCTGTGCTTCTTTATTGGCAGCCAACAATGTCTTTTATCGATTCCGTCATTTCGTGGAAAAGGAATTCTACACCAATGCACCGGCCAGGTTGCGCATGAATATCATGATGAATCCGGTAATGGGCAAAGAATTTTTTGAACTGGTGAGTTTGGTGGTGAGCGCCGTAAATGGCTGTGAAATGTGTGTGAAGAGTCATGAACAATCGGTGTTGCACGCCGGCAGCAGCGAACAACGCATCTGGGATGCCATCCGTTTAGCGAGTATCATTACCAGCTTAGGGAAAGTGGTTTATTAAATTATACTGGAAATTTTTTAGTCCGGAAATTAAAAATCAGCGCCGCCTCATTAGAGGCGGTTTTTTTATTCCATCCAAAGACAATATAGATTTTATCTGAGTAATAAGATAGAGCCCATGATTGCCGTTTTTCCGGTTTTAGGGTCTTTCATTCCCTCCCATGCTTTTCCATCGGTGAAGATGGCGCGTATTTTCCAGACATAAATATCTTGCGGCAATAAGGTTCCTTTGAATCTGCCGTCCCAGCCTTCTGTTGGCTGTCCGTTTTCCAGCAAACTGGATTCCCATAACAACTGCCCATACGTAGAAAATACCTCCACATGGTATTCTTTCATACTCAATCCTTTTGGTTTCCAGATGGCAGATTCTCCCAGACCAACTTCCGGTGCAAATACATTCGGAACATATAACTGTCCTGTGTAGTCTACTCCCAGCGCTTTTGACACCGTATCTTTACACCCTTTATTACTCACGGCGAATAAGGTAACCCGATAAGGGCCTTCCCCGCTGTATTGATGCGTAGGGTCTGTAATACGGGAAGAATCACCGTCTCCGAAATTCCAGAAGTAATTAGTTCCGAAAACGGTTGTATTGGTGAAATTGACGGGTGCATTGAATCCATCCCCCGTAAATTCATATAGAAAATCTGCTATCGGTTTCGGATATATTTCTACTGCCGCTACTCGGGTGGTGCTATCTCGACAATCTCCGTTGATGGCTGTTAATGTGACATTAAAAATTCCCGGATTAGGGTAGGTATAGTTGGGCGCCGGTGAGGTGGAGCTTTCGCCGTTACCAAAATTCCAACTAAAGGCGGTAGCATCGGTGGAACTATTGATGAACACAGTAGGCTCTTCTTCACAGATACTTGGATTGGTTACACTGAATGCGGCCTTGGGTGTCACAGAAACACGGACCTGTTTGATGATGGAATCGACACATGGGCGGCTGTTGGCCACAATTAATTTTACGGTATACACACCTACGGCGCTATATATATGAGTAGGATTTGGTCTCGTGGATTGTGCCCCGTCGCCGAAGTCCCAAATATAACTGTTACCGTTGGTGGTTTTGTTGATAAACTGCGCTTCAGCACCCAGACAAGGAGTCAATACATCAAAATCAGGTTTAGGTGTACCAAACACATTAATGGTGGTGGTGAAAGAGTCCCTGCCACAAGATCCGATCACTAATATTTTAGCACGGAATACACCGGCGCTGTCATATACGTGAGACACCTGATCGGCATAGGCTGAAGTGCCGTCCCCGAAATCCCATACAATTTCTGCACCCGGTGTGGAGATATTAAAGAAATCAACGGTCAATGGCTGACATCCCTGATTGATATTCGTAAAATATTTAGCGAAAATATCGTTTCCTTTTACCGTAATGGTTTTGCTGATACTGTCTACGCCACAGGCATTCACCGCTTTCAGGCTGATTGTAAATGTTGTATCTCTGCGGGTGGTATTTACATAAATGGGTGCAACGGGATTAGCCTGTGTGGTCGTCTGGCCATTTCCGAAATTCCAGAGATAAGACGTAGGAGAACCGTAAGAGATATTAGCGAGTATGGGCTGGAATGGAGAACATCCGATATTTTGAACACCAAAATTGGCTTTCGGGGATGCTTTTACTTTGACGGTATCGGAAAAGAAAACCGGACCGCAGTTATAATCGGCACGAAGGGTTACAACATAATTGGTATCTCTCAATAAAGGTTTAGGGAATGAAAAGGTTTGCGGATCGGGAAGGTTGGATTGCAGCGAAGCAATACCGAAGTCCCATAAATATTGTGTTGCGGTATCATGACCGGCAGGGAAAGTGAATGAAACATTGCTACCGGAACAGGTACTATCTGGATTAACAATAAACCTTAACGGAGGATTGGCAACTACCTTTACCGGGAAACGTAATGTGTCTTTACATCTGTCAGCCGTTTCCGCAAATAAAGTAACCGTGTAGGTACCCGGTGCGGCATAAATATGGGATGGATTAATGATAAAACCATCCGGTGTACCGTCACCGAACTTCCATATGGCAGCGGTTATATTTCCAATGATACTTCCGAAATTAAATGGCTGATTAACGCATAAATCGGGAGGTGTTGCAATACGGACGCTGTCAAATATGGTAATGCGCTTGAAGGCGCTGTCACTGCAGGCTCCGGATGGATCCCTGAAAACATAGCCTACCTGATAATTGCCGGGAGCCAGTCCTGTTGGATCAAAGATACCTGATGTGGAATTCACCACACCCGGTCCTGTCCAGTTTCCTCCCGGAAACAAAGGGTCTGAAATCAACTGTAAGGTTCCTGTTGATTTACAGATTGTCTGGTCCGGACCGGCAGTCAATCCAACAATTTCCAACACTCTTATTTGTATGGTATCATAAGTCGGACAGGTACTGGATGGGTTGAGTACATATATAATTGGATATGTTCCTGTGGGTACCGTTCCGGAATTGAATATGCCCTGAATGGAATCGGTTATGCCGCGCCCGCGCCAGATTCCCCCTGCAGGGTTGGCAGTTAATCGTATTGGTGCCGCAAATTTACAGACCGAAAGATCAGGACCTGCATTCGGTTTTGGAAAGTCATTTACAGTAATCAGATTGGACAGGGTGGAATCTCCGCATAATGCCTGAATAGTGAGGGTAATCGGAAAAGTGCCGACACCACTGTATGTCACACTTCCCGGGTTTTGCTGGGAAGAAGAAGCCGGACTTCCTCCGGTAAACGTCCACGTGAATGTAGCGCCCGGATCACCGCCATTCGTGTATGAAAAGAAACTGGCAGGATTGTTTAAAATATAAGGAATGGAACATCCTTCAGGTATCTTAAGTGTATCGATAGCCGGCTTGCCTTTTATCACAAGGGTGCTGTCCCATATAGAAGGATTACAAGGGCCATCCACTTCAAATCGGATGGTGGCGGGTACCGGATTTTCGTAAAACGAATCGTTACGTTATCCGCATTTGCGTTCGGCAGAATGGTCGTGCCCAGTGGATGGGTTGACTGACCATGTAGTTAACTGGTAGTGCCGAAGTGGCCGTTTCGTGGAAAAGGTTGGTAATCGGTACATCAATAAATCCGCTGGGTGGGTATACAGGGCGGCGATGAATAATGCCAATGCCCATCTTGTCGACGACCACCACATCCTGAATGTGTCTTTGCTGTTACACTCCGGCAACAGCCAGATGGATGGGTAAGTGCCGGTTTTTTCAGGTAAACGTGATATTCCTCAGGTTATTAAACGTCGGAGCGCCTAATGGCGCGTTAAGCAAGTTAAACCCTGTCCCAGGAACAATGGTCCATGTTTTCTTCGGTTCATTGCACAACCGTCAGCCGAACTGATCTAAGTTTCGTACTGAACCAAATTCTGCGCTATACACAGACGTATCCGGTCCGCTCATTTTTGGACGCACACTGTCTAACACCAGAAAACACTGGGCAACATCCGTTACGTCACATTCGTTGACGGCATAGATACGTACGGAAAAGTTGTTATCGTTGTTGTGTCTTTGGAAATGGAAACTACAGCTTCCTTTTCTTTAAAACTGTAGCGTATCGTATCCGAAGATTGGAGTTGTTGTGGCAAATGGTATCCAACTCACCGTTTGGCAAAAATTTTATAGAGTGTGCTGGCGGAATTTACTGCTGTTGTTTGCGCTAAAGAGATGGGTATCGATAACTCGCCGGTACACAAACCGTCGGGTTAGATGGAATGATTGCCAGCGTTGGCGCTTTCCAATCAGAACGTTATATTTTTTGGTTGCGGGAATTACAGGCGCCGGAGCGTTTCCAGTAACGGTATAAGTAAAAAAAAAAAAATCTTCCGGGAGCATACACAGGTGAGTGTGCATTGAATGTTGCGTATTTACGCATAGACTTCCGTCCCCCCACCGATGTTATAATTGGTATTGATGCCCATCGTATTGGAGGCATTGGTAATAGTGACACGGATGTGGTGGAGCCGCAAAACACGAAGTTGTTAGTTCCGTTAGAAAAGGATCGGGAGAAGGGTTGACAAAATTAACTGCCCGCCATTGCAGAATCTGTAAATCTGGTTGAAATCATCATTACTCGGACAATAACAGATTCTTGAATTGCTGTACAGCGGTAGAACCCCTGAATGTAATCTTTATTTCATTGTCTTTTGTAGGTCATACAATAATACACTGTAATCCGTTGGTTTTACCGCCACCGAACCTATTGGATAGGTTCCTTTTGTAAACAATGATGTTGTGGTATTTGGCATAGGGTTGATTCAGCCGGACGGTAACCACGTCTCCTGCACAAACGGTAGTTTTGTCTATCGTGAATTATACAGCGAAATCATTTACAGCTTTCTGTGTAATCAAGCGCCAGAAACAGGAATCTATAAATAGCTCTATCCACATTATTTGCGTTAAAACAATTTCACGGCATTCTTATCGGGGAAATCGTAGCAATTTATTTCTCTTTGCCCTTTTTCTTTTTAGGAGAATAAAGTGCGACATTATTAAAATTCATTCGCAAAGTCACCTCGTGCTGTCCCCCTGCTTTTAGATGTCACTCCCGTGTAATCCAACTGATAGCTGTAGCCTACATTCAGTGTCATAAAAAATCATCTTTACCCAATCCCAGTCAACCTCCGATGAATATCAGTCCATGCGTCTGGTTGCCGTCAAATTTATTTAACTGATACATCACCCCGGCATATATAGGTTTGAAGGTAGAGAGCATCCCAAGATTGTATACACGCAATTTTTGCATGAAATCAAATTTGAAACCGGGGATAAGTAAAAGTCTATTGCGTTTGTTTTTGCCTCTGGAGACGGGGAAACATACAGCCGTAAGTCGCGGTAAAGCGCATCGTAAACCGGGTGGAGATATTTTCAAACGATTCGTCCGGCCGGGTGAGGTGGTGAACGGCAAACCCTAAAGAGTTGTGGACAGGGTGGGTGGTCATTGATGCTATACCGGAAACGCAACAGCAGGCCTGCGTCCAAATCAAAGAAGTTGACTTTTCGCAATACGATGTTTGCAAGCCGGAACCAAGCGAACCACCGCACCGGTTCATCTGAAGTCGGTGAAGATCAGCCGGGTTTATCGATGGATTTGGCTGGACAAAGCGGCATTGATTCCGATATGCAGGTTGGATGTTTTTTAGAAATTCAGCATATATGTAGGATGCCAGTAATTTGTTTGTAACGTCTTGGCTTACATCCCGGTAAGCCATAATCCCCACACTTTCCAGCGATATTCTGGTGACTGAACCCTGTTGATATGCCGTACGTAAAGCTGAACCTGCCCGGAACATACACCCATTGATTTTTTGTAAATCATGAAACGCTCAACCCTTTTTGGTCCCTAAGCCAGCAGGATTTAAATACATCCTGTACTGATAAAACTGGGCAATCGTCGGGTCTTGCGCTTTAGCAACACCAATAGCAAAAAGGGTAAGCCAAATGCTTAAAAAAAAATTACTAAAAAAATATTTCATTCCAACGGTTGTAACGGCTAAACTCTATCAGGAATTCAAAGTATGGTTAATGAGGCTAATTTAAACAAATAGTTTAGGAAAACGGAGTATTGCTATTAAAAGTTTAACATATCACTAGGATTTTTAACGATTTTGTTTTAACATTTGTGGACAAGGGTTTTTTAACAGAATAATTTGGAGTACTAAAATCTCTCAAAATAAATCATTTCTAAAGAAACTCCTTACCTTTGTACCAAAATTAAGCGTTATGGATTTTAAAATGTTATTACACCTGCATCTAGGTTTTGCTGTATTGTTTTTGCTATCCTACTTTATCAAATCAGTCTTGTTTCTTGCAGGAAAAAAGGATTCCTTTTTGGAGTACAAAAAGAAAACACTTATTGTGGAAACCTTATTTTCTGTAGCATTTCTGATTTCCGGATTTATCCTGGTTTATATGTTAATCGGTTTTGACGGATACCAGCACTGGCTGGATGCGAAAATCGCATTGGCATTAATCGCCATTCCTTTGGGAATTGTAGGGTTCAAAAAAGAAAACAAACTATTAGTGGCATTATCTTTGCTGTTTTTTGTCATCACATTGTCCATAGGATTAATGCATTATCAATAAAATAAATTTTAAAAGTAACATGAAAAAAATCTGCTTATCCCTGCTATCCGTTGTTATTGCTGTAACTGTGTTTGCGGGCAACTCCCTTAACCTAACGGTAAAAGGCATGCATTGTGGCGGCTGTGAAACGAAATTCAAAAGCACGGCTGCTTCTATTAACGGAATTACGGAAGTCAGTTCGGTGAGTGCCGCCAATAGCAATGCCGTTGTGGTTATCGACGAAAAAGTGATTTCTGCTGAAAGCGCTATTAAACAATTAGCCGAACAAACGGGCTATACCGTCTCTTTAAATACTGCCGCAGGAACCGTCTCCTCCTCCGGAGCCCCGGCGGGCTGTTGTATGAAAGGACAAAACAATTCTTCCTGTAAAGCGGGGAACAAGGCCAAATGCGCAAAATCAAAGTGCAATAAACCAGCCAATCCATAACAAAATAGATTCATAATCAATAATTTAGCCACCAAAACAGGGTGGCTTTTTTGTTTTTTGGTTAACAAACCACCAGATTGTTAATTATTCTAAACTTTGTTGTACTTTTGCACCGCTTTAAAAATCAAAATAATAGAAGATGAACAGTTTATTTTATGTCGTTCCTTTTTTGGGAATTTTCGGATTGATAATCACAGCAATAAAATATGCTTGGGTTAAAAAACAAGATGCAGGTGATAAAAACATGCAGGAGTTGTCAGGCTATATAGCGGATGGCGCCATCGCGTTTTTGAAGGCAGAGTGGAGGATTTTAACCTACTTCGGTATCATTGCCGCCGTATTATTGGCTTTTCTAGGATGGAGAGGTGAAAACTCCAGCCCGATTATAGCCGTTGCATTCCTGATAGGTGCTATTTTTTCAGCTACAGCCGGATATATCGGTATGAGAGTGGCCACATTAGCCAATGTGCGAACCACTCAGGCAGCGCGTAGCAGTCTGGCGAATGCATTGAAAGTTTCGTTTACAGGTGGTTCCGTTATGGGATTAGGCGTTGCGGGACTGGCTGTTTTCGGCTTAGGAGGCTTGTTCATCGTGTTTTACTTTTTGTTTGCAAACGGTGCAACCGCCAACAGCCATGATATGTTGAAAGCAATTGAAGTATTAACGGGTTTCTCATTAGGTGCGGAATCTATCGCTTTATTTGCCCGTGTGGGTGGTGGTATTTATACCAAAGCGGCTGATGTTGGCGCAGACCTCGTTGGTAAAGTGGAAGCAGGTATTCCGGAGGATGATGTTCGTAATCCGGCGACAATCGCAGATAATGTGGGTGATAACGTAGGAGACGTAGCAGGTATGGGCGCCGACTTGTTCGGTTCTTATGTGGCCACCGTACTCGCGACTATGGTATTAGGGCAGGAAACCATCTCCGATGATAATTTTGGCGGAATGGCTCCGATTTTATTACCAATGGCTATTGCAGGTATTGGTATCGTATTCTCCTGGCTGGGTACATTCTTTGTTACCATTAAAGATGACAAAGGAAATGTACAAGGCGCTTTAAACAAAGGAAACTGGGGATCCATTATTCTGGTTGCCATTGCCGCTTATCCTTTGGTTAAATATATCCTTCCGGAACAACTGGAATTACGCGGACATGAGTTTACTTCTACCGGCGTATTTTTAGCGATCATGGTAGGATTGGTTGTTGGTACTTTAATGTCTATTATTACAGAATATTATACGGCTATGGGCAAACGTCCTGTAATGTCTATCGTACGTCAGTCTTCCACCGGACACGCTACCAACATTATCGGCGGTTTGGCAATAGGAATGGAAAGTACGGTATTGCCCATTTTAGTATTGGCAGCCGGTATCTTCGGTTCTTATTATTTCGCGGGATTATATGGTGTGGCAATTGCCGCTGCAGGTATGATGGCAACTACAGCAATGCAGTTATCCATTGATGCTTTCGGACCGATTGCAGACAATGCCGGCGGTATTGCAGAAATGAGCCAGTTACCGGAAGAGGTGCGTGGTCGTACCGATATTCTGGATGCAGTGGGTAACACTACGGCGGCTACCGGAAAAGGATTTGCCATCGCGTCCGCTGCGCTGACTTCTTTAGCTTTATTCGCGGCATTTGTCGGTGTGTCCGGCATCTCCGCCATAGATATCTACAAAGCGCCGGTTTTAGCCGGTTTGTTTGTAGGGGGCATGATTCCATTTATCTTCTCTTCATTGGCTATTTCTGCCGTGGGCAGAGCAGCGATGGATATGGTGAACGAAGTGCGTCGTCAGTTCCGGGAAATCCCGGGCATTATGGAATACAAAGCCAAACCGGAATACGAAAAATGCGTGGCAATTTCAACAGAAGCATCTATCCGCGAGATGATGTTACCGGGTGCTATCGCTTTAGTTACGCCGGTTGTTGTAGGTTTTATCTTCGGACCGGAAGTATTGGGTGGTTTATTGGCAGGGGTTACCGTTTCCGGTGTGCTGATGGGTATGTTCCAGTCGAATGCCGGTGGTGCCTGGGATAATGCTAAGAAATCATTTGAGAAAGGTGTTGAAATCAACGGAGAAACATTCTATAAAAAATCTGAGCCGCACAAGGCTGCCGTAACCGGTGATACAGTAGGCGATCCATTCAAAGACACTTCCGGACCATCAATGAACATCCTGATTAAGTTGATGTCTATCGTTTCTCTGGTGATAGCGCCTTATATCAATGGAATCGGTTTTGATATGAACAAAGAGGATGGTGCCGCAACAGCAAGTTGCTGCAAAGGCATGGATAAAGAAGCGTGTGCTGCTAAAATGGATAAATGTGAAGAAGGAAAGAATTGTACCTATCTGCTGGATACCACCTACACCGATGCGGAAGGCCATACGATAGTAGAAAAGAAATGCATCATGATGAAAGGAGAAAGCGCCTGTGATATGGCTGCTTGTGAAAAAGCCGGCTGTGAAACACCGGGCAAATGCGACCCGACAGCTTGCGATAAACCATGCTGCGCGTCTAAAAACCATTGCGCAGGCGGTGAAATGAAAAAAGAATGTTGTAAGAAAAAATAAGCTGCATGCTTCCACCATAAAAAACCACGACACTGTGTCGTGGTTTTTTTATGCAATATTTTTTACCTTTTGACGTATTGAATACATGAAGTACTTGCTGATACTCTTCTGTATTACAACTTTGTCCGCTACTGCCGGCGTACATAAATGGCTGAAAAAGATGGATGCCTATCAGAAATCATCCTGGTTCAAAAATAACGTGTATGCCGAAGTGGATACTAAATCCTTTTATCAGCTCGAAGCCATTCAGCAGGAAATAAATCCGGACTCTATAGATATTCACCTGTTAAATGCATGCCTGTTTTTTGCCTGCAATAAACTTCGTGTCCTGTATAAGCTGCCTCCTTATCAGATAAACAGCCAACTGCTGTGTGCGGCAAACCTGCATAGTGGACAAATGGCAGCATATCATTTCTTTGACCATAATAATTCCTACAACAGCGCTCTTAAAACGCCTGAAATCCGCCTGAGGGCCTGTGGCATAAACTACCGGGCGGAAGGAGAAAATTGCCACCGTTGTCTGATATCAGAAGATGCATACACCTATATTGAACTGGCACAAAGGGTGATGGAAAGCCTGTTCAACTCTCCTCCGCACCGTTCCAATTTACTGAGTACGCTGTTTCAATACAGCGCTTGTGGAGTTGCCTTGGAAAAAAGCAATGAAGCTATTTATTTGATTGTTACTCAGAATTTTTACAATAATTGAACTTTTTAAGCGTTTTTAACATTACATATAGAATAATATAGGTTAAATAAAATTTGTTAATTCAAATTTTTATATTTAATTTTAAACAATGCGATTTTTAACAGGAATACTATGTATGGTTTTATTTTCCGCCTCCTTTGGTGCACAGGCTGCCAAATCGTTGGAACGGTATAAACCGGGCAATAACCCAACACCCTGTGTGCAGGCATTCCTGAACGGTGACTTACTGGCTTACGGGATGGCGATTAATAAAAAATCCAAAGGCATCCTGACGGTTTCCAAAGACCATGTGAACAGGATTTATTTCAACATCACCCTGAAATCCAACCTCGGAAAAAAAGATGAACCACCGATTTACCTGCGCTTTATCAAACAAAAACAATTAGACATTACCGAACTTCTGGAATATGCTGAAGACGGTGATGAAATCTATATTGAAGAGTTTGTTCCCTCGCTGAATAAAATAGATTTAAACTGCTCGCCAGCCAGTTTTACAGTGGATACCAGCTTGTAAATAACCTTGCGTAATTATCTTAATAATAGTCAAAAGAGTATTTGTACAATATAGCATTGACAGTGGTATCTGTAATGGTCATTCCTGTAACCCTGTTTTCTGTGTTTGTCTCGTAGGTATATCTTCGTTCCCCTGCTGTTCTCAGTAAGTTATAATTGGCATTACAGGTTTTATACCCTAATAACCCAAACAAATACAAAGGATCAAACCGCTGTACAGACAGTTCCATTTCCAATCTCCCATTTGAACTTAACCCAAATATATTCTGAAAGGGTAGTTGATGGGAATTTAGCAAAGGGGTATATGAAAATATTAATGTATCGTAATATGTGTATACACTGCCATAGTAATCAGATCCGGTATTTTTATATTTCATCTCTGTATAATTCTGTCCGTTAAAAAGTAAATCATACTCATTTATCGAAAAATTAAACTGTGGATTGTAAGACAACAACAATTTCATGGAATCAATGGTTGCACCGGTATAATTAAATCTGTACTTTTCACGGTATGCTAAACTGAAGCTGTCAAAGGTATAGACAGAAGTGATTTGGTTTTGTGCATTTACGAATGCGGTGTATTTAGTGTAATATCCACCTTGTGCATTGAATACTATGTCCACCTTGTTCGGGCTGCGTTCTATCGTAAGTTCAGCCACCGTATCCCAATCAATACGGGTTAATGTGGCATCCGTGGAGTCATAATGAAAATAATACGATATACTATTCATATTTTCATCCGGCGCCTGTATTAATTGTAAGGTTTTTATTTTTCCTTTTAATGGGTTTGCAGGGGGAATTACATCATTATTTGAGCACGAAGTAAACATTATTACAACTACTAAAAACTTAAGTATTGAACTCATCTTATGCATTTTGTGAATTAATTATGCCCGTTTAACCATCTAATACAATACCTTCATAAATTATTTCTACTTAAATTTATTCTATGTCCTGTACATAATATATTAATTCAAATGTAATCAATCTCTGTTAACCCTGCGACAGAAAATTAAATAAAACTTTTTATAATTTTTTTGTCGGCGAGGTGAAACTCATTGCCGACGTTCTGTCACGGAAAGCAGATTGAAACTGCACTCCCGCCAGCTATACGGTGAATAGCAATTGATAAATCGTTATCTTTGGACGTCAATTACAACTCTTTCAAGAGTAAGTTGTCATACGTATAATGGACTTGCAACAACTCCTGTTCTTGTTCCGCGATGATGCGCGCACACAGGAACTCCTACATCATCTTCAGGCTCCGCAGGCACACGTCCTGCTGCGGGGAACTATTGGCTCTTCTTTCAATTTTATCACCTCAGCGGTATTTATCCGTTCGGATTATACCCATGTCATCATAGCCAATGATGCGGAAGAGGCGCAGTATATTCAAAACGATTTACAAAATCTGCTGGAGAAAAAGGAGATTCTCTACCTGCCGTCTTCCTACAAAAAAACGAATACGTTCACCGAACACAGCAGTCATCATATTCTTCTTCGCGCACAAACGCTCAACGCCCTGCTGAATGCCAAAAAAGGCGGAGAACTGATTGTTACGTTTCCGGAAGCCTTACAGGAATTGCTCGTGCGCAAAGAGAAGCTGACAGAACATACGCTCTTCTTAAAAACCGGAGAGAAGATAGATGTGGATTTTATGCTGGACGTGCTCATTGAATACGGATTCCACCGGACTGACTTTGTGTACGAACCCGGTGAGTTTTCTATCCGCGGCGGTATCATCGATGTGTTTTCCTTTGGCAACGAATTGCCCTACCGCATTGAGTTGTTCGATAATGAGGTGGAGAGTTTGCGCACCTTCGATCCGGAGACGCAATTGTCCCAACGCAAGATTGCCGAACTCACCATTATTCCGAATATCAACGAACATTTCACACAGGAAACCACGTCCTCCTTGTTTGAATTTTTACCTCAAAATACGGTGTTGTGGTTTCGCGATTATTCCTTCTTTAAAGAATTGGTGGAGCAACAATACGATAAAGCCGTAGAAGAATTTGCACAGATGAATAATCCTTCTAATAAGAAAAAAGAAACGGAACATCCGTTTTTGGGGAAAACATTGCATCAGCTTTTTATGGCGCCGGATGAATTAGTAGAAGAGATTGGCAAGCATAGAATTATTTCTGCCTCACCCCTCACCCCTCACCTTGAGGAGAGAGGAAGTCTCGTCTTTGACGAGACAGGGGTGAGGTCAATCCACTACAACCAATCTCCACAACCATCCTTCAACCGCAACTTTGACCTGCTGATACAGGATATCCGGCAGCACCAGAAAGCACACTACAAGACGTTCCTGTTCTCTGAAAACGCCCGTCAGATCGAGCGCTTCCAACATATCTTTGAGGACAAGAAAGCCGATATCCGCTTTCATCCCTGCTACATCGATTTAGCGCAGGGCTTTATCGACAAAGACCTGCAGATCGCCTGTTATACCGACCATCAGATCTTTGACCGTTATCACAAATACAAAACCAAAACCAGTTTCAACCGCAACAAGGCTATTACCATCCGTCAGCTCAAAGACCTGAATCCAGGGGATTACGTGACACATATCGACCATGGTATCGGCAAGTTCTCAGGATTGGAAAAAGTGACGGTCAACGGACAATCACAGGAGATGGTGCGCCTGATGTATAAAGATCAGGATTTGTTGTATGTCAACATTAACTCCCTGCATAAGATTTCCAAATTCACCGGCAAGGAGGGCCATGTACCCAAGGTGAATAAACTCGGCAGTGATGCATGGACGAATCTTAAAAATAAGACGAAGAAAAAGATTAAAGACATCGCCGCGGAACTGATAAAACTGTATGCCCAACGAAAAGTGGCCAAAGGGTATGCCTTTCATAAAGACACGTATTTACAGGATGAACTGGAGGCGAGTTTTATGTATGAAGATACGCCCGACCAGGCGAAGGCGACTGCCGATGTGAAAGCCGATATGGAAAAACCGCATCCGATGGACCGCCTGATTTGCGGAGATGTCGGTTTCGGAAAAACGGAAGTCGCCATTCGTGCAGCATTCAAGGCGGTATGCGACGGCAAACAGGTGGCGGTACTGGTACCTACTACCATTTTGGCATGGCAGCATTATAAAACATTTTCGTCACGGCTGAAGGAGTTTGGCTGCACCGTGGATTTTCTGAATCGCTTTAAATCAGCGAAAGAGAAAAAAGAAACCCTGGAGAAAGTAAAAGAAAAGAAAGTTGATATACTGATTGGTACGCATGCACTGCTCAACAAAGAATTAGTCTTTAAAGACCTGGGATTATTGATTATCGATGAAGAACAAAAATTTGGTGTTTCCGCCAAAGAAAAACTCCGTCATTTTTCTGCCAATGTCGATACGTTGACATTAACCGCTACTCCAATACCACGAACGTTGAAATTTTCACTGATGGGCGCACGTGATTTATCCAATATTATGACACCACCCACCAATCGGATTCCCATCTCGACGGAGGTTCAGGTGTTTGATGTGAAAAAACTGAAAGAAATCATTGAGTATGAAGTGTACCGAGGAGGACAGGTTTATTTTGTACATAACCGGGTAAAGGATTTGCCGGAACTGGAAACGGTATTGAGGAAATTATGCCCCGATATCAGCATTAAAACAGCGCACGGACAGCTGGAAGGAGATCAGCTCGAAGACATCATGCTGCAGTTTATCAACGGAGAATTTGATGTATTGCTGAGCACCAACATCGTGGAAAGCGGACTGGACATTCCGAATGCGAATACCATTATTATTAACAACGCCCATCATTTCGGGCTGAGCGATTTGCATCAGTTGCGTGGCCGTGTGGGCCGTTCCAATAAGAAAGCATTTTGTTATTTGCTGTCACCGCCCAAATCCACACTGACCGATGAGGCGCGGAAACGCCTGCAAACACTGGAAGAGTTTTCCGACTTAGGTTCCGGATTTCAGATTGCGCTGCGGGATATGGATATCCGGGGCGCGGGGAATTTGCTGGGCGGCGAACAAAGCGGTTTTATCACGGATATCGGATTTGAGATG
The DNA here is from genome assembly GCA_046329865.1 of Chitinophagales bacterium. GTDB lineage: Bacteria > Bacteroidota > Bacteroidia > Chitinophagales > JADIYW01 > JADJSS01. The sequence continues at coordinate 7,671 of JAXLTW010000002.1, read as the reverse complement.
TATCATAAAATTCTGGATGAAGCGATACAGGAATTGAAATACACGGATTTCAAAGAAGTGTTCAAAGAGCAAATTGAAGAACAAAAACAATTCGTGTACGACTGCACGATTGATACAGATGTGGAGATGCTGATTCCGCTGGAGTATGTGCAAAATACGGAAGAACGCCTTCGTTTATATACGGAACTGGATGCCATAGAGAACGAAGAAAAATTACAGGCGTTTGCCAAAAAGACGGAAGACCGCTTCGGAAAACTGCCGAAACAGGTGAATGAACTATTCGACGGGTTGCGTATTCGATGGATTGCAAAAAAGATTGGCTTTGAACGCATCATCCTGAAAGGCGGAAAGCTGCGTTGTTATTTTCTGGACAATCCGAGATCTCCTTACTATGAAAGCCCCTATTTTCCAAAGGTGATGGAACACATCCAAACCTCCAAAAAGAAATGCAACCTGAAACAAAGCGGCAACAGTTTGATTTTAGTGTATGACAACATCAAGACCATGCACGAAACAGAGGCACTCTTTAAAGACGTTGATGAGAAGGTATTTGGAACACAACTTTAGTAATGTTTATGTATTATTGGAGCCGTGAATAATACAGATTGAATAGCTACAATGTAAGAACGTATATGCTTCACATCTGACATATTAAACTCGTCTCAACATCTCCATATTCCCCTCGGTTAATAACCACATAAATGTCTGACATGAAGTTGCGGTTGAAAGTACTATCAAGATATATTTAAACTGGTTCTTTTCGCACCAGGTCGATGTTTTGCAATGGCTGATAAACTAATGGCACATACTCAATCACCACATCGCTTTTGTCGAGACCAAATGCTTTTTCGTCGTTTAAACTCAATTGTTTTAGAAAAAAATAGCCATTGAGCAGGATACTGTCCCGCAGGGAAAACGCATTATCAACAGAAAGGAATTTTTCTATCACCACAAATTTAAAATCAGGTTCCGGATTGTATTTTGTAGATCCATCCGGACGTATGTGCAGATTCAATTCTTTACGAGCCACCAATTCCTGCACAATGCGCTTGAAATAAATCTCTGTCTTAGGCTGTATCCGGAAGCCGATATTAATACTAACCTTGATAACCTTATCATCCAACAATTCTGATACTTCATAATTCAGCGTATAGGGAGAATCTGTGCGGTTGATGTGCAGAAACCAGTACACATCTGCCCGCTTCGGTTTTTTGGAAAATACAGATTTGATGATTTTATCCTCAATTTGATTTCGATGGTCTGCTTTAGACAGATAAATCAGGTGTGTAGCGAATTTAGGAATGGTATCATCTTCATTTAATTCCTTGAATGAAGTGATATATTTTCCAAGATCGACAAACCTTACGAAGCTGTTGTTGATTTTTCTGGCATAATACCAGATATACATAGTCAGGAAAATGAATAATTCAAAAAAGAGGAACATCCATCGTTCTTTGATTTTTGCAGAGTTGGTGATAAAGAAAGAAATCTCAATAATGCCAAACATCAATAAGATCAAAGCAACCAATACTTTATTCCATTTTTTACGGTATATCAGGAAAAAGCCCAATAAATAAGAGGTCATCATCATGGCAATGGTGATGGAAAATCCGTAAGCTGCTTCCATATGTGAAGATGTCTTAAAGTACAGGATCATCAGAATACAACCTATCCATAAAATGGTGTTCACACTGGGAATATAAATCTGCCCTTTGGTTTCCGTTGGCTGACGAACGGTTACACGCGGCCAGAAATTCAAACTCATTGCTTCACTGATTAATGTATAAGAACCACTGATCAGCGCCTGTGAGGCAATAATGGTGGCAAGTGTAGATATGATAATTCCGGGAATCAGAAACCAGGAAGGCATCATTTCAAAGAATGGGTTTCTTCCGTTGAGTTGCAGAGAGCCTTGATGCATAATCCAGGCGGATTGCCCAAGGTAGTTCACAACTAATGCTATCTTGACAAAAACCCAGGTAATACGGATATTTTTGACACCACAATGTCCTAAATCAGAATACAACGCCTCCGCTCCGGTAGTACACAAAAATACGGCACCCAGCAGCCAAAATCCTTTTGGATACATTACCAGCAACTCATAACCGTAGTATGGATTCAGTGCTTTAATTACATTGGGGAACGACATGATTTCACGTATACCTAGAATGAGTAACATAGAAAACCAAACCACCATTACAGGACCAAAAAAACCACCTACCCGTTGGGTGCCAAAACGCTGGAAGAAAAAAAGAAAAGAGAGTATTACTATCACAATGGGAACGGTTGGTAAATTTTCCAATCCTTTTACTATCGTCAGCCCTTCGATAGCGGAAGCAACGGAAATGGGTGGCGTGATGATGCCGTCTGCCAGAAGTGTGGTGGCCCCCAAAATAGTTGGTATCACTAAAAATTTACCATATCTCCTCACCAATGCATATAAAGAGAATACCCCTCCCTCCCCATTATTATCTGCCATCAGCGTGAGCACAATATATTTGAGGGTTGTTTGAAAAACAAGTGTCCAGAAAATAAGTGAAACGCCTCCGAATACTAATATTTCCGATATTTCCCGTTCTCCGACAATAGCTTTCAGTACATACAGGGGACTGGTGCCAATATCGCCGTAAATAATACCCAAGGCTACTAACAAGGAGGCAATAGTTACCTTGTTCGATGTTTGATTCGAATGCATAAATAAACAGTTATTTATTATTATGATGGATTTCCGATGAAGCGGTATCCTACACCGCTTTCTGTAATGATATATTTTGGTGTGGTATAATCGTCTTCAATTTTTTTACGCAATTGTCCTATAAATACCCGTAAATACTGGGATTCCTGCAGGTAGTCCTGTCCCCATATTTCTTTCAGCAAAAAATGATGTGTCAGCACCTTTCCTTCATTGCGTACCAGCAGGCTCAATAAATTAAACTCTGTGGTGGTCAGTTTCACCGTCTCTTGTTCTTTGCTTACCGTCCGGTTGATTAGGTTAATATGCAGGTTTCCGTAAGTAATAGCAGGTTCGTTGGCCTCCTCTATAGCATTGCGCAGGGCAGAACGAATACGTGCAAGCAACTCTCCGGTACGAAACGGCTTGGTGAGATAATCTGTCGCGCCGTTATCTAAAGCGTTAACGATGGCTTCTTCTTCTTTTTGTACGGATAAAATGATTACCGGTTTTTTATACCAGGTCCGTAATTCTATCAGCACCTCTTGTCCCTTTTTGTCGGGCAACCCTAAGTCCAACAGAATCAAATCCGGCGGATGGTTAGCTGCTTTAATAATACCGGTTTTAGCGGTATTGGCAGCATCGGTCTTGTAACCGTTGGATTCCAATGAAATCTGTAAGAGTTTGCAGATTTGTATTTCATCATCAATAATCAATATGTTCGCAGGGGTTGCCATGTCATTCATTTTTTAGCGCGTTCATATAATTGGTTTCAGCCGGTATGGTAATTGTAAACTCAGCGCCTCCGGTGCAAAAATTTTCCAAACGCACCCTGCCGCCATGTGCTTCTACAAATCCTTTTACAATCGATAAACCCAAACCAGTGCCACCGGTCTTGTTGGTGTGCAGGCGATAAAACTTATCAAAAACGTTCGATATTTCTTCCTTTGGAAAACCGGGTCCTTCATCCCGAATAGTAATTACTAATTGCACTTTTGCGTTGTCTGGCTCCATCAGGTTGATATCATCTTTGTCAAACCTGTTTACAGTAATATATATGGTGGATCCTTTTGGGGTATAATTAATGGCATTGATGAGCAGATTGTACAATACCTGTTCCATAATGCCAAAATCCAGCTTGAAGTAAGGCAAAGCCTCTGTAATCCGTACAGAGAAAGCATGTTGATTGGAATGCGGTTTAATATCATTGATGACCTTATAAACCAACTCGTTGATATCACACCAGTCTTTGTGCAGTTTCAGAAAACCGGATTCCAGCCTCGACATATTGAGCAGGTTTTCTACCTGATCATTCAAGCGCAAAGAAGCCGAAGAAATTTCATCAATCAGCGCTTTTTTATCTTCTTTCTTTAAATGTAAATCACTTTCCTGCAGGGTATCCGCAGCTCCAATAATAGTGGCAATAGGCGTCCTCAACTCATGCGATAAGGAGTTCAGTAAAGTATTGTATAGTTTAATGGTCTTTTCTTTTTCAATTTTTTCATTGGCTTCTTTTTCCGCTTTTCGGATTCTGTTGGTAAAAATCGCATTTACAAAAGCTATCACAAAATACATCAGCAGCATCAGGATATCCTCTGTGCTACCCACATGAAACGTAAATTTCGGATGAATAAAAAAATAATCCCATACAAAAGCACTGACAATGGCACAGAGCAATAATGGTACTATGTTCAAAAATGTCGCTAAAATTGAAATGGTGAATAATAAGATCAACGCCACGCTTCTGTAACCCACCCAATCTGCGAACAAATAACTGATACCGCTGACGGCAGCTATTGTACTCATTCCAATCAGAATTTGCTGCTGACCGGATAATTTATATAAAGAGAATTTTTTCACTACTATAATACTGGCACAAAGTTAGACGATGCTGTATAAATATGCCGTAAAGAAATAATCTATTATATAAAGATTTTATAAAGATTTGTCCAATAGTAATATTACGCCATCCAACCCTTCCAAAGAGTTGTTAAAAGGAGCATCAAATTGGAGGGAAAATAATATCTCTTTTTTTCCATGTGGCAATTGGAGTTGATTAATTCTTTCCGCGCCGAAGTTCAGTAGAACCAATAATGTTTGATCTTTATGAGTTCTGGTGTAAGCAAGTAAGTGCTTATGGCCGGTTGGCAAAATTTCAATACTACCCTCCTGCAACGCCGCATATTGCCTGCGCAGTGCATTGAGTTGTTTAAATATGGAGAGCAGGGATGAGGTATCCTGCTGCTGAGCAGCGACATTGCACACCGCATAATTTGTATGCACCGGCAGCCAGGTGGTATTGGCCGTAGAGAAGCCCGCATGTCGTGAAGCATCCCACTGCATCGGCGTACGGCATACATCTCTGTTGATGGCTACCGGCAGGCGGTCGGCAAGCCATTGCGGTACCCAACTATATGTTTTGCACATCGGGTCTTTGCCTTCTTTGATCGGGATGTACACATTCTCCATGCCTATTTCTTCGCCATAGTACACCGTCGGCACACCGCGCATGGTATACTGCAGCAACGCCAGCAGTTTCGCTTTCTCCGGGTTATTGCCGATGCGTTGTATGCTTCGCATCTGATCGTGGTTGGAAAATACGATGGTTGGTGTGTACGGAGCAGGATATTCCCGCTCATACTCTTCTATTTTGCTGCGAAAAAACCGGGCATTGAACCGGAACATCGTGATATCAAACAGAAAAATGAGATGCAGTCCGTCCTGCCGTTCACCCAGGTATTGCTTCTTAAGATGATGCTTGCCAAAAACTTCACCGAGGAGCAACCTCGAAGGCTGGAATTCATCCACCACGCGGCGTAACTCTTTTGCCAGACCAAAATTATCTTCATGGTTGACAGAATATTTGCGTAGCTGAAAATTGCCTCCCGGATGTTCTTCACTCGGAAATGCATGCAACAAGGAAAACGGGTTGTCGCGAAATTCGGCATCCTTCAGAATGCAATTAAAAATATCCAACCGGAAACCATCGACACCTTTGCCCAGCCAAAAACGACAAATGTCGAACATGGCTCTCTTCACCTCCGGATTGCGATAATTCAAATCAGGCTGGAACGGCAGGAAACTGGCGAAATAATACTGATTCCTCTCTTTGCAGAAATGCCAGCCTTTGGGACCCACGATACTTTTCCAGTTATTAGGCCGGTCGCGCCAGATATACCAGTCGGCTTTAGGATTATCTTTCGAAGATTTGGATTCCAGAAACCACGGATGTTGGTCAGAGGTATGATTCATCACCATATCGAAGACAATCTTCATGCCCCTGTTATGGATTTCTTCAATCAACTGCTCGGCATCCTGCAGCGTGCCATATTCCGGCGCAATCGTTTTATAATCAGAAATATCATAACCGAAATCCTGTTGCGGCGAAGCGTAAAACGGCGAGATCCAGATGGTTTCAAAGCCAAGGTCTTTAATATAATCCAGTTTTTGGATAATGCCCTGCAGATCGCCGATACCATCGCCGTTGCTGTCGTAAAAGGAGCGCGGATAGATTTGGTAGATAGCCGTTGTGTTGTACCATGCCATGCAGTGAAAATACTAAAAATAAACAAGGATGGAAAATTTCCAGACGGACTACACTGCCTGGCTAAACTTGGGCGTTCCCTGCGGAGAGTCGGTTATGGTGTCGTTCATCTTTTTGTCAAATACCGCGCAAATATTCCGGAGGAAACTCCAGCCCAACGCAGTCACTTCGAGGATGGTATTTTCCCGGGTTATCAGTCCGTCTTTTTGTAAATCTTCGAGCTGATCGCGCATTTTTTCCGTTAGTTCAAATTCATTTTTCCAGTCTGTCTTCCCTTTGCAGGCGATATTCAGGATATGTTTTCGGTACAGGATATCTTCTTCTGATAAGTTGATGCCTCGATGTATTGGCAAGCTATTTTTATCCAGCGCTTCGTAATATTCTTCCACCGTTTTCAGGTTCTGCCGGTAGCCGTAGTAGACATCGCTGATGGCTGAAACTCCCAGGCCAATCAGTACTTCCGTATTCGTAGTGGTATATCCCATGAAGTTTCTGTGCAGGGTTCCATTGTTTTTACTGACCAATAAGGCATCTCCTTCTAAAGCAAAATGATCCATACCGACATCCGTATAACCGGCATTGACCAGCAACGTTTTACCCAGTTCATATAATTCAAATTTTTCGTTTCCCTTCGGCAAATCATTTTCGTCATAGGCACGCTGTGATTTTTTTGTCCAGGGAACATGCGCATAACTGTAGAATGCGATACGGTTAGGTTTCAATTCTATTACCGACTGAATCGTCTGACCGATACTTTCTTTTGTCTGAAACGGTAACCCGTAAATCAAATCGAAGTTGACGGACTCATACCCAATTGCACGTGCCCACTCCGTCGCTTGTTTGGTCTTTTCATACGGCTGAATACGGTTAATAGCCGTTTGTACTTTGATATTCAAATCCTGCACGCCATAACTCACCCTGCGGAAACCTAAGCCGAACAATGTATGCAAATGCTCATAGGTGGTGTTGTTCGGATGCCCCTCAAAACTGAATTCCCGTTCAGGATGGATGGTAACGTCTTTAAATAATTCTGTAAGGAAGTTCTTTAAATTTTCAGGGCTGAAAAAAGTAGGGGTTCCTCCGCCGAGGTGTAATTCACGAATCACCAATCCATTTCCAAAAACAGCTTTATAGTGTTTCCATTCTTTTAAGAGATAATCTATATAGATGGTCTCCACATGGTGATTTTTGGTGATACGTTTATTACAGCCGCAATAGGTGCACAACTGTTCACAAAATGGAAGATGAATGTACAAACTGATGCCTTCTTTCGTTTTACCGGCGTGTATAGATTTTTGAATCTGCAACATCCAGTCTTCATTATCCGTCTTGTTATCCTGCCAGTAGGGAACGGTAGGATAGCTCGTATACCTTGGAATAGGAACATTGTATTTTTCGATCAGCGAATGATAAGACATACACAAAAATACAAGAATTGAAGTAAAAACCGGTATGA
>JAXLTW010000019.1:0-70087 GCA_046329865.1 Chitinophagales bacterium | reverse complement strand
CGATATTCCCAAAAATGCGGAACTGGTCATTTTTGATGAATCCTCCAAATTTCCGTATGAATTTGCCAAGTGCTGCAATGCCATTCCCGGCGATGATGTGGTGGGTTTTATCTCCATCAACGGTGTGATAAAGATTCACAGGACAGGCTGTCCGAACGTAATAAATCTGATGTCAAAATATGGATATCGCATCATCAAAACACGCTGGACGGCAAACACCACTCCGGCATTCCTCACCACGATAAAATTAATCGGCCTGGATGATATCGGCGTTATCAATAAACTCACCACAATTATTTCCGGCGACATGAAGCTCAACATGCAGTCCGTTTCCATTGAAACCAAAGAAGGCATTTTTGAGGGAATCATCAAAGTATTCGTGAAGGATAATGACCAGGTCAATAAACTCATCCTCAAACTCAAATCGCTGGAAGGGGTAACTTCCGTGATTCGGGAGGAGATTTAGTGGGTAGTAAGTAGTAAGTATTGAGTAGTAAGTATTGAGTAGTGAGTAGTGAGTAGTGAAATCTCAGATTAGGAATTGTAATTAGTTTTTTATAGCGCAATGTGTCTTTTCGACGAGGTACGAGGAGAAAACTTGCAGCCGGAGTAATGCTATTTATATTCTAAGCCCTGTTGGGATTACTACAGGAAGAACGGGCCGTTATATGCAGTTTAAAAACCAACAAAGTCAGGAGAGTCCATTACTGATTGATTTTCTGTTCAGATTTTACAATCTTTAGTCGTAAATTTGCACTATGGCTATCGATCCAAAATTATTTTCTGAAGTAAAGCACATCTTTTCTACCTATTTAGAGAATAACAAACAACGTAAGACGCCGGAACGTTTTTCCATCCTCGAAGAAATATACAGCCGTGAGGATCACTTTGATGCGGAAGAATTGTATCTGCAAATGAAAAACAACCTTCATAATGTCAGCCGCGCTACCGTTTACAATACATTAGATGTGTTGGTGCAATGTGAACTGGTAACGAAACACCAATTCGGGCAGAACCACGCGATGTATGAGAAATCGTATGGCAACAGGAACCACGACCATTTAATTTGTGTAAACTGCGGGCATGTATTTGAATTCTGTGACCCTCGCCTTCAACAGGTGAAAACAACGGCGGGAGAATTATTCCAACAGACAATAAAAAACCACTCACTTACGTTGTATGGGAATTGTAATAATCCGAAATGCACCTACAAAAAATCATAATCTGCATTTTCTTATGAAACAATTTCTATTTTCCTTCCTTTTCACACTTTGCTGTATTCCTCTTCAGATAAAAGGACAGGTTGCCATCATTCCATTACCCAATGAAATCAAACAGAACGAAGGTAAATTCAATTATTCCAAGGGGGTAAGTATAAAAATCATCCGGGGCGATGACCCTACCAAACGGATTGTACAGCAACTGACGGACTCCGTAAAAGCGAAAAAAGTAACGATTCTGCCCATCGCACCCAATACACTTTCCATCAATATCAACCTGCAGCTGCCTGCTAACAGCACGATTTCCGCTGAAGGTTACACCCTCGATATTACCCCCTCTGTCATTACCATCAGTTCTACCGGAAATGCCGGTTTGTATTACGGGATGCAGAGTTTACTGCAACTCCTGCGGGCAGACACCTCCAGAAGTCTGAGCTGTATGACCATCAATGACCAGCCGGCATTCCCCTATCGTGGGATGCATCTCGATGTCAGTCGGCATTTCTTTGGAGTGGATGTTGTTAAAAAATACCTGGATGTGATGGCCAAGCTGAAACTGAACCAGTTGCACTGGCACCTGACAGATGACCAGGGTTGGCGCTTGGAAATAAAAAAATATCCCAAACTGACCGAAGTTGGGGCCTGGCGTACAGAAAAAAACGGCAAGAAAACCGGAGGCTTTTATACGCAGGATGACATCAGACAGGTGGTTCAATATGCAAAAGACCGTTTCATCACGATTATTCCGGAGATAGATTTACCCGGACATTCTTCTGCGATCATCGCCGCCTATCCAGAATTGGGGTGTTATCAAAAAACAATAGAAGTGCCGATTACATACGGCATCAAAGAAGACATCTTATGCCCGACCGATTCAACTTTCCAGTTTATAAAAGATGTCATGGATGAGGTATGCTCCTTATTTCCCGGCAAGTATATCCATATCGGTGGCGATGAAGTGCCGACCAAACATTGGCAGGAAAGTAACACCGGAAAAAGTTTTGCGTTGGATAAAAATATTTCCCCTAAGCAAATTCAGTCCTATTTCCTTCAACAAACAGAGGCGTATCTTGCAACAAAAGAGCGTAAGTGCATTGGATGGGGCGAAATCATGAATGGTACTGTTTCTAAGGATGTGACGGTAATGAGCTGGAAGGGAACCAGCGCCGGTATAAAAGCCGCGAAGTCGGGGAATGACGTTATCATGACTCCACGTCAGCTAACTTATTTTGACTATCATCAGGATTGGGACGAAGAGAAGAAAGCAATTTATATGGTGTATCTGCCATTGGACAAAGTATATAGTTTTGATCCGCTTTCGAAGGTTAAAGGGACGGAAGCACAGCAACATATATTAGGCGGGCAGGCCTGCGTTTGGACAGAATATATCGAAGACGAAGAACGCCTCCAGAACCAGATTTTTCCGCGTATCACAGCACTGGCAGAATGTGTCTGGACAAAAAAAATGAATAAGAATTATAATAGTTTTTTCAACCGTCTAACAACCCTGAAAAATTATTTTGTAAAAGAAAAAGAATTACCTCCAATTGATTTGGTGCGCATCAAACCTAAAAAAGAAAAAAAGGAATAATGTATTTTTTTCCTTTAATTCATGGTAATCATGACAACACCCGTGACGATAACACCTATCCCGGCTACACGCATCCAGTTCATCTGCTCGTGAAAGATAAAATAAGACACGAGCAACAAACCCACTATTGTCATCGAAAAGAAGATAGTACTTACTACATTCAACGGAATAGATTTCAAAGCTTCCGTTACACATACTGAATTCAGCAGGCCAAATAGAAGCGCAACACTAAAGAACGTCCATTTTTTTACCGGCCGGTTCTGTACCATGGCTGCATATTTAAATCCTATATTGGTGAACACATTAAACACCACTCCTATTATCAACATGAAGTAATTCATACGTTTATTTTATAGTGTCTAAATATACTTTTTTATACCGGTTATATTCAGAAATCATCGGGCTAATATTTTCTTTTTGTTAAGAAATATTTTTAACTGTTTTATTTTCAATTAATTAGAAAGCAGATTTTTATTTCATTACTGCATATAGTCTATATATTTGGTAGATTTTATAGATTTGTGACCATTCTTAACCTTTATTCGAACTTTATGCAAAAAGAAAGACACATTTTAGTACTCATCACTGTTGTGGTATGGCTTATCACAAACAACCTTTATGCTCAGGAAAACGGAACGGTAACTTCAGAAAATTCAACTCTTGTCTCTACACGAAACGGAAGTCTTAGTACTGTAAAAGGCAAGATCGTTGATGAAACAAAAAAAGACGCGCTCATAGGTGTAAACGTGACTATTAAAGGAACTACAGAAGGAGCGATTACAGATGAGAAGGGAGAATTTACTATTACCACTGAACAACCCTTTCCATTAAACCTGATTGTATCTCTGGTTGGTTACGCTTCAAAAGAGATAAAAGTGACAGACAGCCTTACAATCGGTGTAAAACTGAGAGAGGAAAGTAATTTAATCAATGAGGTTGTCGTGTCTGCATCCCGTGTCAGTGAAAAAATATTGCAATCGCCCGTCAGTATCGAGAAGCTGGATAATGTGGCAATACGCCAAACCGCCGCGCCCTCCTTTTTTGATGCACTGGAAAATATTAAAGGTGTACAGATGACAACACTCAGTCTTGGATTTAAAGTTCCCAACACGAGAGGCTTTACTAATACGACCAACTCCCGTTTCCTGCAACTGGTAGATGGTGCAGACACGCAATCTCCGGGCATTGGTGCTCCGATTGCCAATGCGGTGGGCCCAAGCGAACTGGATGTTCAGTCTGTGGAATTAATTCCCGGAGCAGCATCAGCCATCTATGGTATGAATGCAATCAACGGTGTTTCTTACATCAGTACCAAAGACCCGTTCCTTCACAAAGGAATCAGCATTTATCAAAAGGTAGGATTAAATCATATAAAGGATGCAAATTCAGCAATCAAACCGCTTACTGAAACGGCTCTGCGTATTGCAAATACGGTAAAAGATAGATTCGCCTATAAAATAAACGTCTCCTATTTTAAAGCCTATGACTGGATTGCCGACGACAAAACTGATTTAAATGCAACTTCCAATGAACGGTTGGGACTTACTGGAGAGGACAATCCAGGAAAGGACCCTATCAATTCCTATGGAAACGAATCGACGAACAGAAAAGATATTGTGCTCAGAGGGAAAACATATCAGATTGCACGAACAGGCTATTATGAGAAAGATTTTATCGATTACAATGTTCAGAATTTAAAAGGGGATGTACTGTTAGCCTATAAATTCAAAAACGATGATGTATTGTCTTATACCTACAGGGTAGGGACTGCTGACAATGTATATCAAAGAGGAAACCGGATAAAACTGGATGGAATATTGTTGCAGCAGCACAAACTGGAATGGACAGGAAAACATCACTTTTTCAGGACGTACCTGACTACCGAAAACACAGGTGATTCGTATAATGCACGACCTATGGCTGAAAATCTGGAAAGGAATTTTAAATCTGATACAAAATGGTATTCAGATTTCAGCAACAGGTTTAACGCGCTGACCACGAACTCCTCCACGGGTGATTCTATTTTAAATGCACTGGAACTTGCGCGTAGTTTTGCAGACTCAGGCAGGTATGCACCCAACAGTGAATTACTGAATGAGAAGCTGAAAGCACTGGCACAAATCAACAACTGGGACAGAGGTGCCGGTTTAAAATTAGTAACGAAATTATTCCAGGTGGAAGGTCAGTATGATTTCTCGCATTTGGTAAAATATTTTGATTTGCTGGCAGGTGTCGAATTCCGTGACCAGAATGTTACGCCAGACGGCAATAGTTTTATCAATCCGATTGGCATCAACAAAGATGGAAGTTTTGACTCTGCGAAATTATTCAAGAACTTTAATTACTATAAGGTGGGCGGCTTCTTCCAGGCAACAAAAACCGTTTGGAAAGACAGGATTAAATTTGTCGCAGCACTGCGCGTTGATAAAGTGCAATATTTCAAACCTGCCGTAAATCCACGTTTAGCGGTGGTCATCTCTCCCACTCCTAAGCATAACTTTCGCATCTCCTGGCAAAACGGATTCCGGTTCCCAACCTTGTTTGAAGGCTTTTCATTTGTTGACAACGGCGGCGTAAAACGATTGGGCGGCTTGGAAGTTCTGGCAGGAGATTTAAATATTGTTGAAAACTCCTATTTGCGGAATACCGTACGGACCTTTAACAATGCAGTTAAAGACAGTACAAACACAGGCAGATTCAACGAAGTTCAGGCGATTGAAGCCAATAAAGGATTACTGGTAAAGAGTCCGTTCGGATACATCAAACCGGAACGTATCAATTCACTGGAAATCGGCTACAAAGGTCTGTTTTATAAAGACCGCATTTTTGTGGATGTAGATTATTATTTCAATATCTACCATAATTTCATCGGACAGGTGGAGGTAACACGTATCAACAAAGGGGTGATTGGTGTAGATGACTCCACGGTATACTATGCCCGAAGTGCCGGAAGTTTTGGAAAAAATACCAATTTCCGTTTATGGACCAACTCAGCAGCGGTGGTGCAGAATCATGGTATCAGTGCAGCGGTGAGCTATAATTTCTGGAGAACATTCACCTTCTCTGCCAACTATAGCTGGGCAAAATTAAAAGGTATAAAAAATACCGATATTCTTATCCCGGCATTCAACACGCCGGAACATACCGTCAATCTGAGTCTGAGTGCCAAAGAAGCCTTTAAAAACTTCGGATTTAATATCACCTGGAGGTGGCAAAGCAAATTCTACTGGGATAGCCAGTTAGCCGCCGGATATGTTCCGTCTTTCAACACACTGGACGCACAAGTCAATTACAGAGTGCCGAAAGCGTACAGTACTTTCAAGGTAGGTGGCACCAACTTATTGAATAAATATTACACCCAATATATTGGCGGACCTGCAATAGGTGCATTGCTTTACTTCTCGTGGACGGTGGAAGGATTGTTGGATAAAAAATGATTCAGGAAAAATCTTATATTGCTGTAAAATGGCCTCTAAACCTACATATACACTATCCGTATTAAGCAGGTATTTTCTGAAACTCGGCACAACGGGCTTTGGCGGCCCTGTGGCATTAGTCGGGTATATGCACAGAGATTTGGTGGAGCACAGAAAGTGGATTTCCGAAGAGGAATACAAGGAAGGACTGGCGCTTGCACAATTAGCCCCCGGACCGCTGGCTGCGCAATTAGGCATTTATCTCGGATATGTGCATTATGGAATCATCGGCGCAACACTTTCGGGTCTGGCTTTTGTGCTGCCATCATTTATTATGGTGGTGCTGTTGGGAATTGCATATAAACTATATGGTGGAATCTCATGGATGCAGTCGGTATTTTATGGCGTTGGTGCAGCTGTCATAGGCATTATAGCGGTAAGTTCTTACAAGCTGACGACAAAATCCATCAGCAAACTGCAAGTGAATGCCATAAAAAACAACGCGCTGTTATGGCTCTTCTTTCTGACTATGGCAGTGGTTACCTTTATTACCGAATCCGAAGAAATCCTGCTGTTTATCGGAATAGGAGTCGTATATATGCTCTATAAAGCGCCGCCAAAATGGGCAACAAGGAGAAATACCAAGTTACCATTATTGCTAGGCATCGGGTTTTGGGAGTTTAATTCCTCCACCTTGTATAAGATGGCGCTCTTTTTCAGCAAGGCTGGCGCCTTTGTTTTTGGGAGCGGGTTGGCTATCGTTCCATTTTTACATGGTGGTGTCGTAAAAGAGTATGGCTGGCTGAATGAACAGCAGTTTTTAGATGCTGTGGCGGTAGCGATGATTACACCGGGGCCGGTAGTCATCACGGTAGGTTTTATCGGCTATCTGGTTGCCGGATTTCCGGGGGCGGCGGTTGCGGCATTCGCGACTTTCCTGCCTTGTTATTTATTCACGGTGATACCTGCACCCTATTTTAAGAAGATTGCCAAAAACACCAGTATTAAAGCATTTGTAGACGGCATCACAGCAGCGGTGGTCGGAGCGCTGGCAGGAGCCGTTCTGGTCATTGCATTCCGTTCCATCACCGATATTCCGACCTTGCTAATAGCCTTAGCCACCATAGGAATATTAGTTTATGTAAAAAAAATACAGGAACCTGTCATCATCTTAGGGGCCGCTGTCATCGGCCTTCTATTAAAACAATTTATAATCTAATCCTTATCCAGACAAAATAATCAGAAGAGAAAAACTATGGAAAAAATTAATCTTAAATATGTCGCCGCAACTATCGTAACGTTAAAAGTGGCTTTGATTTCATGCTTATTCTGGATAATTTTCAGCACCCATCCTAATCCGCTTTACACATTCAGCTTTGACAAGGAATTTATCTTATTTATTGGTGCAGGCTTTATCGCTCAGATTATTGACGGCGCTCTGGGTATGGCTTACGGCGTAAGTTGCTCCACGCTTTTACTGAGCATAGGTGTGCCGCCCGCCATCGCATCGGCAAGCGTGCACACTGCCGAAGTCTTTACAACAGGCGTATCCGGCCTGTCTCACATTGCCATGAAAAATATTGACAAACGTTTATTTTTCAGGCTGGTCTTTACAGGTGTTGCCGGCGCCGTTATCGGCGCATTCCTGATTTCCAAAATACTGGACGGGAAAATTATAAAACCATACATTGCAGCATACCTGATATTGCTGGGAATATATATCCTTCTAAAAAGTTTCAGGCAAATTCCGGTTAAAAAAAGCAATTGGAAATTTGCACCTTATCTGGGCTTTGCCGGTGCCTTTTTTGATTCCATTGGTGGCGGCGGATGGGGGCCGATAGTGACATCCAACTTAATTGACAAAGGTAATTCACCCAAAGAAGTGATAGGAACCGTGAACACCGCCGAATTCTTCGTTACATTTTCCAGTACCGGTGTTTTTATTTTCTTTCTGGGAATCGAAAGCTGGAAGCCGGTACTCGCCCTTATTATTGGTGGTGTCATCGCAGCGCCGATTGGCGCTTACATCTTACGCTTTATGAGGCCTAAAACTATCATGCGTCTGGTTGGCCTGCTGATTATCACAGTGAGCACCTACACGATTTATAAATCACTTCATTCTTGATGAACCTTTGGATTTAGACGGATAAATCGTGTCCGCTGTAATAATTTCTTTCTAGACTGGGCTTCTTCGGTTCACTTTTTCTGTCTTTTTTAACAGTAACATAGATTTTATCTACAATAATTGCATTTGCTGAATAATTTTCTCAATTTCAGAGTTGAATAATACAAGCAACTTTAAACTTAATTAACAGAGATTTTTTATGCAAGTAGATGTAATTCTCGGACTGCAATGGGGCGATGAAGGAAAAGGAAAGATTGTTGACTATCTGGCCGACAACTATGATATTATCGCCCGGTTTCAGGGCGGTCCGAATGCAGGGCATACATTGGTGATTGATGGCAAGAAACACGTGCTGCACACGATTCCGTCAGGGATTTTCCGTCAGGGAAAGACAAATTTCATCGGCAATGGTGTAGTCATTGACCCTATTACCTTATTAAAAGAAATCGACACGCTGGAAAACGGAGGAGTACCGGTAAAAGAGCGGCTGATTATCTCTAAACGGGCTAACCTCATTTTACCGACTCACAAGATATTGGATGCCGCCTCTGAAGCCAACAAAGGAACATCCAAAATCGGCTCTACCCTAAAGGGTATCGGACCAACGTATATGGATAAGACAGGCCGAAACGGTTTGAGGGTCGGAGATATTCTGGAAGACGATTTTGTGGTAAAATATGAATTACTGAAAAACAAACACCTGCAATTACTGCAGATCTACAATTTCAGTTATGAACTGGAACAAGCCGAATCTGAATGGATGGAAGCAGTAGAGCGGCTGAAAAACTATCAGCAGACAGAATCGGTTTATTTCATCAATAACGCGCTGAAAGAAGGTAAAAAAATACTGGCTGAAGGCGCACAGGGTTCCATGCTGGATATAGATTTCGGCACTTACCCGTTTGTAACGTCCTCCAATACCATATCCGCGGCAGTTTGTACGGGATTAGGTATTTCGCCCAAACATATCGGTGAAGTAATTGGTATCACCAAAGCCTACTGCACACGTGTAGGCGGCGGCCCCTTTCCATCTGAACTGACAGATGAAGTGGGGGAAAAATTACGTAAAGAAGGCGCTGAATTCGGTGCTACCACCGGCAGGCCACGTCGCTGCGGATGGATTGATTTACCCGCTTTACACTATGCCTGTATGGTCAATGGTGTTACAAAATTATGCATCACCAAAGCGGATATCTTAAATGCATTCGGCGAATTCGGCGTTTGTTCCGATTACATAATCGACGGCAAAGAAACAAGGGAATTACCGTATGATATGGTCAACAAGGTGATTACACCTAAAAATATAACCTTCAGAAGCTGGGGTAATATTGACAGTTCCCAACCGCTTCCGGATGAGCTGAGAGAATATGTGTCCTTTCTGGAAGACTATTTAAAAGTTCCGGTAGCGATGGTATCCAATGGTCCTGCGAGAGAAGCATTGATAGACCTGACAGAAGGTGCCTTGCTGGCATAACTTCGTTCATGTCATTCCGTACTAAGCAATATAATTGATGAGGACATTCTTTCCATTTCCTGTAAATGACATTGAAAGATTTAAGCAAGACTTGCTGCAATCTGCCCATCGGTTCGATCATTTTTGTTTCTTAGACAGCAATAATTATCCCGACTATCCTTATTCCACTTTCGGTTCTTTCTTTGCTATTGACGCGATTGCCACTCTATCCGTTGATAAAGATTGCCTGTCGGAACTGGAATCATTCAGAGAACAGCATCAGGATTGGCTATTCGGATACATCAGTTACGATGTAAAAAATGAAATTGAACCCGGACTTATTTCTCAGCATATCGATGGAATCGGGAATCCGTTGCTGCATTTCTTTGTTCCCAAATTTATTGTAAAAATTGAAAAAGGGAAGATAGAAATCGGAATCCATTGTACGGTTGAAGATGAACAGGAACATGTTTTGACCGAGTTCAGAAAAATCCTGGATGAATCAGCATCAGCAGTTGCTTTTTCATCAACTATTCATTTACAGCATCGTATGTCCAGGCAGGAGTACATCACAGCTGTTGAAACCATTCGCCAGGACATACAGCGCGGCGATATCTACGAAATGAATTTTTGCCAGGAATTTTATGCAGAAAACGCTGAAATAGAGCCACTGTCCGTTTTTAAGAAGCTGAATAATCTTTCGATGGCACCATTTAGCTGCTACTTAAAGAATAAGGACAAACACTTGCTATGTGCCAGCCCCGAACGGTTTTTAAAACGTGTACAGCATACGCTCATTTCCCAACCGATAAAAGGGACACGCCGGCGACTTCAGGAAGAACAACAAGACAAACAGTTAAAGCAGGAGCTGTTTCTGGATGAGAAAGAACGCAGCGAAAATGTGATGATTGTGGACTTGGTACGAAATGATTTCTCAAAAGTGGCACAACAAGATTCTGTTAAAGTGGAAGAACTGTTTGGCATCTACACTTTTGAGCAGGTACACCAGATGATCTCTACGATTACCTGTAAGGTATACCCGGATATCACTTTTTCGGATATCATAACGGCTGTATTCCCTATGGGCAGCATGACCGGTGCACCTAAGATGGCGGCCATGCGCCTGATTGAAAAATATGAACGAACGAAGCGTGGCTTATATTCCGGGTGTGTGGGCTATATTACACCTAAAGGCAATTTCGATTTAAATGTGGTAATACGAAGCATCCTGTACAATCAAACAGACAAATACATCTCCATACAGGCAGGCAGCGCCATCACCATCGATTGTGATGCGGAAAAAGAATATGAAGAATGCCTCTTGAAAGCAAAAGCCATGATGGAGGCTTTGAAATAAAAAAGACCTATCAGATTTTAAATCAGACAGGTCCGGTTATTTTGCATCTTCTTCCCGAATGACGGAATCAGAAGTCCATTTGCTTATTAATGATGATGGCCACCCGGTCCGTGTACATGACCATGTGCCAGTTCTTCTTCAGTAGCCGGGCGTACATCCACGACCGTTACAGAAAAGTTCAGTTCTTTTCCGGCCATTGGATGATTGAAGTCCATTACCACGATATCATCAGTTACTTCACACACGATTCCCTGGAACTGATGTCCCTGGTCGTCCATCATAGGCAATACATTGCCCACCCGGATAACATTTGTATCGATATTGCCGTCTTTATCTTTAAAGCTGTCCAGCGGAATGCTTACAATATCCTGATCATTGCGGACACCGTATCCTCTTTCAGCAGAAACGACGAACTCAACAGCATCGCCTACTGTTTTGCCTGCCAAATTACTTTCAAAGTCAGGCAATAACATACCCGAACCATGTATATAAACTAATGGTTGTTCCGGTCTGGATTTGTCGGCAGTCACCAACTCGCCATTATTATCCACCTTTAGTTCGTAGTGGACGCTCACCACCATGTCTTTCATTACTAATAACATATAAAAAATTTTGCCAAAGATAACTAAATTAATACAGACAGCGGAAAATATCTGGGAATATGCAAAATAAATCAGCTGAATACCGGGATATAATTGATACAAATCAATTTTTCTTAACCTGAAATTTGCATTTTACTCGAACTAATTTAAAATCAAAGGGTTTTAATTCAAAAATAATTAATATGGCTGTAACGCTTGATTAATCCCTTACCTCTAATTTTGTAGTATCAAAAAAGATACTCATTATGGATTCAGCTAAAAAATTCCAACAAGCATTTGACGCATTAATGAAAGATTTTAATGCAAAAGTCGAGGAAGTAAAATCAAACATCCAACATCTTTCTTCGGATGTAAAAGTACAGGTAGAAGGACAAAAAGAAAACCTGCAGGAATACGGAGAAAAGATTAAAGGCAGAATCAATCAGATTGTTGATATGGACAAGGTGAGAGCCAGCGTTTTAGCGGAAGCTGAAAACCTGGTAGACGATGCGAAAGTAAGAATAGAAAAAGTATTTCAATATATCAATGAGCAGGTGAATCAGGGAGAAGAGCGGGCAAAAAATGCGGCTACAAAATTTTCTAAAAAGGCGGAAAAAGCTTCTGTTAATTTGGAAAAAGAAGTTAAGAAAGCGACAAAAGTTTTACAAAAAGATGTAGAGCTTATCTCTAACAAAGTAGATAAGGGCCTGAGCAAAGTGACGAAAAGAGTAGAAAGCAACTTGCAGAAAGTATCGAAAGAAGTAAAGGCGAGCGCAACGAAAGCGGCAAAAGCAGCGGCTCCGGCGAAAAAGGCGGCAACACCTGCTAAGAAGGCTCCGGCGAAAAAAGCAGCTCCCGCCAAAAAAGCTCCGGCGAAAAAGGCAGCAGCTCCTGCAAAGAAAGCGGCCACAAAGCCCGCTCCTAAAAAAGCAGTAAAGAAATAGAAGATAACTTGGATTTTATTTGGTTAGTAAAATCTTGTGGCGCGCCTCCGGCGCGCCACTTTTTTTATCTATTTTAGTATTATCTGTTAACTTTACTTTCCAATGAATGCCTTAACCAGAAAACGGCCTTATTTCTTATTCCATATTGCGGGATGGCTGGCATTCATAGTATTTCAGTTTATCCTGCTTCCAAAACAGGAACTTTTCATTAAAGACGGCAAGCTGACGCCCTTCAGTATTGACCAGTTTGTCGTCAATAGTCTGGCGGTGGCATTCTTTTATTTGCACTCCTATTTTTTACTGCCCGGTATGTATTTTAAAAAAAAATACATCGCCTACTTTTTTTGTGTAGCGGTATGTCTTGGATTGTCGTTATTTATCGTGGTGCAAATAAACCAACTGCACCCTGCTCCTTCTGAAATCCCTACAAATGTGAGAGGTATTCCGGAATTTAGTGAGAACCCGCTGGCTCCTCCTTCTCCGCTTCAGCCTCCGCCGCATGTGAAACTAATGGGTGAGAAGATATTTCTATTTGCCAACTTCTTCCTGAAGTTTTTTTTGGTATTCCTGATATCCGTCGGACTGAGAATATACAGGAACTGGCAAATGGCGGAAGAAGAAAAATACAAAGCGGAACTCGCATTTCTGAAATCACAGATCAATCCGCACTTCCTGTTTAATATCCTGAACGGCATCTATGTGCTCGCCATCCGCAAAGCTGAAAATACGGCTCCGTCCATCATGAAGCTGTCATCTATCATGCGTTATGTTATCAGCGAAGGCCACCGACCGCTTGTACCGTTGGAGAAAGAAATCAGCTATGTCTCTGATTACATTGACCTGCAAAAGATGCGGCTGTCGAATTCCATAAAAGTGGATTATCAGGTGCATGTTTCGTCACAAGAACTTCAGATCGCTCCACTCATATTAATTACATTCATCGAGAATGCATTCAAACATGGTATCAGTACGGAAGAAAACGGTGTTATTAAAATCAATATAACAGTTGATGGCAACCAACTCGTAATGAATGTTCAGAACAAGAAATACAAAACAGCGATGAAAGAGGAGGAACAATCCGGCATAGGCATAGAAAACACCAGAAGACGTCTTGCGCTCATGTATCCTGATAAGCATAAACTGACAATAGACAACCAGGAGACCAGCTATTCCGTCACCTTAAAACTGATTTTAACATGATTGAATGCATTGCCATCGATGATGAACCACTGGCACTGGAACTTATCCGTGCATTTTGTGAAAACATAGATTTTATTCACCTGCTAGGAACCTTTACCAAAACATCCGACGCACTCAAACATCTTCAGAATAATGCAGTGGACCTTCTGTTTCTGGATATCAATATGCCGGATATTTCCGGCATAGATTTTTATAAATCACTCGATGAGAAAATGATGGTCATCTTCACCACTGCACATAGCGAATATGCCGTAGAAGGATTTGAACTGAATGCCGTTGATTACCTGTTGAAACCCTATTCTCCTGAACGCTTTGAAAAAGCGGTACATAAAGCAAGAGAATTCTACGAATTCAACAGGAAAGAAACTAATGACACCAATTTTATCTTTGTCAGAGCAGATTACAGCCTTATTAAGATAGATTGTAACGAAATCTTATTTTTAGAAAGCACGGACGATTATGTAAAAATCCACTTACTGGGAAAGAAGCCTGTCATGACCCTTGGAACCTTAAAGGTATTTGAAGAAAAGCTACCCAAAAATAATTTTATCAGGGTGCATCGCTCCTACATTGCGGCGCTGAACAAGATAGAAAGCGTCAGAGGCAAAAACATCCAGCTTGCAACTACGGAAATTCCTATCAGCAGTAAATATGAAGCCGACTTCTTTGCTGTTTACACTAAGGACTGGAATTAAAGCATCCAGCAAACTCCGATACTTTTTGCGCCTTCACCGATTTAAATGAATTGTTTTTTTTTATTGGTTTATGTTTACCCTGAAAATATTATTCACCGTAAACAATCCATTATGAAAACACTGACTTTCTTCATCCCACTGCTGCTAAGCACAGGCTTATTGGTTACAGGATGCATACCCACCACCCCTATTGCTCCGGGCGGTGGCACTACCACCGATTCCACCACTGTTCCTGCCGTTTTCCAAAAGGTGTACGGTGCCACGGAAATTTACCGGGAAGGCAATTATGTCGTCATCAAAAGCAACGGATTACCGGATCATAAATCGCCTTACTATCAGGGAACACAATGGGCATCCACTAAGTATGAAGCCTACAACGGTACCGGCACATTCAGCATCAACCCGAACAGGATAGCAGAACAAAGTCTGACGTTTAAGATTCCCGTAAATCCCGTACAGGCTTCTACCCACAGCAGCACCCCGATGGGACCGATGGGTGTCGCAGTAAATGGAATTCCGTTATTTAACCAATATGCTGCCGGAGGGTCTCCTTTGACCAATGAAATCTATTCGTTTGACCAGTACAGTGGCCACCCTCAGCAACAAGGCCAGTATCATTACCATATTGAGCCGGTCTATATTACCGCCAACAAAGGCAAAGACGCACTTGTCGGTTTCCTGCTGGATGGATTTCCCGTTTATGGTCCGATGGAAAACGGCACTACCGTTGATGCCACATCTCTGGATGTATATCACGGGCACATTGGCGTAACTACCGATTATCCGGGTGGTATCTATCACTATCATACAACGGCAACCGCACCTTATATCAATGGAAATGGTTTCTACGGTACTGCCGGAACGGTAACCTATTAAATATTTATTCAGTTGGGAGAATGAATGTCACTAAAACACTATCTGTCCTTGTAAGCCTTCTTATTGTTGTTGCGTGTTCAGCGGTAGGAAAAGAAGAAACTGTTGTCAATAGTTTCAGGATTAAACGTTTTTATTACAGGGAAGATAGTGTTAATGTGATGAACAAACAGGGACTTACCTATATCAATGACAGCATCGCGAACGGATATATTATTCTTGTAGGTGCTTCAAATGATACGCTCCTGCTGGCGGGTTATATAAACGGCAAAAAGCAAGGCAGGTGTTATACAAGATATCCGGGGCAACATTATCAGTCCGTTGAAAATTTCAATAACGGCAAAGCGGAAGGGTGGCAGCGGCGATGGTGGGAAAACGGGACCTTAAAATATGAAGCGCATTTTAAAGACGATATTTTTGACGGCAGGTTGCGGGAATGGAATCCAAAAGGTGTCTTAATGAGAGACAATCACTATCTGAACGGACAGGAAGAAGGCAAGCAAAGAATGTGGTACGACAACGGAAAACTTCGCGCTAACTATATTGTAAGGAATGGCAGAACCTACGGACTGACAGGCACGATGAATTGTTATAACGCAGTTGAAAATCAGCATTCAAAGTAAAAAATTAATCCATGACATCTATACGAGTTCATCTGGCATTTTTACTCTTAATTGGCTGCCTTTGTAATGCCTTCCATAAGAAAACGGAATCTTTACCATATTACAATACCCCTGATTTCGAACCTGTCTGGAAGCCTTCCAAATCTGTTGAATTACACAGCATTCCTGCATTTTCATTCATCAATCAGAAAGGGAAACAGGTTACAGATAAATCACTGGAAGGAAACATAACCATTGTTAATTTTATTTTCACTACCTGTGGCGGCATTTGCCCGGATATGACCAAAAACCTTCGTACCGTCTTAGATACTTTTGCTAACGATGCTGACATACGATTTCAATCCTATTCCGTAAAACCCTGGGAGGATTCGGTACCCCGACTACAGGAATTTGCGGCCATTTACGGAATAAAGGATGCAAAATGGGATCTGCTGACAGGAGACAAATCGGCCATTTACACCTTAGCCCGCACGGGTTATTTTGCTGAAGAAGATGCGGGATACAACAAAGATTCGACTGAATTCCTGCATACGGAAAATGTCGTTCTCATTGACAAAAACAAGCATATTCGCGGGCTTTACAAAGGCACCCTACGGCTGGATATGCTGCATCTGATTACAGAAATAAAGATTTTAAAAAGAGAACAATAATTCCACTCCAATTTCGAGGTAACTGCTTTTTACATTTTTTCACTTTTCAGGCTAATCACCTATACATTTGGGTGATTCGCCGATTCGATTTGCCGGATAGGGATAATCTTCTCATCTTTGTTTAAACAAAAACGCTATGCAAGTCAATAAGAATATAGCCATCAGCGATTCGGGTTTTATCTTCAATCCGTCTTCCGGCGACTCCTTTTCCGCCAACCCGATAGGATTGGAAATTATCCGCATCCTGAAAGAAGGAAAATCCAAAGAAACTATCCTCAAGGAACTGGAAGATAAGTATTCCGTTGACGCCTCTACGCTGGAAAAAGACGTGAACGATTTTTTGCAAATGCTGTCCATGCATCAATTGATTCAATACGATGAACAATAAGAAAAATATAACGGTTGCTGTAACCGGGCTGAACAATATCGACAGTCCCGGACCCGGAATTCCCGTTATCAGGGCATTGAAGGAAAGCACCGCCTATGAGGTTCGAATCATTGGGCTGTCCTACGAAACCCTTGAGCCGGGTATCTACATGCATGACCTGGTAGACAAGGTTTATCAGATACCGATGCCATCTGCAGGGACAGGCATTTTACTGGATCGTCTGAGATATATCCACGGAATTGAAAAATTGGATGTAATCATCCCGAATTTTGATGCGGAACTGCACAACTTCATCAAACTGACTCATACATTAAAGCATGAATTAAATATTGCCACGTTTTTGCCCACTCTGGAACAGTTTGAATCCAGACACAAATCCGTATTATTTGAGTTTGGAGAGAAAAACAATGTAAAAGTACCCTACAGCAAGATGATCTTTAATGCTTCTGAAATTCATCAGCTCAAAGACGAATTCACCTATCCGCTGGTAATTAAAGGAAAATATTATGACGCCTCCATCGCCGCAACACCGGAACAGGCGGTGAATTATTTTTACAAAATCAGCGCGAAATGGGGCCTTCCGATTATAGTACAGGAATTTGTTTCGGGGAATGAAGTGAACGTGACAGCAATAGGAGACGGCAACGGCAAATGCATCGGCGCCATCCCCATGCGAAAACTATATATCACCGACAAAGGTAAAGCCTGGGCCGGCATTTCGCTGGATGACGAAGAATTGATAAAAATTACCAACCGTGTCATAGGCAACTCAAAATGGAGAGGGGGCTGTGAATTGGAATTCATTAAAACGAACGACAACAAATATTACCTGCTGGAAATGAATCCGAGATTCCCGGCATGGGTGTACTTATCCGTTGGATGCGGACAAAACCATCCTGAAGCACTGGTGCAGATGGCACTCGGCGAACAGCTGAAACCTTTTACCTCATTTGAAAAAGGAAAACTGTTTATCCGATATTCCTATGACCTGATTGTCAACTTATCTGAATTTGAAAAAATCTCTACACTTGGAGAATTATAAATCAACCGAAAAAAATCTCGTATGGCAAAGCAACATTATGAACGACCTTATATCCAGAAACTGAATACCGGTACCATGAATAAATTCGGCAACCGCACCGAATTCAGTCCGGTCACTCAGATTGACGGTGTGCCTGTAAAACGAATTCTGGAAGAGCACGGATCCCCATGTTTTGTATTTTCCGAACGTACTATCCGAAAAACCTATCAGGATGCTGTAAGGGCTTTCAAGACACGTTATCCAAAGGTACAGTTTGCCTGGAGCTACAAAACCAACTACCTCAATGCGGTTTGCAATATTTTTCATCAGGAAGGCTCCTGGGCGGAAGTCGTTTCAATATTTGAATATGAAAAAGCGATTCAAAACGGGGTGCCGGGAACAAAAATCATATTCAATGGCCCTGAAAAATCCGCTGCTGATTTAAGGACGGCTGTAGAGAATAACTCCATGATTCATATTGACCATCTGGATGAATTATATGAACTGATGGATGTTCTCAAATCCATGCAAAAGAAAGCGAGAGTTGCCATTCGGGTAAATATGGACACGGGTGTCTACCCGATGTGGGACAGGTTTGGTTTTAATTATGAAAACGGACAGGCTTGGAGCGTCATCAATAAAATCATGTCCCACGACGAAATGGAACTCGTAGGATTACATTGCCATATCGGCACCTATATGTTGTCGGCCAATGCCTATTCTGTAGCTGCCTGGAAATTATGCGATCTGGCCATGAACATCAAACAGAAATGGGGCAAGGTCATTCAATATCTGGACCTGGGTGGTGGATTCTGTTCGGCGAATACGCTGAAAGGCTCCTATTTACAAGGTGCTGACGTTATTCCCACATTTGACGATTATGCAGAAGCCATTACCACCACCATTCTGAATTTTGGTTTCAGCAAACAGGATTTACCGACTTTATTCCTGGAAACCGGCAGAGCACTGATAGATGATGCCGGCTACCTTTTAGGTTCGGTCGTTGCCACCAAACGGCTGAGTGACGGACGCAGAGCAACCATCATGAACTTTGGTGTAAACCTCTTGTTCACCGCTTTCTGGTACAACCATAAAATTTCTCCGGCACAGGAATTCTCGGCACATTCGGAAGAGATGGTGGTGTATGGACCGCTCTGTATGAATATCGACTGTATCCGGGAGAATGTAAGTTTGCCGCTGTTGAATAAAAATGACGACGTGGTCGTTCATCGTGTAGGGGCATACAATGTAACACAATGGATGCAATTCATACACATGCGTCCGAGAGTGGTACTGATTGATATGAGCGGCAAAGTACATCTTATCAGAGACAGAGAGACTACAGCGACCATGAACGCTTTAGAACAGACACCCAAACATCTGATCAATAATGTTTTGAGGGTAGCGTAATCATTCAATCTTGTATGCAGCAACAACAAAACATATTAAAATTCTGGACAGACAGCCTGCTGTACAGTTACAGCCAATTGTTTTTTTCACTGAACAAACTCTTTGCTGTAATCATCTTAGCCGTCACTTTTTTTGATATCAAAATCGGTGCTTCAGGATTAGCGGCCGTCGTCCTGATTAATAGTTTCGCTTTACTATTTGGATTAAACAAAGAATCCATACGCCAGGGTTTATACGGATTCAATGCCTTATTACTGGGCATTGCATTGGGATTTACCTATCAGTTTACCGCCACTTTCGGATTGCTCTTTCTTTTCTCTGTCTTGCTTTTGCTGGTCATTACAGTTGGCATAAACGGCTTCTTTGAAAAAAACAATCTGCCTTATCTCGTATTCCCATTTTTATTTACCTTCTGGATCATCTCACTGGCAGGGGTAAATTTCAAACATCTTCAAGTAGATATTAATCACTTATATCCGATAAACAACGCCACGGACACTTCGTTTTTCTTACACAGACTCGCTCATTCACTGGATACGATAAGGCTTCCCGCTTTCCTGCTCGTTTATTTTAAAACCCTGGATGGAATCTTTTTTCAAAACAGCATCCTGGGAGGAATGCTTATTGGCATTGGTTTGCTCATACATTCGCGTATAACTTTTACACTCAGTATTATCGGATTCGTCTCTGCTTACGCCTTTTTTAAATTTTTTGGCGCCGATACAGATTTCCTGAGTTATTATCTCGTTGGCTCCAACTTTATTTTGATGGCCATAGCTATTGGAGGTTTTTTTATAGTACCCAATATTTTCAGCTATCTGATGGTGGTATTATTAACACCCATACTGATTCTGCTGTTGTTTTGTTTTGGAAAACTGGTCAGTGTCATTCAACTTAGCGGGTATACGATTTCCTTCAGTGTTCTCGTAACGATGTTTTTATACTTTCTGCATCAGCGATGGCTGCAGAAATACCTGCACCTTGTTACCATACAGTATTATTCCGCGGAGAAGACGATTTATAAATACCTGAGTTCCGCCAGCCGTTTTGATACCAGACAACCGCTAAAGATGGCTTTGCCATTTTGGGGTACCTGGAAAGTGAGTCAGGGATACGATGGCGCCATTACCCATTTAGGAGACTGGAGCAAGGCGCTGGATTTTGTCATAGAAGACGAGCAGGGCAAAACCTTCAGCAACGAAGGCAACAGAAGGGAAGATTTCTATTGCTTCAACAAACCGGTATTGGCTCCTATGGATGGGTATGTGCATTCTATCATCAATACGGTGGACGACAACGACATATCGGATGTGAATACCAGTAAGAACTGGGGAAATACCATCATCTTAAGCCATGCAGAAGGACTGTTTTCTCAAATCAGCCATATTAAAAAAGATTCTTTTAAGGTTAATACCGGTGATTATGTCAGCAAAGGAACCATCCTGGCTACTTGCGGAAACTCAGGACGTTCCCCGGAACCTCATATTCATTTTCAAGTGCAATCAACACCTAAGTCAGGAGAAAAAACGCTGCATTATCCGGTTGCCTATTTTATTGAAACTAAAAATAATCAATCCTATCTAAAGATTTCGGAAGTTCCCGTTCAAGGTTCATTTATCAGTAATGTGGAAACAACTACCCTGCTAGAAAACGCATTTAATCTGACACCGGGTAAAAAGCTAACCTTTTACGAACAGAACACCAGAGAAAAGACCGAGTGGGAAGTGTTTACAGATGCCTGGAACAGAACGTATCTTTATTGTGCTCAGTCTAAATCGTATGCCTATTTCACCAATGATGAAACGATGTTTTATTTCTACGATTTTGAAGGCAACAAGGATTCTCTGTTGTTTTATTTTTACCTGGCATTTTACAGAGTCCTGCTGGGGTATTACCCCGACATCCAAACGAACGATCAACTGCCGCTCATTCATTTCAACAACAAGGCAGTAACGTTCATTCAGGATTTTTTTGCACCCTTTTATCTCTTTACAAAGGCCAACTATCAATCCAACTTCGTATTTGCAGATAACAGCTACTCTCCTGAAATCATTGAAATGAAATCCAAAGTGACCGCATCCGTTTTCAGCACTCAATTGAATGAAATCCACTTTGATATCATTTTGAAGAACAACGAGATTCATCAATTTTCCATTCATCAGAACAACCATAAAAAACTATACATATGCGAGCATTCATTTTCACGCTGACGCTTCTGGCGTTCTGCTATTTACCATTGAAAGCACAGGAAATCCTGCAAAAAGATGAAGTAGACAGGATTTCTTACGAGCAGTTTCAAAAGAAACAGTTTAAAGAGCTGAAAAAAACGGTGAAAGAGGCACTGGACAACAAGATTGATTTTTATTACCTGCGTCTTCGTGCCGGCATTCTGTCGTATGATAACAAGAACTATGAATACGCCATTCCACAATTCCAGCAGGCGCTCGATTTTTTCCCAAGTGATACCTTGTCCAAAGAATACCTGTATTATGCCTATTTATTCACGGACAGGAAAGAAACCGCCAATGATTTCGCCTCCAGACAAACGGAGCATTTCCAACGTAAAGTCGGGTACAAAAAGAAACCATTTGACTTTGTTGGAATGGACGGCGGCGCCATGATAACCAACAACATCACATCCAACCGGGCTAAAGTTTTCAAAACAGACACGGCCTTAGGAAAGGCGGAACGCACGCTGAACGGAAATTTATATTTCGGAGATTTTTATTTTCAGAACACCATTAAGAACCGGCTGCATATCAACAATTCATTTTCCTTTTTTTACACACAGGCATTATATGAAATTGAAGTACTGCAGCCAATTAACAGATTTAGGGCAAACAACGAATTTAGAAACCTGAATTTCCAATATAATTTCGGGTTGTCCTACATTACCAAAAAAGAATGGACTATTGCCGTTGGATTGGGTTATTACAGAATTAAAGGAAATACCTTCACCGCCTTAGAGCCGGATATTTTAAACAATCGCATTCCCATTAACAGTGATACTACCGCCATCAATTCATTTCTCGGCTCAGTCACCGTCAGCAAACGGTGCAAATATGTACAACCCTATATTCAGTTGTCCGGTTCCAACCTGAACGATGTATTACAAATACAGGCAGAAGGTGGACTATTGTATTATCCATTAGGAAATTACAACTTTTACGGCAAGACTTCCGGAACTTATTTAAGAAATGGTTCACAAAATCAGTATGTAATTGGTCAAAAAATAGGATTTAAAGTATTAAATTGGTGGTGGAATGAGCTCAATTTTAATTACGGAAACACGATGATTAATTATATCAGCAATAACGGATTTCTAACCTATAACACTTCTGATCCGATTAAACTACTAGCCGGAATTAATTTTAATTTTTACATCAAAAAACATTTTCAGCTCGGACTCGAATATAATTTCCAGCAAAGACAACGAAACACTCAATTTTATGTAAAAGAATTGGCCGGACTTGTCGTTAACAATCAACCATCAAATTATTATAATCACTCAATAAAATCAAGTTTACAATGGAATTTCTAAAAAAAACCATCTTTGTGTTGATATGCATTCTTTCCGTCAACACCTTTGCTGAGGACAGCAAAGCCCTGCTCGAAGCATTTCAGAAGAGTATTGCCTTCGAAAACAAGCAGGATTACACCAATGCCATTGATGTACTGAAACCACTCGCCACGCCTACGAATTATGAAGCGAATGTGCGTTTGGGATGGCTCTACTACTCGGCAGGCAAACATAGCGAATCTGTTACCTATTACACCAAAGCGATTGGCTTAAAACCTACGGCAACAGAGCCTCTCTGGGGCATCACCTACCCGCTTGCAGAGCTAAAGAAATGGCCGGAGTTACAAGCCATCTACCAGAAAATAATCACCCTGGATCCCAAAAACACCACGGCTAATTATCGTTTAGGGTTAAGTGCGTATTATGGCAAAGACTACACAGTAGCCAAAAAATATTTTGATATAGTACTGGCGCTGTATCCACTGGACTACAATACACTGCTGATGAGTGCATGGACGACCTACTTTCTGGAAAAAGTAGCAGATGCAAAAACACTGTTTAACAGAGTATTGATGGTCATGCCCGGTGACAAATCCGCTACAGATGGCCTTGCGCTGATAAAATAAATCAACTGGCAACATTTTCAGAAGCTGCACCGTATGTGCAGCTTTTTTTTTGTAAATGGAGTAGGGTTTCTCTAAAATAAAAAAGCTACACCATTGCGGTGTAGCCAATCTGGGGAACAGATAATTAAGCCAAAGCGACTTAATCTAAGGTAATATCTTTCATAGCATTGGGGCGTATCTCAATCTTGCTTGGATCTTCGCTGTTGTTATATATCATATAATTGGAAAAATTAGACTGATCAGACGGCAGACTGTTATCCAACTCCATACCATAGCGTTTGTACGCAGGCTCTTTCTCCAATTCGTATAAACTGATATGATGTTTTTGCATGTCCAAAGTTATGCGTTTTTTTATCAAATCGCGTTCTAATGCCTGATCATCTATCGGTTCATCTGATTTTTTATCCGTCGTCTCAAACAAGGAGAATTGCATTTCTGTAGACGCCGTCTTTGCATATTCCGTTTCTTCCATCTCCTGTACCAGGTGCATCCTTGGTTTATCAACGATTTTTATATCAGATTCCGGAACGGTCAGGTTGATTTCAAACTCAATCTCATTATCTCTTACTGCATCCTGTTGGCCCTGAGGTGTAAAAACATCCTCATTTTGTTCGTTCGTTTCTGCTGCTAACTGATGCACTATAATTTCTGGTGTTGTATTTTTTTGTTCCACCGGTGCAACGATCTCTTCGTTACGAACTTCTTTCACCGTTTCTTCCGCTGTTTTTGTTTGCAGTGTGTACACCACCTTCTCTTGCTGCTGACGTTGTACCTGTTTACGCTCACGGCTTACCTCGCCTGTCTGAAAACCGGTTGCAACCAATGTAATAGCGATATCATCTCCCAACTCTTCATCTTTACAAACACCCCAGATGATTTCACAATCTGTTTGTGTCTGCGCCTGAACACAATCCGTAATCAAATCCAGTTCCCGCATTTTGATACCGGTTCCGTATGTTATATACAGCACCACTCCTTTCGCTCCAAAGATATCCGCGTCTTCCAGCAATGGTGAGTTCATGGCTTCCTGTATAGCCTGAGATGCCCTGTTTTCACCGCTTCCCTTGCCAATACCAATAATTGCCACCCCGCTGTTAGACATCACCCTTCGAACATCATTGAAATCCACATTTATTTTACCGGGTTTCGTAATAATCTCCGTTATCCCTTTTGCAGCAGTGGTTAAGATATCATCTGCCTTAGAAAATGCTTCATCAATATCCAGATCCGGAAAAATATCGTACAATTTATTGTTTGACACCACAATCAGCGCATCCACATTTTCTTTCATATTCTGGATACCTCTTTCCGCTTTATCCCGTTTGGGTTTTCCTTCATTGGAAAAAGGAATTGTAACGATACCGACCGTCAGGATGCCCAATTCTTTGGCAATCTTCGCAACAATCGGTGCACCGCCTGTACCTGTTCCGCCACCCATTCCTGCGGTAACAAACACCATCTTGGTATTATTGGAAAGGTACATCCTGATTTCTTCTTCCGCTTCCAGTGCGGCACGTCTTCCTTCTTCAGGATCCGCACCAGCTCCTAATCCTTCCAGCAAATTGGTTCCGAGTTGAATTTTTGAAGGCACCGGACTTTTCAATAAATCCTGTTTATCTGTATTGCAGACACCGAAGTTTACGCCGGGAATACCCTGCTCGTACATATAATTGACGGCATTACAGCCTCCACCACCAACTCCCAGTACTTTGATGATAGAGTTATTCTCGCTGAACATTTCAAATTCCATGACTATATATTTTTATGGTTTACTATTTTGTATCAAAATCATCTACATCCGACTGCATCCAGGTCGATAATTTCTTACCCCAGCTGGATACAATTGAAATTTTTTCTTTCTTGGCATTGTTCGGTTTTTGCATTATCGTTTCTTCTTCCTGTACTATACGTTCGCTCAAATCCACCATCGTATCCTGATTCACCGGCGTAGTCGTCTTTTCTTCTTCCACCTTTATCTCCTCAGGTTTTGCAGGTGATGTATTAAATGTATTTTCATTTTCGAGCATTTGTTCGTCTTTCAGTTTGAAGCCTCTGATTAATAAACCAATGCCGGTGGCATAAATAGGACTGTCCACATCGGTCATTTTAGTGGACGCCAGATGTTCCCTTGGTAATCCCAGTCTGGCACACTGTCCTGTTTCAGCCTCTGTGAGCTGTGCCAGATGTTTTAACTGAGAACCACCGCCTGTCAGCACAATACCGCCAATCAGTTTTCTTTCAAAGTTGGATAATTTTATCTGGTAGGCCACATGTGCCAATATTTCTTTTACCCTGGCGGATATTACTTTTGATACAGCCAGTAAATTCACCTCGCGGGTACCAATGGAGCGGGAACCTTCTCCCTGAATGGAAACGTGCTGGTTTTTTAATCCGTCAAACGGAATGGCGCTGCCGTAGTTCTTTTTCAATACTTCCGCCTGGTCTTTCAGGATTTTGAAATCTTTTAAGTCTTCGGTGATAATATTTCCACCGAATGGAATGACAGCGGTATGACGAATAACAAAATTTTCAAAAATAGCTATATCTGTGGTGCCACCACCAATATCCACCAGACAAACGCCTCCTTCCAGCTCTTCCTTCGTCAGAACAGCATCCGCAGAAGCCAGCGGCTCCAACTCAATACTGGCTACTTCAAGACCGGCGATATGGATACAACGCTCAATATTCTGTATAGCCGTTTCCGCTCCGGTGATGATATGAAAATTTCCTTCCAGCCGGATACCCATCATACCAATCGGTTCGCTGTATATTCCGGGCTCATTATCCACGATATATTCCTGCGGCAGCACGTGCAGGATTCTGTCTCCCGGTGGCAGCGCAAGTTTGTACATTTCATTTTTCAGCTTCTGGATATCCTCGTTGCTGATCCACGTATCATTGTTATTGCGGGTTAAGATACCTCGGTGTTGTAAACTTTTGATATGTTGTCCGGCAATACCGACATGTACCTTCTGGAATTTAATACCCGATTGCTGCTCCGCATACATGACAGCCTTTTTAATCGACTCTACCGTTTTGGCAATATTGATGACCACTCCGCGCTGCACACCAAACGAAGGACAGTTTCCAATACCCAGGATTTCAATTTTCCCGAATTGATTTCTTCTGCCTACGAGAGCTGCCACTTTGGATGTACCGATGTCGATTGCACATACGATATTGTCTGATGGTTGTACTAATTTCTTTTCCATACCGGAGTCCGTTAAATGATTAACTTGCATATTTATTATTTTTATTTCAAACAAACGACCTGATCTTTATACATTATGTTGATAACCCTATAGTAGTCCCAACCTACTTTTTTCAAAACGTCGAAATAAAAAACATCGAGCCGCCTGATTTTTGAATCAACATCCTTGTCATCACCAAATAAAACAACGGCGCTGCCTATGCGTGGTATCAGCTCCACCTGTTTTTTTTCATTGATATTATATTGTCCCACTAACTCTTTCCAGAGGTTATTTTTACTGACCTGTTGTACAATCCTGAATACTTTTTTCAACTCTGAACTTCCTGCTTTTAGGGGAACAGTATATCTTTCTGTAATAAAGCCCGTCACTACAGGAACTTTTGCCGCGAAATGATTGACGGTCGGAAACTTAACACCGTTTTCATCCATGTAATAAGATTCCCCCTGAAGATTATATACTCTTAACACCGGTTTGCGTTGCTCTATCTTAATATTCAGATTTCCTGCGTTATCAGTATACGCATTGGAATGCAGCACCTGGGGAATCACCTTCAGAGACTGCTCTATTCTTTCCAGGTCTCTGCCGGAAAGTATGCGATTTTTTACGATAAACTTATCATCAATGATGGCTGACACCTGTTCCTTCGTTACAAAGAAATTACCTGACCATTCATCAATACTGATACGAATATTTTTTATTTCACTCAGCTCCCTGTTTCGTTTTGCCAATACCGCCAATACAATAAAAACAGTCAGTCCGATCAGCATCGATACTCGGATAATAATATTTCTGACAGTCTTATTCATATTTCCAAAGGCGTTTGTGCCGCTTTCATTTAACTTATAAGCTTAATAAATTTTTTATCTCTACCACTTTTGTATCAATGTCTCCGGCGCCTACTGTAAGCACCACCTGTAAATCCTTCCTGTTTTTTAATATCCCTATCAATTCGTCTTTAGTGGCAAGTTGTTTAGCCGGAATGGTCACTTTATCAAAAATAATCTTGCTGGTTACTCCTTCCATCGGTTTTTCCCTGGCAGGATAAATATCCAATAGAATCAGGTCGTCGGCATGCGACAAAGACGCTGCAAATTCATCGCATAAATCTTTGGTACGACTGAACAGATGCGGCTGAAAAATAACCGTCAGTTTCTTATCCGGATATAATTCCTTCGCTGCCGACAGGGTAGCATCCAGCTCCCGCGGGTGATGCGCATAATCGTCAACGTATATATACTTCTCATTACGCACCTGAGTTTCAAAGCGCCGTCTGACACCTTTAAACGTCGCTATCCCTTCTTTAATCTGTTCCGGTGAAATATTTAATTGCAGCGCAATAGCGATAGCACCCAGGGCGTTTTCAATATTATGCCTCCCACCATAGTAGGATATCACATTTTCAATCACACCACCAGGATACACTACATCAAATATATAAGCACCGTTCCCAATTTTTAGATTCTTTGTGAAAAAATCGGCACTCGCATCAGAAAGACTGTAGCGATAATTTTTTACATCCTTATTCAGAATCTTCTCTGGAACACTTTTGTTTGTTATCAATACACCACCATTTCTAACCTTATTGCAAAACTGATGAAAGGAATCTTCGATGGCTTCAAGGTTTCCATAAATATCTAAATGATCCGTATCAACAGAAGTGATAAGAGCAATATTAGGCTCCAGATGAAGAAATGATCGGTCAAACTCATCGGCCTCCGCTATCGCGTATTCGTTGCCGTCAATGAAGTTTGAATTGAAATTGATGCAAATTCCACCCAGAAATGCGGCAACACTTTTGTCAGCTGTCTGGAGCAGATGTGCCGTAATGGAAGAAGTGGAGGTTTTGCCGTGAGAACCCGCGATGGAAATATTAAACATTGAATTAGCTGCCATTCCGAGCACCTGCGCTCTCTTCACTACATTAAAATGATGCTGCAGGTACCAGTTGTATTGCAGATGGTCTTTGGGAATGGCGGGTGTGTAAATCACCATATCTGCCTTTGGATCCAGTGTTTCAATGCTGTCTTCAAAAGTAATTACAATGCCTTCTCGCTCCAGTTCATCGGTCAAACCGGTTCTTGTCTTATCATACCCGCTTACTGTTTTTCCATGCAGGTTAAAGTAACGAGCCAGTGCACTCATACCAATACCACCGATGCCTAAAAAATAGATGCGTTGTATGTTGGTTAAATCCATGTATATTTTTTCTGTCCCTTTACTAAAAAACTTACCCTTAAATGTGTTGCCATCAGGATGATAAATTACCGATTATATAAGCCGCAATCTCCTTTGCAGCATTCATCTTTGCGAGTTTCCTGATATTTCCTGACAACTCATTCATTTTATTTTCATCATTCATCAATGCTATAACTGTCACTCCTGTTTTTTCCACAGCCTCCGCATCTTTGATCAAAACCGCCGCTCCTTTCTGCACCAATGCCATCGCATTCTTCGTCTGATGGTCTTCTGAAACATTCGGAGAAGGAATCAAAATGGTTGGCTTACCTATTATGCACAATTCAGAAATGGACAAGGCTCCGGCTCTTGAAATAATAATATCCGCAGCACTGTAGGCCAGGTTCATTTCTCTGATGAACTGATGAATTTTCACATCCGTTAAATCGTTCGATTTTGTCCGCCCTATAATTCCATCGTAATATACTTTACCGGTTTGCCACAACAACTGATATCCTTGTTGAATAAGCAACTCCATATTTTTCTCTATAGATGTATTAATGGTGCGGGCGCCCAGGCTGCCTCCAATGATTAAAATGGTTTTTTTATCTTCTTTTAAATTAAAAAAAGCTAATGCATCTTTCTTTGCAGGCAGTTCGGAGGTTATGTCTTTTCTGACAGGATTTCCGGTAAGCAATATCTTTTCCGGTTTAAAGAACTGGTTTAAATTATCGTATGCCACAAAAATCCTGGCAGCAAACCTCGACAATATCTTATTAGTAATGCCGGGATATGAATTTTGTTCCTGTATAAAAATCCTTGTACCCCGCAACGCCGCCATAAATAAAACCGGTCCGCTGGCATAACCACCCACGCCAACACAGGCATCCGGCTGAAACTTCCTCAGAACACTGAACGCCTGGAACAAGCTCTTTAATAGCTTGAATGGAAATAATAAATTTTTCAGCGTCAGACTTCTTTGCAAACCCACCACTTCCAATCCGACAATATCATATCCTGCTTGCGGCATCTTTTCCATTTCCATCCTTCCCTTGGCGCCCACAAACAAAATCTGACAATCCGGTTGACTTTGCCTTAATGCATCCGCTATTGCCACTGCCGGAAAGATATGTCCCCCTGTGCCGCCGCCTGCTATAATATACTTATGTGTCTTACTCACTTTCTTTATTGTTCCTTTTTTAAAGTATCAAACATCCATCTCCTCCAGCTTCTGTCTTCTTGCTGTTGTTTGGGGCTTCTGTTGAGCCCTTTCATTTACATGCCTGCTTACACTTAATATAATTCCCAGCGCAAAAGAGTTGAACCAAATACTTGACCCCCCCCAACTGATGAATGGAAGCGTAATACCTGTATTGGGCAGCAGATGCACATTCACACCCATGTGAATGATGGCCTGCAATACCATACTAATCCCTAACCCAATTGCCATCAACGCCCCAAATGCTCTTTGACTGTTCTTTACGAGAAGAATGAGCCGCCACATAAAAAAGAGATAGAGAAACAACACAGCTCCGCCCAAGAGTCCATATTCTTCTATCAGCGTGGAGTAAATGAAATCCGGAAAGCATCCGGAAGGAAATTACACTGTGTACTTTTTCCGGGCGCAATGCGAAACAGTCCACCTTTTGCAATCGCTATATAAGCCTGTTTCTGCTGGTAAAAATCATCTGAATTGTAATCGGGGTTTGTCCAGTTTTCAACTCGCTGCAGCCAAACATCCGCGCGGCCATGGTCCTTAAAACCATACCATGACACGACAAAAATCAGGCTTGCCGCCAGTGCACCCGCTGCCATGATGGCAAGCATAAATTTAGTGCTAACCCTACCGACAAACAACACAACAATACAGGTGGCAAACAATATCGCAGCAGAAGAGAAATTATCCAACATAATCAGTCCGCATACAACCACAATAGGCAGCATTATATGCAACACGACTTCCCTGATATCTTTGATAACACCCTGTTTTTTAGAAAGCATGCGGGAGGTGTACATAATCAGCGCGAGTCTGGCAAAATCAGAAGACTGAAAGGTCAAACCAACAACCGGAATGCGAACCCACCTGCTGGCGTCGTTGATCCGAACTCCAAAAAATTTTGTGTACAGCAATAATGGAATCGATAAAATCAGCATCATCTGTGCCATTCGCGAGAAGTATCCGTGATCGATGCGATGAATGAAATACGTAATAAACAAACCTACCGTCAAAATAAACCCATGCCTCAGCAGGTAGTATTCCGTATCGCCACCGGTATCTCTGTATGCCAGTGAACGGGTAGAACTATACACCAACAACAATGAAATAGCGCTGAGTGTGGCAACGATATACCATACGTACTTATCTCCTTTTATGTTGTTAATAATCCTTCCCAGCATCGATATTTGTTTTACAGATTCAATACATTACGCTTGAACTGTTTGCCTCTGTC
Organism: Chitinophagales bacterium; assembly: GCA_046329865.1. Taxonomy (GTDB): domain Bacteria; phylum Bacteroidota; class Bacteroidia; order Chitinophagales; family JADIYW01; genus JADJSS01. The sequence continues at coordinate 38,557 of JAXLTW010000019.1, read as the reverse complement.
TTCATAATTTTCAAAGAGGTCAAAACTGGCACAGCAAGGAGAAAGCAAAACCACATCACCTTTATCCGCTATATTATAGGCCATTTGCACCGCCTGTTCCATATTTTGCGTATCGACAATATATCCGACTTCGGAAGCAAATGCTTCATGGAGTTTTTCATTGTCCTTACCCAGACAGATGATTGCTTTCACTTTCTTGTTTACCAAATCTTTTATCAGAGTATAGTCGTTGCCTTTATCTACGCCGCCTGCAATCAGAACGGTTGGTTTGGTCATAGATTCCAGCGCATACCATGTTGAATTGACATTGGTTGCTTTTGAGTCGTTAATAAAGTCAACATTACGGATGGTAGCGACAAATTCAAGACGATGTTCCAGGCTTTTAAAATCTTCCAGGCTTTCGCGGATTTTGTCATTGCGTACACCGACTAATTTAGCGGAAATGGCAGCAGCCATTGAGTTGTAGGAATTGTGGATTCCGTGGATAGAGAGTTCACTGATTGGCATGGTAAAGTTGGTTTTATTGAGTTCGATAATTAATTGTTTATTTTCTACATAAGCGCCGTTGCTTACTTTGTGGTAATAAGAGAAAGGGATTTTCTGTACGTGTTGGTTGGCAGTTTGCAGATACTGCATGGTTACAGCATCGTCCTCGCAATAGATGAAATAATCTTGTTCATCCTGATTCCTGGTAATACTGAATTTAGAAGCGATATAATTTTCAAATTTGTAGTCATAGCGATCCAGATGGTCTTCTGTAATATTGCACAGAACGGATATGAAAGGCTTAAATGTCACACAATTGTCCAGCTGAAAACTGCTGATTTCAAGGACAAAATAATCCTTATCGCCATTAGCTACTTGTCTGGCAAAAGAGGTTCCGATATTTCCGCCTAATCCTACATTCAATCCGGCCTTCTCCAACAGGTAATAGGTAAGGGAGGTTGTTGTCGTTTTACCATTTGTGCCGGTAATGGCAATCACCTTGGATCGGGTATATCTGAATCCGAATTCTATTTCAGATATAACGGGAATATTCTTCTCTCTGATTTTTTTGATAATGGGTGCTTTGTCTGGTATTCCGGGACTCTTGATGATGGTGGTTGCTGCTAGAATATTTTCTTCTGTATGCTTTCCTTCTTCAAATGGAATCTGCAATGCAGCCAACTCTTCTTTATAGGACTGTTTGATGGTACCATAATCAGACACAAACACCTCCATGCCCATCTTTTGAGCCAGGATGGCGGCACCTACTCCGCTTTCACCACTTCCTAATATGACTATTCTTTCTGATTGCATTGATTATATATCGTGTTTATCTGATTTTCAGGGTAACAAATGAAATGACCGCTAACAGGATGCTTATAATCCAGAACCGTAACACAATCTTGGCTTCATGGTATCCGTCTTTCTGATAATGGTGATGCAATGGCGCCATTTTAAAAATGCGTTTACCTTCACCATATTTTCTTTTGGTATATTTAAAATATCCTACCTGCAGCATTACGGATACATTTTCTATGAAGAAGATGCCGCAAAGAATAGGGATTAATAATTCTTTTCTTACAATTAAGGATACAGTTGCAATGACACCACCCAACATAAGACTTCCGGTATCACCCATGAAGACAGATGCCGGAAATGAATTGTACCAAAGAAAACCAATAGTGGCGCCGATTAACGCAGCACAAACAATAACCACCTCTTCAGAATTGGGGATATAGAGAATATTCAGGTAATCCGCAATTTTTACGTTACCGGATACATAGGCGAAAATGGCTAAAGTAGTCAGTACTATCACAGATACGCCTGCCGCGAGTCCATCTATACCGTCCGTGAGGTTGGCAGCATTAGATACAGCCGTGATAACGAATATCACAAAAGGAATAAAAAATATCCAGCCCCATTTCTGGTAATCCTTTGTAAAAGGTTTTAAGAAATAGGAATAATCCAGCAGATTATCTTTGAAGAATGGGATATTGGTTTTGAGCGCTTTGGTCTCGTGCGAGAGATACTCGTCTCCCACTCTGATACCTTTATTTTCATACATCACATGTCCGGAAGAAACCACTTGTTCAGGTTTATCCCAGTCAATCTCCCCCTTGCTGTCAATCTTATAGATGAATACATTGTCAAAATCTCTCACTTTCACAGAAGGATGGAAATACAATACACAACCCACCACCAGGCCCAGCACCACCTGGGCCAATATCTTGAACATGCCTCTTAATCCTTCCTTATCTTTCTTAAACACTTTTATGTAATCATCCAGGAATCCGATAGCGCCCATCCAGACGGTAGATACCAGCAACAAAATGACATACACATTATCCAAACGGGCGAACAACAATGTAGGAATAACAATAGCGGCAATAATAATGACTCCGCCCATGGTGGGTGTTCCTTTCTTTTGTATCTGGCCTTCCAGCCCCAAATCCCTGACGGACTCACCGATTTGCATTTTGCGCAGCCACTTGATAATGCTTCGTCCTATCAGCATGGAAATAACCAGTGACAGTATGATTGCCAAAGAAGCGCGGAAAGAGATGTACTGGAACAGCCTGGAGCCTGACAATCCAAATGTTTCCTGCAGATATTTAAATAAGTAATAAAGCATACTATCTTATTTATTTAGTTCCTTAAAAATTTCCAGCAATATTGCCTTATCATCAAAAGGGTATTTCACATTATCTATCTCCTGGTATTTTTCATGTCCTTTGCCTGCTAGTAAAATGATATCCCGTTCCTGTGCCAGATTGCAGGCCACCCGTATTGCCTCCCTTCTGTCTGTAATGGACATTACCTTATTGTAATTATGAGGCGGAACTCCCGCTTTCATATCACTGATGATATCCTCCGCCTTCTCGTTGCGCGGATTGTCCGAAGTCAGAATCACTTTGGAGGATAGTTCACTTGCAATAAGCGCCATATCCGGGCGTTTCGTTTTATCGCGGTTGCCGCCGCAGCCTACCACAGTAATCACCTGCTCATTGTGTGTCCTGATTTCATTTATGGTATCCAGTACATTTTTTAATGCATCCGGTGTATGGGCGTAATCAATGATGCCAATAATTCGCTGTAGCTCAGAGGTGATGCAATCAAATCTGCCTTCCGCTCCTTTCAATGTTGAGATGGCAATCAATGCCTCTTCTTTTTCCATACCCAGCAAAACACAAGTGGCATAAATTGCAAGTAAATTATAGGCATTGAACCTTCCTGTCATTTTAAGATGCACTTCCTTCTCTTCACATTGTACCACCAGTCCGGTAAAGGCATTTTCTAGAATTTTAAATCGGAAATCGGCAAGACTCTTGACAGCGTACGTGTATTTTTTTGCTTTTGTATTTTGGAGCATAATTTCACCGCGCTTATCATCGATATTGGTTAAGGCAAACGCGGTTTCCGGAAGCTGGTCGAAGAATTTCTTCTTCGCATAAATGTATTCCTGAAATGTTTTGTGGTAATCCAAATGATCATGCGTGATATTGGTGAAAATCCCACCCGCGAAATTCAACCCGAAAATCCTGTCCTGATCCGCCGCATGTGAACTGACTTCCATAAACACACAACCCACTCCTTCGTCAGCCATCTGACGCAGTAATGCATTAATGGCAATCGGGTCGGGTGTGGTGTGCGTAGATGGGATTTCCGTTTGATTAATTTTATTGACAATCGTAGAAAGCAAACCAACCTTAAATTTCTGTTCAGAATAAATCTGGTGCAGTAGCGTAGCAACCGATGTTTTGCCATTGGTTCCGGTTACACCTACCAGTTTCAGAGATGCAGAAGGATGGTTATAAAAAATACAAGCCATCACGGCAGATGCCCTTCTTGCATCTTTTACTTCCACGTAGGTGACATCAGGATGCAATTCCGCAGGAATCATTTCACAAACGATGACGCCGGCACCCTGCTCAATCACTTTTGATATAAAAGAATGGCCATCCACATTGGTACCTTTGATTGCAAAGAATACATCTCCTTTTCCTACCTTACGGGAATCCAGTTGAAGCGCATTTACGGTTACGGTATCTAAGCCCACCATCTTTTGTGGCTGAATATTTTTCAGTATGTCTTTTAATTTTTTCACTAATTCAATACTAATTGTATGTAACTTCCCTTTACAACCGGGGTATTGGCCGGAACTGACTGTGCCACCACCTTTCCTTTTCCTACAAAGCCGACCTTCATTCCTACATTTTCCAAAATAGAAACTGCATCATCCAACAACATTCCTTTCACAAGCGGAACTACGCTATTTGATACCTGAATTTTAGAAACATAAAAATGTCTGGTGGAATCACTCCTCAGTTTTGCATATTCCCAATTTTGTTTAAAATCGTAACGAATGTTGAACTTCTGATTCAACTCTTTTATCGTGTTTGTTGTACCTGCCACTACCGGTAATTTTTTATTCAGTAAAGAAGAATCCTTGTTAATGGCCTTATTGGATTTAATATTCGATGTAATAATCTTATCCGCCATCGTTTTGAATACAGGCGCAGACACTACACCTCCGGTGGTACCGGGTCCTTCCGCACCTCCTATTACCACTATACAGGAATACAATGGATTATCTGCCGGGAAAAAGCCAACGAAGGTTGACAGGTTCTTATCAGAATATCCGCTGTGATCAGTACTCATTTTAGCGGTACCGGTCTTTCCCGCAATTCGATAATAAGGAGATTTGATTTTTCTGGCAGTTCCATTTTCATCTTCTACCACACGCAACAATATCTCCTTAGCGAATTCGGCTGCCTTAGGATTACAGATTTTGTGCTGGGTACTTTGTGGTTTATACTCTCGTATTTGCTTGCCGTTATCCAGAACACTTTGTATCAAATACGGTTTCATGCGTGTTCCGTTATTGGCGATGGCGTTGTAAAATGTCAGCAGCTGAAGCGGAGTAAATTTTACCTCATAACCATGCGCTATCCACGGCAATGAGATGGCATTCCATTTTTCCGGTTTTAATATCAACGGAGAAACTTCTCCCTTCAGGTCTATTTGTGTTTTATCCGTCAGCCCAAACTGTTCCAGTTTATCATACAGTTTTTGTTTGTCTTTGCCGTAATACTGAACAATCCATTTGGCGATTGCCACGTTGGATGAGATGGCAAGCGCCTTACCGGGTGTCAGAAAATCATACTGGGTATTATGTCCGTCATCGGTTAGAACCACATTGGCGAATTTCGCAGATGCATGATTGGAACTGATGGAGTCTTGCGGAGTGAGGTATCCGTCATCAAATAAGGCCAGATAGGCGGCAGTCTTAAACACAGAACCCGGTTCATAGCGGAGCGCCAGCGCGTAATTATAATTTTCAGAAAATCCTTCGCTGTTTTTATTCTTCCCAAGATTCGCCATGGCTCTGATGGCACCGGTCTTAACTTCCATTAATATAGCACATCCATATTCCGCCTGATATTGGGTAACGGCTTGCAACAAAGTTGTTTCTGTAATGTCCTGCAATCCCAAATCCAGCGTGGAGATAATATCATATCCGTTTTTGGGTTCAATCTGTCCGTCTCTGTTGATAGGAATCCATTCTCCTCCGGCAATTTTTTGTTTCAGGATTTTTCCTTTTGCTCCGCTCAGCAAGGAATCCGCAGCTTCTTCAAGTCCTATGTCTTTTGCATTATCCCGAACCAATCCGATGGTGCGTTGCGCCAGATAACCATAGGGATTGGTGCGCTCCTGACGTGTTTCAATAATCAATCCTCCCTTAAATTTACCTTCCCGGAAAAGTGGCCATTGTTTAATTTCCTTCAACAAGGTATAGTCGGCATTGCTACACAACAAGAAGTAGCGTTTCTTCAGGTTTCTGGCATTAATCAACTGACGCTTGTACCCGGTAACCGTATTCTGATTGAATTTGCTCCACATATAATATGCCAGTGAATCAACATTCTCTTTAAAGATATCATCCGTCATCGCCTTGGACGCAAAATCCACATGCAATTCAAAGAACGGAACGGATGTAGCCAGTAATTTATCATCCGAAGAATAGATGTTGCCGCGTTCTGCCGGAATTTCAAAATAGTCCGTCGTAAGGCTGTCTGCCAGTGATTTCCAGTAGCCATTCTTATACGTCTGAATCTGATAAACTTTTCCCAATACTATAATACCAAATACCGTACACAACCCGCCAATGAGGTAGATTCGAATGAGTATGTTGGACTTTATATTCATAGTATTCAGTGTGTGTATCAGGTATGCAGTGTTGTCCGCCGCCTACGCGATACTTTTATTTTATTCTTCCAGTGTTCCTTTCTTTACTTCTATCTTTTTAGGTGGTTCCTGCAACGATTTTAATCCGTAAGGCTCCAGTACCTTTTGCAACTCCGATTGTTTGCTTTTCAGATTCAGTTCTGTTTTAGCGCCAATATATTCCCACCTCAGTTCTTTTATATCATTCTGTTTCTTCGTGATATTACGGTTCAGTCGTACTGCCAGATGCGTGTTGAATATCTCCAGAACACCAATAAAAACGATAGCTGCCACAAACAGGTAATTATGCATCACCTGCGCATAAGAAATAAAATCGTCGATACCAAACACCCGCAATACAGACTCCACCATGCGTTGTACACGATTTCCGTGCAGCTCTGTCACATCTGTATGTACTTCTTCTTCCGTCATTAGTTTATTTTCTCTGCTATCCTTAATCTGGCGCTCCTTGCCCTTGGATTACGTTTCAACTCTTCCGCTCCTGCTTCTATCGGTTTTTTAGTAATCGCTTTTAAATGATGTTCAAACCTGCCAAATACATCTTTTTCCGGTTCACCTTCGAACACACCGTTTTTCATGAAATTTTTTGTCAGGCGGTCTTCCAATGAATGGTAACTCATAATGACCAGCCTGCCGCCGGTTTCCAATACATCTTCACTTTGTCTCAGAAAATCTTTGATAGCGTTTAATTCATCGTTCACTTCTATTCTGATGGCCTGAAAAACCTGAGAGAGATATTTCACTTCAATTCCTTTGGAAACCGTTTTACAGATTTCCACTAAATCTTTAGTGGTTTCTATCGGCTGAATAGCGCGCTGCTCCACAATCTTATTTGCCAGCGTTTTGGCGTTGATGACTTCTCCGTAAAAACCCAAAATATGTTGAAGCTGTTCGGCAGAGTATGTATTCACCACATCTTTAGCACTCATCCCTTCTTTCCGGTTCATGCGCATATCCAGCTCAGCATCGAAGCGGGTGGCGAAACCTCTGGAGGGTTCATCAATCTGGTGAGATGAAATCCCAAAGTCAGCCAAGATGCCGTTTACCCGAGTTACGCCGTACAATTTTAAAAATCGTTTTAGATGTCTGTAATTTGCTTGTATCAAAACGAACCGCTTATCATCCGGCACATTCTGTCTGGCATCCTCATCAACGTCAAATGCAAACAGTTTTCCCTTCTCACTTAATTGTTCGAGTATTTTTTTGCTGTGTCCCCCACCGCCAAAAGTCACATCTACGTATATTCCGTCCGGCTTGAGTTGCAAACCTTCTATACATTCATTCAACATTACCGGAATATGATACATGTACTTTTCTCCTCTTTTTAAAGAACTATTTATTGTTATTTAGTTTTGACCAAACCTCATCCGCCATATCCGCAAAATTTTCAGGTTCCACAATAGTCGCTGCATAGGTCTTGCTGTCCCAGATTTCAATCACATCGTGAAATGCAGTGATTACCACTTCATCGGTGATGCCTACTGTTTCCATCAGGCGTTTAGACAATAAAATTCTGTCATTGCTATCCACTTCCACCTGAGTGGCCAGCTGGTAAAATGCGCGGAGGAAATTGCGTTCATCCGTACGGAAATAGCTGAACTTGCTCATTTCCTGTGTAACGCTGTCCCACTGTGCTTTTGGAAAAAGTCTCAGACATTTGCCCATACCCTTATTCAGGACAAACTGTTTGATGTCCGTTTCCGGCAATTGCTGCAAAAGATTGGTCGGCAAGCGCAATCTGCCCTTGCTATCCACTTTTACTTCATAATTACCGGTTAAACCTATCATTTGCCCTTTTTGAGATTTGATAAACAAAAATAGAACAAAAGTCACACAAATTCCCACTTTCCACCACTTTTTACCATTGATAATCATGTTAATAAGTCAAAAAATGTGCATATCTCAAATTTTCATGTGGATTGAATGTGGAAATGAGCCGGGAACACTAATTAAAACAAGGGTGAAGAATGCACAATAGGTTATGCACTATGTGGAAATAAATTCAATAAAAATGGTGATGGAGGCATCAGGGAACCTGTCAATTCTATAAATTTGATATCTTTTTATAGCCTGTCTGTTCGAATGCTGCAAAAAATTCAAGCTCTCCTCTTACCGTTGCTGATTTTTCTTTTCGAAATTTTAGCTGCACAAACATTTATGGATAAAGACAGTATCTTCCAAAAATCAGAGAAGGAGCATAAAGCGGTCTTGATTGTTTTCTCGGGTTCAGACTGGTGTAAGAATTGTATCCAGTTTGAAAAAGGAATCATGAAAGACTCATCTTTCCAGCATTTTATCCGGGAAAATTTACTGCTATTACATGCCGACTTTCCACAAAAGAAAAAACTTCCGCAAAAGCTGATACAACAAAACGAATCATTAGCGGAACAATATAATCCAAAGGGGATATTCCCTATGTTCGTATTAGTCGGCCCCGATAAAAAAACAGCGGTCATTTCATTTCAGCATGAAACGGCCGCTCCGTTTACAGATAAGCTAAAAGCCGCGCTGTCTTCAATTTTACAGTAATGATTGAACACAAGATTAGTACAAAGTTAATGGGCTCTCTTTTTGAGCTCATCATCACTGCCAAAGACAAACATGCCGCAGAAGCGCTGTTGCAGGAAGGCTTACAGGAAATAAAACGCATTGAATCCTTACTGACTGAATTCTCAACGACCTCGGTAACCGCTCAGCTGAATCAGCATGCAGGCATCACGCCCGTAGAGGTGCCGGAAGAGGTCTATCAATTATTAAAACGCACTCAACATCTATCGCAACTGACGCAGGGTTCGTTTGATATCACAGTGGGTCCGCTAAAGAAGTTATACAATTTCAAACAGCAGGATTTCTCCTTTCCGGGTAAAAAGAAAATCAGGGATGCGTTGCAAACGGTAGGATATGAATACTTGCAATTGCTGGATAACAACCGTGTTTATTTGTCCAGGACAGGCATGCATATCAGTTTTGCTGCGATAGGCAAAGGTTATGCGGCTGACTGTGTCAGAAAATTATGGAAAGAAAAAAATGCGGAAGGCGGCGTTATAAATGCAAGCGGGGATTTGACGGTTTTTGGAAACAGGGCGAACGGAGAATTATGGAAGATTGGCATTTCGCACCCGGACGACAGAAATCAAATTATCTTTTCCATTCCAATGCAACATGGTGCAACGGCCACTTCGGGTGATTATGAACAATTCTTCATGAAAAACGGCATCCGTTATTCGCACACCATTCATCCTAAGACAGGGTTGCCACTTACCGGAATAAAGAGTGTCAGCATCATTCACTCCAGTGCTGAGTTGTGTGATGCGCTGGCAACGGCTGTTTATGTCATGGGGGCAGATGCAGGAATCTATTTTATCAATCAACTTCCGGATACCCATGCTATTGTCATTAATTCTGAAAATAGTGTATTTTTATCCAGGCATATAAATATAGAAGATGGTGCGCTTTAAGATTTTCGTTTTACTGTTTACTGCAATGGCATTTACCAGCAGCTGCCAAACAGTAAAACCCTATCAGCGCGTATATCTGAACGACCGGGAAATGCAGATAAGCAACAGTATTTCGGGAAAATTTGAAGAAAATTCCGAGGGCATACGGGAAGGTGCATCGCCGGCAGGAGGCATTTACACCAGCGGCGGATGCGGCTGTAACTGAAAGGCATGAAAAAAACATTTTTCATATTCGGCTTAATGGCTTTCTATTATCCACTGAAGGCACAGCTGCCGGACAGTACATCGTTTGAGAAAAGAAAATTATCCAGAACAGATATTGAGCTTACCTTTTCCTATTACAATCAGGATGGAAACAATTCTGCGATAACCGGCGGAATCGGTACGGAAAAATTATCCGTTTATGCAACCGGCCTGACGATTCAACATCAGTTCAGGGAACTCAATAAAATTTCTTTGCATGGCGGTATTGACGTGATTAGTTCGGCATCTACCGATAAGATTGATCATATCCGTTCGTCTGCATCCATCAGAGATAATCATTTTCATCTGGATGCAGGTTTTCAGCGCCGGTTAAAGAATTTAAATCTCGTAATGGGTGGCGGAGCAGGCGTGGGACTGGAATCTGATTATCTCTCGGCTCCCGTTTCTTTCTCGATGCAATATACCGAACCGTCCGAAATGCGCTCTTATCAATTCGGCGTATTCCTGTCTTTTGACGACTTGCGATGGGGCAGGTTAAATCCCGATTACATGCGGCCGGAAAGACTGGTATATCCGGAAGAACTGCGGTATAAAGAGTGGTATGATGTGTACCGAAGAAATTCGTATACCTTCAAATTTGGCTTTTCACAGGTTTTATCCAAAAAAATAATATTGGGTATTTATCCTGAGTTTGCCTATCAGCAGGGCTTACTGGCTACTCCGTTTCACAGGGTTTATTTTTCCGATAGCAGTCTGCGTGTTGAAAACCTTCCGGAACAACGGTTCAAATTTCCACTTTCCATCAAACTAAATGCTTTTATCGGAAGACGCTTCATCCTGAAAAGCCAGTATTCTTTTTATGCGGACAATTTCGGAATCATCGCAAATGCTATCGAACTGCAAGGCACCATAAAGATAGTGCCGCAATTTACATTAAGTCCGTTCGTAAGAGTCTATCATCAATCGGGTTCAAAATTTTTCAAACCCTACAAAGAACATCTGATTAATGAAGCTTATTACACGTCCGATTACGATTTATCGTCGATGAATACCTATAAAGCAGGTGCTGAACTAAAATTTTATCCGATGGGAAAAAGGCAGCATTCATTTTCCTTTGACAACTTACTATTGAGATACAGCTATTATTATCGTTCCAACAGATTACATTGTCACATGTTCTCTTTTGGTATCAGTATGTACCACGAGCAAAACAAGAAAAGGGGTAAAAAATAAACTATCTTTCTTCACGTTCTCTGGCACGGTCAACCATTGGTTTGCCAGCACCTTTATTCCGTTTATATACCGCTAAAATCTGCTCCGCATCATCACTGCTGGTGGCGAAGAAGGAGAAATTATCCAATATCCTGATATCATCGATCCTTCTGGATTCGATACCAGCATTCTTATTCAGTTCTTCCAGTAACAACCGTGGTGTCATTCCATCTACTCTGCCTTTTGCAAAAAACAAACGTGCAGACGATGAACTTCTTCTTCGGGGCGCCCCTTCTCGGCTGTCACGGCGGCTGTCACTTCTCCTGTCATCCCGTCGTCCACCTCTGTCATCTCTTCTGTCCCTGCTGCCGAAACGGTCGCTTCTGCCTCCAAATTCTTCCTTAATTGATTCTTTAATTTGTTTATAGGCTTTCGGATTCAATTCATCTTTCGCAAAATGTTTGATTAACGCCGCTACAATCACCTGTGGTTCTGTTTCACCCAAAATCTGCGCAGCCAGCTCCATGTACTCGTTATAATGCTCTGTAACGATAATGGTCTCAATATGCTCAGTCAATCGTCGTGTTTTGATTTTCACCATATCATTTGCATCCGGCAATTTTCCCTTCTTCATTCTGGATTTGGCAATCCTTTCAACAAATTGCAGTTTTCTTTTTTCTGAAGGTGAAATGATAGCGATGGCCTTTCCTAACTTACCGGCCCTTCCGGTTCGTCCGATTCTGTGTACATAACTTTCTGGGTCCTGTGGTAATCCGTAATTGATAACGTGTGTCAGATCGGAAATATCGATACCTCTCGCCGCTACGTCTGTAGCAACTAATACTCCGAATTTATTGGTTTTAAATTGCTTGACCACCTTTTCTCTCAGATTTTGCTGGATATCGCCATGCAATGCATCCGTTGTATAGCCTTTATCATTCAAGTGATTCGAGATTTCCACCACCTCTGCTTTTGTGTTACAGAAAATGATACCATAAAAATCTTCTTCAATATCCAAGACACGGCACAAGGCATCAAATTTATCCCGGTCCGGCACTTCAAAATAAGATTGGTCAATATTGATATTGGTAATTTCCTGTTTGGCAATCTGTACCATATTGAATTTTCCCATGTAGCGTTTCGCCAATGACAATATCCTGTCCGGCATCGTAGCGGAAAACAGCAACATTCTGCGATCCTTGTTGCAGGATTTCAGAATTAATTCGATATCGTCTATGAAGCCCATGTTGAGCATCTCATCCGCTTCATCCAATACTACATATTTGACCTCATCCAGAATCAACTTTTTTCGTTCTATCAGGTCAATTACACGTCCGGGTGTACCTACCACCACATGCGTTCCCTTTTCCAGTTCCCGCATCTGTGAGCTGATGGGTGCACCGCCATAAACGGTGGTAATCCAGATTCTCTTTGAACCTTTAAAACTTTTGATTTCTTCCGCTACCTGAATCGCCAATTCGCGGGTGGGTGCCAGTACCAGCGCCTGTACACTTCTTTGAGTGGGGTCAAATCGTTCCAAAATCGGCAATCCGAAGGCAGCCGTTTTGCCGGTACCTGTTTGCGCTTGTCCTACAATATCTAAGTTACCGTTTAGTAAAAGTGGTATTGTTTGTTCCTGAATGGGTGTGGGCACTTCATACCCTTTTTTTTCTAATGCTTCTAAAATGTCTTCGCTTAATCCTAAGGCTCTGAATCCTTCCATAAAAAAAATAATTATTTATAATGAATTGCAAAGATACGCTGATTAGGCGAATGTTACAATGTGTTCATGTTTATATGGTGTTGCTATTGAGTTAATTAAAGCCAATGACAGGGGATTTTCAAAACCCTGAACACGCAGACAACCGCATCATGAATTAATATTACTATTTAATTGTACCGGTTGGGAGCAGAAAATAAAGGAATTTACTGAATAGCAGATAGCTACAACGGCATCTTCCGCTTTTTTAAAAAAAATAATACACCGGTAATTTGTTAAAATAAAGTCAAACTTTTTCCACTTAACATATTTTAGTGATTTCATTTTAAGTATAAAATGAACTCTTATGTAATTTTGACTCGATGAAAATAAAAGCCACATTATTATTTATCCTTTTAGCTGTCTTCTTACTAAATGTAACCGGCAGAATCGGCGCTTATTCTCATTCACATCAATATACTGCAATTAATCCTGTAGCGGATGCCATTAAATCTGACAATAACAATGGGTTGCAAAGTCCGGTTTGCAGTAAACTGCTCTCAAATATTATTCAGGATTATTATCAATCGGATGAAGATGATGATCCGGTTAACTCCATTGGTGTTTACAAGCCTCAGAAGGCATCATCTTTCTCAGCCACCTTATTCCATAATAAGTGCTTCAATAGCACTTTAACCTCCCTGTCGGGAGAATACACACCCAAGAGATACATATTATTCAGGGTGTTTATAATTTGAACGCGAGCGATCTCCACTCAACATTCCCATTAAATTTACCGGTTTCATCTAATCTGAACGACACAAGTATCGTAAGGACTTCTGAGTTTTATGCGCAAAAAAAATATTTACAAAATGAAAATAACACCCTTGTATATCTGGCTGGCAATACCCTTGTTATTCGCAAGCTGTTCTACCAAAGTAGAAGAAAAAAAAGAAAACGTATCGTACGAAGTAACCTCTCCGCTACAGATGGATACCTCTTACACCAAAGAGTACGTATCACAAATACGTTCCTTCCGAAATATAGAAATCCGTACCCAGGAAAAGGGATTCCTGCAAAATATCTATGTTGATGAGGGACAATATGTAAAAGCCAATCAGGTGTTATTCCGAATTATGCCCAAAATATATGAGGCTGAAGTGAGAAAACAACAAGCTGAAGTGAAGGAAGCTGAGATTGAAGTGATGAATGCAAAGACCTTAGTAGACAAGAATGTAATCTCCAAAAATGAGCTGGCTATGGCGCAGGCCAAACTGGAACAGGCAAAGGCAGAAGCCTCACTAGCTGAAGTACATCTTTCATTCACAGAAATCCGTGCTCCTTTTGATGGCGTCATTGACCGCCTGCCGAAAAAATTAGGCAGTCTGTTAGATGAAGGGGAATTCTTGACCAGCCTTTCTGATAACAGCAAGATGTTTGCTTACTTCAATGTTTCTGAACCAGAATACTTAGACTTTAAGCAGCAGGCCAACAACAATACCAAGACGCAAGTACGCCTGTTATTGGCCAATAATAGTATCCTGCCAGCGAAAGGCACCATTGAAACCATTGAAGGCGAATTCAACAATGAAACGGGCAATATCGCTTTCAGGGCGACCTTCCCAAATCCCAATAAATTATTAAAACACGGGGAGACCGGAAAAGTACTGATGACCATCCCACTCAAGAATGCCATCATCATTCCGCAAAAAGCCACCTATGAAATTCAGGATAAGCATTATGTTTTTGTCGTGGATAAGAACAATGTAGTGCACTCCAGAAATATCACAGTGAGCGCCGAGATGCCCGACTTATATGTAGTATCCGAAGGATTACATGCTGACGATAAGATCGTACTGGAAGGCGTACAAAAAGTAAAAGATGACGATAAAATAGAATTTAAATTCCGCAAACCGGAAGAAGTGTTAGAACACTTGCGATTAAAAGCCGAATAACAGAACCTTAACCCAAACAAATTATGTTCAACAGATTCATTCAACGACCGGTATTATCCATAGTAATATCCATATTTATTGTGTTTCTGGGGCTTTTGGCGATTACGCAATTGCCCGTTACACAATTCCCATCCATCTCTCCTCCAAAAGTAAATGTCACCGCCGAATATCCGGGTGCGAACGGCGAATTGATGATCAAATCCGTAATCATTCCCTTAGAACGGGCCTTAAATGGCGTTCCCGGAATGAAATACATGACCTCTGACGCCGGTAATGACGGCGAGGCCAGTATACAAATTGTCTTTAACTTAGGTACTGACCCTAACGTGGCGGCACTGAACGTGCAAAACCGTGTTGCCTCAGTGGTTAACAAACTACCTCCTTTGGTAGTACGTGAAGGGGTAAAAATATCCCGTGAGGAATCCAACATGTTGATGTATGTAAACCTTTACAGCAAAGACAAACAGGCGGATCAGAAATTCCTGTTCAACTACGCCGATATCAACTTATTGGCCGAATTAAAACGGGTAAACGGGGTAGGCTTCGCAGATATCCTCGGTAACCGGGAATACGCCATGCGTATCTGGCTGAAACCGGACCGTATGCTGGCTTACAACATCTCTGCAGATGAAGTAATGGAAGCGTTGTCCAGTCAAAGTTTAGAAGCATCTCCCGGTAAAACGGGCGAAAGCTCCGGTAAACGCTCACAGTCATTCGAGTATGTTATCAAATACACCGGCCGCTTCACCACAAAAGAACAATATGAAAACGTCATATTGCGCTCCAATCCCGACGGCGAGCTATTGCGCCTTAAAGATGTCGCCGATATAGAGTTTGGCAGTTCGATGTATGATATTTATTCCAACCTGAATGGCAGGCCATCTGCCGCTATCGTATTAAAACAATCCTATGGAAGTAACGCCAGCCAGGTCATAAAAGATGTCAAGGCAAAATTGGCGGAACTGAAGAAAAGCTTCCCCAAAGGCATGGATTATGAAATCAGTTACGATGTTTCCACCTTCCTCGATGCTTCTATCGAGAAAGTAATACATACCCTGATTGAGGCGTTCATTTTGGTAGGTTTGGTCGTATTCATATTCCTCGGCGACTGGCGTTCCACGCTTATCCCTACCCTTGCGGTTCCCGTTTCTTTGATAGGAACCTTTACATTCATGCAATACTTTGGTATCAACCTGAATATGATCACCTTGTTTGCATTGGTACTGGCCATCGGTATTGTAGTGGATAATGCCATAGTAGTGATTGAAGCGGTGCATGCCAAAATGGAGACCTCCCACATGACACCACGGCAAGCCACGAAAGAAGCCATAAAAGAAATTTCAGGAGCCATCATTGCTATTACCTTCTTGATGGCGGCGGTATTCATACCGGTCGCTTTCATTTCAGGCCCTGTGGGTTTGTTTTATAGACAGTTCTCCATTACCATGGCAATCTCTATCGTCCTTTCGGGAGTTGTAGCGTTGACACTGACCCCCGCACTGTGTTCTATTATTTTAAAAAACAACCATGGCAAAGAAAGAAAGAGAACACCTGTAGACAAAGTCCTCGACGGGTTTAACAGTTGGTTCAGCCGATATACAGACAAATATCAGAATATCCTCAGTAAGATTGTGAACCGGAGGACTATCACCTTTGGCTTACTGTTGGCCTTCTGTATCGGCACTTATCTCTTGAATAAAACGGTTCCTTCCGGATTTATACCGAATGAAGACCAAGGGATGTTTTATGCCGTAATACAGACACCTCCGGGTTCCTCACTGGAACGCACAAACTCCGTAGCGGAACGCCTGCAGAAAATAGCAGAAAGAGTCGAAGGTGTAAAATCAGTTTCTGCGCTGGCAGGTTATGAGATCCTTACAGAGGGCACCGGATCCAACTCCGGAACATGCCTGATCAACTTAAAAGACTGGAGTGAACGAAAACACAGTGTACAGGAAATCATCAACGAGCTGGAAGAAAAGACCAAAGATATAACGGGTGCGAATATCGAATACTTCCAACCACCCGCTGTGCCGGGCTATGGTGCGGCCGGTGGCTTTGAGTTGCGCCTGTTAGACAAAGCCGGCAGCGGAGATTATAAAAAGATGGAAGCTGTAAACAATGATTTTGTCAAGGAACTCAACAAACGCAAAGAGCTTACTTCTGTATTCAGTTTTTACAGTTCCAGCTTCCCGCAATATTTATTGAGGGTAGACAATGATTTGGCACAACAAAAAGGCGTCACTATAGAAAACGCCATGAATACACTTTCCACGCTCATGGGCAGTAACTACGAGATCAGCTTTATACAATTCGGAAGGATGTACAAAGTAATCGTGCAGGCAGCACCGCAATACCGCGCGCTGCCAGAAGACATTCTGAAATTGTATGTAAGGAACAGCCGGGACGAAATGGTGCCTTTCTCCGATTTCATTAAGATGGAAAAAGTGTACGGCTTATCGGAAATCACACGACACAATATGTACAACTCCTCCGAGATCAGCGGTGCTGCAGCCCCCGGCTACAGTAGCGGGGAAGCCATTAATGTGATTAAAGAGGTAGCAGAAAAACATTACCTCGCGGATTCGGCATAGATTGGGCAGGTATCTCTGCAGACGAAGTAGCACAAGGCAATCAGGCGTTTTACATATTCCTGATCTGTCTGGGATTTGTATACCTCATCCTTGCAGCTCAATATGAAAGTTTCATACTTCCCTTGGCTGTTATCCTTAGTTTACCTGCCGGTGTTTTCGGTGCATTCCTTTTCTTAAAATTATTCGGACTGGAAAATAACATTTATGCACAAGTAGCCATGGTAATGCTCATAGGCTTATTGGGTAAAAACGCCGTATTGATTGTAGAGTTTGCGACTCATCGACACAGTGAAGGGTATTCAGTCTATAAGGCGGCCATCGAAGGAGCCAAAGTCCGTTTCCGTCCTATTTTAATGACATCGTTTGCCTTTATAGCTGGTTTGATTCCATTGATGTTTGCCACCGGACCGGGTAAATTGGGCAACCGAACCATCGGTACTTCCGCGGCAGGCGGGATGTTGATCGGAACGGTATTCGGGGTGCTTCTTATCCCGGGATTATACTTTGTATTTGGAAGTATTGCCGCCAGAAATCAACTCATAAAAGATGAAGAAGAAAATCCATTAACTGAAGAAATTGATAATCATGTATAACAAGAATATAACACGCACGCTCCTCCTGCTGAGTATCCTCATAGGTTTCAATGGGTGTAAGATACCGAAAGTTGCGCAACGCGAAGCCAACACCGGCACACCGCAGGCATACAGCAATACGACGACTGCTGACAGCACCAATTCAGCCACTATGAGCTGGCGCACGTTCTTCACAGATTCCAATCTGGTCAGGCTGATCGACACAGCACTGGCGAATAATCAGGAGCTGATGATCACCTTGCAGGAAATTGAAATTGCAAAGAACGACATCAAAGTGAAGAAAGGGGCTCTATTGCCATCACTTGGACTGAACGTCGGCCTTGGCGCCGATAAAGTGGGACGCTACACCAGCCAGGGTGCCGGTGATGAATCTACTGAAATAACACCGGGCAAAAAAGTGCCGCAAATTCTGGGAGACTTCAGGATAGGAGTCGACATGGAATGGGAAATCGATATCTGGAAGAAATTGCGCAACGCCAAAAAAGCCGCTGTCAAACGCTACCTCGCCACAATAGAGGGTAAGAATTTTGTGCTCACCAACCTGATTGCAGAAGTGGCAAATTCATACTACGAGTTAGTGGCATTGGATAATCAGCTGGACGTCGTGCGCCAAAATATCATCACGCAAAAAAATGCGCTGGAGATCGTTAAGGTGCAAAAAGAAGCCGGCCGTGCCACAGAGTTAGCGGTACAAAAATTTGAAGCGGAAGTACTGGGCACTCAAAGCAAAGAGTATGAAATTTTGCAGCAAATCAAAGAGACAGAGTACAAGCTGAGTTTGTTGCTGGGCCGTTTCCCGAAAGACATTCCAAGAAACAAGGATAATTTCGAGAATATGGTGCCGATGATCGTGCATGCCGGAATACCATCGCAATTGTTATCGAACCGGCCGGACATTAAAAAAGCAGAACTCGAGTTGGATGCTTCTAAATTAGATGTGAAAGTAGCCAAAGCAGAATTTTATCCGTCGCTGAAAATCTCTTCCAGTTTAGGCCTGGATGCTTTCAGTCCGGCATTCTGGATCAAACTGCCGGCATCTATCTTTGGTTCTCTGGCGGCAGATCTGTTAGGACCATTGGTCAACCGGAATGCCATCACAGCAGATTATCTTTCTTCCAATGCCCGCCAAAAACAAGCCGTGTACAACTACGAACGCAGCATATTGAATGGATATGTAGAAGTGGCCACTCAATTATCCATGATCGATAACTACGATAAGATCTATGCGTTAAAATCCCAGCAGATGCAGGCATTGAACACATCCATTCAGGTAGCCAACGACTTATTTACTTCGGCTCGCGCCGATTATTTCGAGGTATTAATGACCCAACGGGATGCGCTCGAGACCAAGCTGGATTTAATCGAAACTAAAAAACAGCAATTAAACGCTGTGGTAAATATCTATAAAGGATTGGGCGGAGGTTGGAGGTAGTCTTTGATTCTTAAGAGGTGAAAACAGGCAAGAATATGAGCCTGTTTTCACTTCTTATTTTAAAATTTTTCATCCTAAATTATATGCCATGGGATAATATCTGCTTTAATCACTTTTCCATTTGTTAAAGTTGCCTCAACGTATACCAATCCAAATTTATGATTTGCCCTAAAAACTAATTTTTCAATAACTGCATCCCAAATATCACCAAACTCATCCTGTTCTACCTTTATTGTTTTTATATTGAACATAGTAAATGGCCAATCATCTTCATCCGTTCTTTCAGTCACCGTTCTGATTAATGTTTTACCACTGTTTGTTGTAAAAAAATATTTATCTCCCACATTTGCATCATATTTAACAATGGTGAAAGGCTTGCTGTCTGAGTTCTCTTCAAAATCCTGTATTCCCAAAGATGTAAATCGCATTTTAATGTCATGCTGTACCCTGTTTTGTGCATCTTTGAGATAAGAGGGTATCAACGGTACGAGAACTGCAGAGTCAGGATGTCCGGTAAAATCAAGGAGAATTCTGAACGTAACATCTCCGCCATTATTAGAGATTACATTTGCCGTAATGATTGGGAAATCAACTCCGGAACTGGTGGCATTTATTCCAAAATCAGCAATTCCAACCTTCGTTAAGTCGAGGTCAGTGCTTCCACCTAATTTACCTCCTTCCTTACTACAAGAAAATAAGAAAAGAAGGGTGATTAAAAACATTATCTTTTTCGTTACAGTTTTCATATCTTTTTTTTTGCAATATTAATTATTTAGTCTAATCGATCAAATGACATTTATCATCCATTTAAAATATAAAAAACGGATGTATTGCTCAAAAATACACTCCTTACAGCAACAACTGCTCTGCAAAACTGTAATACGTATTTTGAGCAATGATGATATGATCCAACACCAACACTTCCAGCAATTTTCCTGCCTCCACGGCTTTTCGGGTAAGTTGTTTATCCGGTTCACTCGGCTGAATGTTTCCTGATGGATGATTGTGACACAAAATTATCGCACTCGCTAATTCCCTGACCGCTATATTAAAAATCATTTTCATATCTGCTACGGTTCCGGATATGCCGCCACTGCTGATTTTATGTTTGGAGATAAACCGGTTATTCCGGTTCAGGCATATCATCCAGAATTCTTCGTGCGGTAAATCTGACAAGACGGGTGATAACATCTCAAAAGCGACGCGATGCGAAACAATCTTGTCTTTGGGTTTGATTTCCGCCTGTGCCCTTCTTCTGCCAAGCTCCAGGGCTGCTGCAATGGATATCGCCTTGGCTTCTCCGATACCTTTAAATTGCATCAGATCCGATATGGATTTTTTACCCATTTCAAACAAGTCGTTCTGAACGGAGGCCAGTATTTGCCTGGCCAATTCGACGGCAGACTTTTCCGTATTACCGGAACCGATGATGATGCCCAGCAATTCAGCATCGGATAAACTTTGCCTGCCTTTTAAAATGAATTTTTCACGGGGTCGGTCTTCCTCTGCCCAATGTTTGATGGTTAGTTTGGTGGATTCAGCATACATAAAATAAAAATTGGTGTACCATTGAGATACACCAATCCTTTATTTTCCATAAAAAAGCGGAAATTATTTTTTCAACGCATTCAGATGTTTCATTACTTCTGACTTCAAATGGCCCGCTTTGTTCTTGTGGATTTGATTTCTTTTAGCCAGTTTATCTACCATTGCCACGATAGACGGCATGGTTTTTTCCGCTTCGCCTTTATCCGATAACCCTAAAAACTTACGCAGTGCATTTCTGGTGGTTTTACCGTAGTAACGGTTTTCCAGTCTGCGTTTCGTGGTTTGTCTGATTCTTTTCTTAGCCGATTTATGATGTGCCATTTTTTTTATTTGAGTGTGCAAAGATACTCAAAGGTTTATAATAAAAAAAGTGAATTTTAGGTTAATTGTAAACTTTTTATCCGAATTCCTGATTATACAATAAGAAAATAACGCTTTTTAATGGCTTTTTCCTGCTAAAACCACGATATTTGCAACCTGATTAATATTAATTTAATATGGACGATTTTTCGATACTTTCCAATGCTCATCCCAGTTTTATTGACGCTCAATATAAAGATTACCAGAAAGACCCCAACTCAATTGATCCGGAATGGCGCAAATTCTTTGCAGGGTTTGATTTAGCCTACAAATTCGGGCAAAACGGCAAAGCAATTGAAACAGACAATGTTGCCGTTTCCTCACTCACTGCTACAGGGGAAGTTGTATCCCCAAAAGAATTCAAGGTTCTGAAACTCATCAGCGGTTACCGCAACAAAGGACATTTGCTCGCCAATACCAATCCGTTGCGGCCAAGAAGGGACCGGCATGCCGACCTCGAACTGCATTTCTTCGGACTGGACGAAACGGACCTGGAAACGGAGTTCCACGCTGGTAAAGAAATCGGCATCGGCAAAGCGAAATTGAGTTCTATCATCGACAGGTTAAAACAGATATACTGCCGCACCATCGGCTGGGAATATAATTATGTGCTGAACAGGGATGAACGTGCATGGTTGCGCGAACAGATCGAGCATGGGTATATCGCCTACGAACACCCCATTGAAAAGAAAAAACGGATTCTTTCCAAACTTAATGAAAGTGAAGTGCTGGAAAAATTCCTCGGCACCAAATATATCGGGCAAAAACGATTTTCATTAGAAGGCGGAGAGTCCACCATTCCCGCTCTGGACGCCATGTTTAATGTAGCAGCCAATCACGGCGTACAGGAAGTGGTGATTGGTATGGCACACCGCGGAAGACTGAACGTATTATGTAATATCGTTGGAAAAACCTACGAACAGGTATTTTCAGAATTTGAAGGGATTGCACCGAACGATTTCTCTTCCGGCACCGGTGACGTAAAGTACCATTTGGGCTATTCATCCCAGTACGAAACGATGGACGGGAAAGAGGTATATATCAAATTGCTGCCAAACCCATCCCACCTGGAGGCTGTGAACCCTGTGGTACAGGGATTTTGCAGAGCAAAGGCAGACGCCATCTACAACTCCGATTATGACAGAATCCTACCGATCACCATTCACGGCGACTCGGCCGTTGCAGGACAGGGAATCGTATATGAAGTGCTGCAAATGCAATCACTCAAAGGATATACCGTTGGAGGAACCATTCATTTTGTCATCAACAACCAGATTGGCTTCACCACCGATTTCGATGATGCACGTACGTCCAACTATTGTACATCGATTGCTTCTACGATTCAGGCACCTGTCTTTCACGTCAACGGCGACGATGTGGAATGTGTCACCTATGTAGCTGAGTTGGCAGCAGAGTACCGTCAGCGATTTAACAAGGATGTTTTCGTAGACATGGTATGCTACAGAAAGTGGGGGCACAACGAAGGGGATGACCCGTCGTACACACAACCTCAGATGTACAAAATCATCAAGGACCACACAGGCGTTCGGGATTTGTATCAGAAAAAACTGTACGACTGGGGTGTGGCGGAAGCGGAGTTTGCCAAAAAGATGGAAGAGGAGTTCTGGGCTGAATTGCAGGCGCGCTTGAACGATTACAAACAACAGGAGAAAAAATACAAACCACAGTCTACGGAACTTGCCTGGCAAGCCTTGCGCAAAGCCGAACAGAATGATTTTGAAGCATCGCCGGAAACCAAAATATCTAAAGACGAGTTGGTTAAAATCATTAAGGCGCTGGTAAAAGTACCGGAAGGATTCCGTCCGCTGAAAAAGATTCAGCAATACCTGGATCAGAGGCGCATCATGATGCGTGAAAACCATACGGTAGACTGGGCGGCAGCGGAGCTAATGGCCTATGGTTCCATCCTGCTGGAAGGTAAAGACGTGCGGCTAAGCGGGGAAGATGTAAAACGCGGCACCTTCTCCCATCGACATGCCTGCTTGTATGATGAGGTGACCAATGAAGAATACAACCGTTTAAACCATATTGCAGAAGATGGAAAACAAGGAACATTTCATATCTACAATTCTCACTTATCCGAGTACGGTGTATTAGGTTTTGAGTTTGGTTATTCACTGCCTTCTCCAGCGCCACTGACGATTTGGGAAGCACAATTCGGCGACTTTGACAATGGTGCGCAAATCATCATCGACCAGTTTATCGCTTCCTGTGAAACGAAGTGGAACCGGCAGAGCGGACTGGTGTTATTATTACCGCATGGCTATGAAGGTGCCGGCCCGGAGCACAGTTCTGCACGCTTAGAACGTTTTCTGCAACTATGCGGCGAACTGAATATGGTGGTGACGAATATCACCTCCCCTGCTAACTTCTTCCATGCATTGCGCAGACAATTAACCTGGTCGTTCAGAAAGCCGATGATTAATATGTCACCGAAGTCGTTGTTAAGACATCCGAAATGTATTGATTCGATTTCAAAGATTTATGAAGGGAAATTCCAGGAAGTGATAGATGACGAACATACAGACGAAGCGGGCAAGGTGAAAAAAGTATTATTCTGCTCCGGAAAAATCTATTACGACCTGCTGGCGAAAAAAGAAGCGGATAACAGAACAGATGTTGCCATTGTCCGGTTAGAACAATTGTATCCGGTTGCGGACAAACAACTGGATGCCATCATCAAAAAATACAGCAAAGCCAGTTTCCATTGGGTGCAGGAAGAACCCATTAACATGGGCGCTTACTCGTTCCTTTTGCTGAATTACAGTAAAGCTAAATATTTACAATGCATTGCCCGGCCACAGGCTTCATCTCCTGCCACCGGCTTCAGCAAGTTGCACGAAAAAGAACAGAAAGCGCTGGTGGAATTGGCATTTGGGTTATAAACATTTTTATATGAGAAGAACTATAAATACATATTATATAATTAGCTTGTTAGTTTTAACGTTTTTTGTTGTTGCATGTAAAAAAGAAAACAATTCATCTGAAACATTTATTCACAATGTTTACAATGATACATTTAAGATAAATGTGATTTATGGAACTGCTCCTTTATTTCAGGACACTACAAAAATAGATACTATCAACTATGATATAAACAATGACAACATTGATGATATAATAGGAATCTACTCCAGAATTAAGCATAGTAATACAACATCATTCAGAATAGGCTCACTTATTAATAATTATTTTGCATACTACACTTCATATCTTCCTTTTTACTATTTTAAAACATATAAATTAAATGACATCATCAAGTTAGATGACTTTTTAAACGAATCGCAAGAATCTAAAGAAATTTTTAACTCCAATCCTGCCGGAGAAATATATAAATTTGATACGGATAAAGCCGATACAACTGATAACACCTTCTATATTGCATGCATGGATAGCAGTTTTAATAGCACAAAACATCATTACACATGGTTTAAGTTTCGACTTCAAATTGATGTTTCTAACAATATAAAGAACTTAATACTATTAGAATCTATTTATAATACAATACCATTAGAAGCATTAAAAATAGAAGAATATTAACACTTAGATTTAGCAAACAAAATTAAACATGAGCAAAGTAGAAATAAAAGTCCCAACCATCGGTGAATCCGTAACGGAAGTAACACTGGCTGCCTGGTTAGTACAGGACGGTGATTATGTAAAACTCGACCAGCCATTGGCAGAGTTCGAATCCGACAAAGCCACCTTTGAGATGCCTGCCGAAGTAGCCGGCGTCATTACACGTGTTGCCAAAGAAGGAGATGATATTAAAATCGGCGGTTTGGTAGCCTATATTGATACGGATGCTGTAGCACCGGAAAGGTCCACAGTTGCCAGTCCACAGTCCACAGCTGATAGTTCGCAGAAAAGTTCACAGTTGACTGATGAAAGTTCACAGCAAAAAACAGAAGCAATAAAAGAAACGGTGAACAGTGAACAGCTAACCGACAACCATACTTACGCAACAGGCACACCATCACCAGCAGCGAAAAAAATACTCGATGAAAAAAACATTGAAACTTCAGAGGTAAAAGGTACCGGCGTTGATGGAAGAATCACTAAGGAAGATGCATTGAAAGTAGAGAAGACAACAGTCGATAGTCCACAGTCCACAGAAAAGAAAACAGAAACAATAAAAGAAACTGTTGACCATCAACTATCGACCGTGGACAAGTTTTCGCGAAGCGAAAAAGTTGAAAAAATGTCGCGCATGCGTAAAACGATTTCACGACGTCTGGTAGCGGTGAAAAACGAAACTGCGATGTTAACTACATTCAATGAAGTAGATATGACACGCATTCATCAGATTCGTGACCAATACAAAAAATCGTTTGAAGAGAAGAATGGCATCGGCTTAGGCTTCATGTCTTTCTTTACCAAAGCGTGTGCATTGGCATTGCAAAAATTCCCCGCCATCAATGCCTACATCGACGATGAAAATATCATCTACCACGACTTCTGCGATATCTCCATTGCTGTTTCCACTCCGAAAGGTTTAGTGGTTCCTGTTATACGAAATGCAGAAAGTTTATCGTTTGCTGAAATTGAGAAAGAGGTGAAACGCCTGGCTTTACTGGGCAGAGATGGCAACCTTACCATGGAAGATATGGAAGGTGGTACGTTCACCATTACCAATGGAGGCGTTTTTGGTTCGCTGATGAGCACCCCCATTATCAATCAACCGCAATCTGCGATTTTAGGTATGCATAAAATACAAGAACCGCCAATGGCCATCAATGGCAAAGTTGAAATACGACCAATGATGTACCTGGCATTATCCTACGACCACCGAATTGTGGACGGTAAGGAAAGTGTAGGCTTTTTAGTTACCGTGAAAGATTACCTGGAAAATCCGGAAAAAATGTTGACCGGCAGCGATCCGGTGAAAAGTTTATTAGAATTATAGTAGTTAGTAATTAGTAGTTAGTAGTTAGAGATGCATCAATATAAAGAATTAAAGGTTTGGCAGAAATCTATAGCTATTGCTGATACTATATATGAAATAACTAAACAATTTCCGAATGAAGAAAAATTCGGATTGGTTGCTCAAATGAGAAGAGCATGTGTTTCCATGGCTTCCAATATTGCTGAAGGGGCTGGAAAAACTTCCTCAAAAGAATTCATTCGTTTTCTTGAAATATCAGATGCCTCTTCTTATGAATTGGATACTCAAAGCATCATCAGTTTACAGCAAAAATTCATCACCGAAGAAGCGTTTAACAAAATTTCCAACGAACTGTCAGAATTTCAGAAAATGTTATTTGCCCCGATTAAATCAAATTCTAAGTACTAAGTACTAACCTCTAAATACTAAAAAATGACACAACACGACATCACCATTATAGGCAGCGGGCCGGGCGGATATGTAGCCGCGATCCGTTGCGCGCAATTAGGGTTTAACACCGCACTCATCGAGAAATACAACACCTTAGGCGGTACTTGTCTCAATGTGGGCTGCATTCCGTCCAAAGCATTACTGGACTCCTCCGAGCACTACCACAATGCACAGCATACTTTCAAAGAACATGGTATAGAAATCAGCGAAGCACAGGTAAACTTTGCGCAGATGATTTCGCGAAAAGCGAAAGTGGTGGAAACTACCAGTGGAGGCATAGACTATCTGATGAAAAAAAATAAAGTGACGGTTTATAATGGTCATGGATCATTTGTAAACGCAACCACTATCTCCATCAAAAAAGCAGACGGAACAGAAGAACAGATTGAAACGAAGTATGCCATCATCGCCACCGGCTCCAAGCCTTCTACCTTGCCGTTCTTATCCATTGATAAAACGAGAATCATCACCTCGACTGAAGCATTGTCATTGCCGGAGTTGCCAAAATCTATGGTCATTATCGGCGGAGGTGTGATTGGCCTGGAATTAGGTTCTGTGTATCAGCGACTAGGCACGCAAGTTTCTGTAGTGGAATTTATGGATAAAATTATTCCGACGATGGACGACGACCTGGGCAAAGAATTACAACGCAGCCTGAAAAAACTGGGCGTTAAGTTTTATTTATCGCACAAAGTTACCGGCGCTATCAACAACGGAAATTCCGTCACAGTAACGGCCTTGGATAAAAAAGAGCAAGAAATAAAACTGGATGCTGACTACTGTTTAGTAGCTATCGGCAGACGCGCTTATACCGAAGGACTAGGCCTCGAAAACATTGGCATTACACCCAACCAGCGCGGACAGGTGGAAGTGAATGACCATCTGCAAACCGCCGTTCCGAATATCTATGCCATCGGTGATGTGGTGCGTGGCGCGATGTTGGCACACAAGGCAGAAGAAGAAGGGGTATTTGTGGCAGAGACCATTGCGGGACAAAAACCGCATATCAACTACAACCTGATTCCGAGTGTGGTATATACCTGGCCGGAAGTCGCAGCCGTGGGACAAACCGAGCAGCAACTGAAAGAAAAAGGCATTGCCTACAAAGCAGGCTCCTTCCCGATGCGCGCCTTAGGAAGAGCGAGAGCAAGTATGGATATCGACGGGCTCGTGAAAGTGCTGGCAGACGCTACTACCGATGAAATTCTGGGTGTACACATGATTGGTGCCCGTGCAGCCGACATGATTGCAGAGGCCGTGGTGGCGATGGAATTCCGCGCCAGCGCAGAAGACATCAGCCGCATCTCACATGCACACCCAACCTACACGGAAGCCATAAAAGAAGCCGCATTAGCGGCAACGGGCAACAGAGCGCTCCATGTGTAAATAAATAATATTTGTACAAATAGCTAAGCAAAAGCGTCCTGATTTAGGACGCTTTTGAATTATTAGTAAAGTTCCCTTGTGGTTGACACTTTTTAAAATCACCTCTTCACTATTTAAGTGTTGATTCCGACAAATATTCACTCTATATAAGCTTTTTTGCCATATTAAACTCACTAGCGGAAAACCCTGAATTTTTCTTATTGCTGTAATCCATTATCTCTTTGATGGCAGATATGTAGAATTTTACATCATCAAATTATCACAATTAAAAAACAAAACAGTATGAAAACAATGAAATTTACAAAAAGTGTATTGGCAGTATTAGCGGTATGCTTTACGTTGGCAGGAACGACATCCTGTAAAAAAGCAGACACCGATTCAATAGCGCCGCAACAAGTAATCGACACCAAACTGGTGGGTAGCTGGGAAAAGGAAGAGAATCGATTTAATGCGGTGGATAATGAAAATAAGGTAGAATTTACATTCAACGTAGACGGAACAGGTACAGAAAGAAGATTTATCCTGGACAGAGGATTCATTTCAAATCAGCGCTTCAATCAGTTTGAATGGACAGTAAAAAGTCCCGGAGTTATTCATATGAAAAAAAGTTCCGGTGAAGAAGCAGATGTCACTTATAGGATAACTGGGAATGCAATGAATACCGTTATCTTAGGGTTTCGGGTTCCCACAGATGAAAAGTTACATCTAACAAAAATCAACTAGTATATTCATCATGTAAGGTCTTTTCGGGTATCATTTACCGGAAAGACTTTTTTATACCCCAAACTGTTTCAGGTGATGGTCCAGGTGTTTAAACATCATGTTATTCCATTCTGCTGAGGTAAGTGTGCCAAAAGACACCGATTCTTTTCCTTCAAAGAAAGATGCTCCTTTTTCCGTGACTTTATGGATATAACTGATTAAACGTGACTTTTCCTTTTCAAAATCTTTTTGGTCTGCAATGATGAATGCCGGTCCGGTGGGCCCATTTTGCGAATACGGAGTTTCACTCACCACCTTTCCTTTCACGATTGTTTTAAGCATCAACTTCAACAAAAAATTCGGCTTATCCTTTCGTTCATCGAAGATATATTCATAGGTCACACAACAATGTGCCAGCATTTGCGACACGTTCATCTTTCCCCATTTTGCTGCAGTTTCAGGTGTCAGATGATTGATTCTGCTGATAAGTGACTGCGCCACTGAAGCGTCATATATATTTGGAAGTGCCATGCGAAAAATTTACGGGTTAAAAATACGCAAGAAAAATATTTTTTATAATTCTCCGGTATACAAGGATGTATTCGCTTTTTTCTGAAACCCTATGGACAATACTTTCAGTTCCCGTCCGCTTCCTGAAACCTGCACACGCATCCAGCCGTAGTGCTTCAGATGAGCGGTAGCTGCATCTCCGGTGTGCGCACTGAAAACAATATACTTATCCCCTTTACCCGCCAGATTACCGGAATCAGCAGTCGGATGGTTGATGTAATCATAGGCAACTACGGCATCATTTGGTCCGCTCCATGTTCCGGCGGTAGTAGAATCAATGGTAACGCCGGAATCAAATGCCTTGACAAAACCATTGCTGTCCATCAGTACATCTCCGTTTAAATCGTTGAAATGGGTATATATCCCGTGTATGGAAGCATCATCCCCGTACCAATATAATTTAAATAACATGGAGCAATTTATACTCAATGGAAACTGGTTGAAACTCCAATTGAATATGGATTCTTCTGAAGGGGGAGGAGTAGGTTTTGGATAAAAACTCTTTAAGCTGGAATCTATCGTTACAGAATACACATCCTCATTGTCTATTCCGGGATCATCCGCTTTGCTGCAGGAAAACAAGAATGAAATGCATGTGATGATTAATCCTGTAAATAGTATTCGTTTCATAAAAATTATTTATTAATTTTGGATGTAAAGATAACCTATTAACGCATCTGTTCGCTAATTATTTTCCAGGAACCGGTCTATGCCGCCTCTTAGATTGTACAGATTTGTAAACCCGGCATTTTCCAGATTTCGGATAACATTCGCGCTGCGCACACCGGACTTACAATATATGACCACCGGTTTCTCTTTTGAAATCTTATGTTGATTGGACATAATAGTGTGCATCGGCATCAATTCCCCTCCAATATCCTGCATTTCATGTTCATAAGGCTCCCGAACATCTATCAATTGAATGTCATCTTTATTGTCCAACAATTTTTGAAGTTCATCAGGTGTAATTTCTTTAACTGCCGATGGCTGTGTTTTGCAAAAAAGTTGGTAGTCGATTAATGCATCTATTACCACATCCGGATTTTTAGGAATGGTAAAAACAGACTGAACTAAAGACAATCCGTCGAGCCGTAACAGTTTCCCGTCCAGCACATCGCCTATTCCGATAATAATTTTTATCACTTCATTTGCCTGTACCGTTGCAATGATACCACACATCGTACCCAATACGCCTGCTTCCGCACAGTTTTGCACTTCCTCCGGATCAGGTGGCTGCGGAAACAAATCCCTGTAATTAATTTTTGAATAATAATTAAACACCGCAACCTGTCCTTCAAAACGATTCACAGCGGCAAACACATTGATTTTACCTGCCAGTACACAGGCATCATTCACCAGATATCGTGTCGGAAAATTATCGGTACCATCGCAAATGATATCATAACCCTCAAAGAGCCTCAACGCATTCGCTGAAGTCAGACGTTCCGCAAATACATCTATTCTTATTTGCGGATTGAGTTGCGACAGCTTACGCTTTGCCACCTCCACTTTCTGTCTTCCAATATCTTCGCTGGTAAATAAAATCTGTCGCTGCAGATTAGAAAGAGATACCACATCATCGTCTACAATGCCAATGGTACCAACACCGGCAGCCACTAAATATTGCAGCAAAGGACACCCTAATCCTCCGCAGCCAATGACCAGTACTTTTGCCTGTTTTAATAGTTCCTGTCCCTGCAAACCAACTGCCGGAATAGCGATATGCCGTGCATAGCGTTGTTGTTCCTCCTGAGACAGTATGCAGTCCGTTTCATTCATCCTTACAGAAATGTCTTCATAATCTGATTCATGCGAAGTGCTTCCGCACGTGCCCTTTCAGCAAAATCTTTTCCATTACCGGCATAGATAACACTGCGGGTGGCGTTTACCAGCAGGCCCACATCCTTATTCAAACCGAACATGGACAGTTTCTGCAAATCGCCGCCCTGCGCGCCCACACCCGGCACCAGAAAAAAATGATCCGGACAGAACTGACGGATTTCTTTAAAAATTTCTTCGTGTGTGGCACCGATCACAAACATCATATTTTCGGGTGTGCCATATTGCATGCATTTTTCCATCACATGCTGAAAAAGCGGTTTCTTGCCGGATTTCAGGAACTGAAAATCCCGAGAGCCTTTATTGGATGTCAAACCCAATACAATTACCCATTTATTTTTGATTTCCAGAAATGGTTTAATGGAGTCTTCGCCCATATATGGCGCAATGGTAATCGCATCGAAGTTCATATTTTCCAGAAATGCCTTTGCATACATATTGGACGTATTGCCGATATCTCCTCTCTTGGCATCTGCGATTTTAAAATTGGTATCCGGAATGAGCGCCATCGTCTTGTCCAGCGTCTCCCATCCTTTGGCGCCATATATTTCATAAAATGCCAGATTCGGCTTGTAAGCCACACAAACATCCTGTGTGGCTTCGATAATCTGCTTATTGAATTCCAGAACGGGATTTTTATATTTTAACAGATGCGGTGGAATCTTGGTAATGTCGGTATCGAGCCCGACACACAAATACGATTTCTTTTTTTTAATCTGCTGAAGAAGTTGTTTTCTGGTCATATCGATTGCTTCGCGTTGCTTGCAATGTATCAGATGGCTTCGACTGATTTTATTTCAGGAACGAAATTCTTAACGGTACTCTCTACGCCTGCTTTCATAGTGGATACACTCATTTTGCAGCCGTCACAATTACCTAAAAGCCTTACCTGTGCCACCATGTCATCAGTAATATCTATCAGTTCGATGTCTCCGCCATCTGAATTCAGAAATGGGCGGATATTATTCAGCGCACTCTGTACTTTCTCCATCAATTCTATCTTGCTGTCTTTTGTCATGGTTACCATAAAAGTACTAATTTACTGAGACACTTGCATTAATAATGGCAATTTGTTGTGCTACGCTTTGCGCCAATTGATCAAAAGCAGCGGCAGCAGCCGTTGCGGGTTGTAATGCTATGGGCTTACCGAAATCGCCGCCTTCCTGGATATCCTGTTCAATGGGTAGTTCTCCCAAGAACGGCACTTCAAACTGCTGTGCCAGCAATCTGCCGCCACCTTTTCCGAAAATATAGTATTTCTTATCCGGCAATTCCGGAGGTGAAAAATATGACATGTTTTCTACCACGCCCAATACAGGCACATTGACGGATTCCAGCTGGTAAAAAGCAATCGCCTTGCGGGCGTCTATCAGCGCCACTTCCTGAGGGGTCGTTACTACGATGGCTCCGGTTACGGGCACCAACTGTGCCAAGGTAAGATGTATATCTCCTGTACCCGGAGGTAGGTCCAATACCAGATAATCGAGGTCATCCCACAAAG
The DNA here is from genome assembly GCA_046329865.1 of Chitinophagales bacterium. Classification (GTDB taxonomy): domain Bacteria; phylum Bacteroidota; class Bacteroidia; order Chitinophagales; family JADIYW01; genus JADJSS01. The sequence continues at coordinate 5,917 of JAXLTW010000019.1, read as the reverse complement.
CATCCGTGATAATCTGACGCAAAGCAGAAGTCGCCATCGGTCCGCGCCATGCTACGGGCTGTTTATCCTGTATCAGAAATCCGATAGACATGACCTGCATACCGAGGTAATCTACCGGAACAATTTTATTCTTATCCTCCACCTGACGGATACCCGGACGCGAGCTTTGCAGGCCTGGCATGGTTGGGACAGAGGTCCGTAGATATCCGCATCAATCAGGCCTACCTTTTGCACCGGAGCGAAGCAATGCCAGGGCCAAATTTACAGACACCGTGGACTTCCCGACGCCTCCTTTGCGGAAGCTACCGTGATGATGTTTTTTACATTCGGTAAAATATCTGATTTCACATTCCGAAGCGTGGTTACCTGGAGGTGAATTCTATTTCCACCTTCGCTTCATTGGAAACAAGCTGAGCGATGGCATTCCGGCAGTCATTCTCCAATTGTTCCTTCAACGGGCAAGCCGGGGTAGTGAGTTCAATGGTGAATTTTATTTCATGATCGTTAAACGATAAATTCTTAATCATTCCCAGCGAAACCAAATCCTTTTTGAAGTCAGGATCTTCTACCTGAGAAAGTGCGTGTAATAGTTGTTGTTCGGTAAATTTCATGCAGTTGCAAAATTACGCATGTAAAATGGATTTTTGCCTCTTTCACCCATATTAAGTAATTAAGAAGACGGATGCAGTGTTCTCAACAATTCCGCCTTTTCTATAAATTCATCTATGATTTTAGCCGTTTTACGCGGATTCACCATGTGGTACAAATGCTCCCTGAACAGGTCATTCTCTTTATAATTAGTAATATCCAACACTTCGATGTTTATTCCTTCATACAGACGGGGAACAAATTTGGCCACACTATCCCGTTCGCTTTTTAAAATAAGTATCGGTATGTTGTGTTTAGGCATATTCACCAGCCCTCTTTGTTTGTCAAAAGCGATGGATTCCTGTAGGGCAGAGTGTGTTTGTATGGCAAACACCTTTGACGGTGTTTTATTTAATGCCCGTTCTATCGGAATTCTGTTCAGGTGCGGCAGCGAATCCATATTGGTCATTAAATAGATGATTCTTGATTTCATCGCATTCCAGATATTGCTTTTTTCAGTTGCTTCGCGGGTGACCAGCATTTCTGAAAGATTTATCCCTCTTTTGCGCACACCGGACTTACTGTCAAGTGGGATAATCCTGCGGAACGCCAGCAAAAATGGTTTTTGTATGACCGCATCAGAGAAATTCATGGACGGGATAATGACGTTATCCAAAAATCCCAGGAGGGCATGCTTGGCTTCTTCGCCAAAAAACGGATTGGCTCCAATCCTGCCGCGTAAATATTTTTTAATGCCGCTGAGATTTTCAAATTCCCTATCCATCATCAGGAAATAAATATTCCCCATAGAGTGGTCAAAAATATAGACGGGATGCCCCTTAGCACCAAAATAATCCACGACGGCATCTATGTTTTTCATTACATGTTTGGAATAATCATCTACCGGTAAATCCGACGGAATCGTTCCGTAGTGCATGGCAGCCGCAATGTATTTGGTGGTTGGAATGGAGGTGAGCAACCCGTCAAAAGAGTTGAGGCCCAAAAATCCATGTATCAGCAGAATGACCGGTAATTTTTCTTTAGCGTTTTCCTTGTAAGCATACGTTAAATCCAGCCGTATCGTACTGACGCCGTAGGGTGTTTCCCTGTTAATTTCAATTTGCGGCCATGTCAATGCCTTATCGTCAATGAATACCGTTACTCTGTTCTTCAGATTTTCCATATACCGGATAAAACTCGGACTTTCATCCGGCTTTCCCGATGTGGAATACAGCCAGGCTAAAGGCCGGCGCTTGTCTGCCTTGGTGGCCAGAAAAGCAATATGCCTCGATTGCATTAAAAAATGGGGCGTGGTGGTTAATTCTTTTTCTTTATTGATGATGACAATTTCCGCTATCTCCTTAGAGCCGAACGTTTTTGAATTGCGTTCTATGCCTGCTACCCGTCCTCTGGGATTGGAGGCGAGGAAAGCATAATCAAACCCATATTTATTATTTTGCTGCAAGAACTGCTTCAGAAGACTATTGAACTCCTCGGCATATTCTTCCAGCGTATCCGTATGAATATCCCTGCCTATCACCTGTGCTGTGGTTATCAATCCTTTCTTCATCAATGTTCTCAGAAAAGAACCCGCATCCATTACACCTTCCAATCCTTCCTGGCTTTTCAGCGGAGAATTGACAAATGAAAAATAGATGTTGTGCGGGCTTGTAAGCTCTCCGTAATGATCAATGATATACTGATAGGCTCCTGCCGGTGATTGTCCGTGTGAAAGGCCGACCAGGAATTTATAACCTCTTTTTAGAGAGCGATTGGCATGGTATAAAAAATCACGGCCGACAGCCTCATCAAATTCTTCTTTAGTCTGAAAATATTTGGTATCAGGTGCTTTATAACCCGTTTGTATATCTACATCCATTTTTTCAATTCCATTTTTCTAAACAGCAACACTACAATATGCGTATTGTGTAATTTTTTTTAAAAATAAAAAGAATAGTCGGGATATGCTTTAAGATGATATTATAATTAAACATGATAAATATCAGAAAATGATGGCATCCGTTTTTGATTACCAAAACTTAGGAAAGAAGGCCGGTGTATGCTTGATATATTCCTCATATTCCGGATTATTTTTGTATTTGCTCTCCAGCATCGGTACGCCTGATACTTTCATCAGCAGCCAGGTAATGGTGATGGGGCTTAACAAGCCGATAATCGTTTGGACCGGCGTAAAGAAATTCACGGACATGACCCAAATCCCCCACCACATCATCATCTCACCGAAATAATTCGGATGCCGGGTATATTTCCACAGTCCGTAGCGCATAGCTTTTCCCTTATTTTCCTGCTTTTTCTTAAATGCCGATAACTGATAATCACCTACCGACTCAAAAAAGAAACCCACCAGCCAAATGATTAATCCTAAAAAAGTGAGATAACTGATACTTAAGAATGAAGTGTTGACATGTATAATCGGCAGGGCAATGATAAACATGAAAATTGCCTGTAGAGAAAATACCTGTAATAATGCGCCCAGCCATTGAGGAATATGGTGCTTCGTCCATAATTTTCTGAAATTAATATAACGCCAATCCTCCGGCTGACCAATATTACGGACCAAAATATGGGAGGACAACCGCAAACCCCAGATAATCACCAAAAAATCAACGAGGTGCTTTACCAGCCATACTTTTTGGGTTTCGATGTAAGCATCGGAAGTAATCAGAAAATAAGCGACTACCACCACAAAGCCTGTTCCCCAAAATATATCTACAATGGAGTTATTCTGTTTCAGCTGGGCTAATAAAAAAACACCATACATGAACAGGAATATCACTCCCAATACTTTCAGATAATCAATTACATACATATCTAACTAACAATATAGGCGAAATTAGGTTCATTTTGTTAAACAGGAATTGTAATAATTTGGAATTTTTCTAAACAAATTATAAATTAGGTAGAGAAAAAATAAAAAACTATGATAAAATGGGTTAAACGAATCGCAGTTGCTTTAGTGCTTATAGTGGCAATTGCATTGGGCTATCTTACTTTGGCTTTGCCTAATGTGGGCAAGTCGGAAGAACTAAAAATTGAAGCAACACCCGAGATGATTGCCCGGGGTGCTTATTTAGCGAACCATGTCACCGTATGCATTGACTGTCATTCCAAACGTGACTGGAGTAAATTTTCCGGACCGCTGGTGGAAGGAACTGAAGGCATGGGCGGCGATGCCTTTACCAAGGAATTGGGATTTCCGGGAAGTTTTTATGCAAAAAACATCACGCCTGAAGGGATTGGCAAATGGACAGACGGTGAATTATTGAGGGCCATTTCCTGCGGTGTCAACCGCGATAACAAAGCATTCTTTCCGGTTATGCCTTACCCCTATTACGGACATATGGACAAGGACGATATCATCGCCATCATTGCGTATATCCGTACATTAAAACCGATAAAAAATGAGGTACCTCCTTCTGAACCGGAATTCCCGATGAGCATTATTCTCAACACCATTCCGCAGAAAGCCTCTTTTACCAAACGGCCTGAAAAAGCGGTCAACGCCACTTATGGCGCTTACATCGTCAATGCTGCCGGCTGTTCCGAATGTCATACAAATGCCATCAAAGGCAAAAAGGTGGAAGGTATGGACTTTGCCGGCGGCAGAGTATTTAATGTGCCGGGCAAAACAATCATATCTCCGAATATCACGGACAAGGAAACCGGTATAGGCTACTGGACGGAAGAAGCATTTGTCGAAATTTAAATCCTTCGAAGACAAATCCAAACTCGCCGATATCAAATCACCTTCCGGACCTCTTTCAAACCATGATGCCATGGAGTATGTATGCCGCGGGCATGGATAGTGTGGACCTGAAGCCATCTTTGCCTATCTGCAGACATTAAAGCCGATTAAGAATAAGGTTGTAAAAAACAGTTAACGGATAGCAATGGTCTCTAACGCCTGTTTGACTTCGGTAAAGTAGGCGAGGTAGTCATTCAGTTCTTTTTTGGGTACCTGTCTGACTATATTCAGTTTTTCCCTCAGCGGATCCACCTGTGCACCGTGCTTCCAAAAGCGGTAACAGACATGCGGACCGGTAGCCAATCCGGTGCTGCCGACATAGCCTATGATTTGTCCCTGCTGTACACGCACACCTCTTCGGATGCCCCTGGCAAAGCGTGACATGTGCAAATACTGTGTTTCATATTTCCGGTCATGTCGTATCTTGACATAGTTGCCGTTGTTTTGTGTAAACTGTGCCGCTTCAATGACACCACTGGCGGTAGCAATAATCGGGGTGCCTTGCGGCGCTGCAAAATCAGTACCCAGGTGTGCTTTTTCCACCTGTAATATCGGATGGAAGCGATGCAGATTAAAACGCGACACAATACTCCCCCCTTTTTTCAAAGGAGATTTCAAAAAGGATGTTTTCAGGTATTTTCCGGCATTATCCACGTACTGATAACTGCTGTCATCTTTCAGAAAATAATCCACTGCATAAAGGCAATTTTTCTTAGTCTTGACGCAGATCGCCTGCACATGCCCATAATTCAGGAACTGCCCGTTAATGCTGAGTTGGTCATAAATAAATTGTAAGGTATCTCCTTTCCGGATTTTATTTACATTATACTTCCCGTTAAACGCCACATTTAGCTTTTCCACCAGGGATGGGTCGAGCTTGTTTTCTTTCAGCGTCTTGTACAGTGATTTTTGTATCACAGCGGCAAAGTAAATTTTGGTAGTATCAATATTCTTTTCATAAAAGGATATTTGCAGCGGCTGATAGAGAATGGTTTTTTGTTTTTTCAGCTTCCATCTCTTCTTTTTTGTTTCCGGCTCATTCACATAAGGCACCAGACTTGTGTCCGTGCAATTGGCAATGACGTATTCATAATCCGATGCCTTGAAAACCAGGTATTGCAAAACAGATGAAGTATCTGTTTCTTTTGAGATGGTAAAATATTTCTGAGCAGGTTTTATATTCAATACATCAAAATATTCTTTGCTTTCCTTCACAAACTGATTATACTGATACTGGTTTAACCGCAGCGATTTGAAGATTTTCTGAATACTGTTTCTCCTGCCCACTTCTCTTTCCCGCACACATAATTCTCCGACATCAATATCCAGAAATGAAATAGCTTCAGGGTTCTCGCAGGCGGACGTAACGGTGGTATCTGTTGCGTGAGTTTTGACAATAATTTCACTGTCCCTGCCATGTTGAGAATTTTGGCAGGAAGTAAAACACGTAAGAAATAAAACAAATACTACAAGTTGTTTCGGCATTCTTTCAACTTAGTTGCAAGAACGAAGATACGTATTTTTTAAAAATCAGAAAAATGAAAACAGCGGAAAAGTATTGAC
>JAXLTW010000018.1:0-70699 GCA_046329865.1 Chitinophagales bacterium | reverse complement strand
CCAGGTGTATTTTCCTTGTCTGAATCATTTTAGTAACAATCGGCTGGTAGGCTAAATCCTCAATCTTGACAGACATATCCATCATGGCGTCGTAGACTGCTTTGTCGAATTCCTGCTCACGTGATTTGATTGCTCCTTTCAGCCAAAACAATTGCACCACTCCGATTCCGAATAAACCGAGGAATAACAGCAATGCAATGAAAAGCAGCAGATTTTTATTCACGTTTCAAAATTACACCCCGGCATACTTGCAAAATGTTAACAATTCTTAAAGCATTGATTCCTATAAATTTAAAATTGAAAATCAAGTAATTACATAATTTATAAAAACGTACTTTATCTTTACGGAACGGTCAAAAATGGCCCACCTGCATCTTATGAAAAAAGCTATCCTTTCCGCCTCCATTTTAATGGTACTAATAATGAATGCCTGTAGTCAGCAGCATCTTCCCGAAGCAGGAAAAGAATACGACCGCATACAACTTACAAGCGATACCACTTTATCCTTTGCCTTTTACCAACCTGCGGGCGTTGTTCAGCCAAACAAACTTGCGTTCATATTTTTTGACCCGAGCGGAAACGGTGCATTGCCCGTTCATTTGTATAAGAACCTGGCGGACAAATATGGTATTGTTTTAATTGGCAACAATAACTCCTCCAACAACAAGGACTTCAATTCAATCAGCGCACATTTTTCCATGCTTTTATCGGAATTGACGAGCACCTATCAATTTACAGAATCATCTATGGCATTGTGGGGATTTTCGGGGGGTGCAAAAGCGGCACTCAACAATGTCGGACTCAACAACAAGATAAATTATTGTATCTACGGAGGTTCGGTTATGGATATTGAAAACAACACCTGCGAATTGCTGGGATTTAACGGCAAACAGGATATGAATTATACTGATTTACTTTGGTTTGCCAATGAACAACAAAAAAACAACCGGCATTATCAGATTCAATTTACGGGAAAACATGCCTGGCCGGATAGCATCACAGCCGAAAATGCGTTCCGCTGGCTGCTCTTGAAAAAGATGCAGCGTAAGGAACTGGTTACTGACTATACATTAGTATCCACTACAAAATCAGCCTTTAAAAAAGAAATCAAAAATGCGCTGATTGGCACACGCTATCTGGATGCGGTAAATTCCTGCAATAAAGCCATCTACTTTCTGCAGCAGCTAACAGATATCAGTTATTTTGAAACCCAAAAGGCATACATCCTAAAAATGCCACAATTTAAAGTTGAATACAAAGCGTTCGAGGCGTCCATACTCAAAGAGAGCACCTTGAAAAAGGAATTTCAGCAAAACCTGTTTAGCAGGGATACCGTTTACTGGAACAGCACCATACACGAACTATTTATCTCTGCCAAGGCAGATAAATCAGGCGTTTATAACCGCTTATTAGGATTTCTGTCTTTAGCCGGTTACACCTATGCGAGCCGCTTGTTTCAGGTGAATGACATCAAAGGGCTGGAACAGATGCTGTTCATCTATCACCATTCCGACCCCACCAATCCGGAGCAGGCGTATATGAGGTCGAAGTTGTCCGTACTTAAAAATGAACCTGAGCAAGCTAAGATATTGCTGAAAGAAGCCATACAACTGGGCATAGACAGTAGCCGGGTAAAATCGGATGAACTTTTTAAACTGCTGAAATAGTAAAGGACACACCTCTTTCCCGATGATTATCGGGACACCTCTCGAGAGGGGAAATCGGATAGTGCCAACTTTTTATTTATCATTTTTTATTCAAGGTAATTACTTGCTGAAGACTACGTTCCGCACTCCTCCCCGGAGGGGATTCGATTTGCCAGCAAAGTCTCTTGAAAAGCACTTTGCGTTCGATTTTTACGCAGAGTCCACTAGGTGAGACTCTGCTAAGAAGAAAAACTCTGCTAAGAAAAAAAATCAACCTTTAACTATCGTCTTTGCCTCTGCCAGTTTTTTATCAATCTGACATGTCCAGAAATGAAAATACATGATAAAATCAGAGGCGAGGCTGTATAAGGGATACTGAAAAGTAGCGGGTTTATTTTTCTCAAACACAAAATGCCCCATCCAGGCGAAGCCATATCCGAATACGGGGAGTAGAAAAAACATCCACCACTTCTGGGTCATAATCGCAGCGATGATGATCACAAACAAACCGGTAGTGCCGATATAGTGAAACATACGGCAGGTAGGGTCACTGTGCTCCGTCAGATAATAAGGGTAAAAATCTTTGAGTGTCTGATATTTTCTTTCCATAAGTTTGATTTAACACGTTATACCTGACTAAAAATAATCATAATTTAGATATAATACACCCTTTTCAACTATGGGTAATGCACTTTTTATCTTTACATCATGCAACTACGAAGCAAAGCTTATGCTCAAATGCATGCCGCCACATTTTTGTGGGGTATAACCGCCATCCTTGGTAAAGTTATCTCAATTAGTGAGTTTCCGCTGGTATGGTACCGGATGTTTTTTATCAGCATCGTGCTGTTTTTTTTCCCGGGATTGCTGAAGCAATGTAAAAATTTATCCCGCAGTGAAATTTTTATACTTTCCGGAATCGGTGTCCTGATTGCACTGCATTGGGTGGCGTGGTATGGCTCCATCAAATATGCGAATGCCTCTGTGGCGGTAAGCTGTATCGCACTTGTTTCATTATTCGTTGCTTTAGCAGAACCACTGATTAATCGCACACCGTTTATCAAATCGGATATTATCCTGGGATTAGTGGTGATACCCGGTATCCTGCTGATTAACGAATCGCTGCAGTTAAATTTTAAATTTGGGTTCCTGCTCGGCATACTGGCGGCACTTTTTGCCGCTGTATTCACCATTCTGAATAAAAAATATACCCAGCAACTGCATCCGAATCTCATCACCTTTACACAGATGCTGAGCGGGTGGCTGTTTTTGTGTATTTGCCTGCCTTTTTACATGTTGAAAAATCCGGGTGGTTTTCACCTGCCGGATGGGAAAGATCTCCTACTTTTACTGGTACTTTCCATTTTTTGCACCATTATACCGTACAATTTATTTTTAAGAGCATTGAAAGCAAGCAATGCATTCACCACTTCCCTCATCAATAATCTGGAACCGGTATATGGCATCCTGCTGGCAGCACTTTTCCTGCAGGAAAACAAACAATTAAACGTAAAATTCTACATTGGAACCGGAATCATCTTATCTGCTGTTTTTATTCACGCCTATTTAAGTAATCGAAAGAAAACTCATTGAATCTATTCCCCCGGATGATAGACCTTCTCCGCACTTTTCAAAACCTCTTCTTTTATCAACGACATCTTCTTGGTTTTTCCGTTTACAAATAACTCCATTTGGTCAGTATAATGTTTGCTTTCAGGGTCGGTGGATGCCCCAAAGGGAGAAACTGTATGAATATCCACTCCATCCTTTCCAAATTTCACAAATTGCATATAGCCATCTCCTGCCGTCATTTTATAAACACCCGATTTTTTATCGAATTTTGTATCCACCGCTCTTGGCACCTCCGACAGTCCGCTGATGGGGTAGCTTTTATCCCCCCGCATCAGCCGCTGTATTTGACCTAATGCTACATCCGTTGTATTAAATTTATTTAGTAAATATTTTTTCGCTTTTGTCAAAGCATCGACTACCTGCTTTTCTGTCAGTGGTTTTTCTTTTATCATCAGAAAGGCAAATGGAATTTTTGATTTACCATTCATAAATTTATTCGTCAGCATGGCGACACCTGCATTCTTGTCAGTAGCTTCACCGCTTAGATTCCATGCTTTTATTTTAGTTATCACCTCTTTCAGTTCAGGATATTTTGTTTCATTCAGTGTAAACAGCGCGTTGAAGTTGCGCCTGTATCTGCCGGCTGTATCATAGGACATATCGAATTTAATCCGTTTGAAATCGTCCCAGGAAAATTTTCCGGAATGTTCATTCAATAAACGGGAAAAACGTTCATTTCTGTTATAGGTAAAAAGCTGCAACCCGACAAAATAATCTTTTGAATTTTCATCATACGCGGTAGCCTGTAAGGGAGTCCCGTTACAATTGAATAAAAAGCCACAGCTGGGATTCAGGTATTTTATTTTACGTTCATAGGGCAATAATTGTGTCCATTTAAGGCCGGACGAGACCCCTTCAACCGGACGCTGCCAGTTAAGCGAAGAATCGCGGAGCGGAATTCTGCCATCTGATATAAAAAAAATATTACCCTCTCTGTCTCCATAAGTGGTATTAAACAAAGGCAATGCGTCCATCTTCAGTATCTGCTGAAATTCCTGCAGGCTGCGGGCTTTATTCATCTTATACCATTCTTCCGCCCCACGTATATCTGAAGCGGAAGGATAACGCAATGCATACCAGCCATGTTTGGTTTTAAAAACAGGACCGTACTCACAAACCGGAATCCTGCGCCTGACCAGGATATTGATTCCGCCTAGCTTGATTTTCAAATGAACGACTTTATAGGTAAATTTTTTCCAGGCGCCATCATACCAATACCGTTTTCTGTCGGTACTTATTTTCATCTTATATACATCCCCGAAATTATGATAATCAGTGGTATGCGCCCAGCCCAAATGCTCATTACAGCCCACAAAAACAGATACGCCACCCGGAAATAAGCCACCCAGACAATTCCAGCCTTCATCACTGTTGATGTGTGCTTCATACCATGCCATTTGTCCTTCAATAGGTTGGTGTGAATTTACCAGCAACCAGGTTTTACCATCTTCAGTACGTGAAGGCGCAAGTACCATTGCATTAGAACCACTGCCTTTTTCATTCGGCTGAAAAAACTCTGCTGTCAGGTTCTCCTTTATCGCCTTTAAGTCGAGACCTGCTCCGGCCAGTAAGATACCCAGGGTTACATACTCTTTTATTATATCTTGCGGAGAAAATGGAAATGTATTCTTTATTAAAATTCCATCCGGATGCTTTGCCGCATAATCATTCAACCCTTGCGTATATGCTTCCACCACCTTTCTGAACGCAGGAGATAAATCTTTTTCATACCTGTTATCTACCAATGTATCAACGCCAAAAAACTGTAATGCATAATCGAAAAGTACGCCATTCTTACCCAATACACTGCCCATTTTATTTTTTGTAAACAACAGGTTATACTGAATCAATTTAAATGCGTCTTCACTGTGCGCCCAGGCTAAGCCATAGGCAGCGTCGGCATCTGTCTTACCATAAATATGTGGCACACCGAACGTATCCCGGACAATGGTTACATTCTCTTTCTCATAAATATAAGCCGATTGTGCCATAAAAAAACAGGTGGCTACGATGACCGTTAAGAATATTTTTTTCATAAGTGATTAGCTAACGAAAAATAAGAAAAATACAATAACATTGTGTACCTGATGAATTTCAATTACCTTTGAAAAAACAATTCATGACATTCGAAGAGCGGGCAGCATTATCGGAAACGCATATATTCAAAGCTGTCTTTCCGAATACCACCAACCACTATGATACGTTGTTTGGCGGCACAGCCATGCAGCTCATGGATGAAGTGGCTTTTATCACCGCCACCCGGTTTGCGCGGCAAAAAATGGTAACTGTTACTTCTGACAGGATAGATTTTAACATTCCCATACCAAGTGGCACTATTATTGAACTGATTGGCAAGGTGGTAAAAATGGGCAACACCAGTCTTGATATTAAAGTGGAAATTTATATTGAACTCATGAATTCAGATAAGCGCGAACTGGCGATTTCCGGTATGTTTAAATTTGTTGCCATCGGAGAAAACAAGAAACCGCTTAAGATTGATATCACTACGATTCAACAGGATTAAAGAAATAATGATTTATGAAACAAACTATTTTTTTTCTTTTTCTATTTATAAGCGTTGTTTTAAGCGCTCAGGAAACCGGTATTGAATTTCAGCACGATGCCAGTTGGCAGCAGATACTGGACAAAGCAAAAAAAGAAAACAAATTTATTCTGCTGGATGCCTATGCCAGTTGGTGCGGACCGTGTAAATGGATGGCGAAAGAAATTTTTCCGAGGCCAGAAGTGGGCAAAGCCATTAACCCCTATTATGTAAGCGCGAAGATAGATATGGAAAAAGGGGAAGGCATAGAATTGTCCAAAAAATATGAGGTCCGAAACTTCCCCACTTACCTGTTCTTTGACCCGAATGGTAGCCTGGTACACAGAAGCCTGGGTTCTATGCCAGCCAAAGATTTTATTCAGGTATGTAATGATGCGCTGGACTCGACCAAACAATACGTTACGCTACGCAATAAATACCTGAAAGGCCAACGGGACAGTGCCTTTTTAAAACAATTTTCCTATATCGCTGCCAGTGCGCAAGACAGTTTGTCGACTGTGAAATATTTTCAGGCAAACAACAACCAGCTGAACAGCAACGCCATCCAGTTTATTTTCACCACGACCGCCAGTATCAATGATACAGGTTTCAACTTTGATAATGAATAACAAGAGGCTTTTACAAAGAAATCGGCAAAGAAAAGGTAGATGGAACTTGCTGGAAGAACTGGTATGGAATGAGGCCAAGAAAGCCGCAAAGGGACAGGCAGATGCCTTCCGAAAAAGTAATTCAGTATTACCTGCCTGAAAAAGGTGACCTGTTGTGTGCTGAATACGAACTGAGTTTATTAAAACGAATGGGCAACTGGAAAGAATACGCGGAAAAGGCAGATAAATTTGCGAGCGATTGTCAGAATGACTATGAACGACTGAACAGCATTGCTTATAATTTATTTGAAAATTACACCTCAAAGTCTATTCTGGAAAAAGGACTGAAAATGGCACTTCGTTCGGTAGAACTAAAGAGTACTTTTGAAAACAACGACACTGTCGCGCATTTGTATGACAAACTAAACAACAAAACGAATGCGAAGCTGTATGCTCAGAAAGCCTATGAACTGGCTATTGCCGCAGGCGAAGAATCTTTTGAACTGGAAGCATTCTTGAAATCACTGAAATAATCATTTCATCAGAATGAGCTTTACTGTCTCGCTTTTACGCATATCCGAATTGAGAATAATGGTCTTGGTGGACAAACCATCATCAATAGAAATAGCAGCTGTATTCGGCGGTATCTTACCCAGATTTTCCGCAAATAGCAACAACTGATTATTCTTTCTGCTTAACTCTACAGGGATTGACAACTTCTCTTTTTTAAGATGAAAATTGGTAAGAATCCATTCATCGTTTAATTTTAACGAGATGATATCTCCGTCTTCCTGATTATTATCCCATATCTGTAGCGTTATTTTCTCCTGCTTTACCGTACACTCTTTCTCAGCCACCACTTTCCGCTTTGTCACCTCCTGCGATTTTTTCATTTTGTTACTGATAATGGAATCGGTTTGTTTTTCGAGCGCTAAAAAAACCGTATCGTTTTGAAGCGGCTTCAACAACACGGTTGTAAAGCATTCAAAAGAAGGAATATAATTTCCAAATGTGTCTTTCAGGATAAAATCAGCGGTTTTTCTTAACACCGGATTTCTGTACAAATCCAGCTCCGGCTTGTTATCCCCTTTTTTACTGAGCTTGAAATATCCCGAAAAGCAATCGCGGATATGGGAATAAGCGTATGGGAATTCGTTGACAATCTTAAACGAGTCTATCCATAATTTGTTTGGCTGCTGTAAATGCGTGTTCAGTAAAAACTCCCCGGCATAATCTCCGCTGAATAAATTCAGTTTCATCTGATAGGTTTCATTTTTCGAAGCAGTCAATTCCGCTTTAATGAAATAATCACGGTTATCTACATGCCCGATAATAACACCCCGCCATTTTCCTGAAATATCTTCGCTTCTGGCAAAGATGGCGACAAACAGGAACAACACTGTGAAACCGGATACCCTGCTCATACGGCATTTATAGTTTGATGAATCCTGATACATTCCATGGCCTCCTTCACATCGTGCGCCCTGAGTACAGATGCACCGTTTTGCAATGCTATCATATGCGCCGCCGTTGTGGCATTCAATGCATTTTCAGGAGTCGTTTCCAATAATTTATACAACATGCTTTTTCTTGACACGCCAATCAGTATGGGCTTATTTAAGCATTCAAACACACTTAGATGCTTCAACAGGTAATAATTTTGTTCCCGTGTTTTAGAAAACCCAAATCCTACATCCACTATCACATCTTTGATGCCGGACGCTTTCGCTTTCTGTAGACGGCTACTAAAATAATCGAATACATCCGTCAGAAAATTTTCGTACTGCGGAGGTTCATGAATGTGAGCAATTCCACCCTGCAGGTGCATCAGGATAATCGGGCAATTTAAATCTGCCACGACTTTAAACATCCCTTCGTCCTCCGTACCTCCGGAGATATCATTTACAATAGAAGCACCATTTTCCACCGCTTCCTTTGCCACTCCGCTTCTGAAAGTATCAATACTGATAATTGCTTCCGGGAAATTACGCACAATTGCATTTATTGCAGGTATCACCCTACTCCTTTCTTCTGTCTCTGCAACCTCAGAAGCACCGGGACGTGTGGACATTCCACCGATATCAATTATGGTGGCTCCGTCTTTCAGCATTTTCAACCTGATTCAATAATGGAGCATCTTTCACATAGCTCCCACCGTCAAAAAAAGAGTCGGGAGTTACATTCAGAATACCCATCACAATCGGTGTATTGATTGTCAGCAACTTACCTCTGCAATTCAATGTAAAATTTTGCATAAAAATCCTTAACGCTACAACTTTTGGTTGAAAACGAAGTTAAAGTTATGTATTTTTAGCGATTGAACTAAAGTATTTCTTGTGAACGAAAAGACATTGAAACAATACGAACAAGCTTTTGCAAAATGCGCCGCAGTTTTTGTAAATAAAACAAAAGATTATGGCACTTCCTGGCGAATATTGCGGGCCCGCTCCATCACCGATCAGATTTACATCAAAGCGAAGCGTATCCGGACTATTGATGAAACAGGCGAAAACAAAGTGGGCGACAGTATTGAATCTGAATTTATCGGCTGTGTAAACTATGGCATTATCGGCCTGATACAGTTGAGCCTGGAGAACAAACAGGATATCCCGGTTGAACTGAATGCAGAGGAGGCGAACAGCATGTATGACCGGCAATACGACAGCATCAAAAAATTATTCCTTGCCAAAAACCACGACTACGGAGAAGCCTGGAGAGATATGCGCATCAGTTCCTATACCGATTTGATCTTATCCAAACTGCACCGCATCAAACAGATTGAAGAAAACAAAGGACAAACCATCATTTCCGAAGGAATTGATGCCAATTATATGGATATTGTCAACTATGCTATTTTTGCTATTATTAAATTAAATGAATAAAATTCATCAACGAGCATATCGCCGGAAATATAACTTTTACATTAAAATTTTTAAACTATGGATTTAATTACACTGATAGGACTCTTTGCTGCAATTGCATTTGTAATGACCATCTTAGGGAAATTCCTGCTGAAACAACAAAATATCGCCATCAATTTCCTGCGTTATTTTGTCGGGGTATGGTTTATCTTCTCCGGAGTAGTAAAAGCCATTGACCCAACCGGAACCGCCATAAAAATGGAGGAATATTTTGAAATATTTGAAAAATATGTTCCCGCCCTGACTTTTTTATGGAAAATAATGGCTGAACAAGCATTGGCGGTTTCTGTCTTTATGATAGTACTTGAAATTTATCTTGGTATCGCTTTGATTTTAGGCACCTGGAAGAAAAGTACGATTTGGTTGCTGGTCCTTCTGATTGCCTTCTTTACTTTCCTTACAGGATTTTCAGCCAAAACAGGCAAAGTCACGGACTGCGGATGTTTTGGTGACTTCATCAAACTGGCTCCTGTTCAGTCATTTTATAAAGATATTTTTCTGACTGCATTGATACTGATTATTTTATTCGGACAGAAATCCATCAAGGAAATATTGCCCAAAAAGATAAACAAAACGGTACTCCTCTTATTAACTGTGGCAGCCATCGCTTTTACATTCAGGAATATCTATTATGAACCGATTAAAGATTTCCGTCCATATTTAGTGGGCACCTCCATTCCGGATTGTTTAAAACTGCCGCCCAATGCCAAACCATACAAGTATGAAAATACCTTCATCTATAAAAACAAAAAAAGCGGTGAGGTAAAGGAATTTAAAAACAGCTGGCCACAGGATATGGATAACTGGACTTTTGTAGACAGAAAGGATGTGATGATTCAAAAAGGCGATGATCCCAAGTGCAAGGACTTTGCCATCAAGGATGCCAACGGTGGTGACAATTCCTCTTCCTTTTTTGAAGAAGAAGAGTATATATTTTTCATTATTATCCCTGACCTGAAGAAAGTCAGCGACAAGGGTATGGAAAAAATCAAACCCATTGCGGCAGCAGCCGAAAAAGAAGGGAAATATGTTTATATCCTCACCGGAAGCATCATCAGTGATGTGGAAGCATACGAGCAGAAACACAACATGCATTATGAAATATACAATGCAGATGCTACACCGCTAAAGACCATCATGCGTTCCAACCCGGGCTTACTGATTCTGAAAAAAGGAATCATTGCGGGTAAATTCCACTACAATGAATTAAGCACATACGAAGCGTTGAAAAAAAATGTTTTAAAATAAGTATCTTTCCACTCATCTTTCAGTGTATTCTATGTACAAATTCATTCTCAATAAATTTTTCTACGGAATTCTGGTCTTGATTGGCGTGATCTTTGTGATTTTCGCCTTATTCAACATTTTGCCGGTGGATCCTGCACGTCTGACGTTAGGCCAGCGCGCAGATGTGGAATCTGTGGAAGCCATCAATAAAGAACTGGGACTGGACAAACCGAAATATATCCAGTTTGCTTTGTATCTGAACGACCTCTCGCCCATTGCCTTACATTACGATGATGCAGCCACTCAGCAAAAGTATAATTATAAAAAACTATTCGCTGTCAGCAAAGAAAAAGCACTGGTGATTAAGGCTCCTTTTCTTCGCCGTTCTTACCAAACCAAGGAAGAGGTCCTCGAAATTCTGAAACGAGCATTACCGCAAACCATCATACTGGCATTCGCCGCTATGATTATTGCAAGCATCGTCGGTATCTTCCTTGGTGTGATAGCGGCCGTAAAACAACATTCGTGGTTTGACAACCTGGCGATGTCCCTTTCCGTGTTGGGCATTTCCGTCCCTTCTTATTTTTCGGCTATCGTATTAGGCTATTTCTTTGGGATTGTGCTGCATAATGTTACCGGCCTCGAACAAACCGGAGGACTTACGGTAATTGACGATTACGGCAATGAAATTTTAGAACTCAAGAACCTGATTTTACCGGCGATTGCCCTTGGTTCACGACCGATAGGCATCATCTTCCAGTTGACAAGAAGTGCCATGCTGGATGTATTATCACAGGATTATATCCGGACAGCCAGGGCAAAAGGACTGGCGTTTAAAAGTGTGTTGTTCAAACATGCGTTGCGCAATGCGTTGAATCCGGTGGTCACCACCATCTCCGGCTGGTTTGCCTCCTTACTCGCAGGTGCATTTTTTGTAGAAGTGATTTTTGATATAAAAGGTCTTGGATATACCGCCGTAGACGCACTGCAAAAATTTGACTTCCCTGTAGCCATGGGTACCGTTTTATTTACGGCATCAGTTTTTATCATCATGAATTTTCTGGTAGATATCTTATATGCCGTTTTGGACCCAAGAATCAGAATCGGAAAATAATGCATTCAGGCAGTTAATGGCTATATGCATCTGACAAAAAACGGAATAAACCAGGCAAGATTTCTCTTTGCGTCGAATAACATAGAACAATAAATCAACAATATGCTCGTATTTCTTATTGGTTTCATGGGTTGTGGAAAATCATATGTGGGCAGAAATCTGGCACCACTGATGGGTTATGACTACATTGACCTGGATAAACATATCGAAGAAATAGAAGGATTAACCGTTAAAGAAATATTTGAGCAAAAAGGAGAAGCTTATTTCAGGCAAAAAGAAAAGGAAATTATATATGCTTTAGACAGCACGCAAAATATGGTAGTCAGTACAGGCGGCGGAGCACCTTGTTTTTTTGACAACATGGAGGTAATGAATAAAAAAGGGCTGACCATTTATCTGAACAGAACCAAAAAACTGGTGATTTACCGCTTACTTAAAGGACAGCATAAACGCCCATTGTTAAGCGGCTTATCCGCGGAGGAATTGGAAAAATTCTATGATGAACGATTGGAAAGCAGGAAACCTTTTTATGAAAAAGCAAAGATATTTGCCGGCGATGGCGGTGTGGAAGAAATAAAAGACAGGATTGATGCATACCTGAAAGAGTAAACCAACTCAGATAGCTATTTTCTTTCCCAAAAAATGAGGTTGCGTATGAAAAACATACAAATCGGCAAAAAGTAAGACCCTCGCCATCTTTTCCCTGAACATATTATAGAGATTGTCTCTGAAGCTGACCATCTGTGCATTAAAACCTACAGCTTTTAAACCGTACCGTTGCGCAATATACAAGGCTCTTTCATTGTGTAATTCCTGAGAAATGATGGTCACCTGCTTTTGTCCGAATATTTTTTTGCAGCGGATGACAGAATCGTGTGTGCGAAAACCTGCAAAATCACAAACCATGGCGGAATCTGGTATTCCGAGTGTATGGAACGCATCAACAAAATCTTCCGGTTCGTTGTAACCATGCCATCCGTTATCTCCACTGATTAAAATCTTGTCTATTTTTTTTGCTTTCCACAATTTATATGCAGCATCAACCCGGTACTGCCAGAAAGGGTTAATGGTTTTCCTGTCTTTCATTGTTTTACAGGTACCTAAGAGCAAACCAACCCTGTTGTACGGAATCGCTTCTACGGTGTCATACGTCTTACCGGCTGCATTGCTTTCCACCTTGTAGGAACAATAAAAGACAATAGCCGCTCCAAAGAGTATCAAAGGAAGATAGACTCTTAGAAAAATTTTTACCGAAAATAATTTACGTATCAAAATCCGCATCTTATTTTATCTTGTAAAAATACTTCAACTGTAAATCGAGTGGAAGAGACGCATAACTGAAAAAATTATCCTTGTAGGGTACCTTGTGTTTTTCCAGCAACCGCACCATGTTGTAGCCCGTTGTGCCGACATAGAAGTTCTCGTCTTTCAGTTCCGTATAGAAGGAAATTTCAGATGGGTCCGCTTCCTTGAATGCAAAAGACTTGTCATACATCGGATCATTCTTGAGTATATAATCTGTAGGCGGTATTTTATTGAAATTTTCCTTGAGTTGCTTTTCCATCATAAGACATGAACCCTCCAGTTTTTCCCAGAAATTTTCAGGAGTGGTAATCCAGAATTTTTTCTTCTTAAAATAATCCAGGTTTCGTTTATTCCTCAATTTTAAGAAGCGGGTAAACAATTGTTTCTCTTCCTCTATACTGGTAGATGCATATGCTTTCTTTAATAATTCATTTTCCAGAGCAAGGGTATCCCTGAAAGCCTGATTGCTCAGATAAATAGTTTGTAAGCTATCCATATCAATCATTTTCTTTTCCTGATACAAACGCAGTACATAAGTCAGAATAGCTTCATTGGCATATTGATATTGATGATACAATTCGTGCATCAAAGCTATGGACCATTCCTGGGTGGTGCCTATGACCACTTTCTCCTTTTTGGTAAGTTCCGGTGAACTGCAAAACAAAACAGGTGTCCGGTAATTTATGTATTCTTTGGCCTTGGGGTCAAACTGGAAGGTTGTTTCCATCACAAACTTTGCACTGTCCAGAGGCATGCGCAATTTCCAGATATTCCAGTCGTAATCATTATAAAGAAGGCTGTACTTGCTAACCTTATCTTTCATTTCAGGCAAGGGGTGAATGAAATAAGAGGCCGAATCGGTAAAATAAACGATGGTCCCCGGAAAATCATTTTTGGCAAAATTATTCCAGTACAATTCTCCAATATAATTTTTAATCTGCCGGATATATTCAAAGCGCTCCGTAATCAGTTTTTCCTGTTCTGTCGGTTGAAGTATCTGTGCATTGACGAGTTGGAATGAACCAACAAACAACATGACGCACCATAGGATTTTCTTATTCATATTCTTTAATTTACAAAAATTATTCCACAATTCAAAATAAGTAGGCACCTTCCGCTTTTTCCTGCTCAAAGCGTACAATAATATGTTCATTCAATGTGGTGGCTATCGGAAACCCTACTATATCCGCTTTTATCGGAAACGTTTTATGGGTTCTGTCCACCAGCACGGCGATAATTATCTTTTTCGGCTGAAACATGGTTAATGGTTTCAGAGCAAAAAAAAGTGTCCGACCTGTGTTCCCCACATCATCCACCAGCAGAATTGTCTTTCCGTTTAAATCGATTTTATCGCTCAGTCGTACTTCCTCCGAGAGCGGCTGCGGTTTATTAATATAAATGGACGAGAATTCAATTTTTTTATCACTGTCATATTCTTTCAGTTTGGTCGTTATGGTCCTGGCCAAATCCAGTCCGCCGCCGGGTTCTATTCCCAAGACCACCAGATTTTCATCACTGTATGTATGTTCCAGTGCCTGGTAAGCCATTCTGTCTACTATTAGTTCTATCTTGGAGGCATCTAAAATTTTTTGGGCAGTTGTCGGAATTATCATGAAAAATAATTTAGATTATTTCTAAATAAATTGTAATTTAAACATTCGTTCAAATATAGACTTAAAAATAACTAGATATTGGTGTATTTTCGCAATAATTTCAAATAAATTAGCATGAGTTTTTTAACTATCCTACAAATCCTGTTGTTTATCGCTCTTGTCGGTACATCTTTTTTCGTTGCGTTTCGCAAGTTTAAGGAAATCTATGACAATATCAATATGGGAAAACCGGAACAGATTGACACGACACTGGGTTTCCGGTTAAAGAGTATGTTCCTGATTGCATTCGGTCAAAAAAAGATGTTCAAACTCACGTTTGCCGCCATCCTGCATTTGGTGATTTATGCATCATTTATCATCACTCAGATAGAACTGATAGAAATATTCATAGACGGTCTGACGGGCAACCACCGTATCTTATACCACGCTTTTCAAGGAAGTTTTCTGGAAATCCTTTATGTATTTGTCATTAATTTTATTGAAGTTTTATCACTATTGACATTCATCGTAACGATTATTTTCATCTTACGCAGAACCACCTTTAAAGTGGCTCGTTTTCAAATGCCTGAATTGAAAGGATGGCCATGGAGAGATGCCTTGTTAATTCTGACATTTGAGTTAACCCTGATTACATTCATCTTTATGATGAATGCTGCAGACAGCACCTTACATGTAAGGGAATATGGTGAAGGATATGGTTTCTTACTAAGCGGTATACTTGGTAATCTTATCTCCGCATTGCCGGACGGATTATTGCTCTTTATTGAAAAATTAGGATGGTGGGGACACTTATGCATGGTCATGACATTTTTGGTATATCTTCCTTATTCCAAGCATTTGCACATCCTGCTGGCATTCCCGAACACCTTTTTTACCCGTCCGGAGCCCAAAGGTGAAATGCGCAATATGCCGGCTATAGAACACGAAGTAAAATCAATGCTGGATCCGAGTTTTGTCGTACCGGCTACCGACGGAGAAATTAAATTCGGAGCGAAGGATGTATATGATTTATCCTGGAAGAGTTTGTTAGATGCCTATTCCTGTACAGAGTGCGGAAGATGTACTGCCGCCTGCCCTGCCAACCAAACCGGCAAAAAACTTTCTCCCAGAAAAATCATGATGGACACCCGCGACCGTATGGAAGATATTTCCAAAGGTAAAAAAGAACATGGCCCTGATTTCACGGACAACAAAAACCTCTTGGGTGATTATGTTACAAAAGAAGAACTGAGGGCCTGCACCACCTGCAATGCCTGTGTGGAAGAATGTCCGGTTAATATCAGTCCGCTCAACATCATCTTAGAACTGAGAAGAAATATGATTATGGACGAAGCAGATTCTCCGGCTGAATGGAATACCATTTTTGCTAACATGGAAAACAATCAGGCACCCTGGCAGTTCTCCCCTGAGGATCGCTTGAAATGGACAGAAGAATTAAATTAATTATAGAATTATCTTAAACTTATAATGTATAACTAACATGCAATACAACGTACCAGTACTATCAGAATTAGTTGCCGAAGGCAAAACTCCTGATGTCGTGTTTTGGGTAGGCTGCGCCGGTAGTTTCGACCAACGAGCACAGCGTGTTACCGTCGCATTCACAAAAATATTAAACCAGCTTCAGATTAACTTTGCTGTTCTTGGAACAGAAGAAGCCTGCACCGGCGACCCTGCCAGAAGAGCAGGAAATGAGTTTGTGTTTCAGATGCTGGCACAGCAGAATATCGCCACCCTCAATAATTATGGCGTGAAAAAAATTGTCACCACCTGTCCGCATTGTTTCAATACGTTGAAAAATGAGTACCCTGCTTTGGGCGGCAGTTACGAGGTGGTGCATCACTCCACCTATTTACAGCAACTTATCAATGAAGGTAAGCTGAAAGTGGAAGGCGGTACATTTAAAGGTAAAAAAATCACCTATCATGATTCCTGCTATCTAGGAAGAGCGAATGAAATCTACGAGGCACCGCGTGCGGTGATTGAAGCACTGGATGCGGATTTGGTGGAAATCAAAAAATGCAAAACGAATGGACTGTGTTGTGGCGCCGGCGGCGGTCAGATGTTCAAGGAAGATGAACCGGGAAAAAAACGCATCAATATAGAACGTACGGAACAACTGATGGAGGTGAATCCGGATGTGATTGCAGTCGCCTGCCCGTTCTGCAATACCATGATTACCGATGGAGTAAAGAATGAAAACAAACAGGATTCCATTAAAGTAGTTGACTTGGCGGAACTGATTGCTCAAGCCAATAGTTATTAACGGACAAAAAAATGTTGACACCTTACCACCTATTGCCTGAAACCTCAAAAGTCTGGATTTACCAGGCGAACAGAAGTTTCACACCGGAAGAAGTTTGGGACATCAGCGATATTCTGGAAAATTTCGTCGACAGATGGCAGTCCCACCAACGGGATGTAGCCGGATATGGTTCGCTGTATTACAGACGCTTTCTGGTACTGATGGCAGATGAAAGCAAATGCGATGTAAGCGGATGTTCTATCGACAGTTCGGTGAAATTAATACGTGAACTGGAACAGGCGTACGATATCAATTTCTTTGACCGCATGAAAGTCTGCTATAAAATCACCAGTGACCTGGTGGGAAGTTTTCCTTTGCAACAGTTGAATGAATTGCTGGAAAAAGGAAAACTGACTGAACAAACCATTATATTCAATAACCTTGTTTCCGACAAAAAAGAATTTGAGACAAAATGGGAAATCCCCCTAAAAGAGAGTCCAATAATCAAATTCGCGGTATAACCATCTTTTTTCCTTATATTTAGGTCAAACATTTTGCAATGCGCGTTCGCACCCTTACCCTTTTAGCTGCAATAATCCTGATATCTAGCTGCGCCCGTCCATATCGCAAAATCAATATGTCATCCATACCATTTATCAATTTCAGGGAACAAGATGCCATTTCCTACTCTATCCGGCAAGGCGTCATGTACAACATGAAAAACTACTTTTTCGCCCGAAGGGAACAAAAACAAGATGTGAGTTTGATTGCACTTAAGATTGTCAATAAATCGGAATTACCCATCAATATCCGGGATTTACAATATTCCTGCGGCGCTACTGTACCCATTGCCCCGGTAAGTATGGATGAATACAATAAGGCTATTAAACAAAAGTCAGGTTTATACTGGCTTTATTCTGTCGGCGTAGTTGTTTATCCCAAACCTCCTAAAGAAAACAGAAAATATATTCCCCTTCCATTCGGAATTCCGGTAGGTGCAGCCAATTTCGCTATTGCATACACGGCAAACAAGAAAATGGAGAAAGATTTGAAGCAGTTGGACTTGTCCAATAAAATGATACAACCCGGTGACAGTATTCAGGGAGTTTTGCCCTTTAAAAATGTTGCCAATTGCGGTGACATTTTCATCTCACTAAAAGAATAAAAAAAGAAAATCTCAAGACAAAAAAACATTCGCCTTATGAATAACGATACTGCCATTGCAGACAAAAATATTAGAAACTTCCTCCTTGTTGGTAAAATTGAAGGCTATAGCTTTCTGGTATTGCTTTTCATTGCCATGCCTCTGAAGTATGCTGCAGACCTGCCGATTGCTGTCAGAATTGTTGGTTCATTACATGGTATTCTGTTTATCGCCTTTATGATTACCATTTTTAATGCGGTAAAAAAAGAGCGCCTCAGTACTGAAAGTGCAGCATATGCATTCTTATTATCGCTCATACCTTTCGGCACTTTCTTTTTGAACAGACTGGTGAAGTAAACAAGCATATCAAGATCAAGCTCATTACATTAAGCACTTACGATTTTTATTTTTTAATCAGACTAAACATTAAATGGACAATCAATAAATATATTGATTATCATATACCTATACACAAACCTTCCAACCCTTTTAACTAATCTCAGTCTGTATTCCGTCATTTTGTCATGCTTTTGCCGTTGGCATATTAGTTGAACAACAGAAGGAAACTTCAAATTAGAAAATTAATATCATGGGAAAAATAATTGGAATTGACTTAGGAACTACCAACTCGTGCGTAGCCGTTATGGAAGGCAGCGAACCGGTAGTAATTACCACAGATGAGGGACAAAGAACCCTGCCGTCTATCGTAGGATTTTTGGAGAATGGAGAACGTAAAGTGGGTGCACCCGCCAAGCGCCAGTCCATCACCAATCCGAAAAACACAGTATCCTCTATCAAACGATTTATGGGGAAACATTACAGCGACACTACAACGGAACAAAAGTATGTTTCATACGCTGTAGAAAAGGGCGATAATGACACGGTACGTGTTCGCCTGCATGACAGAATGTACACGCCGCAGGAGATTTCTGCCATTATTTTACAAAAATGTAAGAAAATGGCGGAAGACTATTTGGGGCAGACAGTAACCGAAGCGGTGATTACCGTTCCTGCTTATTTTAACGATTCTGAGCGTCAAGCGACCAAAGAAGCCGGCTTGATTGCTGGACTCGATGTAAAACGTATCATCAACGAACCAACGGCTGCAGCCTTGGCTTATGGTTTGGACAAGGGTGGTAAAGACATGAAAATTGCCGTTTACGACTTAGGTGGCGGTACATTTGACGTTTCTATCCTCGAATTGGGTGACGGCGTTTTTGAAGTAAAATCCACGAACGGTGACGTACACCTGGGAGGTGATGATTTTGACCAAACCATCATCGACTGGCTGGCAACGGAATTCCAGAATGAAGAACGCGTAGATTTACGTAAAGATCCGATGGCCTTACAGCGCCTGAAAGAAGCAGCAGAAAAAGCGAAGATTGAATTATCCTCTTCTACAGAAACGGAAATCAATTTACCTTATATAACGGCAACGGACGGCGTTCCAAAACACTTAGTGAAAAAGTTATCACGTGCCAAGTTCGACCAGTTAACTGAAGTGTTAGTGGAACGAACCCTTGAGCCTTGCAGGAAAGCGCTGAAAGATGCCAACTTATCCGCTTCTCAAATTGATGAAGTGATTTTAGTGGGTGGTTCTACCCGTATCCCGAAAATTCAGGAAGTGGTGGAAAAATTCTTCGGCAAAAAACCTTCCAAAGGAGTTAATCCGGATGAAGTGGTTGCCGTAGGCGCTGCCATTCAGGGTGGTGTATTGACCGGAGACGTGAAAGATGTGTTGTTGCTGGACGTAACACCATTATCACTGGGTATCGAAACATACGGAGGTGTATTCACCAAATTGATTGAATCCAACACAACCATTCCGACGAAAAAATCAGAAGTGTTCTCCACTGCATCCGATAATCAGCCGTCTGTAGAATTAAATGTTTTACAGGGTGAAAGACCGATGGCTAAAGACAACAAAAGTCTGGGTCGCTTCCACTTGGACAGCATTCCACCGGCACCACGCGGTGTCCCTCAAATCGAAGTTACATTCGATATTGACGCGAATGGTATCTTAAGTGTAACGGCGAAAGATAAAGGAACGGGCAAAGAACAAAATATACGCATCACCGCTTCTTCCGGATTGAGCAAGGAAGAAATTGAAAAAATGAAAGCGGAAGCGAAAGCCAACGAAGCGGCTGACAAAGAAGCCCGTGCTAAAGTGGATAAGCTGAACGAAGCAGACAGCCTTATTTTCCAAAGTGAAAAACAACTGAAGGAATTTGGTGACAAATTACCTGCTGATAAAAAAGCAACATTGGAAGATGCCTTAAACAAGCTGAAAGAAGCACACAAGCAACAGGATATGCCAGCTATAGAGGTGGCTTTAACAGAACTGAATAACGCATGGCAGGCGGCTTCACAGGATTTGTATAACGCTTCCCAACAGGCCGGCGGTGCAGAACAAGGCGGTGCATCAGACAACGGTTCATCCAATTCCGGTGGAAATGCGGAAAATGTAACAGATGCCGAATACGAAGAGGTGAAATAATTACCACAGATAAGATACATAGGATAAAAAGGGAACGCTTGAAGCGTTCCCTTTTTTATTTATTTTTTATGCTGACGTTATTTAATTAAACATATAAAATTATAACGAACTGAAAATAAATAACTTATATTTATTTCTTTTAAAACAAAATAAACACTCCTAGTAATTTGTATTTATTTTATAAAATGCAATCCCGCAACTTTGAAGCGTTAAATACTTTTACTATGAAAAAATATATCGCTCTTTTTACGCTCTGCATTGTTGCTGTAATTGCAAATGCTCAGGTCACCATCGCTTATAAAAATGTCATGAGGGAAAAAGCAGACCTGGATCTGCCCAACCAATGGAACATTGGTATCATTGCCAAAAAAACCAATGACAACAAGATTATCATCGTCCGAAGTTTTAAACGAAACAATGCCCAATCCATTTCGCATTACAAGTGCAGGTTTGACAGCGTGTCCATTACCAAGTTTGACCTGAACGGCTCATTGCTCTGGCAGAAAAGACTGGCATTTAACAACTCCGGTTTCGTTTCAGACATCAGTCCCACGGCAGATGGTGGCTACATCTTATGCGGTGACCAGAATATGAGCAATTTCATCTTAAAAATAGATGCCAATGGAAATTCCATCGGCGTGAAAGAGTATGACAATCCCAACTCCAATTACTATTTCAATAAAATCACAGAGTTGTCAAATGGCTATTATGCGATAGCCAGTATTGAATATATTTTCCAATTTGCTTTACCGGAATATAGCTGGACTTGGTGGTCAAGTGTCATGGGCTACAGGCATTACTACACCATCAAATATACGTTGGGGCTAACGGATGCGGCCGGAAATGTACAATGGTCAACACCGGTCGGACAGTCAGATGAAAACTATTATCAATACGGAATAGTTCAGGACAGAAACCTGGCGGGTGATAAATTTATGCCAAAACTAACGGTCAATGTTTATCCTGTGAAGGTAGATAATAATGATTACATTGATATTGCGGTAAATCAGAATAATGGAACAACAGGCTTAAGGACAAAATCCATCTTACGCTATAATACCGGCGGCACTATGGTTGGCGGCAAAACATTTGATGCATACAACAGCTATCGCTACAATGCTTTGGGCTACTGGAAAGTGAAAGACGGTTATTTATTTATGATGGACAGCTCCGCGTATGGTTCGTACAGAAGCTATTTTGTAAAAATGGATTTATTCGGTACGATAACTGGCTATTACCAAACCTCCTTTTTGGATCAGGAATACGGCAGAAACCTGGAATCGGCACAAATACATATCAACAGCGACAGTACCATATTTTTGTTTGAGAAAAGTCAGTACGGAGGCAATAAGTTGGTTCGCTGCCTCAAGGATTTAAGCGTGGACTGGAACTATTCATTGCCTTACATACCTGAACGAGAATACGGAAACCTGTTAATTACCGAAACGGATGACCATAACCTGCTGGTGGTATCTGATGAATACAATTATGATCAATGGGAAAATGTCAACTTCTATAAACTATCTTCTGATGCGGCTGAACTGCATTATCAGATTTACATAGACAGAAACGACAACAACCGCTTTGATGCTGCTGACACCACATTTAACGAATGTTACATCTACCAGACGCACAATGGTGTCACACAAGTATTATACCCCGATTATTATGGAAAATATGAAATGTTTGCAGATACCGGCATCTATGAATCCTATATTGAATCCTATAGCCAGACATTGAAATATTATTTTGCTCCCGCCACTCCTGAAATCACTCATATCACGAGCTATACGCAGGAAGATACGGTCTTCTTTAAACTGGTGGAGAAAAAAAATGTACGGGACTTACAAGTATCTCTGTCGCCTTACATTCCGGTACGCCCCGGATTCCAAAGTTCCTACACGCTGAGTGTAGCCAATATCGGAACGGTAAACGTGCAACATCCGAGAGCCTTATTCATAAAAGACCCGCTGCAAAGTTTTGATACACTCACGGCACCATTCCCATTCAGAGGAGATACCATGTTCATTGAATATGACTCCTTAACCGTATTCCAGCAGTTGTACTACGAGGTTTATCTAAACAATCCGATTCCTCCTATTATTGAAGCCGGTGATACCCTATATGTGAAGGCTATTGTAGAACCGATAGATGGAGATATCTATCCTGAGGATAATATTTTTGAACTGACACAAACCGTCGTGAATTCTTATGACCCGAACGACAAATTAGAATCGCATGGCGGAGCGCTGACACAGGCGGAACTGACCAACGGAGAATATTTATATTATACCATTCGGTTCCAGAATGCCGGCAACTATTATGCATCCATCATAAAAATTACGGATACACTTTCCGACAAACTGGACTGGAGTACATTGGAAATATTAACCAATAGTCATAATCTGGAATTCAAGGTGGAGAACCAACGTTACCTCACCTGGTGGAGCAATAACTTTTATTTGCCGGACAGTACAAGCGATGAGCCGGGCAGTCATGGTTTTGTGAGTTTCCGAATCAAGCCCCTTGCAGGATTAAGTGTATCCGATGAAATTGAAAACAAGGCGCATATTTATTTTGACTATAATCCGCCAATTGAAACCAATACGGTGACCACGAAGATTGTGATAGAGCGAATTCTGAGAACTCCAAAAAACCTGGTGGATGTGAAGAAGCTGAAAGTCTACCCCAACCCTACGAATGACATGCTGACGCTGGATTTGACGGTATTAAAACCCGGAAAGTACACCATACAACTGTGCGACCTGAACGGCAAAACGGTATTTTCCGAAGATGCGGATTTAATGAATGTAAATCAAAAATATTCAATATCTTTAGTATCAATACCTAATGGCATTTACATACTGCGTATGTTAAATTATGAAGGCAAAACATTGTACACCTGCAAAGTATTGAAGAAGTAAAGAGAGTATTTAAAACAGCTGCAACAGGCATGAAAAAACTTAAAGCCATACTTCACCTTGTCGTTTATTTTGTATGCTCACACAGCTATGCACAAATAGTGCAAAACGGAAATTTAGTGGACTCTTTCACAAATGAACGCACCGCATCTGATAATTATGCGTTAAACGATATAAAGTATAAGAAAATATCCCATGATGCCGTGTTGATCGTACGCAATTTTCAATTTCACCAGGACAGCCTGAATACACTACACGGTGGCTATTTCGACAGTGTCAGTATAAGCAAATTCAGCATAAATGGCGATAAAATATGGGAGAAAAAGCACCCGCTAACCGACGGTGGCAGAATCAACGACTTTTTAGAAAACAGAGAACATGAACTTCTTCTTGTAGGTGATATCGGGACAGAAAATGTATTTATAAAACTCGACAGTTCAGGTAATATTTTACAGACAAAAGCCTATCCCAATCCTGATAGCATGATGAGTTTTAAAACTATTACTGACGACAAGCAGGGCAATTACATCATCTATAGCAACAAAACAAAATATATTGGTTCGGTCTATTGCTATTATTTCATGTATAGTAGTTTAACAGAATATCATAATTTTCTGACCAAGATAGATCTCAATGGAGATACGGTATGGTCTACCCTAATCAATGTCAAAAAACTTTATCATTACTGGTTCTCCTCCTCTTCCTTTATATACAACATCCCTATTATTGAGGTAATAGACAGCAATACAATCAACTATCTTGATAATTTTACGGATATCAACGGTTCATGGATTTCCATCAAGCTGCTGCAATTAAACAACGATGGAACTATAATAAATGAAAAACCACTGATTGATAATCTGGAAAACACAGCTTGCTATTCATCAGGATTCTCTACTGTAAAAAGCAGCCAAGGGTATCATTTATTTGTAGATGAATCCACCCATGATACAGGAGATAAAAATTATTTACTACAGTACCGCTTCTCCAAAGATGGTTTGCTCCAGGACACGATAAGACAGATACATCCCGGCTTACTCACAGACAGCAATGAGACTTACTTCATAAACTATTATACAAGTGAGTACAACAATATTTTTACAGATGTAGAGTTGGGAGAAAACCACTATTCAAATATAGCGTTTAATGGCAGTGATCCGATATATCAATATAATTTGTTAAAGTCTGATAAAGACTACAATCTTAAATGGGCTCACTTTTACAAGGACAACAATATAAGATCTTATGAGATGCCGTTTATCACATCCATCAATGACAGCACACTCCTTTTGGCAAGTATTGTTTATAAGAATGATCTTTCAGACAGTGTTGCCTATTTAAAATTTTACACAGTCTCAACGAAAGCCAATCAGCTGATCTATGATGTTTATATCGACAGGAATGATAACGGGTTACATGATGATGCAGATTCTGTATTTACAGACGGTGTGATTGTGCTGAACGACAGTTCCATCACTACTCCTACCTCACTCCCTGTTAATCTTATTTTCGTAGACACAGGTACCTATGTGTCCAGGCTGGTCAACTACGATCAGCGCTTAAAATATTATTCACTTGACCCGGATTCTGTAGTCACCGTATTCAATTCATTGGGCAATACAGATACCATACATTTCAGGTTAGTACCCCAACCCAATATCCGGGACTTACAGGTATGCATGGTAGCCACCGCCCCGCCCCGCCCCGGATTCAACAGTCAATATGAAATCATTGCGAGGAATATTGGAACCAATACCATTGAAGCCGTCAGCCTCCGATTCTTGCCCGACTCATTGCAAACGTACATTCAATCAAACATTGCACCGGATCATATAATCAATGACACCCTTGTCTGGCTGTTAGATTCACTCACTCGCTTTGAAACTCGGGAATTTTTGGTTCAAGTCAGCAATCAAATGCCGCCTATATTAAATGCCGGAGATACCTTACACCTGTATGCTGCCGTTGCACCAACGGAAAATGACAGTTTCCTGCCGGACAATCAATACTTTTTACGGCAATTAGTAGTTAACTCCGCAGATCCAAATGATAAAGCCGAAGCGCATGAAGGTGGAATCACCACACAGGAACTGAACCAACGCGATTTTCTCTATTACACCATTCGTTTCCAAAACACAGGAACCACAGCTGCAAACATGGTAACGGTAAAAGACACCTTGTCAACTGCCTTGGACTGGAATACTTTTGAGATGCTCAGCGCCAGTCATAGTTATCAGCTTTCAGTGACTGGCAAACGCTATATCACCTGGAATTTTTCGAACATTTACTTACCCGACAGCACCAGTGATGAACCCGGAAGTCACGGATACATCCATTGCCGGATTAAACCCGTTGCCGGATTGACACCGGATGACGTTATTACCAACCGCGCAGCCGTATATTTCGATTACAACCCGCCTGTCATCACAAATACCGTCACCACTCAGATTTTACAACCAAGAGTTACCTCTGTAGCGACTCATACAATAAAATCTATCAGCGTCTACCCCAACCCGACCAACGACTTGCTGACGCTTGATATGACAGTATTAAAACCCGGAAAGTACACCATACAACTGTGCGACCTAAACGGCAAAACGGTGTATAATGCCGCCGCGGAATGGTCGGGTGGAAAAGTATACCACACGGTTTCTTTATTGCCACTCAGCAATGGGATTTATTTGCTGAGGCTGTATGATAGCGAAAATAAAGGACTATACACCTGTAAGGTAGTCAAACAATAAACCTTTTGTTCTTTGTTTTGAAAAAATGAGGAGCCGGCGCTTGCGCCGGCTCCTCATTCAATTATTGCAATAATATTACTGTTTACCAAACAACTTACCTAAATCCACACCCATCTTTCCCATCATTTCCTGCGCTTTCTCCTTTATCTCATCCACAGAAACTTTACTGATAATCTTGCTGATGTCCGGCTTGCCGTTCTCATCCGTAAATTCTGTGCGAAACGCATCAAAGACTTCCTTGATTGATAAATCTCTCACCTTTTGTGCCGTATCTTCCGGAAGCCCTACCTTATTTACCAGATCATTCAACAGGTTATCGCGCAGGTTTTTCAGTGTCGGATTCGATGCCACATCGTTGATGCCGTTGCTGACCAGTTCTCTCAGGCCGCTCATGCCTCCTGCCATCAGGTCTTCCGAAAAGAAACGCTTGAAGTTTTCCAGCAATAAGCCGGTACTTTGTGTGGTCTGATCCTGGCTCAATCCGAATTTTTCCTGTATTTGTTGCTGGATCTTGTCCTGCACCTGATTGAATATATCCTGTAACATAATTTTGAACTTTAGTCCTCAAATATACACATTAATCAATTGTATTACCATTGAAATACTCGGGAGAGACAACTAAAATTATCTTCTATATTTTTTAACATCTAACGATTATCTCCTAACTTAGCAAAATGAAACTACAAATTTGCGGCGCAGCAGAAACCGTTACAGGAAGCTGCCATCTTCTGACACTGGAGAATGATTACAAACTACTTTTAGACTGCGGGCTTTACCAGGGAGCCGATAACGTTTTTGATGAGTTTAACCATCAATGGTTTTTTAAACCTGCTGATATTAATGCGCTGATATTATCACATGCGCACATCGACCATTGCGGAAGAATCCCCAAACTGGTTAAAGATGGTTTTAAAGGAAAAATCATCTGCACCTCCGCGACCCGCGACTTAGCAGCCATCATGCTCTTAGACAGTGCCCACATTCAGGAAGGTGACGCCGAATATGAGACAAAAAAATACGGAGGCAAACACGAACCGCTTTACACCGAATGGGATGTAAAACAATGCCTGCGGTACTTTTACTGCGTGGAATACGACAACTGGTTTAAAGTGAATGAGCAGATAGAGTTATTATTCTCAGACGCCGGCCATATTTTAGGCAGTGCTACCGTAACGCTCAAAATTAAAGAAGCGGGAAAAGAAACGCTTTTCGGCTTTTCCGGAGATATAGGCAGATACAACCGCCCCATCCTGAAGGACCCGACTCCAATGCCCCAACTCGATTATCTGATATGCGAGTCTACATATGGCGGAAAAACACACGATGAAACGCCGGAAAACGACGATCATTTCATGCAAATAATCTTCGACACCTGCGTGGCAAAACGCGGAAAACTGATTATCCCCGCATTTAGTTTAGGAAGAACGCAGGAAATACTCTATCGTCTGGATAAATTATACAATTCAGGCAGGCTGCAAAATATCAACGTATATGTAGACAGTCCTTTGGCTATGAATGCAACAGAAATCTACACTATACATCCCGAATGTTTTGATAACGAGATTCATCAATACATGTCTGAAGACGATAGTCCTTTCGGATGGAATAATATGCACTATGTACGAAAGGCAGACCAATCAAAGCAGCTTAATATATCGGATGAACCCTGTATCATCATCGCCGCCTCCGGTATGGCAAATGCAGGCAGGGTGAAACACCATTTATATCATCAGATTGACAAGGCGGAAAACACCATCTTAATTGTTGGTTATTGTGCGGAAGGAACGCTGGGACAACAGCTGGTGCAAAAACCGGATACAGTCACCATTTTTCATCAGGAAAAAAGGGTACGTGCACAGATTGAAGTAATGAGCAGTATGAGTGCCCACGCTGACGAACCGGAACTGCTGAAATTTTTATCCAATCAGCAAAAAGAGAAACTGAACAAGATATTTTTAGTGCATGGTGAACCCAAAAGACAGGAAGCGTTTAAACAGACTTTACTGAACAATCAGTACAAAAATGTGGAAATACCTAAACTGGGCGATATATTCGAATTGCAATAATTAGTTTATACAACTCTATACAGTATTTATTATTTTTACCGGACATAAGTAACAAGCAATGGCTAATCAGGAAGAATTCATTCAACAAATCAATAAAGGCTACACATTTGCCACCAATTCCATCATCGTCGGAACCGTCATGTTCGATGGAAAAGCAATTCCGAATACCCCCGTGAGGATTCCATTAAAAACCATGAACCGGCATGGATTGATTGCCGGCGCCACAGGGACGGGTAAAACCAAAACCATTCAATTACTTTCCGAGCAATTGGCGGAGAACGGTGTATCTGTGTTAATGATGGATATAAAAGGTGACTTTTCCGGTATTGCAGAACCCGGTGTTTCAAACCCAAAGATTGAAGAACGTGTAGCCGCCATCGGCAATAAATGGACTCCTAAAGGTTATCCCGTAGAATTGATGTCTATTTCCAACCAGGACGGCATACGACTGCGGGCTACTGTTTCAGAATTCGGACCGGTACTGATCTCAAAAATATTAGACCTCAATGACACCCAGCAGAGTGTGGTGGCTATGGTATTCAAATTCAGTGATGATGAGCAATTGCCATTGGTGGATTTATCGGATTTCAAAAAAGTGATGCAGTTTTTAACCAACGAAGGTAAAGACGTTTTTGAAAAGGATTATGGCTCCATCAGTCCGGCTACCATGGGAACTATCCTTCGAAAAGTGGTGGAACTGGAGCAACAGGGCGCCGGTATATTTTTCGGAGAAAAGTCATTTGACGTCGATGATTTATTGCGCAAAAACGAAAACGGATACGGATACATCAATATCGTCCGTCTGACTGACATACAAGACAAGCCAAAATTATTCTCTACGTTCATGCTAAGCCTCTTGGCGGAAGTCTATCATAAATTTCCCGAACGCGGCGATGTGGATCAACCTGAGTTGATTATTTTCATGGATGAAGCACACTTAATCTTTAATAATGCCTCTAAGGCCTTGCAGGAACAACTCGAGGCGATTATCAAATTAATACGTTCCAAGGGAGTCGGCATCTT
Source organism: Chitinophagales bacterium (assembly GCA_046329865.1). Lineage (GTDB taxonomy): Bacteria > Bacteroidota > Bacteroidia > Chitinophagales > JADIYW01 > JADJSS01. Next base: position 41,451 of record JAXLTW010000018.1, on the reverse strand, counting down.
TTTTTGTACACAAAATCCAATAGATATTCCTCAAAGTATTCTGGCGCAGTTGGGATTAAAAGTACAGCACGCGCTGAGAGCTTTCACCGCACAGGACCGCCAGGCTATCAAACTGGCCGCCCAGAATTACCCGGAAACAGCATTTTATAAAGTAGAAGATTTAATGACTCAGCTGGGAATTGGCGAAGCATTTGTATCGGCACTCAATGAAAAGGGTATTCCAACGCCACTGGCACATACACTCATGTCGCCACCGCAATCACGCATGGATATCTTATCAGACGGAGAAATGAAAACGCTTATCAGTGCTTCCAAACTTTATCCGAAATACAAAACACCCGTTGACCCTGAAAGCGCTTATGAAATACTGACTGCAAAAATAGAACAGGCAGCACAGCAGCAGGCGGCAGCAGAACAGGCAGCACAGCAGGAAAAAGAATCCAACACCACCAGAACAACTAAACAGGGAAAATCAACGCTGGATAAGGTCTTAAGTAATACGGTTACCCGCCAGATTGCACGAACGGCCACCAGCACCCTTGCCAGAGGATTACTGGGTGTTTTAAAAGGAATGCTAAAAAAATAAGTATGTCAGAAATTAAGCTCAGTAAAATTTCAACGCTACATCCGAAAGGAGTGGATAAGGATGCCACCAAAGCAAAAACAAGGATTTTGATTGAAGAGATGGCGCAGCTTCAGGATGTACTCATCGCATCGAACACACAGAGTCTATTGGTCGTACTACAGGGAATGGATGCCAGCGGTAAGGATGGAGTAACCAAAAATGTCTTCGGCGGGCTGAATCCATTGGGCGTTACAGTTGCCCCCTTCAAGAAGCCTACACCGCTGGAGATGGATCATGATTTTCTATGGCGCGTACATCAGGTGGCCCCTAAGAAAGGCAGTATTACGATTTTCAATCGCTCTCATTACGAAGACGTACTGATACAACGCGTTCATAAATGGATTGATGAAAAAACGGTTAAACAACGTTTTGAACATATCAATAATTTTGAAAAACTTTTAACCGAAACAGGTACAAAGATTTTAAAATTCTATATGCATGTTTCCCCGGCGGCACAGTTAGAACGGCTGGAAGAACGCAAAACAAATCCTGAAAAGATGTGGAAATACAATGAACAGGATTTTGAAGAGCGCAAACTTTGGAAACAATACATCAAAGCTTATGAAGATGTATTTAAACATTGTGACAAGGCTGCCGAATGGCACATTATTCCAACAGACAGCAACTGGTACAAAGAATATCTCGTGGCACAAAAAGTATGTGACACGCTGAAAAATATGAAACTCAACTATCCGGTCTTACAACAATCATAAATCATCCTCTGTGGCAAAACTCTGGCAAAAAGGAAAACAGGAACAAAATGAACTGACATCGAAAGTAGAAGCTTTCACCATTGACAACGACAGAGAACTGGATGTCATGCTGGCAAAATATGATGTGCTGGGCTCGCTGGCGCACACCAAAATGCTGGCACAGGTTGGGTTGCTTTCCAGGGAAGACCTCGCCCCTCTTCAGAAAGAATTAAAATCCATTTACAGGGAAATAGAAAAAGGCAATTTTACCATCTCGGAGAATAATGAAGATATCCATTCGGAAATCGAATTCCGGCTGACCGAAAAATTAGGAGATACCGGTAAAAAAATCCACAGCGGAAGAAGCCGCAACGACCAGGTTTTACTGGACCTCAAACTTTTTACGCGTGCTAAATTAATTGAAGTGGTTTTAGAAACGGTGACTGTTTTTAATACCTTAATAAATCTGAGTGAACAGCATAAAAACAAACTGCTTCCGGGTTATACTCATTTGCAATTAGCTATGCCCTCCAGCTTTGGCTTATGGTTCGGCGCATATGCGGAAAGCTTCGTGGACGACATACAAACCATTTACTCTGCATTTACTATCGCCAATAAAAACCCGCTGGGCTCCGGCGCGGGATATGGTGGCTCATTTCCGTTAAACAGAAAAAAGACAACGGAATTACTGGGTTTTGATGACCTGAACTACAATGTGGTTTATGCGCAGATGAACCGGGGCAAAATGGAAAAACAGGTGACATTCGCGCTGGCTTGTGTTGCGTCTACACTATCCAAACTGGCAATGGACTGCTGCCTGTATATGAACCAGAATTTCGCATTCATCTCTTTTCCGGACACGTTAACAACAGGTTCCAGCATTATGCCTCATAAGAAAAATCCGGATGTGTGGGAATTGATAAGAGCCAAATGCAACCGGCTTCAACAACTGCCTGCCCAGATAAATTCCATTCTTATCAACCTACCCTCCGGTTACCACCGTGATATGCAGGTCATTAAACAGGACTATTTACCGAGTTTCGATGAACTAATCAGTTGCCTGAAAATGGCGAATCTCATGTTGGACAATATCCGTGTCAAAGATAAGATTCTGCAGGATGACCGCTATAAATTATTGTTTACAGTCGAATCCGTCAACGAACTGGTAAATAAAGGGATGCCATTCAGAGATGCTTATGTTAAAGTGGGAAACGACGTAGAGAAAGGAATTTATAAGAAACCGGCCACTATAAAACATACTCACGAGGGCAGCATAGGAAACCTGTGCAACAAGCAAATAGTGGAGCACATGAAACATACGGTTCAGCAGTTCCCTATTTTTGAAATAGAAGCAAAACTCCAAAAGCTGGTTAAATAACCGAATGTTCTCTTGCATTTTACGGCACCATTTAATTTTTGGCAAAGTTTTTGATTTCCATCAGGAAATAGTATTTTTAGCCTTCTAAAAAAGAAATAATGAAAAAGATTACCAGTATTTTATTTTTAACGACCTTACTGTTGGGCTCACAGATCAGCGCATTTGCGGAAACAGCAGTGGAAGTCATGCAAAAAAGCTTAACCGCTATGGGAACCGTAAAAACCATGAAGTACCATTTTTATGCGCAGGAGCGAATGGATGACGGGAAATACAGCAAAAGCGACGTTGAATTCAATGTGATTGCCTCTCCTTTCCATGTGTATGCAAAAGCGCATCTTCCACAATCCGCTCAGTTGATTCACGATGCGGCCAATTCACCGGATGTTCGGGTGAAAAAAGGGTTTAAACTAACCTTATCTCCTACCAATAAATTACTGATGAAAGGCGTACACAACCCCATTACCAGAGCAGGATTTGCGCAAATCAAGAAAATCCTGGAAATGAGCATGGCACAACGCAAAGGCGAAAACTACGCTGATTTCGTTAAGTTAATCGGTTCTGTGATGTATGACAACAACGAATGTTATAAAATAGAAATCAATGATCCTGACTATAAGATTATTGACTATACCGTTGCCGCTAATGAAACTTCTGTTTGGCAAATCGGCAAAAAGCTGGCTATTTCCGAGTACAAAATCAAAGAATTGAACAATATAGGCGATGAGGTGAAGCCAGGACAAAAGTTGAAAGTTCCTTCTTCTTATGCAAAGAAAACAACGCTGTATATTGACAAGACAAACTATCTGCCTATCTACCACAAAATGGAGGATGAAAAAGGCATCTACGAAATCTATGAATTTAAAGGATTACAAACCGGCGTTAGCTTTACCAACACAGATTTTGAATTTGAATAACGGTAAGCTATAAAATCTTAAAAAAACCTGCATTTTTTGCAGGTTTTTTTTGTACCCAACCATCTGTTACCATGCTAATTATCAAGAAATTAACAAAGATTAAATCGAATAATGTGCAGTGAATTGTTAATTTCGGAACGAATTTTGTAAACCTACTATTGAAATCAATATCAATGAAAAGAACTATTACACTTTTTTTGTCTCTTACGTTCGCCCTTATCACCTTCTCTCAGGAAAAAAATTACAACATTACCATTACCGTAAAAGGCATGGAAAATAATATTGGTGTAATGGCTTATTATTATGGCGAGAAACGATTTATAAAAGACACCTTGTTCTTTGATGCAAAAGGTATTGCAACCATTAAGGGTAAAAAAAATATCGCCTCCGGAGTTTACCTGATAGCGTTTCCATCCATGCGCTACAGTTCCTTCGATGTTATTCTGAAAGAAACGAATTTCAGCATCGCTACCGATACTTTTAATTTCATTAAGAATGCATCGGTAAAGAACTCCGTGGAAAACCAGCAGATGTTTGAAGACATGAAATACATGCTGCCACTGGGCCAGGAAAACGACTCTTTACAAAAGCTGCTCAAAGCAATGGACAACAAAGAGTCTCCTGAATTTAAAGCAATCGCCACTAAAATAGATGACATATCCAAAAAGATTGTTGCACACAGAAAAGAAATGGCTAAAAAATATCCGGGAACACTTTACACAAAATTGTTGAAAATAATGATGGATGTTGAAGTTCCGACTCCTCCCAGAAATAAAGACGGAAGCCTTGTGGACACATTCTTCAACTACCATTACATCAAACAACATTACTACGATGAGGTGGACTTCGCAGATTCAGGTATCATACGCAGCCCGGTGTTTCAGCATAAGTTCCTGAAATATTTTGACAGTTACACGCATCCTCACTATGATTCCATCATTGTCGCGATAGATTCCATGTTAAACACGGTAAGAGGGAAAAATGCCGAGATGTTCCAGTACTGCCTGAATGAATTATTCTTAAAATATGCCAAAAGCGAAATCATGGGGCATGATGCTATCTACGTGCATCTGGCTGAAAAATATTATCTGGCCGGCCAGGCATGGTGGGCAAACCCCAGCAGTTTAACGGAATTGCGGGAACGGGTAGAGGCTCTGAAGCCTACACTGATTGGCCGAATTGCACCTAATTTCTTTGTACAGGATTCATCCGGCAAAACGCAAATGTTCCACGACTTCATTCCAAAAAACAAATATACCGCACTGGTCTTCTGGAACTCTGACTGCGGGCACTGCCAGCATGAAATTCCGCACTTGAAACAACTGTACACAGATTCCCTGAAAGCAATGGGTGTGCGGATATTTGCCGTCTCTACTGAACAAACTGACAGTTCTTTCCGGGCATTTGCTGCAAAAAATTGCTCACCAGACTGGATCACCTGCGCTGATATGCGCGGCGTGAGCGCTTTCCGTAAAGAATATGATGTTATATCAACGCCCAAATTATTTTTGATCACCAAGGATTATAAAATTATCGCTAAAAATATCCCAATAAATAATTTGGTAGATTTCATAAAATTTGAAGACGGATTAAAGGAAGACGAAAAATAATTTCCCTTTCATTACCGGAAAAGATACAGGAGCAAGCTAGCTGTAATTTGCAGGAAGAAATTATCAAATCCTCTCGGCGATAAAGCTTCCGTTAAAGTGCAGCATATTGCCAGCAGCAAGACGAAGGGCCATGAAAAGAGAGCTGTAAAAAGTACTTTTATCACTATGGCTGCAACAAATAGTGAAGTTGTAAAAACAGCCAAACTACCCTCCAGACTTCTGAAAGCCACTTGTTGATTAAAGGTAAGCACGCGGTAATGATGCCTACCGAATTTGGTACCGACAGGTTCTGCAAGGGCATCGGCGAGTCCTGTTACTGCATACCCTAAAATAGCAAAATGCCCGAACAGCAGATTGGAAAGTACACCTCCGCAAAAAGTGGCCAGATAGGAATACACGATATAATGCGTTCTTTTGGGCGCATCCGTTTCTCTTGCGAGTGCTTCATATAAAATAAACCCATCACCCTGATAAATAGAAAATACAAGGAGAATGGTAACGGCCCAGCCCAAAATAAATACAGCACCAATGCCAAACATAGTTTGCAAACCAAAGGCAGCAAAGAATATAAGGAAATGAAACAACTTACGGCTGTATCCAGTTTTCCATGAAAAGCTCTTTTTGCAAATACCTGCAATATACAATGAACAGAAACTATACGCCATCGAAAGCGGAAACAACCACAAGATAAGTGAAAGCGGAGGAAAGTTAGTTGCGAAAAAATATATCACTCTGCTGAAAAGAAAAGATGCAGACATACAGCATTTTTAGGTATTGATATTCCCGTATTCTTTTATACCGGTTAACTTCATGCTAATTTCCCATAATCGGGAAGCATTCTCAGAACTAATCGCCTCTAAAGAAGGAATCGTCGGATTTTTTCTGTACCAGTACAATCCTGTTTTGCTCCGCACTTCCGGTGCTGTAGCTAAGTAGATGGAAGTCTCGGCGCCTTTTTCAGGGCTGGTCAGTACAAAGCCAAAATTATTCATCAAAAAACTCAGCAGCGGATGACCTGATTTTCCAAAATTAGAATTGACATTCCCCGGATGCAGACAGTTAACCGTAATATTGGTGGTATTTTTTAATTGTTTTGCCAGTTCTTTATTAAACAGGATATTACAGAGTTTGGTGAGGCCGTACTGAATCCATGAATTGAAGAATTTTTCTGCCTGCAGGTCATCCCAGCGCATATTCGTAAAGCGGTGTGCCAGTGAAGCAACATTCACCACACGCCCCTGATCGGATTTTTTAAGCAAATCCAACAAATAATGCGTTACTAAAAAATACCCCAGATGATTAGTAGCAAACATCATTTCATAGCCATCCTCGTTGACCTGTCTGTCACCCAGGATAGCACCTGCATTATTAATCAACACATCCACTTTGTCATATTTCTGACGAAATTCCAAAGCAAAATTGCGGATAGATGCGTGTGAACTGAAATCACAGATAAATAAGTCACAGTTATTCAATCCGGTCAATGCATTGATATCATCCTGAACGGCTTTGGCCTTTCGCTCATTTCTGCAAACTAACACCACCTTTGCTCCCATTTTTGCAATCTCCGTTGCCGTTATTCTGCCTATACCTGAGTTGCCTCCGGTGATCACCACTACTTTATTTTTCATTCAATCATTTTTATTTAGAAGATGTAGAAAATACTTTGATTAAAAAAGGAACCGCAACGACATACATGAACAGCAGTCGCAGGTTTGTAACGGATTCCGGATGATAAATTTTTAATACTGTTATCAGAATAACAAAGATAAGAGTTATAACAGCCAATCCCTTCATCCATGGCCCTTGATAAAATCCGCTTTGTTGCACCACAAAATCCGGAGAACCTGCGCTGACACGAGCTATATGCTCATTTAATCGGGTGCCAAATTCAACAAACGCATCCGGTTCATCCTGAACTTCAGGAAAAAGTAAAATCGATTTTTTAGGTGTATGGGTTTTGATGGAAATGAATACCCTGTCATTATCATCCGTATCAACTGAAAACTGTCGCAGATTAGAGAAGGGTATTTCCTGCCTGTGTGGAAACAACCAATTTCCTTCATGCATTGTAATAGTAAGGCCGGCATTGTCATATTCCAAATCTGCCTTCGTAATTATCACATTTAAGATAATCAGCACACTGATTCCAATCACAATAAATGTACCGCCGTAGGTTAAGATATTCATCAGCATTTCAGAAAACTGGAATTTCTTCAGTGACAACAACAACAGAATAAAGGAAAAAATCAATACCGTTGGAATGATGATCATACCCAGCACCTGTTTGAGTATTTCTGTATAACGAACCTGAATGCTCATGCAGGCGTAAAAGTAGTAAATTCCCGTTTTAATTCCGTTTAAAATAAAAAGAGCAGCTATTCGCTGCTCTGTACAATATTCTCAGGTCAAATTTTTATTCAGCCGGCATATCGTTGAACATACCGATGAACTTCAACATCGCACCCAAATTACTGATTTTGATTTTACCCATCATCACCGCCATTTGTCGGTTTACTCTTCCCAATTCCGCATCTTCAAAGTCTGTTGCCAATGCAGAAATAACACAATCCGGCTCACCTGCCAGACCTTCAGTAACAGTACACACACCTTCAGCTACATTTACAGTAAATTCACCACCTGTTTCACCTTCTAATTGAAAATGAAAAACCCCACTTTGTCCTGCTGCCTCTTCTGCCTTCAATCGACCGGGTAATGCTAATACAATCTCTTTTGCTGTCATTTTTATTTTTTTTTGTTGGTTAATAATTGATTACTCCTCCAAATGTAAACTATTTTTTTTGAATAAACAAAATTTTACCAAACGTTCGTTTGTTTAAAACTCACAAACAATTGATATTCAATATAAAATACAGATTTAACATAAAATTTACACAAAATATTTTACCAAACGTTTAGTCAAATAGATAGAATTTCGTAAACTTGTTTGTCATTCTGAGCGTAGCGAAGAACCATATTCAACAATTGTAAAAGTTTAACACTCATGTCTATCATAACATCAAAAGTAAACACCAATTCAGCCGCCTACAAAGAGAACTATCAGAAAATGCTGGCGAAAATTGATGAATTGAATAAACACCTGAAACAGTCCTTATTTCAGGGAGAGGATAAACACCTGCAAAAAGCAAAAGCAAATGGAAAATTTCTGGCAAGAGAACGCATTGAACTCTTGCTCGATCAGGATTCACCGTTTTTAGAACTGTTACCCCTGGCTGGTTTAGGTGTGAAGGGTGGCTTTGGAACCGGCGGTACGATGGTAGCGGGCATTGGTTTTGTGGCCGGAAAAATGTGTCTGATTAATGCCAATGTAGGCACCAACAAAGGCGGCGCCATTGATATTGCCACCTTAAAAAAAGCATTGCGTATCAACGAAATCGCCAATGAAAACAACCTGCCTGCCATCAATTTGGTGGAAAGTGCAGGCGCCAACCTGCCGGACCAGGCTCAGGTGTTTAATCTCGGCGGAAACAATTTTAAGGAAATCACCCGTCGTTCCAAAAGGGGCTTACCTACTATCTCGATTGTATTTGGCAATTCAACCGCAGGTGGCGCATATATTCCCGGTATGTCAGATTATACCATCTTTGTAAAAGGGAAAGCAAAAGTATTTTTAGCCGGACCGCCACTGGTGAAAATGGCTACAAACGAAGTAGTGGATGATGAAACCTTAGGCGGTGCCGAAATGCACTCCAAAATCTCCGGTGTGTCTGATTATTTAGCACAAGACGAATTGGATGGAATACGCATTGCGCGAGAATTGATGGCTAATCTTACGAGTCCACAGTCGACTGTCGACCGTCAACCGTCGACTGTTTACAAAGAACCCAACTATCCCATCGACGAACTCCTCGGAATCGTTTCCGTAGATCCTAAAGTGCCGTTTGATTGCCGTGAAGTGATTGCACGATTGGTGGACGGCTCCGAATTTCATGAATTTAAAAAAGAATACGGCACCACATTAGTATGTGGTTATGCAAAAATACATGGCTATCCGATTGCCATTATTGGCAACAATGGTGTCCTCTTCAATGATTCTGGCAATAAGGGAGCACATTTCATTCAGCTGTGCAACATGAATAACACGCCTATCCTGTTTTTGCAAAACATCACCGGCTTTATGGTAGGAAAACAATACGAGCAAAATGGCATCATTAAAGACGGTGCGAAGATGATTAATGCGGTGTCCAACTCTGAAGTGCCTATGTTTACGCTGATGATGGGTGCATCGTACGGCGCAGGCAACTACGCGATGTGTGGCCGTGCCTACAATCCGCGTTTCCTGTTCTCCTACCCTAACTCTATGATAGCCGTAATGGGTTCCGAACAATTAGCCGGTGTGATGCAGATGGTGAGCAGAGAAGCGGCTATCAAAAGCGGACAGCAGTTTGACGAAGCACAGGCAGCGCAGATGAAAGAATTTATGAAAGCGGAAATTGAAAAACAAAGCAATGCCTTCTTCGCCACCGGCCAGCTCTGGGATGACGGCATCATCGACCCTAGAGACACGCGACATGTGTTCGGATTGGTATTAGCCTTAACCTATATGAATGAAGTGAAAGGAACCAATGCCTGGGGTGTTTACAGAATGTAGGAATATTTATGATTTAAGAATTCAAATTTAAGATTTAAAATGAACTCAACTGAATTAAGGAATAGAACAAAACATTTTGCTGTCAGCAGTATAAAATTCACAGAGGATTTAAAGCCTACTTATGCAAATGTGATTATCATAAAACAGTTAATTAGAGCTGCTACATCAGTGGGTGCAAATTATCGTTCAGCGCTCAGAGGAAAATCCGGACCTGATTTCTTAAACAAAATAAATATTGTACAAGAAGAAGCCGACGAATGTATTTATTGGCTGGAATTACTGGAAGAAACCAACAAAAAAATAAACGGACTTGACATCTTACTTAAAGAAGCAAATGAATTAACCGCCATCTTTTCGGCAATATTGAAAACTTTAAAATCAAAGAATACGATAAAGAAATAATTCTGAAATCATAAATCTGAAATCTGAAATAATTATGTCCAATAATAATAAGATTACCAAACTCCTCGTAGCTAACCGCGGTGAAATAGCGGTGCGTATCTTCAAAACCTGCAAAAAAATGGGCATCGCCACCGTGGCGGTCTATTCGGATGCGGATGAAAATGCGTTGTTTGTAAAAATGGCGGACGAAGCGGTACGCATCGGGGGCAAACAACCCTCCGAATCTTATCTGGTAATGGATAAGATTATTGATGCAGCCAAACGCACCGGCGCTAATGCCATCCATCCGGGTTATGGCTTTTTATCTGAACGTACCGAGTTTGCAAAACGCTGCAACGACGAAGGCATCATTTGGGTAGGGCCGCATCCGCAGGCGATTGAAGTGATGGGCTCTAAAATCGGTGCTAAGAAAATCATGCAGTCGCACAACGTGCCCACTATTCCGGGCTATCAGGGCGACGACCAGAGCGAAGCCACTATCAAAGCCAAGGCGATTGAAATCGGCTTTCCTGTATTGCTGAAAGCCAGTGCAGGCGGCGGCGGAAAAGGCATGCGTATCGTGCGGCAGGAATCAGAACTGGACAAAGCCATCAACGAAGCGAAATCGGAAGCACTGTCCGGATTTGGCGATGACACCTTGTTAATCGAAAAATACTTTGACACATCCCGCCACGTGGAGTTCCAGATTTTTGGTGACAAACACGGAAATGCCCTCCATTTATTTGAACGCGAGTGCAGCATTCAACGCCGTTATCAGAAAGTGGTGGAAGAAAGTCCTTCGCCATTTATCATGGAAGCAACACGACAAAAAATGGGCGAAGCTGCGGTGGCAGCGTGCAAAGCCATTCAATATGACAATGCCGGAACGGTAGAGTTTATTGTGGCTCCAGACCAGTCATTCTATTTTCTGGAAGTGAATACACGCTTGCAGGTGGAGCATCCGATTACGGAAGAAGTAACAGGGTTAGATTTGGTGCGACTGCAGATAGAAGTGGCACAAGGCAATCCGATTCCTTTCAGGCAAGAAGATATTCAACAGTGCGGCCACTCTATAGAAGTGCGTTTTTATGCGGAAGACCCTGCCAATAATTTCATGCCGGTAAATGGAAAAATCCTGGATTGGATTCCTTCCAACTCCGAGGGTTTGCGCTATGACACAGGAATTGAAAGCGGCAGTGAAATTTCTACCTACTACGACCCGATGATTGCAAAAGTAATCGGTACCGGCAAAAACAGAACCGAAGCGATCAACCGCTTACGCAAAGGTTTGCAGGAAACGGTGTGTACAGGTTTTACTACCAACAAAAACTTTCTGATTGCCATTTTGGAAAACGAGGATTTTCAGAAAGGCGATTTTGATACGCACTTTTTAGATAAGAAATTTAAATACGCCGGCGAACAATATCCACAGGAAACGCTGGATATATTGACATGCGCTTTAATCCACTACCGTTTCTTACAACGCCAACAGGAACGAACAATAGCACAAGGTGTTCCGTCCGGCTGGAGAAACAATGCATATCAACCGCAAAAAGAAACGTATTCTTATCATGGTTTTGAGTTTCCAATAGCCTATACCAGTAAAGGCAGTGCACTGGAGATTTCATTTGCAGAGAAGAATTTCACTTCTTATTGTCCACAGTCGACCGTCGACAGTCGACCGTGGACCAATCCACTAACCCTTGAAATCAACGGCATCCGCCGCAACTTCTTCATTTCACAAAACGGACATCAATATTTTGTGCAGTCTCCGCAACTTGGGCAGATTGTACTGAACAGCGTGGATCGTTTCCCAAATCCAAATGAAGAAACGGTGAAAGGCGGATACATTGCTCCTATGCCGGGTGAAATAATAACGGTATTGGTAAAACCGGGCGATACTATAAAATCAGGGGATGCTTTGCTAAAGATGATTTCTATGAAAATGGAAAGCACCATCGAGGCCCACAGCGACGGCGAAGTGGAAGAAGTGTATGTAACCGACAAACAGTTTGTAGAGGCAGGAACCTTGTTGCTGAAGATGAAAGAGGAATAATTTAATAATGTAGTAGTGAAATAATGAAATAATGCAGGAAGAGGAAAATAAAATATCATTAAACGACAAAGTCATAAATATTGTTTCAAACAATATTGTTTGGATATTTTTAGGTTTTACAATTATCGTAATTATTATTCCAAATTTATTTGCAAGACTATCTATATTTCCATTTATAAAACCAGACGGAAAAGGATTAACACCAAATGAAATTGGTGATGCAATTGGTGGTATGACAACACCAATTATTGGTTTATTTTCTGCATTCTTAGTTTATGTTGCATTTAGAGCACAAATAAAGGCTAATGAAGAATTATCTAAACAAAATAGCTTTTTATTTTTTGACAAATATGAAAACATAATTAACTCTCTTAATAAAAAATTAAATGAAATAAAAATCACTGATAAAAACTCAAATAATTACTATGGAAAGGATGCAATAAGTCATTTATTTAATTTAACTTATCATAATGAAGACATAGAAAAGCTTCATCAACTATTAGAAAAGCATACCCAACAAATAAATTCATACTATTTCATGGCATGTAAAACTTTAGAAATTATTGATTCTAAAAATAATTTTTCACCATTAGAAAAAATATACTTATTCGAGAATTTATCTAATTTTTATTTTGATCATATAATTGACAAACAGAATAATATTGGTAAAGTAAAAATGGTTGATATGATAGAAAGCGCAGAAGAGTCTTTTCGAAACAGATACAAAGACAATATTGATAATTTAAAACATAAAATAATTCCATCCATTATATCATTTAACACAAGATTTGATTCACTTAAACAACATATTGCAAAATTAAAATTATAAAATTAATCCATGCTATACACACAAGAACAAACAGCCAACTTCGCAGAACAAAATTTTGCATATCTAATTGTGGAAGAGAAAGACAATGTACTCTCCATCACGCTTAACCGCCCGGACAAGCGCAATGCCTTTCACATGCCACTGGCGAACGAGTTGGCCTATGCCCTCGCCTACGCGCATTATAACAATGCCATCTGGGCAGTAGTGCTGAAAGCCAACGGACCAACCTTTTGTGCCGGTGCAGATTTAAAAGCTTTCGGCGGAGCGGACACTACAGAAAAACCATCTTCGATTCCCATGCCAAAAGACATGATAAAACTGGGCGATGAATTTAACGGACTACACAAACCCTGCATCGCGCAGGTACATGCAGACGTGTACGCCGGTGGCTTCTTAATGATTGGCGGCGCCACACATGTTGTTGCAGTAGAAGAAGCCAAATTCGGCTTACCGGAAGTGAAGCGCGGCATCTTCCCGTTTCAGGTGATGGCAACTTTGGAACCATTAATGTCGGCACGACAACTGCTGGACTTATGCTTACGTGCCAAAACATTGACGGCTCAGGAAGCAAAGGAAATTGGATTGGTTTCTGCCGTAGTAAAAGCCGAAGATTTGGAAGCCACCGTACAGCAACTGGTGGATGACATCAAAGAACAATCGCCAATAGCGATACGATTAGGGTTAAAAGCATTCCACGAAATGAAATCGCTGAAAGCCGACGAAAAACACAAATACCTGCACGCGATGCTGATGCAATGCCTGAGCAGCAAAGACGCCGCAGAAGGTTTAGCTGCATTTAAGGAAAAAAGAAAAGCGAACTGGACAGGAAATTAAATAATTAAGTAATAAATCAATGAAGTAATGAATGTACTGACGCATTATTGAATTATTGAATTATTACATTACTAAATTAAAACAATATGAAAACAATCAGAATAGCCGGAGCACAAGGCTTCTACGGAGATTCCCCGCTGGGTGCGATACAAATTGCGATGCAGGGAGAAGCGGATTACCTGATGCACGACGCATTGGCGGAGCTGACGCTCTCCATCCTGCAGAAAGACAAAATCAAAGACCCGACCATGGGTTATGCGCGCGACATTGAAGTGCATGCCAGAACACTGTATCCGGTTGCTTTTTCCAAAGGCATTAAAATCGTGACCAACTCCGGTGGTTTGAATCCTGAAAGTGCCGCGCAAAAAGTAAAAGCCATCCTGGAAAAGTCAGGTATCAAAGGCATCAAAATTGCTACCATTACCGGCGACGATTGTGTGGCACGTTTAGAGGAATTTAAAGAAAAAGGCTTATTGCTGGAAAATCTGGACTCCAATGAACCTTATCCTGCGAAATATCCGGTGACACACGCGAACGTCTACACCGGTGCACAGGCGGTGAAAGACGCACTGGACCAGGGTGCCAACCTGATCCTGGCAGGCCGTGTAGCCGACCCCTGCCTCGCACTCGGCATCATGGCGCATGAATACGGATGGAAAATTGAAGATGCTTCCACACAAGAAGACCTCGACCGTTTGGCATTCGCTATCACCATAGGCCATATCCTGGAATGCGGCGGACAAGCCAGCGGCGGTAATGCCTACTCTGAATGGCCTATGCCCTACAGCGTATCTGATTTGGGTTATCCAATCGCACACGTAAAAGAAGATTGCACCGCCATTATCACTAAGGCGCAACATACCGGCGGTAAAGTATCGCGCAATACGGTTCGTGAGCAACTCGTTTATGAGATCCATGATCCGACCAATTATATTACGCCGGATGTAGTAGTGGATTTATCCAACATAGAATTGAAAGATGTGGAAGAGAATAAAGTCAGCGTAAGCGGCATCAAAGGGAAACCACGTCCGGAGAAATTAAAACTCTGCATCGGACAACATGAAGGATATGTCACGGAACAATTCTTCTTCTTCTCCTACCCGTATGCATACGACAAAGTGCAAATGTTTATCAAAGCGGTGAAAGAAACCTGGGCCAAACTGCCGGTACAAATCATCGAATCCCGCTTCAATATCATTGGCGTGAATGGGCTGCACGAAGATGCAGTGGATATACCGCCTGCCGAAGAACTGAACCAGCGCAGTGAATTGGGATTGCGCATCGCTATCAAACACAAGGACGACCGCACCGGCAAAACCGCTATCGCAGGCATCACTTGTTTAGGCTTAAATGGTCCTCCGGGTGTGATCTCCGTGCCGGGCTGGGGTAATATGAACCGCGCCATGCTAAGCCTCTGGCCGACACTGATTCCAAGAGAATTGATTACGCAGGCAATAAAATTTGTAGAAGTATAATTTAGTTTATATGAGAAAAGTAAAACAAAAACAAGAAGATCTTATCGATAATTTAAGAAAAAATGGATTTAAAATTACGCAATTAAGCAAATCTCCACTATTATTCTCTATTAACGATAAGGCGGTTAACCTTAAGACTAAATTAAATTTCAATTCGAACAAACATGGGAGAGAATTTTGGTTTGGTGTATATAAGTCTATACTTAAAAAGTATGAATATACTTTAATACAAATGGTTGACAAAAACTCATTTTTATTTATTAACTCCAAGTTTCTACTAGATAACTGGAATAATTTTTATTCAAAGAATGACTCTAATACATACAGAACCTTCATGATTGAATGGGACTCATTAAATCTTGTTGCAAACAAAAGGTTAGATATTAATAGTTATTACTGTAATCTTGAAGAAAAAACAGGTATAATATTTAATTTATAAAAATGGCTATAGAAAAAGAAAAAAAAGACTTAAAGAAAAACTTCATATGTCTTTTGGCAGAATCTGGAACCGATCTTATTAAGATTGGACAAAAACCACTTATTTATCAAATTGAAGACAAGCTGTATAATATAAAAACATGCTCAATCCAGAGAAGCTATACTTATGGTGGCACCTCATATCATTTTGAAATCAATCAAGATGTAATTAAAAATATAGATTATACGGTTTTTATTCTTGACAATATTTATCATATTTTTTTAATACCAAGCAGCCTGTTGATTGAAAATTGGCAAAAATTATATGATACGAAAAATTACACCCCTAAAGATTTATCAAGAAGATTTACGATAGTTAATAAAGACAACTTAAAAATTATTTTAATTAAAGATTCTATTGTCATAGAAATAGAAAAGTATTTCCATGATTTAAATAAAACGTACCCGTTTCCTATTAAATCTAATAAAATGAAAATTAAATTAATTGAGATTGCATCTGCTAGAAGCGGTGACAAGAACAATGTGTGCAACATCGGCGTGATGGCAAAGTCCAAAGAAGACTATGCAACGCTGAAGCAATTCCTGACACCGGAAATAGTGAAAGCCCATTTCCGCGGACTCATCAAAGGCAAAGTGGAACGCTTTGAATGGGACGCACTCGAATCCCTGAACTTCGTTTGCCATGAAGCACTGGACGGTGGTGCATCCCGCAGCATGCGCATGGATAGTCTGGGAAAAAACTTCAGCAGTCATTTATTGAGATTGGAATTAGAAATTAGTGAATGAAATAATTAGCTAATTGACAAATTATCGAATTAAAATGACACAGCTCGAATCATACTACCTCACGGAAGAACATGAATTGTTCCGTAAATCGCTGCGCGAATTCTTAGATAAGGAAGTCGTTCCGTTTGTTGACCAATGGGAAGAAGATGGACGTTTACCAAAAGAACTCTTCAAAAAGTTCGGCGACATGGGTTACTTTGGTATGACACAGGAAGAGAAATACGGTGGTTCCAACCTCGACTTCTGGTACGACGTCGTATTTATTGAAGAAGTTTCAAGATGCCTGAGCGGCGGATTTGGTGCAAGCATTTCCGCACACCCTTATCTGTCTCTGTCACACCTGAAGCATGAAGCCTCGGATTACCTGAAGGAAAAATACCTGCATAAAGCTATTGCCGGCGAACTGGTTGGTGCACTCGCTATAACGGAGCCGCATGCAGGCAGTGATGTGGCCGGCATTAAAACTACGGCCGTTCGTCAGGGTGACAAATACATTATAAACGGAAGTAAAGTATTTATCACGAATGGCGTTTTTTGTGATTACATGATTGTCGCCTGCAAAACAGCATCTACCGGCTCCAGCGGCATTTCCATGATTTTAGTAGAAGGCAACAGCAAAGGCATTAGCAGGAATAATTTAAAGAAGCTTGGCTGGAAAGCCAGCGATACAGCGGAAATAGCCTTTGACAATGTGGAAGTACCGGTAGAGAATTTGTTGGGTGAAGAAAACAAAGGTTTTTACTACATCATGCAGCGCTTCGAACTGGAAAGATTAACGCTTGCTCTGGGCGCCATTGCCTCTTCCGAATGGGCGATAGCATATACGCTCCAATACATGAATGAACGCAAGGCCTTTGGCAAAACCATCAACAAATTTCAGGTATTACGGCATCGGATAGCACAATTGAGTGCAGAAATTGAAAGTGTGAAGACATTCACCTATCACGTTTGCAAAATGCACAATGATAAGAACTACTGTGTCAAGGAAGCGTCCATGTCAAAACTTCTGGCAACGGAACTATCCGACAAGGTAGCTTATCAGTGTCTGCAGATGTTCGGCGGATATGGCTATATGGAAGAATATAAAATTGCTCGTTTCTTCCGCGACTCCCGCTTAGGCACTATCGGCGGTGGTTCTTCAGAAATCATGTGTGAGATTATTGCCAAGATGGTGATTGATGATGTATCATATAGTCAACAGTCCGCAGTCGATAGTCCACAGCAAAAAGACATTACCATTGATGAATTATTTTCTTCTTTACCGAATCGATTAAAAAAAGAAAAAGCAAACGGCATTGAGATGACTGTTTTATTTGAATTTGAAGATAAATTATATCAGATAAAAATAGAAAATCAAGAAGTTATTGTATCAACAGTCGACCGTCGACCGTCGACCGTTGACTTAATCATCACTACTCAAACAGACACCTACATCAACGTAGAAACCGGAAAACTCAATCCACAGGAAGCCTTTATGTCCGGTAAGATCCAGGTAAGTGATTTGGGGAAAATGATGCAGTTTGGAGCACTATTTAAGAAATTCAATAATTAATTAATAAAATAATTAAATAATGCCTAAAAGTAATAATCCGGTATTAAAACTAACATTTGAATTTTCAGTTCAGATAGTTTTGTATTGTGAATTATTAGAAGAAAAGAAAAAATATGTCATATCCAAACAATTATTAAAATCCGGAACATCTATTGGTGCAAACATCAGAGAAGCGCAAAACGCAGAAAGTAAATTAGACTTTATTCATAAAATAAAAATAGCATTAAAAGAACTTGAAGAAACAGAATATTGGTTAGAAATTTGCAAACACGTAGAATCATATCCTGATTGTGATAGTCTTTTAATTAAACTACTCGAAATCAGAAAAATAATAACAAAAATATTAGCCATCTCAAAAATCAACCTAAAGAAATAATTATTTCATTATTGAATTACTAAATTAATAATTAAAAATATCATGAGTAAAGCACTATCTTATTATTTCAATGAAGAACACGAATCCTTTCGTAAAACGATTCGTCAGTTTTTAGAAGCGGAAGCCATTCCAAACATCGATCAATGGGAAGCCGATGGAAAAATACCCAGAGAATTCTGGAAGAAGTTTGGGGAAATGGGCTACTTCGGTCTTTGCTATCCTGAGCAGTATGACGGCAGCAACCTGGACTTCTTTTACAACGTTGTCATGCTCGAAGAAATCTCTAAAATTTTCTCCGGCGGTTTTGCCATCACTGCCGCCGTGCAGGTGTTTATGAGTACGCCGTATATCATGCATCATGGCAGCGAATACCTGAAAGAAAACTATTTAAAACCAGCTATAGAAGGATCTAAAATAGGTTGCATCGGCATTACCGAACCCGGTGCGGGCAGCGACGCCGCCAATATTCAGATGCGCGCCAAAAAGGAAGGCGATTATTATATCTTGAATGGTTCCAAGACATTTATCACCAATGGTATTTACGGACATTTCGTTATTCTCGTCTGCAAAACCAATCCAGAAGCGGGTGCTGCCGGCGTAAGCTTGCTGGTTGTCGATTTGAACAGTGAAGGCATTGCCAAAAACAAACTAAAAAAACTCGGCTGGTATTCATCAGACACCGCAGAACTTCATTTTGACAATGTAAAAGTGCCTGTAAAAAATTTATTGGGCGAAGAAGGTAAAGGGTTTTATTACCTGATGGGCGGACTGCAACTCGAACGTCTCGCAGGTTCCATCATGGGTTATGCAGGTTGCGAAGCAATTCTGCAATACGGCCTGGAATACATGAGCCAGCGCAGCGCTTTTGGAAGAACCATTAACAAGTTCCAGGTACTGCGACATCGCGTAGCACAATTGTCGGCAGAAATCGA
The DNA here is from genome assembly GCA_046329865.1 of Chitinophagales bacterium. GTDB lineage: Bacteria > Bacteroidota > Bacteroidia > Chitinophagales > JADIYW01 > JADJSS01. Next base: position 21,961 of record JAXLTW010000018.1, on the reverse strand, counting down.
ATCGGTAAAATTTTTCATCTTACACATTTGCAGAATGAATGCAGACGGAAAATATGCCGTCAAAGAAAGTTCCATGGCCAAACTATTGGCAACGGAATTAGCGGATAAGTGCACCTATCAGGTACTGCAATTTCTGGGCGGATATGGTTATATGGAAGAATACAAGGCAGCCCGCGCATTCCGCGATGCCCGTATCGGCACCATCGGTGGTGGTTCATCTGAAATTATGCGGGAAATTATTGCTAAAATGGTCATAGACGATGTCAATTACCAGCAGGCAACTTCCACCCGAAACGAAGAAGGACAGCCAAAATTAGAAACGGTAGCCGATATTTTCGCTACACTTCCCGCCCGTTTCAAGACAGAAAAAGCAGCCGGAAAAAATCTGAATGTACATTTTCATTTTACCAATGACACCTTTACTGTTACTATTTCCGACGGAAAATTAACTGTTGAAAAAGGATTACAGGGCAATGCCGACTGCACCGTAGAGACTGACGATGCTACCTATATTAATGTGGAAACGGGAAAACTAAACCCGCAGGAAGCATTTATGACAGGAAAAATCAAAGTGTCAGATCTCATGCAGATGATGGCCTTCGGCGGACTGTTTAAAAAGTTATAAAATTGTAAAAACAGACGGGTTCTACCTGTAAAACCCTCCCATTTCGGAGAGGGTTTTTGTTTTTAAGGATATTTGGTCGTATATTTGATAGAACTACTGAAAATCAAGGGGATGAGATTTTTAATTTTTTGGGGGATACTTCTCAGTATCAATTTTAATATCCATGCACAAAAATCCAATAAAAATATTGGAGGTATCGGCGGTTTGGCCATTTTTGACTCTGTGGCAAAAAGACCTATCATCAAATCATTGGAGATAAACAGTTATTTGAACGCCCATTCCCTGAAGCCGGGCGATTTAATCCTGGAAATTGACAAGATTCCCGTTCACCAAATGACCTACGGCGAAGTGTTGCGCCTGGTACAGGGCGAAGTGGGTACACCGATGAGCTTAAAGGTACTGCGCTATAACGGTATTGAAAAATACTATGAAATCAAACGTATCCGCGTCACCCTGGATATGAACCCAACCTGGTGGCAGGTTCCGGATTACCGGTACTACAGCTTTTTGGATGGTATCAACTACACCATCAGCCAGTTGAAAGTAAACGGAAAATTTGCCATGGATACAGCAGCCAAAATAGTGGATGATAAAAATAAAGTGTACTGTAATTACAATATACGTGGTGCCTACGAGTCTGTTTATTTCAAAAATCCTACCGGCAAGGTGACCTGGAACTGCAGCTTTGTCAAGACGGATGATAAATCCAAGGCGGACGGTATGTATAATTATTTAGTCATTCAGTTGCGAAATTTTAATTTAAAGAATGCTATGCTGACCAAAACTGAAAGTTTGCAGCCGGAATCTAAATTATATGCCATCAAGCCGAAAGAGGTTTCGGATCTGGCTTTGTCCAACCTGAATATCAATGTCAAATTGAAGAAAGAATTTGACAAAGACGAAAATAAAGACCTCTGGAAAGTAGAAGTGGAAGTTAAAATCTAAGCGACAACAGGTATTCTTTGCTGCGGCTTCCCAAATTAAACAACACATCCAGCACGGATAAATCTTTTTGAAATTCAAACCTGTCACTGAACACCTGTGGATACTCGGGGAAATGAATTGTTGCGGGCTTGGATGGTAAAACATAATTCCTGAAATCTGTTCCGTCAAATTGTTCCGATGTAACATACTTATCAGAAAATGTGATATCCATTTCTGCTTTTAACAAGCTGTTTACCGTCTGCAGCAACTGAAAATTATAATCTGTCAGAAATTCAAATTCATGTTCATAAAAACGTCGAAAGGCATCTTCGTAAAACTCAAAAAACGGCGACCTCCGGTAGCAGGATGTCAGGCTTTGCCAATGCAGCTTTTGCCAATCCTCGTTGTAGGAAATCCGCACATCTTTCATCGCCGCATGCTGGTGTTTGCCATGCACCAGCGGAATGGAGAGCCGCAGCAACCCGTTCGCACCTAAGATATGCGCCCGGTTTCGGTAACTCCTTTTGACAAAATGTTCGTGCCGGTCAAGAATGATTTTTTCCGACTGCAGCAGAATGCCCCAGTAACTGCAACTTCCGGTATATTGAGATTCTATTAAGACCGATTTCATGCGGCAAAGATATTATTTTCAGCGTTTAAATTCCTTATACCTATCCTTATGCATTTAGAACTTGGGTAAAATGACTATTTTCACACCATGAGAAAGGTGCTCACCAAAATCGGTTTATTCTATGCCCGGCTGTTCTCCTATCTGCCCCTGAATTTTTTATTCACACTGTCCGATGTAATCTATTTCATCTTCAACAGAATATACACCTATCGCAAAACCGTGATTGATTTGAACCTGATCAACGCCTTCCCGCACCATCGCAGCGAAGCCTTGTGGTTCATCCGTGGCAATTACTACCGTCATCTGGCCGATTTGCTGGTGGAAACCATCAAGAGTATTACCATATCGAAAGAGGAACTGAGAAGACGTATACAACTGCACCATGAAAGTTATGCCTTGCTCCGCAAATACGAGCAGCGGCAACAGCATATTTTCGTGGTATTAGGACATTATGGCAATTGGGAATGGGCCTCCCTCCTCGCAGGGCTGGAAACCAAACTGCCCTCCTATGCCCTCTATTCTCCGCCGGGCAATAAAACCTTTGAACAATTCCTGCTCAAAAACCGCTCCCGCTTTGGCTGTCAGCTGGTAGCCATGAATCAACTGAAAACACTCTACACCTGTTTACAGAAAAGTCCTTCCTTGGTCGCATTTGTCGCCGACCAGACACCCGTGGATACGGAAAATGCCTACTGGACCAAATTCATGAGCCTGCAGACCCCTTTCTTCAAAGGATTTGATGTACTGGCACAACGAACCGATGCCATTGTGCTATACGCATCCATTCAGAAACTGAACCGCGGCTATTACGAACTGCATTTCAGCACCATTACTGATCATGCCCAAAAGGAAACGGAAAATGCCATCGTGGAAAAGTATGTACGACTATTAGAAAAAGATATCGAAGCCAAACCCGAATACTGGCTGTGGAGTCACCGCCGATGGAAAAGAGCCGGCATTCAGTATTAGCCAATTGCCATTCATAAAAATTCGTGTATCTTCGTGCCATTCAAAGCTGATATGCAGCCAAAAATTTCAGTAGTCATATTAAATTACAACGGCAAGGGATGGCTGGAAAAGTTCTTACCCAATGTCATTGAACATTCTACCTATCCCAATGCAGAAATCATCGTAGCAGACAATGCTTCTACCGATGATTCCATGGCTTTTATGGCATCACATCATCTTGCTATCAGAGTGATTCAAAATCAACAGAACAATGGCTATGCAGGAGGCTACAATAAAGCCCTGAAACAAATCAAAAGCGATTACTATGTGCTATTAAACTCCGATGTGGAAGTGACACCAGGGTGGATAGAAAATGTGATGGACTTTATGCTGAAAGATCCGCTGATGGCAGCCTGTCAACCAAAAATTTTATCCTATTCCGATAAATCCTATTTTGAATATGCCGGTGCTGCCGGTGGATTTATTGACAAATACGGTTATCCGTTCTGCCGCGGCAGAATCTTCGATACCAATGAGCGGGATGAAGGTCAATACAATCAAAGCTGCGAGATTTTCTGGGCGAGCGGCGCCTGCCTTTTTGTCCGTGCAGATTTATACCACAGCACCGGCGGACTCGACGAAGATTTTTTCGCACACATGGAAGAAATAGATTTATGCTGGCGGCTGAAAAACCTGGGTTATAAAATCGGGTATTGCGCGGAAAGTGTGGTGTACCATGTCGGCGGAGGCACCCTGCACAAATCCAACCCGCGCAAAACATTCCTGAACTTCCTCAACAACCGCTCGTTGTTGCACAAAAACCTATCCAAACAATCACTGCAAAGCATCAGCATTATCAGAAACCTGCTGGATTGGATAGCATGGCTGAAAATCCTGTTGAAAGATTCAAAAGAAGCTGATGCCATAAAAAATGCACTGAAAGATTACAGGGCATCAAAGCAGTCGCTGGATGCTAAACGACAAGCCAATGAAGCAATGGAAAAATCTATTTCCATTGGCAGTCCTAATACATCAGGCATTTACAATGGTTCCATCGTTTGGAACTATTTCATTTGCAAAATTAAGGCGTTTTCCAAATTACCCATTTCGAAATTTTCAAATTATCCATCATGAAAGTATTCATCATTGGCGCATCTGGTCTGGTAGGCTCCAACTGCCTTCGGCATTTCAGGGAAAAAGGCTGGGATTGCGTGGGCACCTACTACTCGTATGAAGCAAGGCATACCGTTTTTTTTGATACGCTGAAACTGGACAATCCATCCAATTTTGAGGTGCGGGATTTCCGTCCGGATGTCATCGTGCACTGCGGTGCGCTGACACATGTGGACTACTGCGAACAGCATGAGGCGGAAAGCTATGAAAAGACGGTCGTCTCCACACAAAACATGATTACACTGGCGAAAGAACTGAATGCCCGACTGGTGTTTATTTCCACTGATTATATTTTTGACGGCGTGAACGGCCCGTACGAAGAAACTGCCGAAGTCCATCCGTTATCCGTTTACGGACGGCATAAACTGGAAGCCGAACAGGCTGTATTAGCCGCCAATGAAGCCAACATCGTACTGCGCATCACCAATGTATACGGGGATGAGGAGCGCGGCAAGAACTTCGTTTCCCGTATCATTGAGCAGATTTTTGAGCAGCAGAAACTTATCCTGCGTTTACCGATTGACCAGTACGCCACCCCTATCAACGCGTATGATATTGCCCGCTGTTTGTACCTGTTGCTGAATGACCAAAAGAGCGGCGTTTATCACCTTGCGGGTACCGACTATATGAACCGCGTTCAGTTGGCGCTGACCATTCTGAAATATTTCCCGGATGCCAGTTATGAACTGATTCCAATGACTACTGAACAAATTAATGCCCCAGCGGCGCGGCCGTTGCAGGGCGGACTGAAGAACAGAAAGTTTATGGCTGAATACCGCGACTTTCGCTTTTCCACAGTAGATGATTATGTGAGTGTGAAAAGTATTCTGTACGAGGATGAGGAATGATGGTTGTGAGTAGTGAGTAGTGAGTAGTGAGTAGTGAGTAATAAGTAATGAGATTTAAGAGTAAGAGTAAGAGTAAGAGTAAGAGATAGGATTTAGGTTTGCATTAGGTCAACACTCAGCACACTATGTCCTTTCGACGAGGAACGAGGAGAAAACTTGTTAATGTATGAAGAATCGAATTAAAGAATTTAGTTTTAGCCGCTTTGACAGTATAACGTGCAACAAAACCTCACTCTAAAACACCACTTCTATCGTACTGCTTTTACCTTGTACTAAGATCGTATCGCCGGCTTTCTTGTTGAGCAGCGCTCTACTGAATGGCGCATGTGCAGACAGGTACCACACCTTCTTGCCTTCCACATCCACATTGCCCAGCCCAACCGAAAGAAAATAATACGCTTCGCCGATACGTGCCACCGCACCCGGCACAAAACTATCCTGGCATACATCCACCCGTATGTTTTGCAACTGACTATATTGCTGCCGTGCAGCTTCCAACTGGCGCATGTTCATATCTTTATCCATCTGCGCCATCGAGCGGGCGGTTTCATATTTATCCCCCACCGAACTTTTCGCTTCATTATTGGCAGCTTCCTGCGCCTGTTGCATGGCATATTCCGCGGCATCCATACGCGCCTGCAATAGCTGTAAACCTGATGATTTTAAGGTTTGCTTTAAGTTGATAGCTGTTTGCTTATTCATCATTGTAATTTGACAGGTAATACAACTGAATTATAAAATCTATTCGCAGTTTCACTATTGAATCAGAAACGTCCGTTTATTACACTACTCTTATAATCATTAGCACTCCAAACAACAACAAACAGGCTCCGGCTATTTTCTTAACCCATATCAGCTTATGTGCCTGCAAACGATTTTTAAGGTAGTAGGCAAATCGGATCTTTACCAGATCAAACAGAAAAACCATGAACAACACCGAGCAATAAAAACCCAGCTGTTCCGGCAACGTATAGTCAAATGCTTTGATAGTAGTATGTACACCTATCCACCACACCACTACAAACGGATTCAGTAGGTTGATGGTCACTCCTTTCAGCAATGCGCCGATATAAGTTCTGATATTTTCGATATGCACCGCATGCATATCCGATCTGGAATAATAGGTCAGCGCACCGAATACCATCAGCACGGCGCCGCCAATCAGTCCGATATAAAATTTATACTGTGTAAAATCAAAATGCTGCATCAGCCTGTATAGAAAATAGATGAGAAAGACATCGCTCAGGATGACACCCCAAACATAAAAGATACCTGAACGCCAGCCTTTGCGTATAGTAAGTTCCATCAGCGCAAAAAAAATGGGGCCAATCAAAAAACTGACAGTAATGCCGGTCAGCACTCCTTTAATAACAGCATCCAGCATGTGGTGAATTATACTTCGAAGATAACTTCTTCTTTCGGAATACGAACCCTTTTGCCATAAATACCTTCGGGTTTCGCAGTACCTACCGAAACAATCATGCAGATTTCAGCGCCTCGCGGCAAACCGAGCATCTTTTTCACACGTGCGCTGTCGAAGCCTTCCATCGGGCAGGAGTCATAGCCTTCCGCTTTCATGCTCAGCATAAATGTCTGTGCGGCGAGTGCCACGCTTTTGTGAACCACAATACGCATGTCGGATGCTGTGACCTGTCTAGGTATCGGTTGAAAAGCGCCGCCTACGGCGGACACAATTTTCTTGACACTGCCGGTCAAATCAATGGGGTCAGAAAAATAGAGGGTGGGAATAATCTTTTTGTAGTAATCAATTATCAGCTGTTCCTTCTTGCCTATTTTGGAAGGGAATTCTTTCATCGCTTCGTTCAACACAAATTCCGCGTGTTCTTTCCATTTATCTTTGCGCGTAACAAACACAATCAGTTCATTCGCGGTGGAAGCAGCTTTCTGTCCAAGGCAATATTTTGCCAATTCGTTTTTTTTATCTTTCGATTTGACCCGGTAAAATTCCCACAACTGCAAATTACTGGAATTGGGTGCCAGCACTGATCTTTCAAGGCTTCTCTTCACCGCATCTCCGTCAAACGGCGCTTTTTCATCATATATTCGTACGGAACGTCGGGCATTGACTATTTCATCAAAGGTTTTAGCTGTAATATTCATAGTTATCTAACAAAAATAAAATTGAAAAGTTTAAAATTAACGAATCAGCAGCACCTTTTCAGTTTTCACTATTTTATCTTCCTGTAAAATAGTGATGAAATAAATACCCGCCGGATATTCCGACAGATTAACGGAAACCGCAGCGCCTGCATGGACTGAAGACAGTTCCTGGACAAACGCGCCATTTCCGTTGAGTATTCTGACCATCACAGGTTGCTGAAATTGATTTTGAATGGTTATGCTGCCATTTGTAATGGAAGGAAAAACCACGCATGACGCTGGAACAATATGTTCTTTCACAGCGGAAAGTATGGATGAATCCACGACGATATATACCTTGTAAAATAGTTCCGTCCAGTTCGTCGTGTTCCGATTGACCATCTTTATCTTCAGCGTTGATTTGCCGATGGTGAACCGCTGCGGTATATCGAAATATTCTTCGCGAAATGAAGAGGTGTTATTAAAGCCTGCATTCAACCATTCGCCTACCAGACTGTCATCAACATACACTTTCGCCCGTTGATTTCTGATGCTGTAATCAAAAGTTCTCAGCAGACGAACTCCTTTATTATCCGGGCGTATCCGAACATTAAAAACACTGCTGTCCGGAATGGCATATCCATCCTGCGGCAGTACATTCTGAGATTGTTCCCCCTCAAATGAAGCATTTTTACTGATGAATACTTTCGCACCGGAAGTGACATACTGATGCAGCAGCTCGCTGCTGCTCTTGCCCACATCAATGGAATCTGTCAGCACACAGGAACCGGGTTGCAGGTAGAAAAATGCGAGCGACTGGTAATTTCCGAGTTTGTTATTGAAGTCGCCGTGCTCCAGCTGAAAGCGCAGACGTTGTTCAAAATAAATCGGGTCGGTGAGATGAAAACGGTACATGGATTTATGGTAAAAATCATCCGAGTTCGTGGTACCGTTTTGCGCCAAACTGTATTCATCAAAGAAAAAATAAAAGGTAGAGTTGAAATAATCTTCCGTGCCGGTACCATAAAATACAGGGGTTCTGGCATCATCGACATAAATGCGCTCATCTCCTTCCAACCAGCAGAAGGCGGTATCGTTGTTCTGATCCGCCTCAATAACGGTTCCGATATATTTTCCGCTGCCCCTGATATCCGCCACAAGATAATCCGAATTGTCAGAAAATCCTTTCGTCTCTTTTCGTAAAACGGTTTTCAGGTAACCAGATTTATTTTTGTCGTACGGATTGGCTGCCGTCAGCACTTTCAGGATGGCGGATGAAACAGAAACAGCACTCTTGTTCTCCAGCTCTATCTTTATATTTTGCCAAAACGGCATCGAAAGGTAATTATAAAACCATCCTTCGACATTTCCGCAGGGAATAGATTTCATGTAGGTGGCATCGTTAACACCCGTTGCAAAAAACAATCCTACAGGCGCATTTATCGAAGGCGTACTTTCATTGTCAAAATAAATTTTCACATACACGGAATCCAGCAGCTTTCTGTTTTGTTGTTTGATTGATGGGGGCGCGTCGTAACGGTTATTGATTTCGCTGTACAGATTGATTTGTACGTTATTCAGCGAGTAGGTATGCGCCGTTTCACTTAAGATGTTAGCGACATCTAATGAATCGGTAATGCTGTTATCACAACTTATCCAGTAATACGATTCGTTCCAGGGTTCGCCCGAACTGTATTGCACCTGTATGGTAATCTGATTCTTTCCCTGATACAAAGCTTTAGGTATCCGGAAAGTGTCATTCTTCCAGTAGCGATAGGTTCTATAGCCGGTATTACGCCAGGTGCCGGCATTTTGATTGTCAATTTTAATGAGCGCATTCTCCGCTAAACTTCTGAAATTAAAATCAAGATGATAGCATTTATTGCTGCGCTTAATCAACAAAACGGAATCTGCGTTGCCGTTTATTTGCATCGTAAACTTGCTGGTACCTTTATGAAAATTACCCTTGTCTTTAATGAAATCGGCGTACGAATAATTCAACTGCGGCAATTGCAACAGGATGCCTTCAACGACGTTTTTTCCAGACTTTGAAAATACCTGAACCGTTTGGCGGGGCGGCACTGCAAACACAGAACTGTCGCCAAGCGTTTGCGCTAAATTATTCTTCGGATACGTGCCGCTTTTATTGAATTCATTTATCAGGTAAGCATTATTTTGCGCGGATGTCCAGCTTTGCACCACTGTATCGCGCGGCAATTGACGGACGCCAAACTGTCCGAACAAAGCGGCGGTGTCTATCGTCACAATCAGCGACTGCGCCACCGGCATCTGTATATATGACCAAAATCCGCCGCTGGATTCATAGAGATTCTGCACCAGTGGCTTTACAAATGGTGTTGACTGCTGTAAAAATAATTCGTTAAAGGTTTTATTGACACGTGGCGTGGTTTCACCATCAAAATAAAAACGAATACGTGCATCAAAATTCAACGGAAAGGTAATCATCCACATTCGTTCTAAAATTGCCGGTCCCTGTACCTGACAGATAACGTATTCCTTTTTGCCGGTGGCAGTTCCGTTCGGGTTGTTGACTTTCCCCTGTGGGATGACATCGTAATAATTTTTAAATTCCGGTGAGATTCGGTCATCATTTAATCCGGTCCGGTCGTAGGTACTTTGCAAAAATGAAATCGATTTATTGTTCAGCACCGGCAAATCCTGAAGTAAAGTCTGCGCATTTATTTCAGGAATAAGTACGTACACTATAAGAATTAAAATCAGTCTTCTTGACATTTCAGTTCAAATATAAGCGCTGTAGAGTATGAAAACAATACAAATTTTTGCCATTGTAAATAAATTACCTAAAACACTTATCCTAATTTACTCATAAACAGACCATTACAAAACCGCCTATATATACATTTGATTTATCAGCATTTGCAGAAATTATTTAAAAAACAACATAATCAACATGAATGAATATAAATTTGAATTCCATGAAACGATTCCTGCTCATTCTATTTTATATTTCCTCCGTTACGCAATATGCATTTGCACAACTGCAAATTTCTGTTTCAACAACACCCTCTACCTGCAGCGCAAACGGTTCGATTACAGTGAATGCTTCAGGAGGCGGTCTGCCCTATTTCTATCAAATCATATCGAGCAGCAGCGGTATTGTTCGTCCATTGCAGAATGTAAACATTTTTCAAAATCTTCCTGCGGGAAGTTATACCGTTCGTGTTTCAGACGTCAACAACACAACACAGACCATACAAGCCGTCATTGCCGGGAATTATATTCCTTTATCATTTTCGCACACACAGATGCAGTCGTCCGTTATCATACGCGCAAACAATGGAAAAGGCCCCTATAAATACGCTTACTCATCAGATGGCGGTTTTACCTTTACAACACCATCCGATTCGAATACCTTCCATTGCATGACAAGTGGAATTTATATTTTTCGCGTAGTGGACAGCTGCGAAAATTTTTATTCGGAAGCGGTAGCGATTAATCCGGTCACAATAAATATGGATTTCTCCTGCACAGACAGCGGGAGCCAGAGAAATATCGTATTAAATAATGTTTTGAGCGGCAACGGCGGATACCTCTTTCATGCGTATGGAAACGGTTACGATGCCACAAACAACACAGGCAACTTCAGTAATATCAGTAAATGCAACCGAAATATCTATGTCGATGTAAAAGACAAATGTTCCTTGTCTAACAGGTTTGAAGCCTGTCCTTCACCAAATTACACCTATGAAATAGCCTGCGTCAATTTTAAAAATAAATCCGTTACGCTCACCAATATCAGCGGCGGCAATAATATTCCATTTGTATTTACTGCAAACGGCATTACCGGCAATTCTCCGCATATACAAAACATCCCTAATACACAGGATTCGATTATTGTCGGTATCACGGACAGTTGTGGCTTTAGCAACACCGTTAAAATAAACAAGCTGAAGATATTAAAACAGCCTACCGTAAATTGCCCCGATGGAGGTATGATTGTAAACACTTTTATTGCCTTCAACGGTATCGGCAGGTCTTTTCCGCCTACCCGATTCCAGACGATATCGGGACCAAGCTCATTCGATGAAACAGACAGTATTTCAACAGACACTACACAAGTAGCATTCAACAACCTTGTTACAGGTTCGTATACATACAAAATAACAAATGCCTGCGGCGATGAATTCATCGATTCCTTTTACTACGAAAAACAATGTTATTCTGCACTCAATTTATATAAATATCAAAGTTGCAACAGCCTAAGATTCAGCCTCGAAAAAGATTGCGCAATTGACACGACAGCCCTGTATACACTGAAAGATATGAGAGGAATTATTGTCGCACAAAACAGAAATGGAATCTTCGACATGATTGATCATGACAGTTGTTACAAAGTGGAAGTACGCGAACTGATATGCGATACAACACTCACAGATTATGTACATCCGGTAGGATTACAAATGAACTTATTCCAGAACTCCTGCGATGAATTATCACTCAGGGTAAGTTTGTATGACAAAAAAAACTGCGGAATGGCATCAGTACCGAGGTTTGCAGATGACATTGACTTTATTTTGTGTGATTCCCTGTTTACAATTCTGGCGACGAACAGCACCGGACTACTGACGACAGTACCTGCGCAAACCTATTGGATATTCGCCAGAGGATCGAGCTGCAACAGCGATACCATACGATATGTAAAAACCAGCGGGTTCAGTGATACCATTCGGTTTTGCCTCACTCCCTCTTTAAAACTTGTGAACAGCAAATGCACATTCGCCTGGAAAGTAAAACTGCTGAACAACCTGCACAATATAAATTTCAGTCTGATTGGCAATGGCATTATCAGACAAAGTTCAACCGGATACAGCGGTGTGGATACTGGGATGTATGTTCTCAAAGACGGTTGCAATGAACAGCCTTTATACCTGCCGGAGTATTACCACTTCCATTCAGTGGTAAATCCGGGATGTCCGAGCAATGCATCTATAACGGCAGGCTATACCATTTATGATGACTATATCGACAGCCTGGGCAGAAAGTATTTTTTTGAAGTGTGTGATTTACCGGAAATAGATTACAACATCAGGGAACTGGGCACCGGCAACCCGATGGTTTATAGTTATTCGGGACTGTTTAACAATCTCAAAACAGGAACATACTATGTGGTTTATTACAAAGGTGATGAATTTTGCAATTACCACAAAGACACCATCTTTACGCCATTTTATGCACGTCCGGCCTTATCCGCCACATACGGATTAATCTGCAACAACAACATAGCTACGGTTAAAACCATGATAACAGGTGGTACGGCGCCTTATACCTATGAAGTGATGAACAGTTCCATTCGTCCTGTCACAACAAATTCAACTTATGTTCTCTATGACAGCATGCCATTGGGTACGGCACAATTCAGGGTGAGTGATGCATGCGGAATCAGCACCGACTATTCCACGGAAGTGCTGAGTGTTAACTTCGAACCAACCTTCCGAAAAAAATGCAACGGACAGGTACAATTAATTGCGCCGGATATTTTCAATTCCACTTATTCATGGACAAATAAGCAGGGCGATACGATAGGATACACACCGGCTATATACACTTATCCTGCAGGTGATGACACATTCAGCGTCAGCATCAAACATATAAACTGCACCATCGAAAAGAAAGTCTATGTAAATGACATCTCCGGTAGTTTTTGTACGGGCAGATGCAGGAATGGATATGGCTATTGACACCACAGTTATTTTTACATGCAAACTTTCCCGATGCAAATTCTGTTGGAACATGGAAACAAATCCATCCAAGTTCCGGCAATACCTATTTTGATGACATCCATAATGCGAATACCAAAATCAGTGTGGATATTTTTCCGGGACAATACACGTATGTCTGGTCGTTGAACGATACTGTTAATGGCTGCATTTCAGAAGATACAGTGGTGGTGAACTTTGTCAGATGTCCGGGCATAAAGCCAATACTCTACAGCAAGGATATTGTAAACACAGCATGCAATAATGACAATCAGATTGTCATTCACATCCAACAGTCATCAACAGGTATTCATTATCTATGGAATACGGGAGACACTACATCTATACTGAATAAACTTTCAAATGGCATATACATTGTCAGAATTTATGATGAGACAAACTGCACCGAAGATATCTATGATACCACTTACATAAATGGCAGACAGGCTACAGCTTCAACTCTCGAGCGAACAATATGCTATGGAGATAGCATTACCATCAACAGCCAAACCTATTATACTGAAGGAATCTATACGGAAACACTGCAAAACAGCGCCGGGTGCGACAGTATCTTGACAATCCGAATTTTATTATTAAATAACAGCGCTCATTCCGATTCCATTTATCTGTGCAAAGGTGATTCTTACACTCTTCCTGACAGACAAGTAATCACGGAATCCGGAAACTATCTCGTAAAATTGAGCAACTCTATTGGCTGCGACAGTTTACTGCATTTTTTTATTCATTTCAATCCCCGCTATCAAAGAATCGCCGACACTACAATCTGTAATGGTATGACGTATGTGCTGCCCGACGGCAATACGACTCAGCAATCAGGGACTTACAGGGATACTTTTCAGAATAGTTACGGGTGCGATAGCATTATTATTACCAACCTCGTGGTAAAAACACCACTTACTGAAGTAAATCTGGGAGCTGATACATTGATTTGTGATGGAGATGTGTATTCAATAACGCTAAATTATCCGGATAGTGTTCGGTTTTTATGGCAGGATAGCAGCACAATGCCTTCCTTCTCCATTAATACTGCCGGTCTGTATTTTGTGAAAGTTTTTGACGGATGTAACGAGGTGCATGACACGATAGTGGTCGGTATGAAAGATTGCAGCTGTAATTTTTATATCCCTACTGCATTTTCCCCGAATGACGACGGATATAATGATATTTTTAAACCTTTTTCCAAGTGTCTGTTTTTTGAAAACTATTCCCTGAACATCTTCAACAGATGGGGTAATCTGGTATTTCATTCAGCAGATACAGAGCTGGGATGGGATGGTAGATACAAAAATGAAGAACAGCCAGTTGACTCCTACTTCTGGATAATTGAGTATGACGATATACTGGGGAAGCAAAGAGTTCACAAAAAAGGAAATCTGACATTACTAAGATAAGAATCAACCACCCTGATATTAACTACTGATAAACAATAAATTAAACTTGATCCCAACTTTATCTGCTTGAATATTTAACAAAAAAAAAACAGAAGCAAAAAATCAAGCGATCTGTGTAAATTTAGGCAGATAGTTAAACAAATTGTTAAAAACCCGGAGATTTCTTAAGAAATATTAACAGTTTAAATGTTTTTTCCCTATTTTGTAGTAGGGTATATGAGTTTTTAAGGGGTTCTCAAGTATTCATGTATTCACTTTATTTATTACTACTTCCTAACTATCTAAAACAATTGGAATGAAGAAACTATACATCATCCTTTCATTTATTTTGTGTTTTATAGGTGTTCAATATGTTGCATTGGGACAAACGCCCTATGTCAGACCATGTTACAGCGTTAATGCGGGTGCAGATGTCACACAATGCAGTGAAACTTGTTTAGACCCGAACAGAACTGCTGTTCCCCAATATGATAATAAGGCAACCAATACGTATGTAGTACAACAAATGACACTACCCAACCCCACCTATAATACTGCAGGTACAAATGTAATTGTTGACCAGGATGATATCTGGAGTGGTGTCGTAAACATCGGATTTAATTTTTGTTTTTTCGGCACTTCCTATAATCGATTAGTGATTGGTGCAAACGGCCTGGTTTCTTTTAATGTAGGTTATGCAGGTGCTTATTGCCCCTGGTCTTATACCGGTGGAATTCCGGATGCCACAAAACCTATCAATTCAATCATGGGTGCTTACACGGATGTTGACCCGAGTGTAGGATTCAGCCCCAATAGGATAAACTATTATACTGAAGGAGCTTACCCATGCAGGAGGTTTGTCATCAATTTCTACAGGATTCCAATGTTTTCATGTAATGGTTTACTATACACCACTCAAATAGTCTTACACGAAGCATACAACATCATAGATGTAATCATAAACAATAAACCGGTTTGTTCTTCCTGGAATGGTGGACGTGGTATTATTGGAATACAAAATGCAGCCGGAAGTCTGGCTTTTACTGCCCCCGGAAACAATCCATCCACTTCCTCTCAAAGCAATACCTGCTGGAGATTTTATCCAAACGGAGCACTTCAACAAACCATCAACTGGACGGAAAGCGGCGTATTAGTTTCCAATGGTTATACTTTAAATACCTCTGTTTGCCCTACTTCTACAAAAGTATTTGTCGCTAATTTAGTTAACAACCGTTGCGATGGCAGTTCGGTTACTGTTCGGGATACATTTATTTACAAAGTAAATGCTTTACCACCCGTGAATGCAGGACCGGATAAATCATTAAGTTGCATTGCACCTAATGTTACATTAGGTACTCCTGCAGTTGGAGGATATACCTACTCCTGGTCACCGGCGGCAGGATTAAGCAACCCTAATACAGCACAACCCACCACGAGCACTCCGAATACCTATATTTTAACCATGACGAATACCGCAACAAGTTGCTCCAAAAAAGATACGGTCGTCATATCTCCGCTCAGACTCCCTGTCGCTAATGCAGGCCTTGATAAAACAATTACGTGTTCAACACCCACTGTTACCATAGGAACACCCTCTGTAGTTGGATTTACTTATTCATGGGCGCCTGCAATTGGTTTAAACAATGCCACTCTCGCTGAGCCAACTGCTTCAAATGCGAACACATATACGCTTACTATACGTAATGATACCACAGGCTGTACGGCAACAGACGCTGTGATAGTATCCGTTGATACAGTAAGACCTTTAGCTAATGCAGGAATAGACCAAACATTGACCTGTTCTACTCCAAACTTTGTGATAGGTAGTCCCGCTGTTGGAGGTAATACCTATTCCTGGTCTCCTGCTGCCGGATTAAGTAACCCAGCCATTGCACAACCCACGGCATCACAACCCAATAATTATACGCTGACTGTAACCAAAACCTCCAATGGTTGTACGAAAACCGATGCGGTCTTAATTTCTCAAAACAATACTCCACCTGTAGCCAATGCAGGTATTGACAGAACACTAACCTGTACTGCGACTAGCTTTACGTTGGGAACCGCAGCAGTAGCCGGCAATACGTATTCCTGGTCTCCTGCTGCAGGGTTAGACAATCCTTCCATCGCACAACCTGTTGCTTCCTTACCTAACACCTATGTTTTAACGGTAACAAATACCGCAAACAGTTGTGTTAGCACAGATACTGTTGTTATTTCCAGAGATACCACTTCTCCTTCTGTAGATGCAGGATCAGATAAAGTTATCACCTGTACCAATCCTACTTTTGTTATCGGTACTGCCGCTATAGCAGGTCAAACCCACTCTGGCACCGGCTCCCGGATTAAGCAATCCTAACATCGCGCAGCCTACTGCCTCTACAACAGGTACCTTTACCGTCACCGCTACTAAAACTGCAAACGGCTGTACTAAATCTGATGCCGTAATCATCACTGTGGATACCATTCGCCCCGTAGCCAATGCTACCGCAGATAAAACCATCACTTGTGCCAATCCTTCTTATGTCATTGGTGCAGCAGCTGTCGCCGGAAATACTTATTCCTGGTCACCGGCCGCCGGTTTAGATAATCCTGCCATTGCGCAGCCTACCGTTTCTGCAAGCGGTACTTTTACACTTACCGTTACCAACACCACCAATGGTTGCACCTCCTCCGATGCCGTGACGATTGCTGTCGATACAATCAGGCCGGTGGCGAATGCAGGTGCGGATAAAATTATCACCTGCGCCAACCCAACCTTTACCATTGGCGCCGCTGCAGTTGCCGGAAACACCTATTCCTGGTCTCCTGCTGGAGGACTCAGCAATCCTGCTATCGCGCAACCTACCGTTTCTCAACCCAATACCTACACATTGACAGTAACAAATACTATTAATAGTTGTATCAATACCGATGCTGTCGTTATAACCCGTGACACGACGTCTCCTTCTGTAGATGCAGGTCCGGATAAAATTATCACCTGTACCAATCCTACTTTTGTTATCGGGACTGCCGCCATAGCAGGTCAAACTTATTCCTGGGCACCGGCTCCCGGATTAAGCAACCCTAACATCGCACAGCCTACCGCTTCTACAACAGGTACCTTTACCGTCACCGCTACTAAAACTGCAAATGGTTGTACCAAGTCCGATGCCGTAACCATCACTGTGGATACCATTCGCCCGGTTGCCAATGCTACCGCAGATAAAACCATCACCTGTGCCAATCCTTCTTACGTCATTGGTGCAGCAGCTGTTGCCGGAAATACTTATTCCTGGTCACCGGCCACCGGTTTAGATAATCCTGCCATTGCGCAGCCTACCGTTTCTGCAAGCGGTACTTTTACACTTACCGTTACCAACACCACCAATGGTTGTACCTCCTCCGATGCCGTAATCATTGCTGTCGATACAATCAGGCCGGTGGCGAATGCAGGTGCGGATAAAATTATCACCTGCGCCAACCCAACCTTTGTTATTGGTTCTGCTGCTGTTGCCGGAAACACTTATTCCTGGTCACCGGCTGCCGGTCTCAGCAATCCTGCCATTGCGCAGCCTACCGTTTCTTCAACCGGTACGTATACCTTAACCGTTACAAAAACAATAAATGGTTGTACTGCCTCTGATATTGTAAATGTTACCGTAGATACTACCAGACCCGCAGTCAATGCTGGTGCCGATCAGACTTTAACCTGCACCAATACCAGTTTTGTCATTGGAACTGCCGCCACCGCAGGAAATGCCTACTCCTGGTCGCCGGCTGCAGGACTCAGTAATCCCGCTATTGCGCAGCCTACAGTTACAACTACAGGCACCTTTACCGTCACTGTTACTAAATCGGTGAACGGTTGCAGTGCTTCAGATGATGTTACAATTACAGTAGATACGATACGTCCCGGAGCAAATGCAGGAGCAGATAAACTTATTACCTGTAACGATCCTACTCATTTAATCGGTACAGTCGCGATTGCAGGTAATACTTACAGCTGGTCGCCGGCTGCCGGTTTGGATAATCCTGCCATTGCACAACCGACCGCTTCAACAACCGGCACGTATACATTAACTGTTACAAAAACTGTAAATGGTTGTACTTCCGTTGATGCCATGACCGTATCGGTTGATACTTCCAAACCTGTTACCAATGCCGGAGCAGATAAGCTCATTACCTGTGCCAACCCTACGCATGTCATCGGTACTGCTGCTGTTGCAGGTCAGACCTATGCCTGGTCGCCACCTGCCGGTTTGTCGAATCCAGCTATCGCGCAGCCTACCGTCTCTACTACCGGCACCTTTACCGTGACCGTCACCAAAACAGCCAACGGATGTACTAAGTCCGATGACGTCGTCATTGCCGTTGATACCTCTCGCCCTGTTGCCAATGCAGGTCCCGATAAAATCATCACCTGTGCCAATCCCACTCATGTTATCGGTACCGGTGCCATTGCAGGGAATACCTATGCATGGACGCCTGCCGCCGGATTGTCGGATCCCGCCATCGCAAGACCTACTGCTTCCACTACCGGTACCTTTACGGTAACCGTCACCAAAACTGCAAACGGATGCACGGCTTCCGATGCAGTGCTCGTTTCAGTAGATACTTCCAGGCCTGCCGCTATTGCCGGTCCGGACAAAATCATTACCTGCGCCAATCCTACTCATGTCATCGGTGATCCGGCCATCGCCGGTAACACCTATGCCTGGACACCCGCCGCCGGATTATCTAATCCGGCCATTGCGCAGCCTACCGTTTCCTCTACCGGTACCTTTACCTTAACCGTCACTCAGACTTCCAATGGTTGTACCAAATCCGATGAGGTTGTCATTACCGTAGATACCGTTCGTCCTATTGCCAATGCCGGTGCTGATAAAATCATCACCTGCTCCAATCCTACTCATGTCATTGGTACCGCTGCCATCGCAGGGAATACCTATGCATGGTCACCCGCTTTAGGATTATCCAATCCGGCTATCGCACAGCCTACCGCTTCCACCACCGGTACCTTTACCGTAACCGTCACCAGAACGGTGAACGGATGTACGGCTGCCGATGCAGTGCTCGTTTCGGTCGATACTTCCAGACCGGTAGCCAATGCGGGACCGGATAAAATAAATACCTGTGCCAATCCTACTCATATCATCGGTACTGCCACCATCGCCGGTAACACCTATGCATGGTCGCCCGCTTTGGGCCTGGATAATCCTGCCATCGCTCAGCCGACGGCTTCTACCACCGGCACTTATACCTTAACCGTAACCAAATCCATCAACGGGTGTACTTCTGTTGATGCGATGGTCGTTTCTGTCGATACTTCTCGTCCTGTCGTGGATGCCGGTACTGATAAAATCATTACCTGTGCCAATCCTACTCATATCATCGGTACTGCTGCCATCGCAGGTCAGTCCTATGCCTGGGCGCCGGCTGCCGGATTAAACAATCCTGCCATCGCACAGCCAACCGCTTCCACTACCGGCACTTATACCTTAACCGTAACCAAATCCATCAACGGGTGTACTGCCGTTGATGCGATGATCGTTTCTGTCGATACCTCCAGACCTGTAGCCAATGCAGGAGTGGATAAAATCATTACCTGTACCCATCCTACGCATGTCATCGGTTCTGCTGCCATTGCAGGGAATACCTACGCCTGGTCGCCTGCTTTGGGATTGGATAATCCTGCCATTGCTCAGCCGACAGCTTCCACTACTGGCACTTACACCTTAACCGTAACCAAATCCATCAACGGGTGTACTGCCGTCGATGCGATGGTCGTTTCTGTCGACACCTCCAGGCCTGTTGCCAATGCAGGTGTCAATAAGATAATTACCTGTGCCAATCCTACTCATGTCATTGGTACGGCTGCCATTGCAGGTAACACCTATGCCTGGTCGCCGGCTGCAGGTTTATCGAATCCGGCCATTGCCCAGCCGAGCGTTTCCGCTACAGGTACTTTTACCCTCACTGTCACTCAAACTGCCAACGGATGTACCAAGTCCGATGAGGTCGTTGTGAGCGTGGATACCATTCATCCTGCCGCTAATGCAGGACCTGATAAAATCATCACCTGTGACAATCCTACTCATGTCATCGGTAGTGCCGCCATAGCGGGGAATACCTACGCCTGGACGCCGGCTGCAGGATTGGATAATCCGGCTGCTGCACAACCGACGGCTTCCACTACCGGTACTTATACCGTGACCGTCACCAAAACCGTAAACGGTTGTACCAATTCCGATGCCGTGAAGATTGCTGTCGACACTTCGCGTCCTGCCGTTAATGCAGGAGCAGATAAGATAATCACCTGCTCCAACCCTACGCATGTCATCGGTTCGCCGGCCATTGCAGGGAATACCTACTCCTGGGCGCCGGCTGCAGGACTCAGCAATCCGGCCATTGCGCAGCCTACCGCCAGTTCTATCGGCACGTTTACTTTGACCGTAACAAAATCCATCAACGGTTGTACGGCTGCCGATGTTGTCCTCGTCGATGTGGATACCACCAAACCGGTAACCGATGCGGGTATCGATAAAACTTTGACCTGTGTCGTAAAATCCGTTTCTATCGGTACGACTGCCGTTGCCGGAAATACCTATCAATGGTCTCCTGCCGCCGGACTTAATAACACCGCTGCCGCGCAGCCGGTCGCTAATGCCGTCGGTACCTATTCCATTGTCGTTACCAAAACAGCTAATGGCTGTAAAGACTCTGATAGGGTGAATGTAACCATTGACACCATTACGCCTTTGGCGGATGCAGGGCCTGACCAGACACTTATCTGTATCAACATCAACACCACGCAAAGTGTTACGCTGGGTATCGCGCCGATTGCGAACATGAGCTATGCCTGGACGCCGGCTGACCTCGTCAGCGACAATACAGCCGCTCAGCCTTCCACCAATACCAGCGGAACTTATGCCGTAACGGTAACCAATGATATCAACGGATGTAAGGCGCACGATACCACCGTCATCGACAGCGAGGATTGTTTCTGCGATTTCTATGTCCCTTCTGCTTTCTCTCCTAACAATGACGGCGTCAACGATCTGTTCTTCGCTTTCATCAACTGTGATAAGTTCAACGACTTTTCCTTCAGCATTTTCAACCGCTGGGGTGAACTCGTATTCAAAACCAATGACATCACGCTCGGTTGGGATGGAATTTTCAAAGGTGAACCTCAACAGGTGGACTCCTACGAATGGGTCGTAGAATATTTTGACGTCCTCAGAAATAAACGAATCTTTAAAAAAGGAATCGTGACGCTGCTGAGGTAGACTTTATTTTTTTTGATTAATCTCTGCATCAAAATCTGCAAAGAAGCGTTCCAGTTGATAAATAATATCTTCGTCCGGAACATTAGCAGCATTTTCATTCTTATGCTCCAACAAGACATGTTGTTGTTGTTCAAACAACTTTACCTGAAGGAGGTTTGCCAGACGCAGAATATTCAATAAAATAAATTCACGGTGCTGGAATTCTTCCCGCTGGTTATAAACCCTATAGGTGTAATTTATCGAAATTGTCATTCCATTCGCATGAATATTTGCCAGAAAAACATCAATAGAAGAATTTTTAGTAAACGGATATTT
>JAXLTW010000017.1:0-77236 GCA_046329865.1 Chitinophagales bacterium | reverse complement strand
TTGCACCGGGTAAAAATCTGACCATTGTGTTGCACCATGTAGATGGCACCACCGACAGTTTCGAAGTGGCACACTCCTACAATGAGCAGCAAATCGGCTGGTTTAAGGCAGGTAGCGCATTGAACCTGATTAAACAGCAGGTAGCAGGATAAAATAAGATTGTAATTACATATTATTACGCCGGCTGGTTTTATAAACTGCCGGCGTTTTTTTATTCCATTTTTTGTATTTTTAGTCGATGTCTTCAATTGACCAGGTGCAAATCCAATTTTCTCAGGGCGGACAAATAGCCTTAATGCTGGTGTTGTCCATTATCATGTTTGGCGTCGCTTTGGATATGGATTTCCATAAATTCAGGGAGATTTCCCGAAACCCCAAACCGGTGGTAGTGGGTTTGTTTGCGCATTGGCTGTTGTTGCCGCTGGCAACTATTCTTCTGGTCAAAACCATTCACCCAAGTCCGTCCATTGCATTGGGTATGTTTTTAGTGGCGGCTTGTCCGAGTGGAAATATGGCGACTTATATCACGCATCTTTCACGCGGGAATACGGCTTTATCTATTTCCATTTCCACGATTATAGCGCTCACTTGTTTTGTGACTACACCGTTGTTTTTTTACCTGATGGCTAAAACGTATGCACCGGCTCAGCCATTGTTGCAACAGGTCAATATCGATATTTTTCATCTTATCGCAGAAATAGGATGTATATTGGGATTGCCCATGTTGATGGCCGTAATTCTGATTAAAAAGAAACCGGAGATTGTTTTAAAAATCAAAAAACCTATTAGTGTCTTCTCTTTTATACTGTTCATTGCATTTTTAGCAGTCGCATTTATCATTAATAAAACTGTTTTTATAGAGTATGTGCCGGCAGTCGCATGGATAGTGGCGATACACAATGCCATCGGTTTTGCCATCGGTTTTATTTCCGGTAAATTAGCCGGTGTAACTATAGCGGATGCGAAAACCATCGCGATAGAATGTGGTATTCAAAATACAGGATTGGGTCTTGTGCTGATTTTTTCCTTCTTCGGCGGATTGGGCGGAATGGCGTTGATTGCAGCCTGGTGGGGAATATATCACATCATTGCCGGTGTGTCTTTGTCTTTTTTATTTAGAAAAATTGTTTAATTATCAAGTTATTCCATTGAAAAAATTATTTATCTCCATTGCAGTTTTGCTCTTTTTATTTTCCTGCCAAAAAGAGTCACCCGTATTGTTTCCGGACAAGTTACTGCATGCAGGTCAGGGTGCGCCCGGAATCTATGACCAGGATGGAAGGTACATGATATTGCGTGGAGTCAATTACAATTCACTGGGCGATTACTGGCAGGGAAATGTGAATGTGGCAACAACCAAGCCATACCATCCCGATGATATCAGGATGATGTCCTCCTATGGATTCAACTGCATTCGTCTACTCTTCAGTTGGAGTAGACTGGAACCCGAAAGAGGCAAGTATAATTATGATTATATCCGGCAGTTGAAAGAAGTGATTGAAGAAGCAGCGAAGTATAATATCTATATCTTACTGGATATGCATCAGGATGCATGGGGCAAATATATTGTCACACCCAAAGATGTCATCTGCGACAAACCGAACAGAGGTTGGGACGGTGCGCCGGACTGGGCTACGATTACGGATGGTGCATCTACCTGTACAACCGATGGATCACGTGAATCAGCACCGGCGGTCTATCATGCGTTTCAGAATTTTTGGGATAATAAAAACGGAATTCAGGATGCCTGTATAGATGCCTGGGGTGCGTTGGTAAAAGAAACCGCGAAATATGGGAATGTTGTGGGCTACGATCTGTTGAATGAGCCGGGACTTGGATATAAACCGATCAATGAGGAGGCCAGAAAATTAAGTACCTTTTATGGGAAATGTACGCGTGCCATCAGAGAAGCAGAAAATGAAGGCAAAGGACTTGAACATATCATCTTTTTTGAAATGAGCGTCACCTGGAATGGACAACCTGTTCCATTTATTCCGTTTCCGGATTTTACGAATGATAAAAATATCATTTATGCCCCTCACACATATTTTGAAGCTATCTCAAATCAGTTGACTATTGAACAAGGGCTCGATTTATTAAGCACCTTGGCTAAATTATACAATACCGGTATGTTTATCGGGGAATGGGGTTTCTTTGGCAATCCGGCCGATGATGTCACAAAAGTAAAACGCTTCTGCAAAAAGGAAGATGAATACCTGATTTCAGGCTCTACCTGGTGGCAGTGGGCACAAGCTCCCGGAGATCCGCATGGCATGAGCTGGGATGGAAGCCAATATGGAAATACGTCTATGCACCTGATAGAACTGGATGTCAACGGCAATTTTACAGGCAACAGAAATGATTTCTACTTAAATGTCTTAAGCCGCTCTAAACCAGTCGCAATTTTTGGTAAGCCTGTCAAATTGCTGTCTAACCCGGATGACGGAACCATGCATCTGGAAGCCAAAGGAATAGAGAGAGGCATCACGGTTCTTTGGATTCCGGACAGGTTTGGTGAGCCAAAAATTTCCGGTGATAATATCCTTTCTTCTAAAATCACTAAAGTAGAAGGAGGTTATAACACTGAAGTTTCTGTTCAGAATTCCTACAGCATTTCAATTACCTTTTAAGCAATTAATGCTGTTGCCATTCTCGGAATTTTATAATTTTTGGTTCTTGCTTGAACGTAATGCTGTATAATATTCCCCTTGTGCTATGCATTTCACTGCCATCGGATAAGAAATGACCGTTTTTAGAAAATATTTTCTGGAAATTAACATATTTTGTTTACAATTTGATTATCTTTAATACACTCAGCAAGTAGTATTTTTATGATTAAACATATACATTTTTTTATTTGTATATTCTCTTCTTTTGCTTTTCTTTCCGGAAAGGCGCAGGATAATAGCACATCGAATACAACCGGGATTTCCGGTTATTATCAGTCTATTAATCTAGATGATCAGACTCCCTGTAATTGTAATGATAAAACGGAAAGAATGTTGCTGTTAAACAAAGGTCTGGTGGAGGGCGATGTTATTAATTATAATTTACACGCTTATTCGTTCTCATTTGGCAGTTCTACACTGCCGGTTTCCAAATTGTTTAAAGCGTTTGAGAATGACAAAACCATCTACAAGATTTCGATGAAAGAGTGGGATGCGTTCATGTTGCTGACTACTTCCGAATTCGATAAAGCCTCATTCGAGAAGGCTGCTGCGACGGTATTCGCCAGTTTTTCTCCCATCACTCCGGCTGATTTCCTTAAACTGAAAAATCTACAGGCATATACTGAATATGTAAATTTCCTGAGTAAAGAAACAAACAACCCAAAAGAACAAATAATCAATTCTGAAAAAAGCACGCATTAATTCTTTGGACAAATTGTTTCTATGAAAAATCGCTACCTGCATTTAAGTTCCTGTTTTTTGTTCCTCTTACTGTTAGGGTTTACACATAATGCGTTTGGACAAAAGAATCTAAAATTAAAAATAATCAGCGTACGTTATCAGCAGACATCCGGTACGGATTGCGATGACGGAGCATGTTTTGTCGGTAACGGAAAGATAGATGTTGCATTTGATATTGATGACGGATCAACAGATGTGGATGAAACCTGTCATGAAGGCGCAGAGAATACGACCGATTATACTTGGAATGCCAATTTTAACGTTTGGGATAGAAATTATAACTATGGCTGTCAGTGGCCCACCGGAAGTGTAAATTTTATTGTGGAAGCATGGGATAGGGATGTAGTTCCGGTTGTCTGCCCTTATGACCAGTGTATAGGTGCAGGATTGGCAAATACAACCAGTGATAAAATCTGCGATGTAAATATTACGGCAGCCTTTCCGGCAGCCGGTTCCGGATTTGGAGCGAACCAGACCGCAACATGTACGGCAAATAAAAATTTTGACGGTGGTGGCAATTGCGGAACCTTGGTAACGGTTGTCTATCGTTGGGAAGAGTCCGGGAATTGGGTATCGCAGGCAGGGTTTGATTACATCTGCGGAGCGGTAAACAAAGGTATTCTGAATAGCGGAGCTACAATTACTCATAATAATTTTTCGAACAATGGAGCAACGGTGGAAGATATCTGTTCAGCCAATGAACCGAATCTTTCTTCAGGGGATGAATCCGTCTGGTTTAAATTTAAAACCGGACCGGACCCCGGTACCAATATCAATGTTGATGCCTCTGCAATTGGTGGTTCCGGTTCCGGAGGTGCTTGTTTATTTGGTGAAATAGTCGCCGCCTGGTGTAAGGTGTACGAAGGACCCGATAATTTAGCAGGATGTCCGTTCAGTTATTCCAGCAATCATTTTACGCAGATTGCTCAGGTTGGTTCTACCGGTTTGGATTTGAGTGATATAGATATTCGTTGTCCGAAACCCAATCAAACGTATTATGTTCAGGTGGAGATGGCAACACCGGGTGTTGAAATTGGCGGATTAGCTACCTGCGATGTGGGAAGTTTTAATTTGACGATTTCCGATAATGGAGTGAAAGCAGGTCCGGATTATATTTGCCTGCCTGCCAGTTCTACCACTGCAGGTGTGGACGGATATATGGGTACCCTCAACAGTTCATTTGACCCTAGGACTACTACCGGCTCCGCTACGGCATGGGATAATACCGACTATGACTTAGCTATCTTTAATCAGTCAACGGATTGTGCTTCGCAGAGCAAAGGATGTTGCGGTGAGCCGGATAATACAACGATATTGTCGTCTCTGAGTAAGACAGTCTGGTACCGTTTCAGAACACCTGCTCCCGATTATCCTTCGGCGCCGGCACTGGCACAATTAGCGCATACTTATAAAGTTTTGGTGGAAAGGCTGGGTTCATCCGGCACCTTGACATATCCCGCTGTGTATGTCTATGAAGAAACCAATTCAGGCACAGTTCGTGTCTGTCCGAACAGTAACGGAGATTATGCCAATCTATCCTATATGGACAGAGATGAGATTGACCCGTTGAATATTTTTAACGGTGGAAATGCGGAAGTTAAACGGCTTTGTTTAAAAGCAAACACGAATTACTATATACAGGTGGACCCTGTTGGCATTTCAGACCGGGTAGATTTTAATGTGAAAGTGGTCAAGGATCAGTTCAGACCATCGGATATGATTTGCGATGCGGTGGATCTGGGGTATATCACCACCAATGGATTGCAGACAGGTGTGACAACCGGTGTCAATTGGGCAAACAACGGACCCGCTTCCAAATTGGGCGCGGCTAAATTCTTCGGTTTGCCGCATACCAATAAATGTACCTCTGCCGAGAACGGAGAGCCGAGTGCTTCTCCCGGAGGACCAGGAACTTCCGGTACGCATACGGCTACCGTATGGTACAAATTCACCACCGGCAGTAATATTCCTCCTGACTGGATTTACTGGTATGAAAATGATAATGAATTGAGCAATGCGAATCGCGGTGCAGTTTGTTTAGGTTTAGGATTCCAGTCAAGGGTAACATTCTATAAAAACATATCATCGTTTGCATGTCCTGTTGGTGGCAATTTGGTTGCTCAGGATGAAATGAACATACCGGGTGATTTGTGCGATGCCACCACAGGTATCGGTTTCGGTGCGCCTTGCTACAAAGATATGTTCAGGCTGAAATGTCCTGAACCCAATACGACGTATTATGTTCAGGTAGAAGATTTCAATGCGCTTTCCATTTGTTATGAAGGGCAGTGGTCATTTGATAATGGTTCCTATAAGATAACGACGGCATCCACGTTAGGCGGTGCACCGATAAACGATACTATTTGCGGTGCGATTGATATCGGTACGGTACCTAATGGCGGCCAGCTGGCACCGGCAGCGATTTATGATAATTTCTGCGCAACGCCAGACTTACCTTGGCGGGCAGATTTTACGCAATCGCTGGACAGGGATGTGTGGTTCAGGTTTAAACCTCCTTTGTCAGGTTCTGTTCGTATTACAGCACAGTCTGCACCTACAGGTTCTCCAAGCATCGATGATGACCTGGATCTGCAGGTGGCGATATGGGAACCGATTTTAGGCGATGGAACCAATGCACATTGTTCGGATCCACGGTTCTTATGGACGCCGATTATTGCACAGGACCACGGAATACAGGAGGCAACAGAGGCCGGTGTTATCACCACTTCTTATTATGACATTTACAATACCTGTGGTAACAGTGCGTTGTGTAATGAAGGTAACAGTTTAATCGCCACCTGTTTAGACCCCAATAAATACTATTATATTCAGGTAGATGGCGGTGATTATTTTGGATGTGATTTGTTTGATGCGGGAGATTGTATATCCGGTTATTTTAAATTACAGGTGGCAGATGCTGGCTTAGGGCTATATAATTCTGCCAACCCGGCAGATGTAGGTACACCGTTCACTACATTGGGCGTTCCGAATGCAACCTTGAGGCATGATGAACCTTGTTTTGCGCAGAGTTTGCCGGTAAACGCCTCCGCAACAGCATATAATTCCTTATCGTGGACGAATATGACGAATCGTTGTGCTACATCAATCAACGATCCTGTTCCATCGCAATGGAGTGCCAAAAACTCATCTACGGACAAGACGGTATGGGCCCGCTTTGTTGCACCGGCTAGCGGAAAAGTAAAAATCCGCGCTGAGAATCGGTCTCAGTTAAAAGGAGATGCCGATTATCATGATGATATCAATTTACAGTTGGCGTTATACCAGACATCAAACTGTTTTGATAAATGGCGTTTGACAGAAGTTGGAAACGGAAACGGATTTGATGGAGGTTTAACAGAAACAGACCCTTTGAACGATGACGACTATACAGGCATCTGTGTGCCATGCGTGGGCACCTGCGGTTATGACGAATATTATGTTGGACGGTGTTTAATCCCCGGTCAGACCTATTATATCATGATAGACGGCGATGCGGGGTATACCTGCGGCGCGGATGTCGAAGATGTGGAGGGAGATTTCAGAATCTCCGTGCAGGAACTGAATGGTATACCTGCATCTACCAATGATTCGATCTGCATGGCATATAATATGACGCCGATATCAAATGTAGTGAATGCTGTATATAATTCACCAATTGCATTTAATAATGAATGTGCCAGTATAGACCCTTCTTATGAAGGTTCAGGAAAAGTTGCCCATAACATAGCAGGAACATTATTTGATTTTAATGTAGAGCACACATTATGGTTTAAGTTCGTTGCCCCTTCCACCGGAAAAGTTAAAATAGAAGCTATTGAAGACGGAGGCACAGATGACATCGATTTAGGTATTGCCATATTTGATATTCCTTCTCAGAATTGCGCGGATATACAAACCGGTGGATTTAAATTTGATGATGATTATGATCCGGCCGTTTTTGGAATCGCCAATTCCGATGATGAGGAAATTACGGTATCTTGTCTGGTCCCGGGCAGGACTTACTGGGTGCAGGTAGATGGCAACAGAAACCTGACGACCTGCGGGCCTGCATTCTCCGGCACGGATTGTGAGACGGGTCAGTTCCGCATGAGAGTGACCACCTTAGCCGCTGACCAGACGTATGCATCGAATGTCGTTTATTCTTCTCCTGCTACGTCTGCTGCCGGCGGAAATGATATGTTCTGTCAGGCGCATCAGGTTGTGAATGCAGGCGGAACCTATAATTCAGGTAACCAAAATACGTACTTGAATCCGGGAGAAACAATCAATTTCCATCATAATAACCGATGTGCAACTTCTGAAAGAAATGAACCGGAAGCCAATGGTTGGGACTTGAATCCGTTTGATTCTGGAACCGATCCTACGGTATGGTATACCTTCAATACGGGACCTTCGTTAGGTCCTTTGCGACCGGGCGATATCACCATCAGAGTAACGAATCCATCCGGATTATGTTTTGACCCTGACCTGGATTTGTATGAGTACAACGGTACATTTACAGCCGCCTCCTGTAATACTCAGGTGCTGACCAATACCCAGTTTAATAATCTGTTACGCGTAGGAGAGGGTAAGGTATTTAATATACTCTATCCGAGAGAAGAAGAAATAAAAATCAGTTGCCCTAAGCCTAATACCCGTTATTTCCTGCGAGTGCTGGGAACCAGTACCTGTCCTTTATTCGGTGATGACATGGGTGAATTTGATATCTCTGTTGCCATGAGCAATATTAATATCAACTTCCAGACGAATGATAATATGTGCGGTGCTACAAATGTCGGAAGCGGTGCTCTTGCGAGTGGCGGTACACTGACACTCAGCAATCAAAATAATATTTGCGCTACTCAGGAAATAGGTGAACCGAATACATCGCAGGGAGCTGTTCAGAATGAACCGGAATATGACGAGACGATGTGGCATAAGTTTACGACAGGACCCAATCCGGGAGCAGTAGAGATAGAAGTAACTTCATTGGTTGGAGTGGGAGGATATTTTTCGGTTCCTTCTTTAGCAGTTTATAAATATGTACCAAGCGGAGATAATTGTTCGACTACTCCTTTCTCAAATTTAGCATCTCTGGATAGCGATATGGGTTTCGCCACTATATTAGGAGGTATTACAGATTTTACAGCAAAAGTTACCTTGCCTTGTGTATCTCCAAACACTACGTATTATATTCAGGTAGATGGAGCAGATGTCAGTTTGTTTGGATTTACCTTCCCCGGATTTACGGATAATTACTATTACGATATTGCTGTAAGAGACCTGGGCAGCGGTACAGGAAGACCTGCGAATGACAATTTAGCCAATGCCCTTCCGGTAGATAATGTGATTCCTATTGATGGCATGCTCACAGCAGGTGGTACGCTGACCATAGGCGGACACAATCGTTGCGCTACCTGCGAGAATGGGGAAGAAGGAGATTATTGCGGCATTAACCAAACAGACCACACAGCTGCATTCGGTGCCGAAGATGAAACGGTTTGGTATTATTTCACGACACCTTCCAACCCGGGTACAATTTCCATTACAGTAGCTGATGATCCGGGTGTATCGGGTACATTCAGTCCGAATTTTGCTTTGTATTATAACAACGGTGCGGCACCAAACTACAGAGTTACCACGGCGCCTTCTTCCAGAATAATCAAAGAAGGTGCTACGAACACCGCATCGATACCTGTGAATTCAGTAACAGGGAGCTATACCTGCTTATTGCCGAATACAAGATATTACATTCAGGTGGATGGCAATGACGCAATACCATTTACAGACGACCAGAATAATTTTATCGTTACGGTAACGGATGACAATTCAGGGAATCCTGGGCCAAATGTTCCTGCCAACTACGACCTGATATGCAGTGCAAATGTTCTGACTGTTCCTGCCAATGGAACTACCGGTTCGCTGACAAGAACGAATAAGTGTGCATGGGAAGAAGCCGGAGAACCCAATACCAGCAATAATATAGGAGGAACGGGGGATGACGTCACTTCCAATAATTATGATGAAACGGTCTGGTTTACTTTTGTACCTCCGGTAGATGGGGATATATCCATGATACTCGAGCCTACCAGCGGTATATTGGGCGGCGTTAATTATGTACTTTATCAGATGCCAGGTACATCTGCAATATCCTGTTCGGGAACTCCATCAGATATTCCCAATTGGTCACAATTGACGGAAATAGCCAGCGGAACAGGATTGGCATTAAACACGATAGGAACAACAGATCAGATAGTGGAAACATGGCCGTGTCTGACTGCCAGTAAACGGTATTATATTCAGGTGGATGGTAATGACCTGATTGGTTCCAATGACGTAGGTAATTTTACTATCCAGTTAACCCATACGTCAAAGGCGACACCGGTTAATGATAATATCTGTGGAATCGGTGTAACTGCAGCAACCGGTAATCTGGGCACGTTTACCACTTCTGCCACTGCTACCGCTGCTGCACAGGATAACCGATGTGCTACACAGGAAATTGGTGAACCTGCCGTAAACGGACCATATAATGATATTACAGATCCGGGTTACGACCATACGCTTTGGTATAAATTTGTGGCAAGTGCTACAGATGGTACCTACTCCATCAGTATAACAAATTCTGGAGGGGATGTAATTAATGGTTATATCGGTTTGTACAGGCAAGATGTAACGGTGTGCAGCGGTGCAACACCTTCTTTCGGGAATCTCACACTGGTGAAAGAAACACCGCTGGTAAACAGTGCCACCAACAATGAGACGATGAGTTTAGAATGCTGGGAAATTGAAGAAGGAAAAACCTATTACTTCCAGGTTCAGGGATTTGATGGGTTACTGGGAGGTGATGTAGGAGATAATTTCAATGTTTCGGTGACATATACTTCCGGTTCGAATAATCCGGCCGATAATATTTGTACAGCTCCTGTTGCAACAATAGGAACTACTTATACCGCAGACAACAGATGTGCGACTACACAATCCGGTGAACCCAATATTTCACCTTCACCACAAGATCCATCGGATGGAGGTGATTATGACGAAACACTTTGGTACCAGTTTGTTGCACCTGCATCCGGGGAGGTGCGGCTGAATACATCTTCCTATAGCCCGGGTACGCTCACGCTGAATGCGGATTTGTACAGTATTCCAACAGGATATAATTGTGCCGCTTCCGGATTTAACGGTTTGGTGCGGGAAGATAATACCAACACCTTAACGACTCTTTCCACCACCTGGGATTTAAGATGTCTGGTTCCGGGGAAAACCTATTATCTGCGATTTGATGGTAATGACGGTGTGCTGGGCATTCCGCCGGATAAAGGCACCTGGAACTTCAGTATAAATAATCTGGATGCGGCTACAGCATACCCGAATGTGCCAAACGATGAACCATGCGGTGCTATTGATGTGACACAGTTTGTAAGGACAGCAGCACAGGGCCCTTGTACGTCTGACGGACAATATTACACATCCAATTACAGTGTTTTAGATGCAGCAATAGATATAGACAGAGCAACCCGAACGGTCACTGCATTGGGTTGTAATGGTGAATTAAACTGTAATGACTACTGGTTCAAGTTTACAGTGCCTTTGGACGCGACAGGAATACGCATACAGGGTAACGATGAGTATCCGGTGGGCTCTTTGATAAATAATTCCCATGAACATATCGGTGTTTACAGGTCAACAGGAGGATGTGGCGGCACCTTGCAACGTATTAATTGTGACGATGGTGGCTCTGGAAGTGATGTGGATTTATCGTTAGCTGCATTTCCTGGAGAAACTTTGTATATTCAGGTATTCAATGAAAACGCGCCGACATCACCATCTAATACGGCATTTGGCTTCTGTATTTCCGTTGACTGTCCGGCTAAGACAGCCTGCACTGCCAATAATTTAGTGTATAACCAGTCACAATGCTGGAATATGAATACGAATGGATCAAATCTTTCTCCTCAATATTATGACTGTTTGCCCGGTTCCAATAATTCGGTGAACTATCTTTCATTCAGTACAGATTGTGATGGTACACCTGTTGATACGGTTACGATAGTGTTTTCTGTAACGACCATTGGCTGCGGCACGACGGCTATGTCAATGTTCCGCGATGAAACACCTTGCGTTGCGCCAATAGGTCAGTACGATGATATTCTTATCAACTGCGCGGTTTTTGAGGAGGTGATGGGCGGTACCACTTCTACGAATTTCAATTCAACATTTATATTACCGGGTTGCGCGACTTATATCATGCAAATCATCAGCGATGAAAATACCCCAAGTTGCGCATCGTCCGGTCAGGTGGTGATTGTTAAGTCTACCCTGAATCCAACGCAGATTTTACCGGTGGAACTGACCATGTTTACCGGGTATAACAACGGCAATCAGAATATCCTGAACTGGACCACAGCCAGCGAATTGAATTCACTTAAGTTTGAAGTGGAAAAATCAACGGATGGTATCAACTTCTCTTATATCGGAGAACGTTCTGCAGCAGGCAACAGCTCGAGTCCTAAATCGTATGAGCTGATTGATCCGAATCCGGTTTTGGGTAATAATTATTACAGGCTCAAAATGATAGACAGGGATATGAAATTTGAGTATTCCAACACCATTAATATAAAGGTGAAGGAAGTAGAGATCAACAAAGAGGATGTAATTATTTCGGTTTATCCTAACCCAACAAACGGACTGTTGAATATTGTATATCAGGCAGCGTCTCATCAAAATATAGAGATGAATGTCTGCAATGTCATCGGGCAGAATATGACCAGTAAATCGGAGTTATTGGCTTCCGGTATACATACGTTAAGCATCAACGCCGCAGATTTTGCAGCAGGTGTATATGTGCTGAGCTTACAGAATACCACTTCCGGTAAAAAGATGCAGACAAAATTTGTGAAAGAATAATAGTGAATAGTTTTTTAAAAAAAGTAACCCGGCACTTCAGCCGGGTTTTTATGTTTTTATAATTTAACAGGTACCGATTGTTCATTTAATCCAAACTGAATGGCTTTTTTAAAATAGTGATTGGCTTTCATCGTATCCTGTTCGTTTAGGTAGTAATACCCTAGATTTTCGTATGCAGGGAATAAGGTGGAATCTCTGTTGATTAAGTCGTTATTGAACTTAAGGCATTCTTCTTTTTGTTTTAATTCATAATACACGGTTGAAATATTATTAATGATTGTTTGTGAACGAGGCAATCTTTCCAATGCCTTATTGTAACAGGATATGGCGCTGTCAGCCGCTTTTAATGAATAATAAGCATCTCCCAGATAAATATATCCTTCAGTTAAAGAGGAATCATTTTTTAGAGCATTTTTAAAGGATTGGACAGCATCATTCGTGCGGCCTGCTTTAAAGTAATATTGTCCTAAAAATAAATACAATAGCGAGTTTTTCGGATAGGCCGTTACCCCTTTTTCAGCGTACAATATGGATGTGTTCAGGTATTGTTTTTTTAATGCAGTGTCATTGGTTTGTTCAAATTCTGAATAATAGGCGCCGGCGGCAATGCGCATAGCTTCATAAGACGAATAAAGTTTTGGGGCATCCGTATCAACTAATGTTTTAAAGTCTTTCCATGCCTGAGCACGGATAAATGACAGTGTGATAAATAGTATTCCTATCACAGAAATGAGCGTATAATGTACGAATGGTGAATTTGAAATCGATAGCAGTATTTTTTTAAAAAGAGAAACAAATAAAAGGCAAAAAAATAAATTGGCCATGAATAGGTACCTGTCTGCGATTATGCCGGCGACAGGGGTGAAAAAGTTGAGCGCGTACAGAGCCAGGATAAATGTTGCCATAATTGAAACGACCATTAACTTGTCCCGATTTTTGAAAGCGATAATAAAAAGCACTACAAAGCAGATTAGTATCAATAACCCACCGAAAAAGGATATGGATTGAACTGATAAAATATCCAGATAATGATAGCCGTAATAATAACGGTAGCCGGAAACCGGAATCAGTCTAGTGAAGTAAAAAAAGATTGTATTTATCAGCGCGATACAACTGTTCGTAAAAGTAAATGCAACACTCAGCGGATTTTCAGTAAAGGTCACTTTCCCTGTCAATACTTCCGGATTCGGACCGGATAAAAGTATTCCCTGTATCTTTTCGATAGAAGTAAGTGTAAGGATAAATACAATAAAATATAGTATAAAATGTAAAATCTTCTTCTCATTCTGATAGAATAAGATGTAGACCGCGTTGAAGATTAAAAATCCGGCAGCATCTTTCTTTGACCATAAGCTCAGTATAAACAGTATAGCGGATAATACCAGAAAAAAATATTTTCTATTGGTTGATTGTAAGAAATGCAGCAATAGAATAGAGGCCTGTAAGCTAAAAAACATACTTAATAAATTATCCCGGCATTTGATACTGCAAACAACTTCGGTGTTTATGGGGTGGATGGCGAACAACAGGATAGCGGCAAAGGATAATAATTCATAGTCTTTTCCAACCATTTTCTTTAACAGTGTCAGACCTGATATACAGATAAGAAAAAACAGACACAAATTGACACCGTGTGAAATGTCCGGCCGAATCTCTCCGAAAATCAGCTGTTCGATACCAAAACTTAAAAAAACCAATGGTCTGTAGTCGGTATGATTATAGGATAAGCCAAATAAATCATATAAATCACTTAAACGATTGACTTTCCCTTTTAAGGTGTCAGTGATAATGTAATCATCCAGATTGAAATCAAAAGTAAACACCCTGAAATAGACAAATAAGATTACTAAGAAGAGACATATCCATTGCACCTCCTTTCTTAATAATATTCTAGAAATCTGTTTGTTAGTATTCATTTTGTTGATTTAAATCAATGTGTCACACTTGAAATACATAAAAATGATAACTTTTTAGTTTACAATAAAGTAAAAATATACTAAATTTATGTAGCTGTGCTTTTTTGATTTATTACAAATAAAATATCTTGAATGCTAAATTCAAGGCTGTTAACCATTAAATATGATAAAACTTTACACTTTTATTTTTTTTATCGTTTCCACCTTGTTTGTAAAAGCAAATATACGCAATGTGGTCTTGACTGATACCCAATACGCATTGCTGAATTTATATAATATAAGTGATTCATTTCCTTCCACATTGTATAGTTTCAAATCCTTTGCCTTACAACATCCCGAATTACAAAAAATAGATTCAATAAACCTGTCCACTATTGCAAAATTATTATTCAGAGATAATACGGATTCCTATAAGTCGGATACCCATCATGTTATTTGTAAGAAGCTTGCAAATAGCATCATCACCTCAGAGCCGTATAAAATATTTCTTATTCTTGCACAGGAGCAGGGAGTAAAAGATGTAAAGATGTTCAACGCTAATATGCAGGATTATTTTTATAAGCAGATTTTTGATTTTTACTATTACAATAAAGTAATCGGTTATCTCGACAAACCTGAATATCTCGAAGTATTGAAACCCAAAGCATTAATTGATTTATTGGAAAAACAAAAAGGGGCTGATACATTTTTGGATGAAATTGTGTTTATAACGATAAATTCAAAATTCAGGTTATTTAATTAATAGTTACATACAGATGAATAATCGTTACAAAATTGGAGTACTATTTGCATTCGTTTTTTTTGCGTCATCCGTGTATGCACAAAAAACACTTCGATTGGCGGTTACCAATGTAAAAACCAATAAGAATACGGATTGTGACGCGCTTAATGATTCTGACTTTGAGTGGATGTGGTATATAGGCGGTTCACAGGTAGGATGCCGATATTTCGATGGAAATAATGGTCCCATCAATAGTGGTGAAAATATCACATTATGGGGAACCAATAGTTACGGCTCTGCAGACTGTTGGCCAACCGGAACATTATCTGTAACTGTTAAAAATGATGAAGAAGATGATATTGGGTGGTGCGACGACGGATCGTCCTGTACCACCAATACTACCACAACGGCTTATCCTGCTAGCGGTCAGGCTGCAGGCAATGTTGCATTTGCAACAAATGCTGGGGGCGACTGCAACGCAGGATGTGATGCACCGTATGGAGGTGCTGCCAATTTAAATTATCAATATACCGCTGTATGGGTGGTAGGTGGTGCATATACCGGGGGAAACTTAGATGCGAACGGATTTATAAACAATAAAACATGTGCCACCGCATACGATTTCGGCTCTGCATCGGGCACTTTTACCAGAACCAATCAGGCGAGAGGCTGCAGTAATACTATCTGGTATAAGTTTACTTCCTCTAACAATTCGAGTATCACGCTTACTTCTTCTGCCGGCGGCACTATTACGTCTTATACAGGAAGCTGCGCCGGTCTAACGAATACCGGGCAGGGAGGAACAATCAGTTGTCCGTCCAATACGACTTATTGGTTTAATGTAGCTACGGGTAATAATACTGATATAACACTGACAGCTACTGCAATTTCCGGAAATAACCTCACCGGCGGGGCGGCCAATAATGCCAGTTGTGCAACCGCGTATGATTTTGGTACCACTCCGGGTACCGTCACGAATCAGTTTAAAGCCTGTAATGATATCTGGTATAAATACACACCATCCGCAAATATGGCGACAATTACATTTGCGTCTTCTGCCGGTGGAACAATTAATGCGTATACCAGTTGTGGTGGAAGCTCTGTTGGAAGCGGTTCAGGTTCTCTAACTCTCACCTGCCCATCTACAGTTGCGTATTGGTTTAAAGTAAATTCAGGCGGAGCAAATACAGATATTTCGGTTTCTTCCAGTGCATTATCGGGCAGTAATTATGTAAGCGGTGCGATAAATAATAGCACGTGCGCTACTGCAACGGTGTTGACAACAGACGGAACCGGAAATCTGGCAACCAGTCAGGAGAGCAGATGTACTTCTTACACCTGGTATAAATACACACTTACATCCGCTAAAGGTTCATTGACTTTTGACCCTTCATCCAGTACGGATGTTCAAATATATTACAGCAGTGATGGAAATTGTACCGGATGTAACGTAGCCTCCGGCGCCGCTAGTGCTACACTAACCGATGCTCCTGCAGGAGTTTATTATGTCAGAGTAGCAAACAACACCAATGGAATGGCATTAAATGTCAGTTATTCAGGGACACCTACAAATAATTCAATACTTACACCAACGGATGTGACAATAAACCCCGGAACCACTTATAACGGCAGTTTTAATAACAGCAGCTATTCCAACCAAAGTGGCGAACCGCGTACCGGACAAATGTATAATACAGCCTGGTATTCGTTTACAACCCCTGCGGCAGGATTGGATCAGGTTACTTGCAGTATATCTCAGAACGGAGGAAATAATAGTGCAGTGACCTTGTACCAGAGTTCAGGAACTACAGCTGGCTGTTTGTTTGGTAATCTTACAGAAAGGGCATTTGACAGATGGTGTGCTGCTTCAGGAGGTTCAGTAAGCTATAATTGTTTACCCGGTAATACTAAATTCTACGTACAATACGGTACAGCGAACAATTTTGACTTATGCATAGGAGGTGAAAATACGGGAGGATATAACATTTCAATCAGTGCATCCGCAACACCCGCCGGAAAAGACAATGTTTGTTCCGCCCATGATTTCGGTACCATCAGCAACAACTATAATAGCGGAGATGTCTATTACAGTAATAAATGTATGGGTGTTGAAAGTGGTGAACAACGACTTGGCAATATGTCCAATACGATGTGGTATAAATTTACGACACCGGCAAATGGATTGGAATCGGTTAATGTGGAATTTGCAGAAGCAGGTGAGGGGGCTAATTATGCTGCGGTTACATTGTATGAAAAATCAGGGTCTTGCAGCGGTACTTCCGGTTTAACGGAACGTGCATTTGACAGATGGTGCGGATCAGATGGTGGCTCCATAACCTATACTTGTTTGCCCGGTAATACAACTTTCTATATTCAGGGTGGAACCGGATATAATTTTGATCTGTGTACAGATTTAATTAACGGAGGCAGATCAGTCGGTCGTTACAGATTAAAATTAACGTCATCAAACTATACTGTCGGTGCGGATAATGTTTGCAATGCAGTCAGTATGGGAACATTAAACGGGACAACGGCATCATTGTCTGTTAGCAATCAATCCAATATATGTGCAGGAACCCAAGCCAACGAACCTTCCGGCGGTCAAAAAACCGTTTGGTATACATTTACGACAGGCGCTACTGTGGGCAGAACGCTCTCCGTTAATATGGATGCATTCGGTAACGGACTCAATGCCGATGTATATCTATATCGTGCTTGTGGTACCGTCTGTAGCGGAAGCGCATTAAATGCCGGTGTGTTACAGGAAATAGGAAATTGGTACGATGTGAATCCATTGCCCGGAGAATATGATGCAGGAGGTAGTGTAGATGGAGTAATATTACCGAATACCACCTATTATATCCGTGCGGATGGAGTCCCAACCGTTGGTCAGGATGGTCAGTTTAATTTGTCCGTTACCTTCTCCGGAGGTGCTCCGATTTCAAATGACAATTATTGCGGCGCAACGAGTTTGTCATCAGCGTTTAATTACAATTCAGCGCAATTGTCGGCGTCTACGAATACCGACAACGCATCGAGTGAAGATGTATGTTCTACCAATGAACCGGATAATTCCAGTGAAAAATCGGTATGGTATAAATTTACTACCGGTGCAACTCCACCGGCGATAATTACCATAAATCCAACCGCTTCGGGTGTGTGTACAGGACAGGCGTATGTATATTCTGGAGCTGCTACCGGGGCTTGTACAGGAAATGCATTTTCCAATTACAATACGGCTACTAATTTTAATGGACTTTCCAGAATTGATTATACCGATTTAGGCAACGATTTTTATATAAACTGCCCTGCTGCCAATACTACTTATTACATCCAGGTTCAGGTAGGCGGTTTGTGCAGTTCCGGGGCTGTCTCCATAACCGTAAAAAGTAATGGCGCCCCCAAACCAACCAACGACCTTTGTGCCAATGCAATATCTCTCGGAACTTTAACAGCCGGAGCGACATTAGGGGATGCGGCAGGAACGAACAGATGGAACAATTTCTGCGCCGGTTCTGCCGGTGACCCCAATCCAGGCTGGAGCTTAGATAATAATGTTCGTCAGGCGGTCTGGTTTAAATTTAATACGGGAAGCGTTGGCAGATTAATAGATATTGAAGGTTACAATGATCCTGCTTCTTTAGGTGATCAGATTGATTTAAAACTGGCCATCTACAAAGGACCATGTGGATCGCTGACTTATGTTGACAGAGACTATGACCCGGGCTTCTTCAGTGAATCCATGACGGATATCAAATGCCTCGACCCTAATACGGATTATTATATTTTAGTAGATGGCAGCGGATTAAATACGCAGGGATTCTTTGGCCTTACGGTAAAAGACAGAGGGCCTTACCCTGCCAATGATTTGATTTGCGGAGCAACTACGGTTCCGAATCAAACAATTTATACGTATAACTCTACAACGCTGTCTACAGAATCAAATGTTGGCGGTACGAATTGTTTTGAGCCTAATCCGGACTGGACATTTGAAACGGGACAGGATAATGATCATGGAATATGGTATTATTTAGGAAAAGTTCCAGGCAGAACAGTCGTTGTTGACGGAAATTCTGGTAGTAATGATATCGACTTACAATACGCATTATATTCATCTGCTACACCAAAAGGTTCCTGTGCTACACCGGGTTCTTCTCCGGCATTGACTGAAGTACAGAAGGAATATGCTGGTGCAGGAGTGGTATGGGACGAGGATGCCTATTTCAATTGCCTTGATACATCCAAATATTACTGGTTAATGGTTGATGGATCTGCCGGCGCAACCAGTTTGATTACTTCGCTCGAAGAAGGCATTTTCTCTATTCGTTTCTGGAATCCGGAAGAAGGTGAGACAACATTCTGTGCTGCTGAAAACATAGGCACCGTTCCCAATGGGGGCAGTGTTACCAAATTAAACTTAGCTAATAAATGCGGGGTTTCTTCCGGTTCATTGGGTACTTCCGGTTCATTCACCCTTCCAAGCGGATTTACATTGGACCATGCAGTTGTTTATAAATTTACTACTCCTAATTCCGGCTCCATTGAAGTAACAGCATCCAGTAATCCATACTATCCCGGACAGATGGGATTATTAACCGGGGATGAGATAGATTTACAATTAGCCGTTTTTGAAAAATCGGGCGGAGGCGGATTATGCAGCAATTCCAACTTTTTCCCGAAAGGGAATAATTATGATGCCACAGACGGTTTTAATGAAAACCTGATTGTAAACTGCCTTTCTCCCAACACAGAGTACTATTTGCTGGTCGACGGTTCCGGATTAAACGGAAGCGGCTATTTTGATATCACTATTTCGGATTACGGAAAAACAACACCGAATGATTTCCTCTGCAATGCGATTGATATAACAGCAACGAATAGCGCGCCATGGACAAATTGCAACAGCAATACAGTGGTTACAACTTCAAATTATAACAACTATTGCGGTACAACCAATAATGATATTCCATCTACCTTAGGATTAAGGCCTACGGCATGGAGTGAAATAAATGGTCCGGTTTGGTATAAGTTTAAAGCGCCAAAATCAGGAAAACTGAAAATCGAAGCCATTAACTCCATCTCAGATATTGTCCCTCCTTATGATGAACCGGAGATCAGCGCGCAGTTGGCAGTTTTCTTTTTGCCGGGCGGTTATCAGGGCAATTGTACGAATCTCTCCACGGAGAAAGAACGGCTTAAATATGTCGGCTCTAATCACGATGCATTATTACACGAT
Organism: Chitinophagales bacterium; assembly: GCA_046329865.1. GTDB lineage: Bacteria > Bacteroidota > Bacteroidia > Chitinophagales > JADIYW01 > JADJSS01. The sequence goes on along the minus strand of JAXLTW010000017.1, from coordinate 57,064 downwards.
GAAGAATATACGATTGAATGTTTAATGCCGGATTCTATATATTATCTGCTGGTGGATGGTAGCTCGGAATTGCTTTGCCCTACTTGTACCAGAGGCGAGTTTTATTTGAAGCTATCTGCAGATCCGAGAGACAGACCTGCCACAAATGATGCATTATGCGATGCGATAGATTTAGGAACGCCTGTATTAAGCACTACAATTGTAGACACCAAAGTGTCACCTGCTTCCGGCGCTGCATCCAATCCTTCTCCATCTACCGGTTATCCGTCAGCAACAGGCTTGCATAATGGTGCAAGAAATAATGCAAACAGTTGTATGCGTGCAGAAAACAATTTTTGCGCCGGAACCGCAAATGAACCGGGTGTTTCAGGGGGAACGTTTCTTACCGATTTCTCACCGGATGCCACTGTCTGGTATTCATTTACAGCGCCTGTAACAGGTGAGGTAATTATTGATGCCTATAATGATCCGGACAGCAGAGGCGACCAGATAGACTTACAGCTTGCCGTATATGAATCCAGTGACGGTACGTGCAGCGGTACCATGGTGCCGATAAAAGCGGAATATAATATAGGTTTCTTTGATGAAACGATGCGCGTGCAATGCCTGAATCCGGGACAAAAATACTGGATTATGGTAGATGGTTCCGGATTAAATACCTATGGTTATTTTGAGTTGCAGGTGCAGGCAGTTACCGCCACTTTAAGCGCTCCGGCAAATGATGATATTTGTAATGCGACAACTGTCACCTATCCGGCCAGTATAGGAAACACAACGACACTGAATAACCAGACGAACCGTTGTGCTACTATTCAAACGATATACTCTGAACCTACCACTTTTACAAAAGATGCCGATGTATGGTATAAGTTTACGACTCCGAACACCGCTGCTCCGCATGCCGTTGAAGTGACCGTAACAAGCGGGCTGCCATGGCCGTTCGGAGATGCCATGGATCCACAGATTGCATTGTATAAAATGAATCCAGTCACCGGTCCGTGTGCTTCCAGCTTTACATTGGTGGAGGATGATTACAGTCCGTTAGGACTTCCATTTTATGAATCCTTTGAATTTCATTGTCTGGAAGCAAACACCACTTACTACTTAATGGTGGATGGCAGTGGACTGAATGAACAGGGGAATTTTAAATTGGATGTAAAACGCATCACTCCACATCCGTTACCAACGAATGATAATATTTGCAGTGTGACAAACTTAGCGACCGGATCTTTGGGAACATTAGGTGCAACAACCGGAAACAAAGTTGGTAATACTACTACAAACTGGCATAACTTCTGTTCTACGGTAGAATCCGGAGAATCCGCTCTGATGACCGATGGAAATTATTCATTGGATCAAACGGTATGGTTTAAATTCAGAACGCCAAGTACCGCCAATAATATTGATGTGGAGATTCGTGCATTAAACGACCCGAATAATGTGGGTGACCAGATAGATTTGCAAATGTTGTTGGTACAAGGTACTCCCGGTTGCTCTCCTACTAATTTCACCAGCCTTACCCCGATAGAATCAGTGGATCCTGCATTGACATTTAATGCAACCATGAATGTTTGCCTGCCGCCGAATACAGATTTTTACATTCAGGTGGACGGAAGCGGTCTGAACAAGCAAGGTTATTTTACCTTAGAAATTGAAAATAAGGGACTGACTTCTGCGCCGGCGAACGATAATATCTGCAATGCTAAAGCGTTGACCATCGGAGCAGGAACCTATACCGGCTCCGGATATCTGAATGATAATAATAATTGTGCAACACTGGAAGCCAATGAAAAACAATTTACCGCCGGAAGCATTCAGCGCTCTGTATGGTACAAATTTGTATGCCCGACATCTGCAGACGTTTCTATTGAAGTAAAGGGTAACAGTTGGGTGCCGTTTACCACCAATTATTTCTTGCCGGATGTAACGATATGGGAATTAAATGACGGAACTTTTGCTTCGCCGGCAACTACCATAGCCGGATGTACGGCTCCTTCAGCTTCACAGTGGAATAAACTGGAATACAACGACAGTAAATATATTCCTAACTCACTGGCAAATGGAATTTACCCTACGGTTGAATTAACACCATTATGTTTGAAACCGGGCTACACCTATTATGTTCAGGTAGATGGTGTGGCGGGCATTGGATTAGACGGCTATTTTGATATCCGGATAAAAAATAACCAGGCAACATACACTGGTCCTGTAAACAATGAAGCCTCCGGTGCGACAACGGTGCCAATCAGCAGTGCTTCTTGTCAGTACAGCAATGGCACCTGGCAGAGTGCGTCTGGATATTCTTTCGGCACTAATCCTACCTGGTCCAATCCATCTTTAATTGGTATTTCCAGCCCTTCTGCATTACCGGCCTGCACACAGAATTGCGGAGATGTATGGTACAAATTCCAGATGCCTGCTGCTTGTGGTAATAACACGAAGAGCTTTGTTAAAATTGAAGGGGATGATGAATTTAATCTGGATTTGGACGGATATCCGGAATTGGCGATTGCAGCTTATAATGGCGGCGCTACTACCTCCACAAGCAACTTAACCTATATGAAATGCAGTATAGGTGGCTCGGGAGCTGATCCTGATTTTTCATTAGCAGCAAATCCCGGTGATTGGATTTATTTACAAATTTGGGATTTAGCGGGCAATGAGCAATCCAAAACATTTAAGTTGTGTGTCTCTGAACAAAAGAGTGCGGATGATTGTGCGGATGCTACTAATATGACATTGGATATTCCATACTGTTGGAGTATTGAATCACATACCGGCGAAACTCCAAACAGCAGTATTCCGGGTTCCGGATTAAATACCTGCTTTGGTAGCGGAACGCCGCAACATTCTTCCTACTTTAAATTTACGACAGATGCTGCTACCAACTTCTGTGATGACTACTATATATACATGAACACAGCTGCACTGGCAAAACTGTTGCCGACCGGCGCGAATCACGCGTGTCTGGCAGGCGCACAAAGTTCGGTAAGTCTGAATTTGGCATTATGGGAATTGAAAACAACGGGTACTGCCTGTACTCCGGGTATTGCCAATGTCGTTCAGGAAGATTGCATTACCTGGAATGACTGTGGAGGCGGCTCTTTCGGTTCAAATGTTACCGGACCGCATGGAAATGGGGGTTTAGTCGATGATACAATTTGGTACAATTTGTCTTCCGGCTATGACCTGAAACCTGCCACTACGTATTATATCGTGCTCGACTATAATATTGACAATGTGTTGTATGAAAGCCGGGTTGTGTTGGACGGAACCATAACGGTAGGAAGAAGGTGTAAGGGAAGGGTATGGGAATATACCACTGCGCCTGTTGTGTCGTCATCAAATTATTGTACTACCCGCGATGGTTGGAGACATTATTACGATGATAAGGGAACTTCGGCTACAGCGGATGACAGATATATTTTCTCCATGTATCCGAATGGAAATAATTTTGAAGGAACTGCCACTATTTCCCTCAACCCAACCCGATACAACTACGAAGCGCCTACTATTGATTATGCGGAATACGTGATGAAGCGAAGATGGGATTTTCAGGTAACCAGCGGTACTATTGTGAATCCGGTTAAAATCAGGTTCTATTATCAGACAGCGGAAAAACAGGATATCATTAATGCAGCGACTACTTTCAGAAATGCATACGGGGGGTATATCGAGGACTTCGAATGGTTTAAATCCGCCAATGGACATGTGTTCAATGTAGTCACGGATGTAAATCCCAAAGTGATTTCTGTTGGTCCTAATGGTTATTCGGAAACGGGATGTTTCAGTTATTGGGACGCTTCAGGTGTTTACATTGGGCCTCCGGGAGTTTCAAGATGCCAGTCCTTGTCGGCAAGTGATTGGGAAGATGATAATAACAACCAATGGTGTAATGGAGTGCATTATGTGCAATATAACGGACTGACCGGTTTCTCCGGCGGTACCGGCGGTACGGGTGTGAGCCCTTGGGATATATCTCCGCTGCCGGTGGAATTAACGTCCTTCACCGGATACAATGAAGGCAGTAAGAATGTTCTGAACTGGACAACCGCTTCAGAGTCGAATACACTTAAGTTTGTAGTGGAACGCAGCGCACAAGGCATTTCATTTGACTACATCGGGGAAGTTCCGGCAGCAGGAAACAGTAATCAGCCGTTGTTTTATACGTTGGATGACAATAACCCAATTGATGGAAATAATTACTACCGGTTGAAAACTATAGATAAGGACGGAACATTCAGCTATTCGCAGACTATTCTGGTGAAAACTACAGAACAGACGGTCTATGAAGATGCCATATTGAGCATTTTCCCGAATCCAACCAGTCATTCAATTTTTATTGATTATATAGCCGTCAATAAAGGAGACGTCATCATCAAGGTATTTGATGCCTTGGGACAATCCGTAGCGCTCAAAAAACAGGAAACGGTAAAAGGGAAGCAGCTATTATGGTTGGATGTTTCCGAGTTTGCCAATGGAGTTTATATCATCCATATTCAGGATGTGCTTTCTGGGAAGGTATTGCAATCCAGGTTTATTAAAGAATAATTGTTATACCGATAAATCATAAATCCCGATATTTTGTCGGGATTTTTTTTATTTTTATAGCAGATGCGGTATCTCTTTTTTACATACCTGATTTTTTTATCCATACTATCCGTTGCACAAGATTCTATTGCGGTACCGAAAAATGAAAATACGGATAGCATTACGTTCAACCTTGTTGCGGATACTGTGAGCACGGTCTTTCCGGTTTCGGAAAATGCAACTGCCAGTAAACCTCCTGTGCTGAAGGCAAAGAAATGGACTGCAGATAAAGTTCATCTTTTGTTCGGTATTGATTTCTCTCCATTTAATCCAATGGTCATGGAAAATGATATCTTTCATGGGCCATACTACCCTGTAAAAGATTCTTCTGCGGTTTGGCTGGACAGAGAAACGAAAAGTAATTTGTCAAAATCCTATAAGTCCGGCAATATACAATTCAGTTTCCAGGCAAACTTCTGGAAAGGGTTGTTCTTTGGAATGAATTACCAGTTCTTTTCCATCCGTAAATATAAAAAAGAACCGAACACAGGAAACCTGTTTTCAAAAACGAATTCGGTTTTTTTCATCGTTTCTGCACAGTTTGGCTATGTGTTTGAATTTCTCAAGAATAAATGTTTACAGATTCATCCATCCATCCGCATCGGGGGATATTCCGGCGACGGCTACTATGACAGCGGAAAAGGTAGTAAATTTTATTTTGGTGCCGACCTGAAAGTCCGCTATCTCATCAAGCGAAAGTTTGGTATTGGTGTAGGGGTGGATTATGATTTTCTTTATTACAAACAGAAAGGGTACAGCGATTTGTTTGCCAGAAAAACCTATCAGAAAACCATGTTCAGCAATGTCCATTTGAATGTTGGGATATCCTATAATGTCACGATTCGTACGAAGCCATAGATGAAGAAAAGGATTACATTCGTCAAGATAATTACCATCTTTATTGTTGTAGGATTGAGTGTTGTAATTTTAAGTTACAATGATTCGTTGAGAGTGCCCTCTATTTTCGATGGTAAATTTTATACAACCGCCTATATTCCGCCGGCAGAACACCCGTTTGATATTCCTGAAAATCAGATAGCCCTTCCTGAGCTTTCCGGCTGGACAGATAGTGCCATAGCATCGGAATATCAGTATCCTGATTTTCTGTTTCAAAATACCAGTACTACCTCATTTCTGGTGGTCAGGAATGATACCATCATTTTTAAACGCTACATGAATGGAGTAAAAGAAGGTGAAAACACACAGCTGTTTTCAGTGACCAAGGTTTTTGTTACAGCCTTGCTTGGAATGGCCATTAAGGATAAGTTCATTGCCGATGCGGAGCTACCGGTGACTTACTATTTCAAAGATCTGAAGAATCCGAAATTCAAACAGCTGACGTTAAGACATCTGGCGCAGATGCAGTCCGGATTGAATTACGACGAATACGGAAAAATATTCCAGACGTTGCAGTATTATTACAACAAAAACCTGACAAGATCCATTTACGGCGCTCAGTTTGACACGCCACCGGGGATGCAGTTTATGTATAAATCCATCGATACGCAGATACTGGGCGAATGCATAAATAAATCGCTGGGAGATAAGAAATTTTTAGAGTATCTCCATGAGCGCCTTTGGAATAAGCTGGGCATGCAGGATACGGCCTATTGGGCATTGGACAGCAAACTGACACGCAATCCCAAATACTATGGAGGATTGAATATGTCTGCCAGGGACTTGGCTAAATTCGGCATGATGGTCCTGCATGACGGTCGGTATAAAAAGAAGCAGTTGCTTCCCGCAGGATGGTTTAATTACTGCGACGATACACTTCATCGCTGCAGGGAAGAAGATAAATACTGTATGGGATGGTATTACTCCGTGGATGATGACGAAAGTGATGTGTATTATGCCGCCGGTTTCAACGGACAGATTATGCTGATTAATGAAACCAGAAATGTAATCGTAATCCGTCTGGGAAAAGACAGGGGAGGTGTGGACTGGTACCCGATTATGAAGAAATTATCGGCAGCGGTATAAAATCTATCATTAAAAATCGTTAATAAATGCATTTATAGGTTCAAATACCGTATTTTTGCACTTCAAATTTTAATCAATGAGAGTATTTATCCTGTTGTTTTTTCTGTCTGCTTCCATGCTCGTTTTCGGGAAAAAGAATAAATCTAAATCGAAAAATGGTGAAGCTGCAGCCGCAACTTCTTATACTTTAAAAGATAAGATTGACACCATTTCCTACTTTATCGGTGTTCAGATTGGCAACGATATGAAGAAAAACGGTGCTGTGGATATTAATCCTTCGGCTGTTCAGAAGGGGATGGAAGATGCCATGAAACGCGATACATCCATCGTAGATGAAAAAGCCGCTGTAGCATTGGCACAACAGTTCTTCACGGATAAGCAAAAACAAAAAGCTGCCGAAAAAGCGTTAAAGGCGAAAACATTTCTGGAAGATAACGCCAAACGGGCGGGCGTCAAGGTGACACCAAGTGGACTACAGTATGAAATCATACATGATACAACCGGACAAAAGCCGTTGGCAACAGATGTCGTTACGGTGCACTATACGGGTAAACTGGTGGACGGAAAAATATTTGACAGTTCTGTAGGCGGAGAACCCGCCACTTTCCCGCTGAACGGTGTGATACCGGGATGGACAGAAGGACTGCAGTACATGTCCGTAGGTTCAAAATACAGATTTTTCATTCCTGGCAATCTGGCTTATGGCGAACAAGGTGTTCAGCAGGCCGGTATCGGTCCGAATGAGACCCTTATTTTTGATGTGGAATTGTTAGGTGTTAAAGCACCGGCACCGGCGATACCCGAAGTACCCAAAGCACCTTCCAATATCAAGGTTACAGAAGAATAATTAACTCATTAATCAATAATAAATTATCAAACCAATTTTTATGAACAAAAATAGTATGCCATTGGTTCTTGCAGTAGTCATTGCACTCTTTGCTGCCTGCAATAACAACAACAGCTTTGTTAACTCAAAGCCTAAAAAAGAAATTGATTCCGTTTCCTATGCGATAGGATTACAAATGGGACAAAACCTCAAAGCAAACGGATTAGACAGTACGTTAAGTATTGAAATCCTGGCGCGCGGAATTTATGACGCGATGAATAACAAAAAGCAACTGTTTGGCGGTGATACCATTACTGAAGTGATGATGAAACACTTCAATCCGCAAATGCATGCAATGATGAAAGAGAACGACAAGAAGGCTAAGAAATTCTTTGAAGAGAACGGTAAAAAACCGGGTGTTAAAACTACAGCAAGCGGCTTGCAGTATGAAGTGGTTTCTGAAGGTACCGGACCTAAACCAAAAGTGACGGATGTAGTAAAAGTAAACTACACAGGCTCATTGTTAGACGGTACTGTTTTCGACAGTTCTGTAAAAAGAGGCGAACCGGCAACATTCCCTTTAAATGGTGTTATTCCGGGTTGGACAGAAGGCTTACAATTAATGAATGTCGGCTCAAAATATAAATTCTATATACCGGGCAAACTGGCTTATGGTGCACAAGGTCAACAACAGGCGGGCATAGGTCCGAATGAAACGCTAACCTTTGAAGTAGAGTTGCTGAGTATTGAACCAAACCAACCACAGGAAGGAGGAGGTGACAATGCCGCGCTTCAGAAGATGATTCAGGAAGCGATGAAAAAACAACAGGCGCAGGGAAAATAACAAGTCCTGTCCAATAAAAGAGCCTTCCTATCCGGAAGGCTTTTTTTTGTGCATAAAATAAAACACTTCATGTATTCGTTTGTTAGTATTTTTAAATAAATGAAATACGATGAAAATCTACACCAAAACAGGTGACAGCGGTACCACTTCTTTATACGGTGGGAAACGTTTGTCAAAAGCGGAGATGAGAATTGAAACATACGGAACGGTAGATGAACTCAATTCGTATATTGGCGTGGTGGCAACTTACCTGCAAGAAAAAGAATACAGCGATTTGCTCACAGACATACAAAGTAGGCTGTTTGATATCGGTACACATCTGGCAGCAGAACCCGGAAAGGAAAATCTGATCTTACCGGAAATACCCGAATCAAAAATAACTATGATGGAGGAATATATCGATAAGATGAATGAACATTTGCCGGAGCTGAAGTTCTTTATTTTACCGGGAGGAACACATGGGGCAGCCATCTGCCATGTGGCACGAACCGTCTGCCGCAGAGCGGAGCGTCGTGTCGTTCAGTTGTCCGAAAGTGAAGAAGTGCCATTGATATTGATACGCTTTTTAAACCGTCTGTCTGACTTTTTATTTGTGCTGGCACGGAAAATAGCACATGATGCCGGCGCAGCGGAAATTATATGGAAAGCACATTAGTATAATATCATACCTGAAGAATGCTGCGGATATATGTAAAATATACTGATTGTCAATTGTTTATAACTATTTGATTTTTTATTTTGATTTTTGAATTTTAGGTATATATTTGCACTCCGTTAGAGGATCTTTTTTATAAAAAAACTAAAAGAAGTTATATGTATTGGACGTTAGAATTGGCATCGTATTTAGAAGAAGCGCCATGGCCGGCATCAAAAGATGAGTTGATTGATTTTGCCATTCGTACCGGTGCACCTTTGGAAGTAATTGAAAATTTACAGGAGCTGGATGATGATGAGGAATTATACGAGAGTATCGAGGATATCTGGCCGGAGTATCCGACAAAAGAAGATTTTCTCTTTAATGAGGATGAATATTAAATTCAAAAATGAAAGAAAATAAAAAATACCGCTTCATCAGAAGCGGTATTTTTTTATGTCTTAAATCTTATTTTTTGTAGTTTTCTTTTTGGCTTTCTGTTTTGCCACATCAAACCAGACTAAAGTCTGGTCATCCGGATAAAAATTATAATTGATGGTAATCTCTGTGTTTGCCGGTATAAATCTGCGTGCCTTCACCCGGAAAATTTCTTTTTCATAATATGTTTCATAGACGGCATTCGGGTTATAGGAGTGGTTATACATGGCTCCATACCCACAAACAACACCGGCGCTCTTGCCGTCATTTCCCCACTGGAAATAATAATGATATAAGTGTGTCTTGTCTAAATGTTTGCAGTCTTTAGCCGGACATACGATAACCGGGCAAACTTCTATGATATCTCCTTCGTGTAAATCAACAGTACAAAAAACGCCTCTCCCTTTATTTCGTACTTTCTTTAGATATAGTTCCATTTTAAGTTATCCATAGTCTATAGTCCGTAGATTATGTTGTTTTATTTTTTTAAAAAATCTTTGGTCTGTGGACTATCGACCATCGACTGGTTTACATTCTTTCCGGTACTTCTATACCTACGATAGAGAAACACTTTCTTATGATGTCTCCGGTTCGCTCAGTAAGCAGTATTCGAAAGTTTTTCTGTATAGCTTTTTCGGCGGCTAAGATAGAACAATCCGTGTAAAATTTATTATAAGTTTTCGCCACCTCATATGTGTAGTCAATCAATTGTGCAGGATTCATTTCTTTGCAGCACTCTTCCAGCACAATCGGATATTTATATAGCATTTTTATCAGCTCTTTTTCTGTCGGATGCACCCACTCTTTTGCAAGAAAAGCGGACTTTACATCCTGTATCCCGGTTCCTGCATCCCGGTTTTTTCTTAATATACTTTTCGTCCGTGCATAAGTGTACTGAACGAATGGACCGGTATAACCATGCAGGTCTATGCTTTCTTTGGGATCAAATAATATTCTTTTCTTCGGGTCTACTCTTAGCAGGAAAAATTTTAAAGCCCCTAATCCGATTGTTTTGAATAACGCCGATTTTTCTGCTTCAGTGAAATCATTTATTTTTCCCAGCGCTTCCGTTTGCTCTCGTGCATTGACAATCATGTCTTCCATCAGATCATCCGCATCCACCACGGTTCCTTCTCTCGATTTCATCTTGCCGCTGGGTAAATCCACCATGCCATAGGAAAAATGATGGATACCGTCGGCATAGGGACGTCCCAGTTTCTGCATAATTAACTTCAGTACTTTAAAATGGTAGTCTTGTTCGTTCCCTACCACATAAATGGAAGTGTCCATTTTAAAGTCGTTGTATTTCAGGTCTGCTGTACCCAAATCCTGAGTGATGTAGACAGAGGTGCCGTCTGCACGCAGCACCAACTTCTGATCCAGGCCATCCGGCGTCAGGTCTATCCAAACACTGCCATCTTCTTTCTTATAAAAAACACCTTTCCGGATGCCTTCTTCGATGATATCTTTCCCGAGCAGATAGGTGTCCGATTCATAATAGAATTTATCAAAATCAACACCCAGATTTTTATAGGTAATTTCAAAGCCGGCATATACCCAGTTGTTCATCATCTTCCACAAATCCATCACTTCTTTGTCGCCTGCTTCCCACAGCCTCAGCATTTCCTGTGCCTCCAGCAGGATAGGAGCTTGCTTTTCAGCTTCTTCCTTTGTTTTCCCTTGTGTGGTTAAATCTTCTATTTGTTGTTTATACCGTTTGTCAAATTCGACATAATATTTTCCCACCAGTTTATCCCCTTTCATTCCCGTGCTTTCCGGCGTTTCGCCATTGCCGATTTTTTTCCAGGCAAGCATGGATTTGCAGATATGGATGCCCCGGTCGTTGACGAGGTTGGCTTTTACGACGTGATAACCGTTTGCTTTGTAGATGCCTGCCAGTGCATAACCCAGCACATTGTTTCGGATATGTCCCAAATGCAATGGCTTGTTGGTATTGGGAGAAGAATATTCTATCAGTACTTTCTGCTGTTTTTCAGCAGGAGGTTTTTGTATGTCATCATGAAGAATATAATCTACCCAATAGGAAGTATCGATGGAAAGATTTAAAAATCCTTTGATAACATTATAGTCTGTAATAAATTGATGCCGAGACAGTAAATAATCACCGATTACTTTTGCCGATTCTTCCGGATTTTTTTTAGTCAGTTTCAGCAATGGAAACACCACCAGCGTAATATCTCCTGAAAAATCTTTGGGTGTTTCATTGATGGTGATTTTATCCAAATGTACTTCACTCCCAAATAAAGCGGGAAATGCGGTGCAGACCTCCTGTTGTATTTCCTGATAGATGTTCATTTTCTCACTGCCTGTGCCGGGGGCATCTCTAATTTTGACGCAAAAGTAATACATTTTGTTAGTACATTTGCAATCTAAATAATTGTAAACTACCCGCTGCAATATGAGAGACCGTTATATAGACCTTATTGAACAAACATATTACTTTCCGCAGGATGGTTTTGATTTGGAAGATAACTGGCTTCGTTTTCATAAAATAGATTTGAAAAGTGTCATCGAACAACACGGTGCGCCTTTGAAACTTACCTACCTTCCTAAGATAGGTGAAAACATTAACCGCGCCAGAAGATGGTTCTATGAAGCATTTGAGAGTGTGGGCTATAACGGTCATTATTACTATTGCTATTGTACCAAAAGCAATCACTTTGCACACGTTTTGAATGAGGTGTTAAAGAATAACGCCCAGCTGGAAACTTCCAGCGCCTATGATATTGACTTGATTCGGGCTTTGTTGAAAAAAAAGAAAATTGACAAGAAAATACGGATCATCTGTAACGGGTTTAAACCCAAACGTTACACAGACGCTATCCTGGCCCTGATAAAAGATGGTTTTACCAATGTCGTTTCGGTATTGGATAATATGGAAGAATTCGATGCCTTCCTGAATTTTGAGAAGGATTTGAACATAGGTGTCCGTATTGCCGCGGAAGAAGAACCAAACTATCAGTTTTATACATCCCGTTTAGGTATCCGTCAGCGCGATTTAATTCCTTTTTATATTGAGAAGATAAAACCGAATGCCAATATCAAATTGCGGATGCTCCACTTTTTTATTGATTCGGGTATAAAGGATTCCGCCTATTACTGGAGTGAACTGAATAAGTCGCTGACCATGTATGTAGAGCTGAAGCAGGTCTGCCCTGAACTCAACAGCATCAATATCGGCGGAGGCATGCCTATTCGTTATTCACTGGGCTCCAAGTACGATTATGCCTATCTGGTGGAGGAAATAGTGCGTAAAATCAAAAATTTCTGTGATGAAGCTGAAATCGATCATCCGAATATCTATACGGAGTTCGGGAATTTTACGGTGGGAGAGAGCGGATGTAATATTTTTGAAATCATAGGGCAGAAAAAGCAAAACGACAGCGAGTTGTGGTATATGATTAACGGATCACTGATGACGACCATTCCGGATGTATGGGGAATGAACCAGCGCTTCATCCTGTTGCCCATCAATAACTGGAACCAGGCCTACCAGCGCACCATCATCGGTGGGCTTAGCTGTGATGTCAGCGATTACTACAACTCGGAAGTACATATCAATCAGGTCTATATGCCCAAGATAATAGGAGACCAGAAATTATACATAGGGTTTTTTCATACAGGAGCCTATCAGGATTCATTAAGCGGTTATGGCGGCACTAAGCATTGCCTGATACCTTCTCCTAAAAATATCATAATTGACAAAGATGCGAATGGAAAATTAACCTATGAGGTGTTTGCCGAAGAGCAAAGTTCGGATGCAATGCTGAAAGTTTTGGGTTATTGACGAATCTCTTTTCAGTTTCCTTCATTTTTCCGCTTTATTTTATTTTTAATGCATTATAGTTTATATGACTGATAGTCAGTTAAATAGATTGTTTTGTCTTTGATTTTAAAAGTTATAAAAAAATAAATGTGATTTATTTTCCGTTAATAAATGATTAAACAATGTCATTTGTCTAAAATAATTAAAAATTATTCAATTACTTAGCTAAATCAATTATTAACCTTTAAAATTTATCAGTTATGGCAATGCGAAAAAAATATTTACTTCCCGCCTTCATCTTTTTGGCATTAGTGGTTGCAGGGGCTCTCAATCCGGGTCAGTTGCTTACAGGCAGTAGTGCCGGCAACATTAATACCGGAGATACAGCCTGGATGTTAGTGGCATCTGCATTGGTGTTAATTATGACACCGGCATTGGGTTTTTTCTATGGCGGTATGGCAAACCGTAAGAACATCATCTCTACGGTTTTTCAGAGTGTAATCTGCTTAGGTCTGATGAGTGTTGTATGGGTGGCATTCGGATTCAGCCTTTGCTTCGGTGATGATATAGGCGGTATCATCGGAAACCCGTTCACCTACAAGATGTTTCAGGGGGTTGGTTTGAAACCAAATGAAACTTTTTCAGCAACCATTCCTTTTGTGATGTTTGCCATGTTTCAGTTAAAATTTGCCATCATTACACCGGCGCTGATAACGGGATCGTTTGCACAACGGGTTAAATTTTCCGGATACCTGCTGTTCATTACCTTGTTTTTTATATTCATCTACGCACCGGTTTGTCATATGACCTGGCATCCGGATGGTCTGTTATTTAAATACGGAATCTTAGATTTTGCCGGCGGAACGGTAGTGCACATGACAGCCGGATTTGCAGCTTTGGCAGGCGCATTGTTCTTAGGGCCTAGAACGGAAAGCGAACGCACACATGAGTTTGCCAATGTTCCCTATGTAATTATCGGTACGGGGTTGCTTTGGTTCGGATGGTTTGGGTTTAATGCGGGTTCCGCATTAGGCGTGAATGCAAAAGCGGCTAATGCTTTTGCCACTACCAACACAGCTGCCGCCGCCGCCATGATTTCATGGGTATTAATGGATGCCATGCGTGGAAATAAGATTTCATCTATCGGTGCCTGCGTAGGTGCGGTAGTGGGTTTGGTGGCCATCACTCCGGCCTGCGGCTTTGTGAATGTAGGAGAGAGTATCGCTATCGGTGCCATTGCAGCGGCGGTCAGTAATATGGCGGTTCATTTCAAAAATAAATCAACAATTGATGATACGTTGGATGTATTTCCTTGTCATGGCGTAGGGGGTATGGTCGGTATGATAATGACCGGTATATTCGCTGCGGATTACGGAACCGGCATTACGGATTGGGGTTTGGCTTACGGCGAGACAAAAACATTCATTCATCACATGATAGGTCTGGTCGGAGTAGCTACATTTGCATTCCTCGGTTCTTATGCATTATATTATATCACTAATCTCATCGATCCGATTCGTGTAACAAAAGAAGAAGAAGAATTAGGACTGGATATCACCCAGCATGGAGAGTCATATCAAAGCTTGAGAATTGATTTGTAATCTAACCAACCGATAAATAACATCCTCAGTTTTTTAGAGTACGGCAGGCTCACCCCACTTGGGTGAGCTTTTTTTATTTGTATTGTTTCATCAGCCGTTCTACATACTTGCCCAAAATATCAAACTCAATGTTCACTTGTGTTCCAACCTTGTAAGTAGAGAAAATAGTGTGTTCGAATGTATAGGGAATGATGGAAACTGAAAATTTCTTCTTTTTGGCTGTCACTACCGTAAGACTGGTACCATCTATGCAGACAGAGCCTTTTTCTACGAGGGTAAATTTTGGTGTAGCGTCAAACTCAAAATAAAAGTCCCTGCTGCCGTTTTGTTCCTTTATGCCGGTGACGGTAGCAGTCTGATCTACGTGTCCCTGAACCATGTGCCCATCGAGACGGGCTCCTGCTTTCATGGCGCGTTCTAAATTTAACGGTTCTCCTTTCTTCCATTTTGATAAGGTCGTAACAGCCAGTGTCTCTTTGATGGCGGTAACGGTATGTGTGGAGGAATCTTTTTTTACCACGGTCAGGCATACTCCATTGTGTGCAACACTCTGGTCAATTTTCAATGATTTGGATATCTTGCTTTTTATGGTGAAATGAATATTGTCACCCTCTTTTTTAATGCCGGTGAGCACCCCGATTTCCTCTATAATACCTGTAAACATTGCTGAATGGATAAATTTAAATGTGCCGTATTTTATAACTACAGAATGAATTTATTCGCGGAACAGTTGAATATATCCGCTGAGTGGTTTGCTTGTTTTCTTAATGCCTTCAATGGTTTGAAAATACACATCACAGACATAATAATACACGCCGGTAAATAATGGTTTTTTGGTTTTATAATCCGTTCCATCCCAGTTAATATCAGGGTTGGTGGTTTCAAAAACAAGATTGCCCCATCGATTGTATATTTTCATATCGATTTTCTCCACAAACCGGTATGGGAAGATAGGGGTGTATAAATCATTCTGCCCATCGCCATTTGGAGTGAATGTATTAGGCAGTTTATAGATCGGACAATTATCAACACATACCTTATTGGAAGGCAGCCCGGTATTTCCGTTCTTGCGAACAGGCTGTACCGCATAACACCCTGCAAGGCTTCTTATGGTTAACGTATGTGTGTAGTTATTGAATATATTTCCGATGATACTGTCTATCTGTTTTAATGTATCTGCTGATGTTTGGGCATAGAAGATTCTTGTCAGCACTATATCATCCGTTTTGCAGCTGGCATTTTGATTGTAAGTCCATTTCAGATAATTTATATACTCCGTTGTATCCAGATTGCTGTCTGTGCAGAAATTAGAAATTTCCAAAACAGGAGTACATGGCGGAATGGTATCACTCGGGCGTGCACACACCTCCTGAGAATAATTGATAAGTGGCGTTTTAAGTCCTGATATAGAATAACTGCCCACCGCTCTGATCTTGTAGCAATACAAGCTGTCGTTCTCCAGATTGGTATCGCTGTATGCGGTGGTGGTTACGGTTGTAAGCGAATCGAATATACTGCTGCCAGGAAGTTTACGGAAAATAACATAACTGCTGTTGGTCCATGGAACATTAAAATTCCAGGAGAGGTTTAGTGTCTCAAACGTCGGACCAATAGAAAGAAAAACAGAAGAGGCTGCTTCACTGCTACCCAGACTGTCATTTGTTCGGGCAAAGAATGCGACCTTATAATTATATGCGGTATTTACGGTGTTTAATCCGGTATCCAGATGGGTGGTATCGGTAATTTCTGAAAACGTATTAGCGGTGACCGTTTTTTGTAAAGTATAATTAGTTCCGTTCAGTCCTGTTGCACGGAAAAGTTTAAATACATACGGCCCCGGGTTGGTAATGGTATCTAAGCGATTGGCAAATGGCCTGGACCATTCCACATAAATCTGTCCGGTGGCAGCATCTGTTGTTCTGACGTCAACATTATATATCAATGGTATATCAGCCGGTATCACCACACAAGACTCTTCACTGGCAAGTCCGGAAAATCTGTTCAATATAATGCCGGCATTGCTTCTGTCTCCAAAATTGGCTACCACTCTGTAGCTGTAGACATTACCTGAGCGAATGGTGTTGTCAATGAACGAATAATTTGAGGTAGTAGCTATAAATTCATATCCCAATGCCGCCAGATTGGTACTGCAGCTGTCAAGCGGAGTATTGCATCCTTTTTTCCTCCAAACCGAAAAATTTAAAAATTTAGGATTACCGGAGCAGGTATAAAGGCTGTCCCAGCGCAATGCTACCGTTTTAGTGGAAACATTCAGTGTCGCAGAGAAATTTTTAGGCGATGGCGCCAGTAAGGTAATGGAAAGCGTTTTAGAAGTGGTAAGCGGAGGTGATCGGAAATTATCCACTGCATTGAATACAACGAGATAATCATTTTTTATAAGGTGGCTGCAATTGGTATTCCATCTGAACGTACCGCTGACCGGATTGGCCGGGCTTCCCACGATGAATGTTGCAGGGCTGTTACTGACAATGAACGGAGCGCCATTTGCCCTGAGGGTAACGATGTCTGTAATGTTCGGATCTGAAGCAGATGCCGTAAATAAAATGGTATCGCCAACGATTTTACAGATTTTAGTGGGAACATTGAGAACAGGCGGTGAATTTAACGTGGCATCGATGAAGATTTGTAAATCGCGGATGACGGTACCGATAAGTATACCTGCGCGGTATTCCCTGATCAGAATGACGATATTGTAGATACCGGCCTGTTGCGGCGATTCCCATTTTAATTCGCCCGTTTGCTGATTGATGGAAATCTGATTGTCTGGTCCGGGAGAAATCAGGTTCGGTGGTGTATATCCATTGACAGGCAATCCGCTGGCTTGAAGAGGCGACATAATGGAGAAAGTCAGACTATCACCATCCGGGTCAAAAGCATTGGGGTTGTGAATAAATACCTGACCGACATTTCCATATTCAATAGGAGGATTCAGCAATTGCGGAGAATTGTTGTATCCTATCACATTCGGGTCTAAAATCTTAACGGTATCTTCTAAGTAAAAGAGTGTATTCACCGAGTTGTTGATGTTGATAATATTATCAATTCGGTTGGGGTCAGAAACCCCTACAACGTAAGTAAAGGGCGATGAATAGGTGTGAATGCCTATGTATTTGTTTTGTTTGATATCGGCATCCAGAAAAACTTCTGAGACCCTGGACAAAGAGTCAAACGTGCCGTCCCCCCAGGAAATTCCAAGCCGCTGGCGATCCGCATCGCCGCTCAGCCCGCTCACTTTGGTGTAGGTAGTGATAGTGAATTCATAGGAAAGCCCTGAAACATGCTTATAGGTGATTTCACCCGCACGGTTGTGGGTACACAAACCATGAAAGGTTAATATACAACACCCAAGGGTAAGCAATATTTTATAAAATGAATTCATCTGAAAGTATAAATATAACGCTAAATTTTAAACAAGGTAAATATAAAAAGAGCTTTGATGTAAAAGAAAATATTTCTGGCTATTTTTCGCGGTATAATGTGCCGAAAAGTGATATCAAAAACAGGATACGTGATATTGAAATTGTACTTTGTCATTATGTGACATCGTGACGGTGGTGCAGTTTTCGCAAGGTGCTGATAAATGGCAGTTTAGCCGTATATAAAGTGACTATCCGGTAAATGATAGGCAAAATGCAGCCATTCATAATTCAGGTAATAGGAGAAAACCGTTAAAACGAAAAGCAGGGCAGCATTCAGCGACCAGAAGAAATAGAACAACAAAGCAGCCGGTAGTGTAAATGCGAAAAAGAAGAAGAGCAGTAAAACCGGAGGAAACAGTACCGCTTTCACATCCAGGGATGAATCAAAACTCATATTCTCTTTGGTGAAAAAACGATGGTGCTGCAGACTATGGCGGATAAACACTTTTTCAAGGTATTTTTTCCGGTGATGCATGGGGCCTTTATGTCCGATATATTCTACAAAATTGATATAAAGAAATCCCAATGGAATTATCAGCCACTCTTTCCAGGTTGGGCGATGTATGAACAGGATGCAAGTCGCAATCAATCCTAAACACCACAAGGTGGTAAACCAGAAATGCAGTTTTCCGGAATAATTCTTTCCAATTTCATCGGAACGGTATTGCTCCCTGAATGTTTTTGTTTGGATGGTTTCCATTCTTTAAATCGTATCGTATTCAAAATTTATGTTTAAATTAGTAAAAATAATTGACATGGTAGAACAACCTCCATTAAACAGTTCGGGTTCTCCGGTATCGCCGGTTAAAAAACCGACACATCCCGTAAAACATTTTTTCAGGAGATTGTTGTTGTTCTTTATGTTGATTTCAATCATTACGGTAACCATCACCTTTCTCTACTTCAATTTTACCTACAGCGAAGGCAACAGGGCCGGCATGCTGATCAAGTTTTCTACCAAAGGGTTTGTCTTTAAAACGTATGAAGGCGAATTGAATGTGGGAAGCGTGAATCCTGGAGTAGGAAGTTCGGTAGCCAATAATACGTGGTCATTTTCTGTAAAGGATAAAAAACTGGCGGATCAGTTAAGTATTATGGAAGGAAAGATGGTGAGACTCCACTATAAAGAAAAAATAAAAAACCTGCCCTGGCAGGGTGAAACCAAATATTTTGTGGACAAAGTGGAGGTGCTGAAGTAAGCTATGTTACTTTAACAGTTTTTCAGAAAGTATTTTTGCAGCACTGCTTACATCCAGTTCCCGTCGTATGATTTTTTGTTCCAGTTCGGTTTTCAGTTGATGAACACTTGAATCGGAATGGAGCCTGCTTTTAAGGAGTTCAATAACCTGTTCCTCCAATGCGTGGATTTGCTGATAAGTTCTGTTATGGCTCAGATAACCCGAATTTTCCATTTGCAGGAAATAGGCATCCAGCTTTTGTTTACATTCCTGCAGTCCGGTAAACTCTAAGGAGGAAACATTCAAGACGGGCGTAATCCAGTTTTTCTCGGCAGGGGCAAAGAGGTGTAAGGCAAGTTTTACCTGAGCAGCAGCTGTTTTTGCGGCTGCCTCATTGGCTTTGTCTGATTTATGTATGACCACCAGATCAGCCATTTCCATAATCCCCCGCTTGATACCCTGCAATTCATCCCCTGCATTGGGCAGCAACAGCAACACAAAAACATCTACCATGTTTTTGACCATGGTTTCTGACTGTCCGACTCCTACCGTTTCAATAAAGATATAATCATAACCGAATGTCTCACAGAGGATAATGGTTTCTCTGGTCTTGCGTGCCACACCACCCATGGTATTGCTGCTGGCTGTCGGTCGGATATAGCAATCGGGATGATTGGAAATCGCTTCCATGCGCGTTTTATCGCCCAAAATACTTCCCTTGCTGATGGTGCTGGATGGGTCAACGGCCAAAACGGCGATGGAGTTTTTTTCCTCTAACAGCAATTTGCCGAATGCATTGATAAAAGTACTTTTGCCTGCTCCCGGCGCACCTGTAATTCCAATTCTCCGGCTGCTGTTGTTCGTCTGCAAACAAGCCCGTATAATTTCTTGTGCCAGCAACTCATCTTCCTGCTTCGTGCTCTCAATAACGGTGATGGCTTTACTCAAGACAATCCTGTCTTTTTGAAGTATTCCGTTTATGTAATAGTCAGCAGTCTGCATGGACATCACTTGTCTGACTAAAATTAGGAAAATATTCAAACAATACGACAGGAATCGGTAAATTAGACACCTGAATAACATGCTCAGTGAGTAAAAAGAAAAAACAAACCATCCCTAAGCTCCACAAAGAATTGGAAGGATTTCAGATTTCAGTGAATCAGTTTGGTGAAATTAAGTCAACGTTTCCGGTAGAAAAACTCAATGAATTTCTAAATAAAGAAACGGAAGATAAGAAACTGACAGAGCGCAAAACGCCCAAAAAGTAATTTTATCATCGTGAAACGGTGCATTTTCTCCTGAATTTTCCGGTTGCTTTTTCTGTCTTTTTTGTGAATTTTTTGTGAATGATATTCAAGAAGTCTGTTGTTTCTTTCAAAATATTCAAATTCGTAATTGTAATAATCAGACAATCAGCTAATTAACAAAATGAAGATTCTGTGCAGATAGCCTGTTTAAAACTTCACCTGATATTAGTCATACTTATTTTGGAGCTTATTGCAGAACTTTGTACCAATGATTTACAGGAATAATTTGTCTTTAAAGCATAAGAATAATTCTTTCTTACACACAAAGAATTACCTCTTAACGACGCCATTCAGTGCGTCGTTTTTTATTGTTGTAAATGATTGCATTCACACACACACCAACCACACACACACCACAGATGAAACCAGTTTTTACAATCAAAAATCTCTTGATTATTTTTTTAGTCATTAATAGTCAGACGATAAAAGTGATGGCAGGAAATGCAAATGTTTCGTTGAAATTCGGAAATGGTTTGACGATTAGTGACCCTGACTCTACCATGTCCTTAAACTTTGGCGTAATGCTGCAAAGCAGGATAGATGTCAATAAGGTATTTGACAAGACCTCCAAACCAACCACTCAGTTGCAGGCAAGAAGGGTGAGGCTGAAGTTTAAAGGATATTTCCTGAATCAGAAGTTAGATTATTATGTTCAACTGAGTTTATCTCCCGGAGATGTTAAAGCAGCTAATATTCTCTTGGACGGATATGCCCGTTACCGGCCGGTACATCAGTTTGCCATCCAGTTCGGTCAGGGAAAACTTCCGGGTGACAGGGAAGAAATAACTTCCGCGGAACGTCAGTTTTTTGTGGAGCGTTCCACCACTAACGCATTGTTCAAACTGGACAGGGATTTCGGATTTCAGCTGTATGGCTATTTTGGAAAAAAATGTGTGTTCAAACCGAGGATCAGCATCGCTTCCGGTGAGGGCAAAAATTATACCGCCACAGACATACAGCATTTAGATTATACCGTTCGATTTGATTTACTGCCGATGGGTGAATTTAAGGATAACGGAGATTTTACCTTTCAGGATTTTGTAAGAGAAGAAAAACCCAAACTGGCTATCGGAGTGGCATACGATTTTAATAATAAACCCGCCTTGCAGAAAGGACAATTGGGCGGAAATGCGGTGGGGGATTCCGTTCGAAAGAATGTTCACTCTGTGTACGCAGATGCCATCTTAAAGTATAAGGGATTCACAACGACCGGTGGCTATGTATTCCGAAAGGCACAAGATAATAAGTTGTATCTTGCCGGACAGTCAGCTTATGCCACCGCTTCTTATCTGTTCAAGAAACATGTAGAAATCGGATTCAGGTTTAACCGTTCATTTTCGGGTAAAACGGGAAATATACCTACCATCAATGAATATGATTTCGGCTTTGCCTATTATGTGTTTAAGAATGCATTTAAATTACAGACAGATTATATTTTAGCGCAAAATAAAACAACGAATAAATTATCAGGCTTATGGCGCTTTCAGATGCAATTCGCCTTTTAAATTTCATAAAAAAGAAAAATAAAATTAATAACAATAAAATCAAACTATTATGGCAATCTCATTTTTAAAATTATTCCAACCTAAAGACAAAATCTTTCAGAATCTGTTTGAACAGACTGCAGATATTTCTGTGAAGATCAGTGAAGTGTTTTTAGCAGCAATGAAAGAAACGGATTCAAAAAGATTTGAAATACTGGCACAAACCGGACACCTGGAACACCAGGCGGATGATGTGGTGCATAATCTGTATGTTGAATTGAGCAAAAATTTCATCACCCCGTTCGACAGGGAAGACATACATGAACTGGCTTCGGCTATGGATGATGTGGTCGATTATATTGATGAAGTGGGTAACAAGATGAAAAATTATGAGTTTACGGAGTTTAACGATTATATTCTGAAGATGTCGGAATTAAACGATGAATCTGTGAAAGCATTAAGAACGGCCATCTATGAGTTGCGGGATATGAAGAATTTAGGGAAGGTAAACGCGGCTTGTTTAAATATTCACGGATATGAGTCAAAAGTGGACTTGTTATACAATCAGGCTATCGGTGATCTGATTCGCAATAATAAAGATAATCCTGTCAAGATTATTGTCATGAAAGATTTATTCGAAGAACTGGAGTTGGTTTCCGACAAATGCCAGGATGCATCGAATGTGATAGAATCAATTGTAATCAAGTATTCATAATGACAACATCGGGGTTTAATGTCGTTGAATCAAAATGATTTCCGATATGCATGAACTCATAAACTTTTAAACTAATAAAAATGGAATTTATCATTATCATAATTGCATTAGCCTTAATATTTGACTATATCAACGGTTTTCATGATGCAGCCAATTCTATTGCCACGGTTGTTTCTACGAAAGTATTGACACCATTTCAGGCGGTGCTGTGGGCGGCATTTTTCAATTTCGTTGCCTTCCTGATATTCAAAGACCATGCGGTGGCGAATACCATCGGCAAGACCGTCAATGAAGGGTTTATCACCTTGCCCGTAATCTTTGCCGGATTGATTGCAGCGATTATCTGGAACCTGTTAACCTGGTGGTACGGTATTCCATCCTCCTCCTCACATACGCTGATTGGTGGATTTGCAGGTGCAGCCATCACGCATGCGTTTATTCAGCATAAAGGTTTTATGCCGATAAAAGACATCATTGACAGCGCGAAAATACTGAAAACGATAGCCTTTATTTTCCTGGCTCCGCTCATTGGTATGGTTATTTCCATGTTTTATACGCTGATTATGATGAACCGGAACACCTGGGTGAAATGCGGCGTCTTGCTGCTAACCTGTGTGGCTATCTGGTTCACATTCATCCATTTTCAGGAAAAGAAGATTGATGAAAACGTGGAGAAATTTTTCAGGGTGGATAAATACAAAAAGGATATAGCAGACCCTGAGAAGGCGGAAGAAAAGGCGAAAAATGAAGAGAAACTGGCGAAGGCTACTGAAAATGCTCATAAGGCGTTTGAATATGTAAAACATTATGAGCGTAAAGGAGCACAGGTAGTAACCAATGAAATCGCCGAGAATGTAGACCTTAATATGGTGACGGGTTCGCGTATTGACGATAAGGTCAAATTGTTCTTTAAAGTCAAACAATTAAAGATACTGGCACAGAAGGACCCAAGCAAAAAGCAGGCGTATGAATTTGCTCAGGCCGCGGCGGATTCTTTAAAACCCATCGCAAAGAAACATCATGAGTTGGGATATGATAAAATGGTGCAGCTGATGCTGACTAAAGTTCCAATCCAACCAGACCAGATTGCCGATTTCGAGAAGAGTGTCCGGGTGGATATCAGGAAAGATTTATCAAAAGAAATTGAAAAAGGAGATAATAAAATTATTCGCTACGGTTTAATCGCAATGTTGCTGATAATAATCGCTTCCTTCATCTACAACGAACAGATAAAAGAACCAAGTGCACAACGCACAGCAAACAATTTCAAAAAACTGCAATTACTTTCTTCTGCGGCGTTCAGTATCGGACACGGTGGTAATGATGCACAGAAGGTAATGGGTATCATCGCAGCCGCACTGATTGCCAACGGCAATATAGTGGACATCAAAGCCATGCCGGATTGGGTGCCTTTGTCCTGTTATCTTGCCATAAGTTTAGGTACGCTGAGCGGTGGCTGGAAGATTGTAAAGACCATGGGGACAAAGATTACCAAAGTAACGCCGCTGGAAGGTGTTTGTGCGGAAACGGCAGGTGCTTCTACCTTATTCTTAACGGAACAAATGGGTATTCCCGTTTCCACAACACATACCATTACCGGTGCTATCATAGGTGTGGGCGCTACAAAAAGATTAAGTGCCGTAAGATGGGGGGTGACCATTAATTTATTGTGGGCATGGATACTGACGATTCCTATCAGTGCCTTGCTGGCAGGATTGACTTATTTCATAGTTTCCTTCTTTGTGAAATAATTAAACTCATACAGAAAAAAGCCTCCGAAAACGGAGGCTTTTTTGTTTAATCAATCAATCAATCTTCTGTGGTAATTGATTTGTCCCAGGTGATATTCGAGGTGCGCCAGCAGATGCAGCAGCATGAAGTCCGTTTTTACTACTTGTCCATGTTTCTCCAACGGAAAATTTTTATTTAAATCTTCTGCTGTCAGACTGCTTAATGTCTGCCTGACGATGTTCACGGTAGTGTCTATAGATGCAAGCAACTCCTTTAAGGGGATGTTTTTTGTAGAAAACTCTTTTTCCCGTTCCCGCACATATCCCGTATGGCCTAAGGTAGCGCCGATAAAATGATTCAGATTGCCGATTAAATGCAGCGTTAGATTACCTGCAGCATTACTGATTTGCTTTTCTGTCACCCATAGGTTGTTTTCATCCTTGTACAAACTGATTTCTTCCTTCAGTTTTAGCAGGTCTCTTTCAAAAATTTCTATCAAAGCATCTTTTATCATACAATGGAATATTTTCTAAAATTTCAGCCAATGCCAGGCTACCTTGCTGCCGTGTCTGTTGTCATTGAATTCAATCGCAGGTGCAGGAAGTTTGATCACGTTCAATACTTTCATCAAACCTTTTGCCCAATGCCTCTTTACAGGCAGTTTGGTCCAGTCGATATCAAAGGAGAAGTAAAAACGGTGCAGACGCTGTATGTCTGAGCGGTCGATGATATCAGCAGGATCTACATTTGTTAGATCTTCATCACCTCCGAGATCATTCT
This sequence comes from Chitinophagales bacterium, assembly GCA_046329865.1. Lineage (GTDB taxonomy): Bacteria > Bacteroidota > Bacteroidia > Chitinophagales > JADIYW01 > JADJSS01. The sequence continues at coordinate 31,726 of JAXLTW010000017.1, read as the reverse complement.
TAGACCATACATTCTTGTAGCCGCCCAGCATGCCACCAGCCCCGTATCCAAAAGAGAACTGCAGCCATTTCGGAAATTTGGAGTTTGGATTCCTGATAAAGGCACCCGGCGCCACGCTCCACCAGAAGGTCAGTGAATTATAGTCTTTCAATAGAATTTCTCCAAAGGAGGTACCGTATAATTTATCAGTTCTGGCTTTTATCTGAGGGTCATCGTATTTGGAATAATTGGTAGGGAATGCCGATATCTTCATCTGTATGCGCTGGTCATGCCACAGGTATTGCTGCAGACCAAATAACAGGGAGCCGGTAATATTCATCGAAACATCCGGCCATGAAAACCCCCATTTTTTCTGGAAGCCGTCGTTGATTTCAATGGATAATTGCCACATGTTTCCCATAAGCATACCTATCCAGATGGCATGTTTTTCTTTAACGCCGGCCCATTTGTACAGATCATACGTCCATTTGGTTTCCAGATAGCAGCTATAGGCATGTGCGATTTTGTCCATCTGATTCCATTCACCCCAATCATTAAAAAAATGAAATTTGGTACGGTCGTATTTGGAATACCAGGCGCCGCTCCACCAGGCATTGGCACCGACATACAAACCTCCTATAAAACCCGTCACCAGCCCAACCCTCGGTTTATTCAGCACCTCAGACGGACGAAAAAACGAGAACGGTTTGCTCATTTTTATTTTTCCTGTGTAGTTGTAGGCGGGGTCCTTAGCAATATAATCGTAATGAAAAACCGTATCATACTTCGTAGAGTAAACGTACTCATTTTGCCAGATGGTGTCCGGTATCAGATCGTATGAGGTGATTATTTTTTTGACTTCATATTGATTCGTAAAAATGGTATCGTTATGAATTTCCCAGTTATGATTGGTCCATACGGAGTCTTTCACCGTAGTATAGGGTGCAAGAATAGCCGGAGCCTCTTTTTGTTTTTTGCCGTTGGATGGTATTTCCAGGCAGAAAGCGGGAACTGCGATGAGTAATGAGATAATCAGGGCAACACTTTTACGGATGCAGTTCGTCCGGGACGAATGCGTACCTGTGAAGTGTTTTTCTGTTCTCATGCCTGGTTATTTAATAATGCGGCTTTTACCGTTTCCAGAATGTCAATGACAGCCGCTCTGTCTTTAGCTTCGGCATATACACGAAGAACAGGTTCTGTTCCGCTGGCACGTATCATCATCCAGGCTTCGTTCGGTAGGAAATATTTCCAGCCGTCAGTATCTTCTTTGCGTTCAATGGTATAATTGCCAAAACTTTTGTAGGTATCATTTTTACAATTGGCAATAACCTGTTGTTTCAATGTTTCGGAGATATGCAGGTCGTAACGGTCGTAATCAAATTCGCCTACAACTTCATATACTTCCTGTATCAGTTCCTTGATGGATTTTCCTGTTTTCGCCATAAATTCCATCAGCACCAAAGCCATCCATACGCCGTCGCGTTCAGGGATGTGGCCTGTTATCGCGATACCGCCGCTTTCCTCGCCACCCACCAGTACATGTTCATTGACCATGATCTCACATACATATTTAAATCCGACGGGTGTTACTTCACAAGGCAGTCCGTAAGCTTCGCACATCTTTTTTATCTTGTTGGAGACCGTAAATGAAATGGCTACTTTGCCGGTCAGACCTTTGTATTTGTGCAGATAGTGAATCAGCAACAGAATGACGTGATGGGAATCGATGAAATTTCCTTCATTGTCATAACAACCGATTCTGTCTGCATCACCGTCGTTGGCAAATCCAAATTCAATATCCGTGGAGTTTTTTATCAACTCGGAAAATTCCAGTAAATTTTTGTGCAACGGCTCAGGAGCCTGTCCTTTAAATCCAGGATTTTCATCACAATGCAGATACACCAGGTTATCCGGAAGCAGGCGGCGGACAATTTTTTGTCCGGCACCGTACATGGCATCATATCCGAATATCATGCCACACTCGCGGATGGCTTTCATGTCAAAAGACGCTTCCACATGGTCAAAATACATGGTTTCCAGATCTACATATTCCAGTTTGCCGGATTGAATATATTCTTCCAAAGTGGCTGAAGGGATGGTTGTTTGTTCGGGTATCAGCGCTTCCACTTTAGCGATGTCCGAAGGGGTAGTGGGGCCTCCAAAGTAAGACTTCAGTTTGAATCCATTATAGGATGGCGGATTGTGTGATGCGGTGATAACCACTCCTGCCGTTGCGCTTAATTTTACACAACCTAAGGATACCATGGGGGTAGAGCAGATGCCTTTGTGTGCATACACCTTCACGCCGTGATGGCACAATACCTTAATGGTGGTTTCTGTAAAAAGCGGACCTCCAAACCGGCAGTCGTGTCCGATGACGATGGATGGCTGGTCTGAGATGGATTTTACCCAAATTGCGGTTGCTTCCGCTACCCGCGCTACATTATCTGTGGTGAATTCTTGTGCAATGATGGCTCTCCAGCCGTCGGTTCCAAATTTTATCTGCATTTCTAAAGTGAATTAAGGCTTTAAAAATACAAAAATAAAATTAAGTCAGCCGTTTTGTAAAGAATCTGCACACTTTTAAAGCGCCAAATTTTCCATTATAATTGTTAACCGCCGATTCTGCTTTTTTCTTCTTCGTTGCTCTTGTTTATACGGGTATTCTGGAACTTTTTCCCCTTCTGGAAATTATAGGTGACGCTTAAACTGAAGAATCGGGAACTCCAACGGTTAGTGGTTTTGGAGTTAACATTAAAAAAGTTAGTGGTATAAGACATGTTTTTTGTCCCTAAGATATCATTGCCTGCTAACCGGATACGAAGTTTCTTGTCAAAAAATGCTTTGGAAACGGAGATATTTAACATGCCGTCACTTTGCATAATATCGGTTGCATCGTAGTGCGGCGAAGTGTAAAACCCAAATACATTTATAGTAAAATCTTTAGGTAAAATAAATGTATTATCGAGTGAGATATTGAATTTATGAGAAGTGACGATAAACGGGGAGTTGTTGACAATGGAATTGTATTTAAAAAAAGTGTATTGCGCGGAATAGGAAATAGTCCACCATTTGAAGAGTTCTTTATTGATATTGACACCTATATTCAGATTATTACGTACTTTAAAATTCGATGCTCGGTAAGTCGAAATTTTTGTGCTGTCATCCTGAAATATCAGATGAGTGTAGTTGTTATTCAGGTTTTCATAGCCAATAAAAAAACTATACGCATTTTTATAGGTGTAGGTAAATTCAGTAATGTTAGCGTACTGCGGCCTCAGGTTTTCATTTCCGGTCCAGATAGAATACGGACTCAGATAAAACTGAAAAGGATTTAAGTCATTGAAATCAGGACGGTTGATTTTTCTGCTGAAATTTAAATTGATACTGTGTTTGTCCTTTATGTTTTTCTGGATGAATACACTCGGAAAGAAGTCGACGTAGTGCCTTTTTGTGATTTTGTTTAATGTGTAAGACCGCTGATTGGTATTGGTTTGTTCTATTCGCAGGCCTAAATTAGTGCTCCAGCCCTTTTTCCAGTTTTTGCTCCAGGTGGAAAATACCGCATTAATATTTTCTATGTACTGAAATTTGTTGGATTTAGTACTGTCAAACACATACTCTGTGCCTGACAGATTTTTAAATTGTATGTCATTGGTCGTTGTAGTCCATGTGAATTTTACGCCAAACTCAATACTGTGTTCTTTTTTCAAGGGTTTGTTATAGTTTAATCGGGCGGTATGCAGATTAACGATGTACGGATTGTCTTGTATAAAATCAGAATGCGGAATGGGTTTCTCTGAGTCAGTAGAATCATAGAATCCCATGTCTAAGTGACTGTTGGTATATAAATAAGAATAGGTGTAATCATACGATGGTTCCAGCGTACTGCCCATGCTGTCCAGGATACTTCTGAAATTAAAATTGGCGGAAGGGTTAATGCCTTTTCCGTATGAGGTATTAATGGTTTTCTGAATGGAATTCAGGTTTTCACTTAATGAAATATTGTTGAATACATTTAAATGAGAATTAGCGGTATGCGGATTATAAAACTGAAAAATTTCACCCCCGATACCAATGGTGTTTTTATCGTTGATGTTGTATTTTAAGCTCAGGTTGGCGTAGTGATTGATGAATTTATTTCTATCATAACTTTTTTCATCAAAACGAATAATGGCGCTGTCGCCCGTGAAATCGCGTTTAAAGGTGTTTTTCTGATAATTGTTGTTGTACCCGAAATTATAATTGGTGCTTAATGTCCATTTTTTATGATTCACATTGATGTTGAAACCCATCTCGGTACTTGCAAATTCATTTTGCCGGTAATTGGCATATACTGACCCGTTCATGCCGGTCTGCAGACTGGACTTTAGCTGAATTTCTAGTACGCCGCCTTTTGATTCCGCATCATAACGGGCGGACGGATTACTCACCACATCAATTTTTTTGACGTTTGAACTTTGAATGGATTTTAACAGGTTTGCCAGTTGTTCGGTATTTAATACCTCTACTTTTCCGTTAATAATTACCTGAACATCACTTTTTCCGTTAATACGAATCTGGTCATTACCGCCCACGGTAACGCCCGGAACAGACCGCAATAAATCCAGCATATTTTCGCCGCTCGATTTCGCGCTGTTTTCTACATTGTACACTATTCTGTCCGCTTTGCGTTCAATAGTAGGCCTTGATGCGGAGATTTCCACGCCTTTCAGCACATTTTCTTCCAGTTGTAAAGCAATTTCTCCTACATCTTTCAGCGCATTGTTTTCAAGCTGTATATTCGTTATCGTATCCGTCTTATACCCGACATAGATTACTTCTAAAAAGTAGTTGCCATCCTTCAGGGCATCCAATGAAAACTGGCCTAGGCTGTCGCTTGTTGCGCCATTCAGAAAGTCCACGTTGCTATGCTGGTGCAGGAGGATATTGGCGAACTCTACGGGGCGCCTGTTTTCGTCTGCTATCTTTCCTTTGATGGTATTGCCTTCAACAGACGAAAGCAGCATACAAAAAAGAAGGGTGATCAAATGATTTCTCATATTTTACAGTATTACAGAAGTTAGTAGCAACCGGATAACTTTTATTACAACAGCGTCATTTTTTAACAGGCGGATAACCTGACGCATCACAGGGTTGTAGTTTAAGTAAGCAGACGTTATTAACATTTTAGCATAGAATTTATTTTATAAATACTGCATTTGCCCCTATTTTTGTGTCATGCAGGATACATTCAGACACCAGGGATTAAGGAAACGATTAGTCAGTGAATTGAGAGACTTGGGAATAAAGAACGAACCTATTCTCAATGCCATAGAAAAGATTCCAAGGCATTTTTTTGTGGAACATACCTTTGAACACGATGCTTATGAAAATAAACCTTTTCCGATTGGCAGAGGACAAACCATTTCCAACCCTTTTACAGTAGCATATCAGACGGAACTTTTAGAACTCAAAAAGGAGGATAAGGTGCTGGAAATTGGAACCGGCTCCGGTTATCAGTCGGCAGTGCTGGCAGAATTGGGAGTACAGGTATATACTATTGAACGCCATCAGCCGTTATCCCTTAGGGCAAAGAAACTGCTGGAGAGTTTGGGATACGGTAAGGTGAAAACATATTTTGGTGATGGATTTAAAGGGTTGCCGGATGAAGCACCGTTTGATAAGATTCTGATTACCGCTGCAGCTCCCGAAATTCCCAAAGAACTTCTGAAGCAATTGAAAATAGGCGGACTCATGGTGATTCCGTTCGGCGAGGGGGATACACAACAAATGATACGGATTAAACGATTGGATAATAATGAATTTGAAAAAGAAATGTTTGATTATTTTACTTTTGTGCCGATGTTAAAAGGAATTGAAGATTAATATTTTATAAATGAAAACGGTTGCCATGAAAAAACTATTCTTACATATAAACGCCTTCCTGGTCTTGATGTTTTTTGTTGCGAATTTGCAGGCGCAAAATCCAAGTTCGGTAAAGGAATTTGATGCGTTGTGGGAAAAGACTGCTCAGGGAAACGGTAAAACCGGCAATGTTACAAAGGATTTGAACGCTTTGGAAAGAGAAAAAATTAAATCCATTGATATCAAAGAAAAAAACCTGAATCCGAATGCAAAAAAGATAGATACCACTAATCTGGAGATATTTTCGACCAAGCCGGTTATAAAAGGAGCCACCTACAAAAATAAAACCACAGACAAACCCAAAGAGGAATTGGTAACACCCAAAGAGACCATCTCCGCCACTCCGGCCAAAGCCGTAAAAGATACGGTTAAAGTAAAAAAAGAGGTAATAAAGACGAAGGAAGAACTCAAATCAAAAACAATTCCGGCACCTGCTGCCGAAACGAAATTAAAAGAAGAGGTAAAGCCTAAGCCTGAAGTAAAGCCTGCTCCGAAGACTGAGGACTTTTCCACTCAGCCTATTATTAAAGGAAAGAAAACAATCGAGACATCCGCACCTGCCGTTACGGAATCGCCTAAGAAATTCAGCATAGATACTACAAAGAAACTACGCGATTTCAGCTTTGAAACGACTCCTGTAATTAATAAGAATGCGAGCTATAACAGACGGGATGAACCAATGCCCAAGTCAAAAGAACAGATAGATGATGAAATTCCGGTCAACAGAAAACCGAATAACACCAACATCGGTAAAGACGATGCATTCATTAAAGAAACATATGCTCAATATAATAAGGAAGCGGACTCTCTGCATTTGGAAAATAAAAGAAGACTGGATAGTATCATGAAATCGCTGAATATAAAAGTACCTGTGGTGATCAATCCGGGGGATTATATCGACATATATGTGAATGGAGGCGGTACTTTACTAAATAACGATTCTAAAATATACGACCGGATTTCCATCCTGCATACCGGTGTGGTACAGCGTGAGTATAAGACCAAAAATGAGGGAGTACAGCGCATGGAAAAAAAGATTTCGCGTGATGAATTGACGAAACTTGCACAGTATATCGTGGACATGGATTTTTTCGATTTTAAGGAAGAATATGATTGCGCAGACAATGATGCTGCCTGCAACGACCGTCTTAATAAGTCGCCACAACCGGTTCCCATGGATATTTCTGTAACGGTAGGACAACGCAAGAATAAAGTGGACGTATCCCTGTTTGCTCCAAAGTCAGAGAAAAACTGGGTGCAATATCCGGCTAACCTGGAGAAGATCATGAATGCAATTTATGCGATTGTAGGAAAATAAATTGAGTAAACATACAAATCAGGTTTTTTAACCCGATTGCACATCCTTTTTAGTAACTTTATTTACAAATCTATAACTATGAAGGTATTACTTTATATTGTTGCCCTCTCATCTGTTTTAATAATTGGCTGCAGTCCGGCAGATTCGCCCGTCATCAATAAAAAAATAAGGACATTAACCATCATTAATTTCGGAGATACGGCATCCTATGAATTTATCTATACGGGTGACCAGCTGACAACCGTAAATAAAAATGGGGCAACCTATGCCAGGTTATTTTATGGTATCGGCCAGGTGAATGTAGAAATGATTAAACCTTCTTACAGAGATACGTTCAGTATCTATTTTTCTTCCGCCAATTATATTGATTCTGTTAAAGAACAAGGCATGCTGCAACGTAAATTCTTCAGGAACGCTTCGGAGCAACTCGATTCCTGCCGCTACACAGAATCCGGCGTATCACTGTTTTATAATAATGTGACCTATGCAGGTAATCAGATTGCCGTTTTCCGCCAGTCAAGACCGTATACCTGCGGAATTTACAACACCTGCATAAAGATTGGATTAGATACCGCCACTTACACAACACTGGAACCACAGTCCAATCTGCCTGAGCAGTTCTTTACGTTTCCATTATCAGAAGGGTTGAGTTTTATGGATGTAAACCCGATGTTCTTGGTGCAGCAAAGCGGCATATTCCCGTATATTCCGCATCCGAATCTGGTTCGTAACTGGAATACGTTTTATTCCATCCTGATAACACAAACCACGCCACCCAACTTTCATTTTCGCTATGATTATACATTTGATACGCAGCAGCGGGTGACAGTCATGTATGTTTACAATACCCTGCAATCGAATACCGTTCCGTTCAAGACATATAGAATGGGCTATTTTGATTGATGAAAAAAATCAGGAATAAATTATTTCTTCACCCAACTGTCTTTAAGGCCAACTGTCTTATTGAAAATTAGCTTATCAGCCGTTGAGTCTTTATCCGGATAAAAATATCCTTTGCGTAAAAACTGGAAATGATTTTTTGTTGTCGCCTCTTTTAATGCAGGTTCTGCATAAGCGGAAGTAATGACCTGCAAACTGTTTTCATTGATGTAGTTTTTGAAATCACCCTCTTCCGCATTGGGATTTTCCACTTTAAACAAACGGTCGTATTCGCGGATTTCTACCTGAATGGCATCCTTTGAATTTACCCAGTGTAGCGTTCCCTGCGCTTTGACGCCTGAAGTATCCTGTCCACTTTTGCTGTCCGGAAGATAATCACAATGGATGGTTGTAATCGTTCCGTTTTCATCTTTCTCTGCGGAAGTACACAATACAATGAATGCACCCTTCAGACGAACATGCTGTCCTACTGCCATCCTGAAGAATTTCTTCGGTGGGTTTTCCATGAAGTCTTCCCGTTCGATATAGATTTCTTTCCCAAATTTCACCGAACGGAAACCGGTTGTTTCATCCTCCGGATTATTTTCTATCTCTAAAGAAATATCAGTTTCGTTGAAGTTATCAATCACAACCTTTACCGGGTCGAATACTACCATACGGCGAAGTGCTATTTTATTGAGCTCTTCACGTACGCAAAATTCCAGCAAAGAGATATCATTCACCTTTTCACGTTTGGCGATACCGGCTCTGTCGCAAAACTCCCGGATAGCACCCGGAGTAAAGCCGCGTCTGCGCATGCCCGAAATAGTTGGCATCCGCGGATCATCCCAGCCCGTAACATGCTGTTCGTTCACGAGTTGCAGCAATTTACGTTTGCTCATCACGGTATAATTCACGTTTAAGCGGGCGAATTCATATTGTCTGGAAGGATAGATGCCTAATTTTTGGATGCACCAGTCGTACAATTCACGATGCGGAACAAACTCCAGTGTGCAAATGGAATGTGTAATTTTTTCAATGGAGTCGCTCTGTCCATGCGCGAAATCGTACATCGGATAGATGCACCACTTATCGCCTGTGCGGTGATGATGGGCAAATTTAATACGATATAAGAGCGGGTCGCGCATCAGCATATTCGGTGATGCCATGTCAATTTTTGCGCGCAGTGTTTTAGCTCCTTCGGCAAATTCACCGGCTTTCATGCGGGCAAATAAATCCAGATTCTCCTCTATGCTTCTGTCTCTGAAAGGGCTGTTTTTGCCCGGTTCTGTAGGCGTACCTTTTTGTGAGGCGATTTCCTCCGCGGATAAATCACAAACATACGCGTCACCCTGTTGGATGAGCTGTACTGCAAATGCATATAATTGATCAAAATAGTCGCTGGCATAAAAAACATCCGCCCATTCAAATCCCAGCCACTTCACATCTTCCATGATGCTCTCTACATATTCAGTATCTTCGGTAACGGGATTGGTATCATCGAAACGCAGGTTCGTTTTTCCGCCAAATTTCTTAGCAACGCCAAAATTCAGGCAAATCGAAGAAGCATGGCCCATGTGCAGATAGCCGTTAGGTTCCGGAGGAAAACGGGTTAGGATGGAATCGTATTTTCCTTCCTTTAAATCATGATCGATGATTTCTTCAATAAAATTGAGTGATTTACTTTCGCCTGTTGGTGTTTCCATTTTTTCTCCTTTTGTACTGCTGCTTCTTTTTATAATTGACTAAAACAATACTTAACTCTCTTTGCCGTTTCGCTCTTGTCAAGCAAACAAATAAGGTCCGGTATGCCCGGTCCGGATAGCTCTCCGACAAGGCTCACCCGTAAAAATTTCATCAGGTCTCCTGTTTTAATATTGTTGGCGCCTGCAAATTCTTTCAAAAAATGTTCAATGGATGTTCTGTCAACATCCGCCAAGCCATTTAACGCATCAGAAAATGCTTCTGGATGGAAGGTGTCTTTTATTGCAGTTAATTTGGATAATACTGCCGCGTCAAATTGCTGCGGTGCACTGAATAAATAGGAAAAATTATTCACATCGTTCAGAAAAACCAGCCTGTCTTTCACTAAACCAACCGCCTTTGACAAATAGCCCCTCTCGATAGCTTCATATTTTTCCGGCGCATTTTTTTTCAGCCAATCCGCAATCTCATCATCTGATAATTTTTTGATATACTCGGCATTGAACCACTTGGCCTTTTCAAAGTCAAATTTAGCTCCGGCCTTATGTAGTTTTTCGAGGCTGAACAATTCTGTCATTTCATCCAATGAAAAGATTTCCTGTTCCGTACCCGGATTCCATCCTAAGAAGGCAAGCATGTTTACAAATGCTTCCGGCAGGAATCCGCGTTCTTTGAATCCTGCACTGACTTCGCCTGTTTCTGCATCCGTCCAGTTTAATGGAAAAATTGGAATGCCCAGCCTTGCTCCGTCACGTTTGGATAATTTGCCATTGCCATCCGGTTTCAATATCAGGGGCAGATGCGCAAACTCCGGCATCGTGCTTTCCCATCCTAAAAAACGGTACAACAACACATGTATTGGTGTGGAAGGCAGCCATTCTTCCCCTCGAATCACATGACTGATTTTCATCAGGTGGTCATCCACTACGTTGGCAAGGTGATACGTTGGCATGCCGTCACTCTTAAACATTACCTTGTCGTCTAGCTGAGAGGTGTGGAATACCACGGAACCGCGTATAATATCGACGATGTGTATGGATTCATCCTCCGGCACTTTTATCCTCACCACATAAGGGTCGCCGTTTTCCAGCCGCTTCTTTACTTCCTCCTGTGGCAGTGATAAGCTGTTCTTCATCTCCATTCGTGTAGAGATATTGTAGGAAAAATTAGGATTGCCATTGGCTTTTTGGTGTTCGCGTTCCGCTTCCAGTTCTTCCGCCGTATCAAAGGCTATGTAGGCATTGCCTTTTTCCAGTAGCTGGTCGGCAAACTGTTTATATAAATGTTTGCGGTCGCTCTGGCGGTAGGGGCCGTAGTTACCGCCTTCCTGTATGCCTTCATCCAGCCTGATACCCGCCCAGGCTAAGGTATCCATAATGTATTTCTCCGCACCCGGAACAAAACGGTTCTGGTCGGTATCTTCAATCCTTAAAATAAAATGACCGCCTTTGTTTTTGGCAAACAGATAATTGTATAATGCAGTGCGGACACCGCCCAGATGAAGCGGACCCGTAGGACTTGGTGCGAAACGAACTCTTATTTTACTACTCATCTTTTTAATTTAATACGCTGTACGGCAAATTCTGAGCGGACTGTAAAGTTACTAAGATAATGATGAAAATAAAATCCGATAGTTTAATATAAAATGATGTTTTGAACTGCCTATTGCTTGCCCGGATAGCCCAGAATCAGGTATTCCTTCGTAATTGGGGGTTTGTAGAAGACATTGCCGAAGAGAATGAGCCAGCGTGTTTTCCAGCTCCGGTTATGCTTCCATTCATACCATATCTGGGCAAAACCACTGAATGTAACACGGAAAGGATTCATCAATATTTTGGGATTACCGCTCAATCCTGTATCAGGCTGAATGGGCTTCGGCAACTCAAATGTACCGAAGATTCTGTCCCATAACAGGTAAATACCACCGCCTAAATTAACGGTTTCTTTACCCACTTCAGAAGTATGATGCACGTAATGATATATTCCGCTGCCAGTGAGGTCAGAAAAGAAACGGACAAATTTATTATGGTAAGCCGTATGGTAATGCGTGGAAAGATGATTGAAGATTTCAAAATGATAGTAAAAAATCAGGATTAAGGTGGTTTCCAGCAGCAGTGAACCGGAATAAACTAATTTTGTAAAAACCACATTAAATAATAAACCCGGAATGATTAAGATGAAATCAAAGTTAAATGCCAAAGGGATGCCTACCGGATGCAATATTTCTGGCATGTGGTGCGGTCGGTGAACGGTCAGCCAAAGCAGTCTGGATTGATGTGTCAGCCAGTGTATAAAATATCCGCCCAGTGAGCTTATGGTCAGGCCGAGAAGAACGGTCAGTAAGGCAAGGGGATAAGGTAATTCTACAAAAGTGGGAACATTTTTTTGAATGAAACGGGTAAAATAATCCGACATATTTTCCAATACCATTACACCATTGTGAAAACCATTACCCGACAGCCAGTAAATCAGTCCAATGAGTCGGAACAACAATATAGTGGAGGCAACCACCAATACAACCGAAAGGATGTACACCAGAAAGTCGCGCTGGAATTTCTGCCGGTCAAACATTTTTAAGGAAATGAAATAGGAAGATATGATAAAATATACCCGAAAAATATAGCAACTCAACACCAATACAACCCATATATAAGGAAAGATTTGTTTTACCAGTGCAGGCGCTTCATAGGATATTTGCCCACGAAGCAGTCGGATGAAATCGCTGATTCCAAGCTGTATTCCCGGATTGCCGATTTTGAGGAATAATTCCATGAAGGTATAGCCCAGCGCAATCACGATAACGAGCATATAAAAATGGTTGGATGGTCCGGAAACTGACCAGTCGACTTCCCACCAATGGCGTAAGCGGTTTTTCAGGGAGCGCATCATAAAATGAATTAGTACCGGGAATGATACCCTAATATAGGAAATATTTATTACGAAAGCAAAAGGACAGGGATAATTGACCAATACTTTAGTAATTTTAAGGATTCAAATGTATTTTGTACAAACTCCGTATATTATTCAAAAGTTGTTCAGTGGCATTATCTGGAAATTTCCTGATGCAACCAATACGGTATATCTTACGTTTGATGACGGACCGCACCCCGAAATAACGCCGTGGTTATTGGCTTTGTTAAAGAACTATCATGCAAAAGCAACTTTCTTTTGTTTGGGTAAGAATGCGGAAAAATACCCCGCACTTCTTCAGCAAATCCTGAACGAAGGACACAGCATCGGCAATCATTCCCACATGCATTTGGACGGATGGAAAACAAAGAATGAAGATTACCGGAACGATATCAACATGGCAAATCAGACACTGAAAAGTAACCTGTTTCGCCCGCCATACGGCAGGATAAAACCATCGCAGGTTTCACAGCTCTCTGCAAGTTACAAGGTGATTAACTGGTCGCTGATGCCGGGCGATTTTGATGAATCCATCACCTCTTCCCAATGCTTCCGAAATTTGCAAAAAGCCCAAAGCGGCGATATCATTGTGCTGCACGAGAACGATAAAAGCAGAAAACATCTGGAGTACAGCCTTCCGGAATTTTTGAAACAGAATAACAAATTCATTTTTGATAAAATCAACTTCTAACGATTATGACACTTATCGATACACATACTCATCTGTATGAAGAACAGTTTGACGCCGACAGGACAGAGATGATACAACGTGCTGTGGATGCCGGTGTATCCAAAATGATTATTCCGAATGTGGATTCGGGTACAATTAAGGGCATGATGGAATTAGTCAGACAGTTTCCCAAAAATGTTTTTCCGATGATGGGGTTGCATCCGTGTTACGTGAAGCCGGAATCCTATCACCAGGAACTGGAAACAGTACGCAGCCATTTGTATTGCAATGAAAATTTTGTGGCGGTGGGTGAAATCGGGATTGATTTATATTGGGATAAAACCACTCTCGAAATACAAAAAGAAGCGTTTGAATTGCAGTGCGACTGGGCGATAGAAAAAAAACTGCCGGTGGCGATTCATTCCAGGGATTCTACCTATGTGCTGCTTTCTGTTTTGAAGAAAAGGAAAGCCAACCCACGAGGGGTATTTCATTGCTTTACGGGCAGTCCGGAGGAAGCCGCTGAAATACTGCAACTCGGTTTTTATCTGGGGATTGGCGGGGTGGTAACTTACAAAAACACCCACCTGAGAGAAACGTTAAAACAACTTCCGCTGGATAGGATTGTTTTGGAAACCGACGCGCCCTACCTTCCACCCGTACCTTTCAGAGGCAAACGTAATGAGAGCGCCTACACAAAGCTGGTGGCGGAAACCTTGTGTACCGTATATGAGAAAGGCTTGGATGAAATTGCAGATATTACTACCAAAAACGCCTCTGATTTGTTTGGCATATGAATGGAATAGCCTAACTTTGAATTCTAAATGAAATGTATGAAAAAGGTATTCCTGTTTTTATCAGTTGCCACTATTTTTTTGATTTCCTGCAAGAAAACAGAGGATTCCGGACCTAAACTGATATTCAAATTCAAATTTGATTCCACGCAAACGCGGTTAAATAACTTTGGGAATCCGGTAACGACCCTGCCTGATAATCATGCAGCGCAGTCACCCGTATTTCATACTATGAGTGCACATTATATTGAATTGGCGCCGGATAGCTTGTCTCCTATAGGAACGGGTACCATACTCTACAAAGCCAATGAGGTGACAACCGGAGGTACACTGGCGATAGATTTTTCCAAAGCTGCATTTGCCGGAAACAATGAAGTCTTTTTTTCTTTACCGATTAAGAATGTTACACCCGGTTCCTATAAATGGCTGCGGGTATCTTTAGCCTACCAGAATTATGATATCAAAATAAAATACGAAAATTCGACCTATCCGATAGCAAATGGCATGTATACAGGGAGAGTGGCTTCTTTTGTCGGGTTCAATACTTACATCACTTCCTATAAGGTGAAGGATCAGACTGTAACGGTAAATGCAAATAAAAAACAAGGCTATGGCGCCGTGGAAGTTTTTGATTTGCCGGCTGGTTATACAAGACCTCCGGTGGAATGGCAGGCACCGGAAAATGCAACCACTGTCCCTAATCCTATTTTCAATACATCCCCTATTGCTCCGGGTTCCTGTGTGGTAACAGGAAGATTTTTGACTCCTTCCGGGTTTACCATCACCGGCACTGAAACAAGTGATGTGGTGATAACGGTTTCACTTTCCACCAATAAAAGTTTTGAATGGAAAGATAAAAACGGAGACGGGTTGTTTCAGCCGTTGAATGCAGCAAATACAGGAGTGGAAGATTCTGTGGTAGATATGGGAATACGCGGTTTGATTCCGTTCATAGATTAGTACAAACAGCTTTCCAGGTTTACTGCCTTACCTTCTTTTTTGTAGGTTCCACTGATATCAACGAATGCTCCGAAGCCACAACTGCTGTCATCGGAAGATTGAAGAATCTCCAGTTTCTTGTTTTTAAAGGTAAATGTTAACTGACAAGGCTTATTCGTTTCATCCAATGACTCGCTATAGGTATATACTCCATCTGCTGTAAGTGTAGCGGTGCCCTGAATCTCACCAATATGATATCCGGGGTAACCTTTCGTATAGCTGATACAGAACCCTATTTTCTTGTTGGCGAAAAGCAGGATGGTGGCATTGCCGGAATAGCCAGTTTCGCCTTTTGGAATAGCTGCCGTTTTTGCATCTTCTTTGCTCATGCCCAGTTTGTAGGTGCCGGATATGTTATCCGC
The DNA here is from genome assembly GCA_046329865.1 of Chitinophagales bacterium. Taxonomy (GTDB): domain Bacteria; phylum Bacteroidota; class Bacteroidia; order Chitinophagales; family JADIYW01; genus JADJSS01. The sequence goes on along the minus strand of JAXLTW010000017.1, from coordinate 16,201 downwards.
ATCTTCCGCCACCCATTCTTTGTTGATAAGGCTGAACGATAATTCTTTGCCGCTTGCATTGCTCCATTCTCCCTTGAAAAGATTATTCAGCATTTTCCCTTTAAATGTTCCTGTGATAGAATCATTGACTTTTTCAGTGAGTGTAATCGTATTCCCGTTTCTTGTTCCTTCCAGGTCAATGGGTTTGAAACTGCTGGTATAATAGTAAGAGCCTTTCACTTTAGTGGCATCAATGGTCAGTTTCATATGAATCTCGAACTTGTTATTCATCTTCCCGATAAGAATTACGGTGACGGGTTTTTTGGATGCGGCAAAACTGACAGATGAAAGCAGGATAAGGATTACCGGTATCCATATTTTTCCGGCACAATAATTTTTATTCTCCATATTTTATTGGTAACGTGATATAACAATTTGCTTCTTTTCCGTTTTGTTTTGCAGGTGTCCACTTGGGCATGCCGTCAATTAGCATGATGGTTTGCAAATCGAAAGACGGATCGGTACTTTTGATGATTTTAGGATTTTTGGCATCCCCCAATGTATTGATATAAAATTTGACGGTGACTATGGCCTTTTTGCCAACCAGCGTATCGGGTATGAAGGCGGTACCGGAAGCAATATATTCTTTCAGTCCTTTGTCACCATCCTGAAATTGAGGCATTACTTCAGCTTTTTCCAGAATCACGGATTCATCATCAATTCCGGAGGTTGTTTCTTTTACTTCTTCCTTTGCTGACTGGTATAGATACGGATGTGCCAACGAATCTAATTTTCTCTCTTCTCTCAGCATCTTATCCACGTCGCCCCCGTATTTGAAATACAATATGTCGTTTTTAGGATAGGTGTTTTTCGGCGGTTTAAAACCATAAGCCGATAACAACAACAGGAATCCAAGCGGTAAGATGAAAGATTTGTAATTCACTCTTTTATGCATTTAATCAAACTTAGCTAAAAAAACGGATAAAGTCAAAGTCAGCACGTTAAGCGCAGGTTATTCAAATATAAAATTAGCAGGATAATCCGGTTATTTGTAATAATAGGCTCCCGTATAGCTGACAATAGAAAAAATGCAATAACTAATAATAAAGAATACGAAATCTATTTTGTGTTTGGAGCCGAACAAAAGGATATATACAATCACCACCAGCATGGAAATTATAAACTTCAGGGTAATGGCCGCCAGATTGGCTCCTGCCTTAGCCGCATGTTGTTTCTGACGTGATTGAACCATCATATAATAAAACAGAAAGGAAACCGCAGCCATTCCCATAGACATCCAGTAATAGCCCATTCTTAAATCATCCGGTATAAAAAGTCCGGCGAAAATAAATAAACCTGTAATGGCCACTAAGGAATATAACCATTTCATGGATTACTGAATTGTTTGTAGATGCGATAGAATGCGGCGGCTAATCCGATAAATAAAAACAGTAGTATTAATACCGGCTGCGTGTGTAGTTGTTTATCCAGAAAAAACCCGATGCCGGTAAATACTCCGATGATTGCAAACATTTCGAATGCCATTCCGGAATATACCACCCAGTTTTTAGCCTGCTGTTTGTTGGTAGGCGGTGTTGGTTTCTCCATGATGTGAGGTTTGCTGAAGTGGTTTGGTGACGGCATTGGTATTGACCAATGAGCCGGTAATGTTGGCACCTTCTTCAACAATCAGTTTTTTGTATTTGACATCACCGTCAAAAATGGCTTCCGAACGGAAAAACAGTGTGCCGTTTACCTCCAGGTTGCCGTCCACTCTTCCTTCAATGGTCAGGTCATTGCAAATAATATGGCCGGTGATGTGCGCATTGCTGCCTATCACCACTTTCGATGAGCACATGATATTCCCCATGATGGTTCCGTCCAGCCGGATATCGGTTTGTGCGGATATATCTCCGGAAATGATGGTGCCTTCATTAATTCTGTTGGCCACCATTGTTTCTCCGTTTTTTGTAGTACCTCTTGAAAACATACGTCTTTATTTTAAGAATTTAGCAGGATCAATGGGCTGTCCCTTATACCACAGTTCCAGCACAGAGCCATATTTCCCCGATGGGTTGATTTTACCTGCGTTCGCTATGGTTTCGCCCATCTGTACAAAGTTACCGGTTTTCTTTAACACTTGATTATTATTTTTTAGGATGTAAACCAGCTGATTTTCAGCCTGAACGGCAATAAATGCACCGTCTGTTGGGGAACTTCCCGTGAAAATAACATTTCCGGACAATACCGCTTTGACTGCTTCGTTAGCACCGGCTTCCAGCGTGGTTCCGGCAGATTTATCAGGGTCAAATGGACTGATTATTTTTCCGGAAACAGGCTTTTGAAGTTCTAAATTACTGAAAATGCTCGTTTTGGTATCGCGTACAGACTCCATTAACTCGGCATTTTGAAGTCCTTTTTCCATCTTTTTTACAAATTCTGCCTCATCAGTCGTTTTTAAACTCAATATGCCGCTATCCATTTTCGACTTTTTTAACGGTGTAGTTACCGCATCTACAACGACCTTATTATTGAGGATATTCTGGAGGTTCTGAACGTATTTCTGGTGGGCATTCAGCTTGCGTTCCAGCTCCTGTGTCTTTATGTTCATATTGATTACCTCGCTTCTGCCGGAAGAGGTCCCATAACCCGGGACATATTGCTTGAGCGGGGTGAATGAAATGAAGAGAAAGTTTATAAAGGTGAAAAAGGCGAGCAGTAATCCTCCTACTACTAACACATTCAGACGGTTAAGTTCCAATACCAGTTTGACATCATAGTGTTTTTCATCTACAATCTGGAAGCGATATACATCCTTTAGCTTTTCACGCCACTTGCTCCAATCCGGTTTTTTTAACGCCATTGTGAATGAATTAAATCAATTTCACTCGAATAAGTAAAATAAATTTAAGAAATTGCGTTAAAATTAAGGAATTAAAACGAGCATGCGTTTATATACGGTCAAAAAATTGTTTCTTCTCTTAGGTTGTGTTGGCTTTATTACAGGTCTGTCGTTTGCAGATAAAAAAAAGAAAACACAGTCGCAATACGAAAAACCCAACATTATCAAACGGGCTTGGGGTGATTTGACCACGCGCAACAATTATTATTTTAATGCCAATGAATTGTACAAGGAGCTGGTGTATAATTATCAGTTTCAACGTAAATACGATTACAACAAACTGCTTCCGTTTTATTATCACGACGATGCCGATTTTTCTTCGTACACCACTGAATTGGAGACCGTTGCCAAAAAGACAGGCATTGTACTCCAGTTGCACGATTACAGCCGCTGGCGAGATAATGCCTATCTGTTATTAGGTAAATCCCAGTTCTTGCGCAAACAGTATGATACGTCTTTAGTCACATTTCAGTATATTGTCACGACGATGAAGCCGGGCAAGATGAATTATAAACTCGAGTTCAGCAACAAGGACCGTTTGAAATACATCCGCCAGCGTCAAAAAGAATTGGCAAAGCAGGCAGGTGAAAAGAAAAAAATCATCGAATTCCAGTATAAGAAACAACAGGAAGAAGCCAAACAAAAAGCCGAAGATGCCAGAGAAAAACAACAGGCGGCAATAGACAAGAAACGAAAAGAAATTGAGGAAATTATAAAAGCCAAAAAGAAGATTATAGAATTACAGAAAAAAGGCAAAAAAATTCCGGCAGATCTTATTGCAAAAGCAAAAGGCAAATCTTCAGCACTGGATTCTAATGTGGTCAAACTGAATCCGAATGTCAAAAAAACGGAAAAACCGAATTTTGACAGCAAACTCCCATACGTCATGATGGGTGACCAGTATGTGAAAAATCCATACTATGTCGATTCTACCGCTAAACGCGATAATCAAAAACCACTGGACGCCTTAACAGCCAAGCAGGAGGCAAAATTCGATAAACTGACTTTCTGGGAAAAGATAAAACACAAGCCTTCGAGGCCGGAGGCAATTGTCTGGATGTCCAAGACCTTGATAGAATTAGGGAATTACGCGGATGCGAAAAGTATGATATCCTACGGGAAATCATTGCGCAAGCTCACTAAAAAACAACGCCGCGAATTTTACCTGATTGACGCGTATTACAACATTCGCAGAAACGACTATTCTCCTGCCATTGAAGAATTAGAGAATGCCATGCTCTATTTTAAGAAGAAAAAAGAAAAAGCCTATTACGAATATATTTTAGCACAACTGTATGAAAAGAATGACCAGCCGGCAGATGCAGTGGATTATTTCGTAAAAGCGGGAAAGCATACCAAAACGGAAGAGTTGAACCTGTTTGCACAAATCCAGTTGGCCAAATTATACGGTCATCACCCTGATTTGGCTGATCAGGATATCGTTAAGATGCTTACCAAACTGATTCGATTTGGTAAGAATAAAAGCCATGCGGATGAGGTGTTATATACCATCGCCAACTATTATTACTTCAATAAGGATACAGCTAATACAATAGCCTATCTCCAAAAATCCATCAGCAAATCTATTGACAACAAAGAGCAGAAAGGAAAATCGTATTTGCGACTTGGAGAGATTTATTACGACAAGGAAGATTATGCGCAGGCGGCCGTTTATTATGACAGTGCCATTGTATATCTTCCCAACACCATAGACGGCTACGATGCAATTGTGAGCAGAAAAAGCACTTTAACGGAACTGGCTCAAAACACCAAAATCATTATGATGGAGGATAGCCTGCAGCGATTGGGAAAAATGAATCCGAAAGACCTGGAGAAATTTCTTGCAGCAGTTAAAGCGAAGCAGGAAAAGGAAGATAAGAAAAATTCCAGATTCAGTTCGGAGGCATCCGACAATGGTTCATCCGCTCCGGCTGCTTTCGTTCCGGAAGACGCCATTTCAAACGGGTTGTGGTATTTCTATAATCCGGAGTCCAAGAGTAAAGGGTATAACGATTTTATCCGACTTTGGGGAGACAGAAAGCTGGAAGACAACTGGCGCAGAAGTAACAAATCGGCATTCTTTGATGATTTGCCTGCATCTGGTAGTAATGTAGATACGGTTGTAACAGCAACAGCAGTAAAGGGAAAAGAGAAAGGAAAAGTTACGGCAGCAGTTTCTGACAGTCTTGCCATACCAAAATCTCCGGAAGACTTTATGCGATCAGATGCGAAAATCGCCAATGCTCTTTTTGGCAATGGCGAACTTTTCAAAAATAAACTGAACAACCTTCCAAAATCCAAACAGGCATTCGATGAACTCACCCGAAGGTTTCCAAACAGTGAGTACGATGCAAAAGCGCATTATTATCAATACCTCATTTATCTGGATAAAAATTTACAGGGACTTGCGGAAAAGGAAAAACAATACATTTTGCAGAATTATCCGCTTAGTGAGGTCGCGGAAGTTTTGAAGAATCAGGGTAAAAACCCTTCCGAAGATGCTGAAAGAGAAACTTCGGCACGTTTGTACGCGTCCACCTATCAATCGTTTCTGGATGGTGATTATACACAGGTGATAAAAAATAAATTTATCGCTAAGACAAAATATCCGTCTTCTTTTGAGATGCCACAGTTTGAATTCCTGGAAGCAGTATCGTACGGGAAGACCAAGCAGTATGATGCTTACAAACGATCGCTGTCGGACATCATTACCAAATACAAAGAAGGAGATATAAAACAGAAAGCGCAGGAATACCTGATTGCGTACATTCAGTTTGAAAGTCATATTAATGATACCACGGCAGCTCCTGTTGCAAAAGTGGATACGGTTCCGCTACCGAAGGATACCATCTCTGAGAAGTTTGTGTATGATACAACGAATATTTTCGTATTGTTGCAGCTAAAGGAAAAATATATAAATGTTCAGGCTGTTGTAGCCAAAGTCAATAAGTTTAATAAAACGAAATTTGACAATTTTAAGATTAAGGTGAACCCGTTCTTTATGGATGGATTTACATTACTCCAAATGAAAAAATTTGATGGCATTTCGGATGCCAGAAATTATTACGATGCCTTACAGATTAACGCCCCTGCCATTGTCGGAGATAATGATTTGAATAAAGTGGATTATTTCATTATTGCACCTGCCAACTTCAGGTTGATTAAAAATCAAATTGATTTAGACAGGTATTCTAGGTATTATATTGAAAATTATTTGAAATAATGAGCACAGGAATCCAATGGTTTAAAGAACCTAAAAATTTATGGAAACTTTTCGGTTTCGGTGTACTGAGCATAATGGTATTTTTTCTGCTGGTGCGAATCGGCCTTTTCGGCCGCCTGCCAAGTTTTGACGAACTCGAGAATCCAACGGCCAACTTATCGTCCAAGATTATTTCAGCGGATTCCGTGTTAATCGGAAAATACTATGTAGACAACAGAAGCAATATAGCTTACGAACAGTTGCCGCCTATTCTGGTAAAAGCATTAGTGGCAAATGAAGACGAACGCTTTTATGACCATTCCGGCATTGACCTTAAAGGGACACTTCGTGCCATTGTAACACTGGGGAAAGACGGCGGAGGCAGTACCATCACCCAGCAGCTGGCTAAAAACATGTTCCACAACAGAGCCAGAAATATTGTGCAGCGTATTTTTCAGAAAGCCAAAGAGTATGTCATTGCTGTGATGCTTGAGCGGCGTTACACCAAAGATGAAATCATTGCGATGTATTTCAATACATTTGATTTTGTCAATAACGCTGTTGGAATTGAGAGCGCTTCCAGGGTTTATTTCAATAAAAAACCCAATGAACTCAAGATAGAAGAAGCCGCCATGTTTGTCGGTATGCTGCAAAACCCGGCATATTATAATCCGAGAAGGTTTGAGAAAAGAACCCGCGACCGTCGCGCAACGGTTTTGCGCAAGTTGATGGAAAACGGAGATATTACACCCGCTCAGTTTGAAGCACTAAAAGATAAACCAATAGAACTTGATTTTCATCCGGAATCGGCCAACGATGGTCTGGCTCCTTATTTCAGGATGGTGCTGGCGGAAGAGTTGAAAAAGTGGGCGAAAGAAAATAAAAAACCCAATGGTGAGTCATATAATATTTATACAGACGGACTGAAAATTTATACCACCATCAATACACGCATGCAGAAGTATGCAGAAGAAGCCGCCATACAGCACTTAACACGCTATCAGAATATTTTCAAAGCTCAGTTTTCAGGAGGTTGGAATCCATGGGGTACAAAAGATGGTAAGCGTATCCTTGAAACGGCCTGTAAATATACCGACAGATGGGCTGCGCTGAAAGAACAGGGATTGTCCAATGATGAGATTTTGAAAAATTTTCAGACGGAAAAACGAAAGATGAAAGTATTTACCTATCGTGGCATGAGAGACACCACACTTACGCCTTGGGATTCGGTTAAATATTACAAATCTTTTTTGCAGATTGGGGTAATGGTGGTAGAACCTTATACCGGATATGTTCGTGCCTGGGTAGGTGGTCCCAATTTTGAGCATTTTAAATATGACCACTGTAATGTCAACACCAAACGCCAGGTGGGCTCTACCTTTAAACCGGTGCAGTATGCGTTGGCGGTAGATAACGGTTGGTCGCCCTGTATGAATATTCCTACAGGTCCGATTACCGTTACTTATCAGGGACAGGTGTGGCAGCCAAAAAATTCAGGTCGCTTTGGGGGGGCTTATCCGATGAAGGTTTGTCTGGCACATTCCATCAATACTGCGGCGGCATATATGATGAAAAATTTCGGACCAGAAGCGCTGGTGGATTTATCGCATAAGATGGGTATCACATCCAAAATCCCAACTGTTCCTTCTATTTGTCTGGGTGCCGGAGAAGTTTCCTTGTATGAAATGATGACGGTGTATTCCACTTTTGTCAATGCCGGAATCAGCACCAAACCACAATACTTGCTTCGTATTGAAGATAAGGATGGAAATATCATCCAGAATTTTACAACAGAAATGAAAGAGGTATTCAACGACAATACCGCTTATAAGATGTGCCAGATTATGAAAGGACCGGTTTCACCGGGCGGAACTGCGGCGGGATTGCGCGCCTATTTTTCCTACCCGACCGATGTCGGTGGTAAAACCGGTACAACGAATAAAAATACAGATGCCTGGTTTATCGGATTTACCCCTGAATTGCTTGCAGGTGTTTGGGTAGGATGTGATGATCCGTTGTTACGCTTCTTATATACCAGTACCGGTCAGGGCGGGCATGCAGCGATGCCGGTATGGGGAATGTTCATGCAGAAGGCATACAGCGATCCTAAGCTGAAGCTGAATAAAAATGCCAAATTCTTTGCACCTTCCGATTCTTCGCTGGTAAAAAATATCTGTGAGGAAGGAGGGGATGTACTCATCAGTGGAGGTAATACGGGCAACTGGGGGCAGGTGGATGAAGAAGCGCCGGATTCGGAATATTAACATCATCGTGAGTCCCGTAGCAATTATGACAATCAATCAGTTCAACCAGACCTTATTGCCTGTAAGGGATTAATTTCAAAGTATGACACCCAACGTACGATACATTTCATGTCTGATTTTAATATGCTGTTCCTCCTTTTCTTTTGCCGGTAAATTGTTTTTTGACCGCTCCGCTTTGCCATCTTCTGTTTTACTAAACTACACGATTGAAGACGCAACAAAATTGTTGAATCAGGGCAATGTAATGATTGCCGACAGATTGGACAGTACGACAACCTGGAACGTAGTTTTACATCTCGATTCCGATACGACAAAGTATATAAGCTTGTATGAGGCGAATACCAAAAAGACGCAAAAATTTTCAATTGAATCAGGTATACAGAATAATACACAGCGGATAGTCATAACTTCGCTATCTGAAAAAGGACTGTCAAATGGTATTTATTATTTTCTCCAGCATCATTTGGGATTTCAGTTTTATCATCCCAAAGAAACCATTATAGCTGATTTGTCAAACTATCGTTTAGACACCTTTTCGGAAAGAATAACACCGCGTTTTGATAAAATCGGTTTTCATATCCATGCGATGCACCCGTTGGAGATTACCGAAGCGTTGCTGAATGAAAATACACCGGATGGCGCTGAAGAAGTGAAGACTTATATCAATTGGTTGTGCAGAAACGGGCAGAATTATTTTGAGTTCAATCTGTTGCGAAGCATAAAGATGGAGTCATGGATTCCGTATATGAAGCCGATAGTTGATTACGCACATGAACGTGGTATTATTTGCGGTGCGGATATGTCATTCCACATGATACAGCAGCGTGCATTTCAGCTGTATAAGAATTTTCCGGCTTCGTTCCGAAAAAAGGACAAACAGATACTGGACAATATTGCTGCATTGATGCGGATAAACTGGGATGTCTGGAATGTGGAGTTTGCGACAACAGAATTTACACATAAAGATCAGGAGAAACTCCATGAGCAGCAGAAATTTTTGTACGACAGCTTAGCAAAATATCATGTCACGCTTACGAGCAGAAAACATGTGGTAAAAGATGAGAATTTAATTTCAAATGCAAAATCCATGAAAACGGGCAGGACAGATATGGACAGCGCCTACAGTTTATTCGTGCATACCGTTATGTTTTATGGGTTGCAGGACTCGAGTACGCCGGTGTATCGTAATAAAGATTTTGCGCACCTGCGCAACCTGCTGATAGAAAGTAAAGCATACAGAGATACCTGGTATTTTCCGGAGTCGGCTTATTGGATTACGTTTGACAATTCGGTGCCGATGTTTTTGTCGTCCTACCTGAATGCTCGATTGGAGGATATCCACTATTGTGATTCACTGGGCATCAACGGACACCTGACATTTACTTCCGGACTGGAGTGGAATTACTGGCTGATTGACTGGAGCATCGCGCGATGGTGCTGGAAAAATGAACAACCTGCAGTAGATGAAAACACAGCGTTGCAGTTTTTACAGGATGTTATCGAGGATACCACTTTATTGAGATTTGCTGAAAAAGCTAACGTATTACAGACGGAGTTTATAAAAAATAAACAGCTGATAAAGGTAATGACGGCCCAAACCATAACGGATGAAATTGGCGGAAAACTGAATCTGGAATTCCACCCGAGACCGGAATATGCGTATAAGTATATCATGAATAAAGCGACAAAAGAAGAACTGGAATTTATGCAGAGAAAGTATGTGGATGTGCTGGATACCTTTATCCAGCAATATAACGACCTGAGAAGGAGCTATTCATTCTCTACTACAGGAAAGCTGACTAATGAACTATTGCTGAGTCTGGATATTACCGCTTTGCGTGCGCAACATCGCCGCAGCACATTGTCTTATCTGATTGCGTATCGTTACAATAAAATCAATAAAACAAATAATTCGATTCAGCAATACCTCGACGATGCAAAAGCAGTCAGAGAAAAGGCGTTGGTGCTGGTAAAACAGCAGGAAACTAATTATAGATTTCCGGTGAGTAATATAGCGGCAGAAAAGAAGAGTAAAACCGTTTATGATTTCGGCTATCTGTACCCTGTTTCCAATCTTCACTTTTGGGAAAGGGAGGAACAACAGGCTAAAAATAATAAATGGAAATTCTGGTACAAGAATATCTGGGACGTACTCAAAATAATAGGAGTGAAGAAGTGATTTTTAGTTCAACCCTTTATCGTTCTTTCATCCGTAAATAGCATTAATTCGTCTTTTTAGCCTTCGGCTTGTCGTCATCTTCTTTCGCTTTTTCTTCAATTACGAAACTGGCGGGGAAATAAGGTTTCAGCTGCTGCATGAATTTGAATGCTTCCTGTTGTGTGGCAAAATCTCCAACGCGTAATTTGAAATTCGGAGAAGCGTATGATATAAAAATTGGAATACCCGGATAGCGGGCGGAAAATTGAGATTTTGCTTCAAAAACCTTGTCGCGGGAAGTAGCCTGAAAGACCTGCACACGAATGGCTTGCTTCTTGGCATCGTTGTTGCGCATATACATCTTCTGCAACACATCCACTCTCGGGTCTTTGAAAAATAAGATATTATTGTTGATTTCCGTCTGTGTTGTATCATTATCCGCTGCCTTTGCACCAAAAGCAGTAAACAATAAACAACAAACGCTCACAATATATTTCATTTCAATTTTATTAAACTAAATCTGTAATGCCCTGATTGCTTCCTTATATCCCAATTCTTATGCCAATTCCTTGCCGTGGCAATGTTTGAATTTTTTTCCGCTTCCGCAAGGGCATGGATCATTCCTGCCTATCTTCACTTCCGCACGAACGGGCTGTTGTTTTTCCCGGGTATCCCCGCTATCGGCATCTTTAAATTCTTCACCCATATTGCCGCCTTCATCACCTCTGGATTCTTTTGTTTTTTCCACCACCTTTTTTTGTCGGTGTTGCTGAATCTGATTGGCATCCTGAACCGGCAGGCTACCTTTTAACAGGAAGGTGGCTACATCTTTATTGATGGCGCTCAGCATTTGCTTGAATAACTCAAACGCTTCAAACTTAAAAATGAGTAAAGGGTCTTTTTGTTCGTGTACCGCCATCTGTACGGAATGTTTCAGGTCGTCCATCTGACGCAAATGGTCTTTCCAGTGGTGGTCGATGAATGAAAGAATTATATTCTGTTCAAATACTTTTATCAGTTCCTTGCCTTTGCTGTTGTATGCTTTTTCCAGATTTGCTACGATATTGATGTTTCTGTTTCCGTCTGTAAACGGAATGACGATATTCTGGAACTGGTTGCCTTTCTCTTCATATACATTCTTAACCACCGGATATGCCTCTGCTATGATTGCTTGTGATTTTCGACCATATTTTTCATACACTTCATGGTACAAACGGTCTGCCAGCTCATCCACTTTCTGGTTTTTCAAATCGGCTTCCGTAATTGCGGTGTCGATAGATAGGAAACGAATGCAATCTAATTTAAATGCTTCGATATCCTGCGAGATTTTCGCATCATTGCAGATTTCATAGCTCAACTCATAAAACATATTAATCAGGTCAAACGTAATACGCTCACCAACCAATGCATGTTGTCTGCGTTTGTAAATCACTTCGCGTTGTGCATTCATCACGTCATCGTATTCCAGCAATCGCTTACGAGTTCCGAAATGGTTCTCTTCCACTTTCTTCTGTGCACGTTCTATCGATTTGGTGACCATGGAATGCTGAATCACTTCACCTTCCTTGTATCCCATTTTATCCATGAGACCTGCTATTCTCTCAGAACCAAATAAACGCATCAAATCATCCTCAAGAGAAGCGTAGAACTGAGTGGAACCCGTATCTCCCTGACGGCCGGCACGTCCGCGCAACTGCCTGTCCACCCGGCGAGAATCGTGACGCTCTGAACCGATGATGGCCAAACCGCCTATCTCTTTCACACCCGGCCCGAGTTTAATATCCGTACCACGGCCAGCCATGTTGGTAGCGATGGTGATTTGTCCCGGTAATCCCGCCTGTGCTACGATTTCCGCCTCACGCTGATGCTGTTTTGCATTTAATACATTATGAGGAATCTTGCGCATGCTCAACATCCTGCTTAATAGCTCCGAAACTTCCACATTCGTAGTTCCTACCAATACCGGACGGCCTTCTTCTTTCAGCTTTTGGATTTCGTCGATAATGGCATTGTATTTCTCGCGTTTGGTTTTGAAAATTAAATCTTCCCGGTCATCACGCTGAGTAGGTTTGTTTGTAGGAACTACAACGGTATCCAGTTTGTAGATTTCCCAGAACTCCGCAGCTTCTGTTTCCGCAGTACCCGTCATACCGCAAAGTTTGTGGTACATACGGAAGAAATTCTGTAAGGTGATGGTGGCAAATGTCTGTGTAGCCGCTTCGATTTTTACGTTTTCCTTTGCTTCAATAGCCTGATGTAATCCGTCGCTGTAGCGGCGTCCTTCCATGATACGGCCGGTCTGCTCATCCACGATTTTTATTTTGCCATCGATGATGACGTATTCGACGTCTTTATCAAAAAGGCAGTAGGCTTTCAGCAACTGGCTGACCGTATGCAGGCGTTCGGATTTGATGTTGAAATCCTGCAACACCTAGATCTTTTTTGGTCAATTTTTTCTGATGGGAAACTGCCAACTGTTCCACTTCGGCAATCATGGCGCCGACATCGGGCATGATGAAAAAATCTTTCTCTTCACCGGATGAAGTGATTAAGTCAATTCCTTTTTCCGTTAAATCAATCTGGTTATTTTTTTCGTCAATGACAAAGTAAAGTTCCGCGTCGCAAAAAGGCATTTCCTTTTGCTGATCCTGCAGGTAGTGGTTTTCCGTCTTCATCAGTATCTGGCGGATGCCTGGTTCGCTTAGATATTTGATGAGCGCTGAGTTTTTCGGAAGTCCGCGATGTGCGCGCAAAAGCGCTAATCCGCCTTCTCCTTCTTTATGCCCCGTTTTCCCTTCTGAAATTAATTTCTTGGCATCCAGTAAAAACTGGCTGACCGCTTTTTTCTGTGTCGCCACCAGGCGTTCAATGCGCGGTTTCAGTTCCTGGAACATCTGTTCTTCCCCTTTTGGTACCGGCCCAGAAATGATTAACGGAGTTCTGGCGTCATCAATCAACACGGAGTCGACCTCATCCACCATGGCAAAGTGCAGCTTGCGCTGTACTTGTTCTTCCGGTGTACGGCCCATATTATCGCGCAGGTAATCAAAACCGAATTCGTTGTTCGTACCGTAGGTGATATCTGCCAGGTAGGCGTTTTTACGCGCGTCGGTATGTGGTTCGTGCTTATCAATACAATCGACGGTTAATCCGAGGAAATTAAACAGCATTCCATTCCATTCCGAGTCACGGCGAGCCAGGTAGTCGTTCACAGTAACGATATGTACGCCACACCCGGCTAACGCATTCAGGTAAGCAGGCAGGGTGGATACAAGCGTTTTACCTTCCCCTGTTGCCATCTCGGCAATTTTTCCACGGTGCAATACGATACCCCCGATGAGCTGTACGTCGTAATGAACCATGTTCCAGGAAATCTCACCTCCGGCTGCCGTCCATTTATTAGGAAATACGGCTTCGTCGCCTTCAATTTTTACAGATGGATTTTTTACCGCTAAGTCCCTGTCGAACTGGGTAGCTTTCACACGGATGAATTCATTGGTGGAAAAACGTCGTGCCGTTTCTTTCACCACCGCAAAGGCTTCCGGCAGGATTTCATTTAAAATCTCTTCAATGGCCTCATCCCGGTCTTTTTTCAACTTGTCGACCTGGGCGAAAATAGCTTCTTTCTCATCGAGTTCCAGTTCCTGTGTCTCCGCCTTTTCTGAGAGTTCATCAATTTGCTGGTCTATTTCGGAAAGATATTGCTGAATTCTGTATTTGAAATCCTGTGTTTTCTGGCGAAGTTCGTCGTGCGTGAAATTCTGATAGGACAAAAAATGTTCATTGATTTCATCTATGATGGGTAGTACTGACTTAACGTCACGATTAGATTTACTGCCGAAAATTTTGGATAAACCTTTCTGGATGATATTTAACATGATATTAGCGTATAAATAGGTTGCAAAGTTAACATTTTGCAGCCATTTGAAGTGATAATAAAAGTGAATTAGCAAATACTGTGCAAAAATAAATCGATAGACAAAATGGCATTCCATTGAAAAGAAGTTATTTTGCACAAAATTGATTACATGAATATTTTATTGTTGGGATCCGGCGGTCGGGAACATGCATTTGCCCTTAAAATTGCGGAAAGTAAACGATGTAATCAGTTGTTCATAGCACCCGGCAGCCCCGGAACGGCACAGGTAGGACAAAATATTGCCATGGAAGCCACCGATTTCCCTGCTATCAAAAATTTGGTGCTGGAGAAAAGAATTGATATGGTTATCGTAGGTCCCGAAGCGCCGTTGGTGCAGGGAGTTTATGATTTTTTTAAACAGGATGAACAACTTAGCTCCATTCCGGTTGTGGGACCATCAAAAATAGGCGCGCAGTTAGAAGGCAGCAAAGCGTTTTCCAAAGCCTTTATGATGCGACACCATATTCCGACTGCAGCCTATAAAGAGTTTACGAATGACAATATTGAAGAAGGATTGGCATATATAGCGACCCAGCCTACTCCGGTTGTGCTAAAAGCGGATGGACTCGCTGCAGGCAAAGGTGTATTGATCTGTCAGACCACAGAAGAAGCAAAGGCGGAATTCATTGAAATGCTGGGTGGAAAATTCGGTGCAGCCGGCTCGAGAGTAGTCATAGAAGAATTTATGGACGGAATTGAATATTCCGTATTTGTGTTGACAGACGGCAAAAACTACAAGATTTTACCGACAGCAAAAGATTATAAACGTATTGGAGAGGGAGATACCGGACTGAACACCGGTGGTATGGGTGCTGTATCGCCGCCGCCATTTGTAACGGACGCAATGATGCAGACAGTGGAAAAAACTATAGTTCAACCCACTATTGCCGGTTTGCAAAAAGATGGAATTGTTTATTATGGATTTGTATATGTAGGGTTGATGGTATTGAAATCCGGCGACATAAAGGTGGTAGAATATAATTGCCGTATGGGTGATCCTGAAACGGAAGCCGTTTTTCCGAGATGGAAGAACGATATCATAGAAGTATTTCAGGCATTGATGGATGGGCATTTGCCGGAAGTCCATATTGACATTGACGAAAAAGCGGCAGTTACCATCATCCTGGCCAGCGGCGGCTATCCGCAGGATTTTGAAAAAGGAAAAGTGATTACAGGAATAGAGGAAGTGCAGGATTCAATCGTCTTTCATTGCGGAACAAAACAGGATGCTTCAGAAAATCTGATCACCAATGGAGGACGTGTACTCGCGGTAACATCGATGGATAAAGACTGGAGACAAGCCGCAGCACTTTCCAGGAGAAATGCCGGTATAATTCAGTTTGAAGGAAAATATTTCAGACGTGATATCGGGTTTGATTTATAAATCGGTCACATTTGCCAAAAAAATGCAGATAGAAGTCCGTTTAATAAGACCAACCTTTAATTAATCTGTTTTCTGTACCGCAGCGGCTGCAGTTTATTGGTTTTGCAGGATTTTCCGGAACGGTATTTTCGACACCGCATGACATGCAATGAAATACGGTTTGCACTGTGTTTATTTTCAAACAATGTTCGCAGAGTATCTTATAAGCGCCATAGGGTACAAAAATATGCTTTTCGCAAAATGTACATAATTGCTGATTTCCATTTACCGAAAGGGCCTCGATATATTCATTGGTAAAATTTGTCATCTTCAGCAATTTCTCCCCGTCACTTTCTTTTAAATAGGGAATCCATGCCTGCACAAACATTGACATTTTTAATTTCAAATGTACAT
>JAXLTW010000016.1:0-78243 GCA_046329865.1 Chitinophagales bacterium | reverse complement strand
TTTCAGTCGGACAGCAAGGTTGCTTCCAGGTTGTCCAGTATTTTAGCTACTGCCGGGCAGATGGCCGCATTGGCGACAGTCAGGTCCAGGATTTGGTGCATTTTTTTCCGGTTGGTATGCGGATATTCGCGGCAGGCATTTGGACGAACATCATAAATGGTGCAGTAATTATCTTTTCCTAAAAATCTGCAGGGCGTTTGGTCGAATACGAGATCACCATCTTCATCCCGGATAACATACGATTCCATCAGCTGTTTTACCGGAATATGCAATGCCTTGCTGATCCTGTTGATGTCTTCATTCAGCAGCAGCGGAGGCGTGGTTTTGCAGCAGTTGGCACATTGCAGGCAGTCTGTTTCTGCAAACACGGCATCATGTTGTGTATGAAATAATGCATCGACATCAAACGGTTTTAACTTTCGAAGCTCCACAACTAATTTCTGATGCGTCTTTTTGTTTTTCAGGGCATTGGATGCCAGCTGTTTTATGTCCTGTTCCCGATTCATCCTTAATTGCGACCTTATAACTTTTAATTTAATCTCAATGCTGCCTGATTGTTTATTTCAGTTTTACCTTATAACCTTCTTTTTCCAACAGCTCTTTCAGTTTTATTTTAAAATCACCCTGTAGCACGATTTCGCCGTCTTTGGCAGAACCACCCACCCCACATTTTGTCTTCAGTAGTTTCGCCAGCGATTCCAGGTCTTCTGACTTGCCGATAAAATTTTGGATTAAAGTGACGGTTTTCCCTTTTCGCTGTTTTGAATCTAAGGAAATATAGAGTAGCTGCTTTCCCTTAGGAAGTGTTTCTTCTTCCTCGCCGCCTTCGTGCTCGTATTTAAAATCCGGATTGGTGGAGTACACAGTTCCCAATCGCTCTTTCCAGTTTTTAGTCATCATAAATTATTTGGTTTTTACTTCAACAGCTTAAAATCACTATCTACCATAAAGTTCAGTGCATGTTTCTGACAGACAACTTCAATGTAGTTGGTTTGTCCTTTGTAGTCACCGTCCATTTGTATACTTTCAATTTTATCTGCTCTGATTTTTAAAATTTTATTTACACGGTAGGATTCTATCATAGGTTGTGTGGCAATATCGCCGAAAAAGCATTCATAAATTAATTGTGGTACCTGTTTTCTGTCAAAGTCTTTTACGATCGTGATTTCAAATTTACCATCATTGAGTATGCTGTTGTGTGAAAATTCCACGTTGTATCCCAGTTGTCCGGTAGATGTGATAAGCACTGTAAAAGCGGTAGTCTCTATAATTTGTTCATTGTCTATTTCTATCGTAAAGCGCGGCAGCTTGTAGGTAAAGGCAGTACTCAATACACCGGTCAGGTATGCGCCAACTCCGCGAAACGGAATCTTGTTGAACTGTTCCACCACTTTTGCATCATATCCGATGCCGGCCGTCATAAAAAAAGGCTGTCCGTTCAAAATAAGGGCATCTATCTTAAACGGCTTTCCGGTATTGAGCAGTTGGATGGATTGAGCCACATCGATCGGGATATTCAATTTCCGTGCATTGGCATTCCCGGAGCCGGTAGGAATGCTTGCCATGATAACAGGTTTATTCAGCAATACCTGCCCAACTTCATTCTGGGTGCCGTCACCACCTGCTACGGCGATGATATCAATATTTTCTATCAGTGATTGTTGCGCAATCTTGATGGCGTGGCCTGCATATCGGGTAGTATAGATATCGTAATCATATTTTTGCAGGTCCAGATTTTTTTTTACAAGTCGCTCCGAAAATCGGCCGCCGAGGGATGTACCTGATTTGGGGTTGACTATAAATCGTACTTTCTTTTTCATGTTTAAGAATTTCTCTACATATGATTTACTCTCCGGTATGTCGAGGCGTTGTTTTAAGGTGTAATGGTTTTGTTGTATTCAGCTACAATGGCATGGATGTTTTCAATGATATTGTTTTCAACAATCGCAGATGATTTGTCAAATTTAGAAATTTTCTTTCCGGTCATCCACCGGATAACTCTTCCGTTCTTAAAATAATAGCTCACTTCTGTTTTGGTAGCTTTTTGCGGGTCAAATTTTTTATCAGTAACAGGGAGGTTGTAGGTGATATACTCTTTGAGAACAAAATAAGGTTCTCCATCCTGCAAATAGTCTGATAGAATGGTCTTGCCGGTCTCAGAATGGTAGATTTCTTTGATTAACCGTATGGTATTTGCATCGGTCGTATAGATTTCGATTTCATTCTTGTCTGCATCTGTCCGGTCAGCAGTTTTCAGAATTGTTTTTTTATAATCGTTCAAATGCGTGTCCACCTCTTCCCTCAGCATTCTGATGCGTTGAATGTCGCCTTCACCCTGCGAAAACGCTATAGTGCAAGTAAGGATGAGTAATAACAGGCTGAAAAATCTCATAATTAATTGATTTCTGCTTTTAAACTCAGGTCAAGACTTTTGACGGAATGTGTCAGTGCTCCCACGGAAATAAAATCTACTCCCATTTCCGCGTATGAACGGATGGTTTCCAGCGTAATGCCGCCGCTGGCTTCCGTTTCATAGGTTCCGTTGATGATTGCAACGGCTTCTTTAACCTGTTCGGGTGTGAAATTATCGAGCATAATCCGGTCTATGCCGCCGCATTGCAAGGCTTCTCTCACATCTTCCAGATTGCGCGTTTCTACTTCAATTTTAAGACTCAGTTGATGGGCATTAAGATAGGCATGTACTTTCTGCACGGCTTTGGTAATCCCTCCGCAAAAATCAATGTGGTTGTCTTTCAGCATAATCATATCATACAGGCCAAAACGATGATTGAAACCGCCTCCTACCGTAACTGCATATTTTTCCAGAAATCGAAGATTGGGGGTGGTTTTCCGGGTGTCAATAACACTTGCTTTGGTGCCTTCAATGGCTTTTACATATTCATTGGTTCTGGTAGCGATGCCGCTCATGCGCTGCATGCAGTTCAGAACAAGCCGTTCCGCAGTCAAAATAGAGACGGCGTTTCCATAAACATGAAAAGCAATATCACCGTATTTGACCGTGCTTCCTTCGGGAATATGAATATCCATTGTGAGATTCGTATCCACTGCATAAAAAATGGCTTTGGCAACATCAATACCACAGAGTATGCCATTATCCTTTACCAACAGTCTCGCTTTGCCTTGAGTGTCTTTGTCGATGGCGGCTAAGGAAGAATGATCTCCTTCACGAACATCTTCGTGCAGCGCATTTTTTATAAATTGACGGAGTTCTTGCTCGTTTATCATAATCAAAAGTAATAAAATTTTCCAACGACTTATTGCTTATGACAACAGACTGTATTATTCCTTTTCAAACCGGATTTCCTGAATGTAATTGACACCCCCGGATTTCTTTATGTAGATATAGGTTCTGAAGGTGCCGGCATTTGTTTTTAAACTGCCGATGGTATATTGTGCGCCATCCGGAGAAGTGCCTTTGTGTAATACACTGAAATCACGGGAAGAGAATCTTCCGAAAAATGATTTTAATATCATTTCCGCCTGGATATTGCTGTAGTTATCGGCATTTTCTTCAATGGTGATATCCACCCGTTTGTCAAAGTTTTTAGCAATGGCAGCCGCATTTCCGGTTTTAATGGCAGAAGGAATGGTAGAGGTAATGTCTTGTGCCAATAGGATAGTACTAAAAAGTAAACAAAATATAAATATTGATATTGGCTTGAAAACCTTCATAAAATTGTATTTTCGTAATTCATAGCGCACATTTTGTGCCAAAGAATGTCTAAAAATAGAAAAATTTTATAAAAATTAACACGTGGAGTCTAAACAACCAAAAGCAATGTTAATAATTATGGATGGTTGGGGTATTAACCGCAATCCTGCCTCCAGTGCCATTGAAGCGGCACATACGCCATTTACAGATAGTTTATACCTCAAATATCCGAATACCGGTTTACTTACACATGGCACTTATGTAGGGTTGCCGGAAGACCAGATGGGCAATTCAGAAGTCGGACACATGAATTTAGGTGCGGGCAGAGTGGTATATCAGGATTTAATGCTGATTAACAAAAAGGTGCAAACCGGAGAATTAGCGGAGAATGAGGTTTTAACAGAGGCTTTTAAATATGCCAAATCCAATAACAAACAAGTCCATTTTATGGGATTGGTGTCGGATGGTGGTATACACTCGCACAGCAATCATCTGAAAGCGTTGATAAAAGCGGCAAAGGAAAATGATGTAAAAAAGAGTTTTGTTCATGCGTTTACAGATGGCCGGGATACGGATTCGAGGAGCGGACTTAAGTTTCTGCAAGACCTGGATGAGTTTTGCGGTAATACACCGACGAAAATCGCTTCCCTCTGCGGCAGGTATTATGCAATGGACAGAGACAAGCGCTGGGAACGTGTAAAACAGGCGTATGATTTATTATTATCCGGTACAGGAGAAAAATTTCAGGATGTTGCCACCGCCATACAAACTTCCTATGCGGGTGATATAACAGATGAGTTTATAAAACCGGCTGTTATCACAAAGGAGAGCGGTGAGCCTTTAGCCACCATTCAGCCGGATGATGTGGTGATTTGTTTTAATTTCCGAACAGACAGATGTCGCGAAATAACTACTGTGCTGACGCAGCAGGATATGGCGGACAATGGTATGCATACGATACCGTTGTATTATGTTACAATGACGATTTACGATGAGAAGTTCAAAAACGTAAAAACGATTTTTGGGAAAGACAATATCCCGGATTCACTGGGGGAGGTCATATCTAAGAACGGACTGACTCAATTGCGTATTGCGGAAACAGAAAAATATCCGCATGTGACATTTTTCTTTTCAGGAGGCAGAGAAGAACTGTTCCCCGGGGAAGAACGTATCATGATACCATCACCTAAAGTGGCCACGTATGACCTGCAACCGGAAATGAGTGCAAACGAAGTAAAGGATGCCGTAATCGGATACATCGAAAATCAGGAACCGCATTTTATCTGCCTCAATTTTGCAAACGCAGATATGGTTGGGCATACCGGTGTCTTTAGTGCGGCAGTGAAAGCGGCGGAGACGGTAGATGCTTGTGTGGGGCAGGTGGTGTCTAAAGCATTGGAGAAGGATTACTGTATTTTTTTAACGGCTGACCACGGAAATTCAGATTATATCGTTAACGAAGACGGAACGCCCAATACAGCGCATACCAAAAATATAGTACCCTTGTTTTTGATAAGCAATCACTATACGAGTCCTGTACAACCGGGAAAACTGGCGGATATTGCACCCACGATTTTAAAAGTAATGAACCTGCCCATTCCAGAAAAAATGGACGGAACAGTATTGATATAAATATGAAATTCATCAGAAATAGTATAATTACCGCTTACAGGCATTTCACAGGAATGACCATTGACAGAAACATATTGTTGGTGCTGAGTATACTGTTTTTGTACGCGTGTAATCAACAAGAAGAAGGAGGTGTTGCGGCTACTGGAAATTATTTTGACTTAACGTCGTTGGTGAAAAAAGATATAAAGTATAATACCTCCAATAACTGCCGTGAAGAAAAGTCAGTATATCTGAATGCAAATAAAGAAACCAAGCAACTCGATTCCATAGACTGGAAGAAAGAGCTGGAGCCGTTAATCGAATGTGATATCAATAAACCCGCATGGAAAGGAAAGTTTTTCGCCGACACCGTTAAAACGACAGTTTCCGGTATTACTTCCATTCAGTACAGGGCGCTCTCTGAAAAAGTGAATGTGAAGTCCATGATTATTGAGTTGAAGGAAAATGAGATACAGCGAATTTACATCACCAAGAAAATCAATTCATTTATTTTTTCCACCGTTCAGATAATAGAATATTTTCCGGGCAAGGGATTTTCCATACGCGGTGAACAGAAAGCAATTCTCATGAGGTCGTTCGATCTGAATGTGGATGTAAAATACATTTGTACAAAATAAATTCAACCAGCATATCGTAATTAGTTAAAGAAATGATACAGCCAAGAACATTTAAAGGAGCAAGGGATTTTTTACCGGAGCAGATGCTGCACAGGGAGCGCATCATGCAGGTGATGAGGGATACATTTAAAAAATACGGGTTTGCCCCGTTGGAAACACCTGCCATTGAATACCTGGATGTATTAACCGGAAAATATGGTGAGGATGCCGACAGACTAATTTACAGGTTGAATTACAAAACGGGCAGCAAAGATGAAGCAGCGCTGCATTATGACTTAACGGTGCCATTTTCGCGTGTAGTGGCGATGAATCCGGGTTTGACATTGCCTTTTAAACGTTATCAGATACAGCCGGTCTGGCGCGCCGACAGGCCCCAGCCGCATCAGGGAAGATTCAGGGAATTTTATCAGTGCGATGTGGATTGTGTTGGAAGTAATTCCATTATCATCGATGCCGAGATGGTGGCTATAACGTATGAAGTACTTAGCCGCTTGGGATTTACCAATTTCCTGATAAAAATAAATAACCGGAAAATCCTGAATGGACTGGTGCGTTATATTGGTTTGGATGAAAGCTTTACCCAGGAGGTTTGCCGTTCCATCGATAAGCTCGATAAAGTGGAATGGAGTGAAGTGGAGAAGGAGTTATCAGAAAAAAATGTATCCGCCGATTCCATTCATAAACTGGAAGGTTTGATAAAGCAAGAACTTACACTGGAAAATTTAAAAGAGGAGCTAAAAGATATTGATAGCTGTCAGGAGGGAATTCAGGAATTAAACCAGCTTTTTGCTATCCTTGAAACATGGGGTATCCCTTCTACTGTATACAAATTTGATATTTCCCTGGCACGTGGTTTAGACTATTATACAGGACCGATTTTTGAAACCAAGCTTCCTGACCATCCTCATATCGGTTCATTGACCGGCGGAGGAAGGTATGATACGCTCATCGGCATGTTTACCGGAACTGAAATGCCGTCCGTGGGAACGACTCTCGGGCTGGACAGGATTTTTACGGCGATGCAGCAACTTAATTTACTGGAAGATGTTAAGACGTCCACCAAAGTCTTAGTGGGAAATTTTGGCGACGCTACGCTGGAGTCATCTTTAAAATTAGTGGCAGCACTACGAAAAAACAACATCAATACTGAGTTTTATCCCGAAAGCGCCAAAATGAAGAAGCAATTTGCCTATTGCGACAAGAAAAATATCCCGTTTGTTTGTATCATCGGAGAAACGGAACAACAGGAGGGGAAAATAGCGCTGAAAAATATGAAATCGGGAGAACAAACGGTTGTTTCACTGGCAGAATTGCTCGATTTTTTGAAATAACGGGTTTTTGTAAAACAAATTTGCGCTGTTGATGTTAATAGTTTCATCATGAGCTTGATACAGCATAAAGATTCTAAATCATTTAAGATCCTATTGTATATAGCAGGAGCCTATCATTTGCTCTGGGGATTGTCTGTCGTGTTTTTTCCGGCGTTTTTCTTTCGCTTGTCCGATATGGCCTTCCCCAATTACATGGAACTATGGCAGGTGATTGGATTTTATACCACTATTTTAGGTGCCGGTTATTTATTGGCCTCTTCCAGTCCTATCCGTCACTGGAGAATTGTATTGCTGGGTTTTATCAATAAGCTGATTATTATTCTGTTTTTTCTGAACAGTGTTTTACATCATACCGAAAATTCCATCGTTTTTAAGATGATAGTCCTGAATCATATTATATGGCTGTTTCCGTTTTCATGGATTTTGTACAACGCTTATAAAATGCAGTATTTACTGGATAATGAACTCATACGGATGAACCATCTATCCACCAACGAATTGCTGGAGATGTTTGTGACAAACAAGGAGCATACGGTAGTGGAGCTGGCGCAGAAACAGCCGGTGATGTTGATTTTTTTAAGGCATTTCGGATGTACTTTTTGTAAGGAAACACTTTACAATATCCGGAAATATAAAAAAAATATTGAGGAGGAAGGCACTAAAATTATAGTGGTAAATATGCTAGATGAGAAGTCCGGACTGCAGGAACTGGAGAAATATAATTTGTCTGACATAGAATATATTTCAGATCCCGAATCATTGTTATACAAAGCGTTTAAGCTGAAAAGAGGCACTGTTTCCCAGTTGTTCGGATTTAAGGTATGGGTGAGAGGTCTCTATCTGTGGTTCACTAAGGGAGCCTTCGTGACATCACCTGACGGGGCCGATGTGTATCAGATGCCGGGTATCTTTTTAATTTATAAAGGTGCGGTTGTCAAACAATTTATCCATCGTTCTGCCGCCGATAATCCTCCCTATCTCGAGCTGGCATCCTGTAAATCCTGTATTCCTGTTCCTTCGAGCAACTAAATTAATCTTATCTTTTGTTAAGGTCTTTAAACCCGCGCAATTTTTATTTCATGTATTTGCTTTAAATGGTGTATTTTTAATTACTAAAACTTCAAACATGAAAAATTTAATTTGTGCTTTTACACTCCTTTTTTTGGGTATTTCCATCACTGTTTTGGCCGGCAATGTGCAGATAACTGTGCGGTTGAAAAACGGTGATGTGGTGACGGGTAAGGCGGCGTTGTCGAAAATAACGATTGTAAATACCTATGGCACATTGAATATTCCCATCGAGAAGATATCTAATATGAAATTGGGAATTCCTTCCGATAAGACAAAAGACGGGGCGGTATTGCCTGATTTGAATAAACTGCAATCTGTAAAGACGGAAGAGGAAGCAAAGCCGATTTACGAAAGGCTGATTGCTTTTGGAACTCCGATTTTATCTTCCGTTGTAACTTTTACACAGAATCCATTTTACAGGATTTCTGATTTGAATAACTATACCATAGAACAATTAATTGATGAATTGTATAAGAAAGCCAATATACCTGCCGGACAATCCATCAATGATGCCGTTTCATTTGACGGTGTAAATACAATAGAAGGATCCATCGCTTTCTCTGAGGTGACGATTCAGTCGGAATACGGTATCTTAACTTTTAAACGCGAGAAAATAGAGAGCATGGATATTTCCACCATTGATGAAAACGCGATTGTCGGAGATGGAAACTATAAACTAAAGGCAAATTATTATATCAGCGGAAATGAAAACAACAAGGGTTGGCTGAATACGGGAGTAAGCGTGAAAGAAGGTGATAAGTTCAGTATTTCCGCAAATGGCAAGATAATTCTGAAAAGTTTATCCGGAGGCGCGTACGGCCCCGACGGCTATTTGAGCGGAGTAAAGGACGCCGCATATTCCGACGCCGTGGAGTTGAAGTACGGCTCATTGGTGTATAAAATCGGAGAGAATGGAACGATGCAACCTGCTGGCAGTAAACTGGATGGAACCGCCACGGAGAATGGTAATATCTATATTTCTATCTATGAAACGGTGTATGACAAGACCAACACCGGAGCGTATAATGTAAAAGTGTTGAAGAAATAATTTGTAGTTCGAATGGATAATGAGGGGTTAATCAAAATAACCGAACGTATAAAATACCTGCTCCCAAATAATTATTTTTAAACCTGAAGTCATGGGTGTAAAATAGGTTAGTCCCCAGAGAATGATGATGAGTATTGAACCTTAAGCCTCCTAAGGCGATGATACCATAATCACTTTCTTGGTAATTCCCGATACTATAAATGTAGTTAAATCCCGTTCCGAAATAACCACCTACCGGCTTTTGTGCTTTTTGGTTTCTGTAAGCTCCATGTCCGAAATTAAATAATACAGTGGCAGGCAGCTGCAGCTGGAAAAAATTTCCTTCCAATGGATGAAACCTGGCTCCTATCGCAATGGGAGCAGCTAGTGATAAAGAGATCTTGTCGGCAACCTTAAAGTTACATCTCGGCATATATTGCAGATTAGGACCATAACTGGTAGGTTGTGCATTTTTTACGTTTCGAAGTTTTGACCAGAAACCGATTCCCAGATCATGCATAAAATCTGCACTGATGATAGGATTGGCATAAGATAAAAATAGTATGAAAATTATTTTCTTCATGATTTAACGAGATTAAATGATTTTATAACAATTAGTCGTTAAAAATGTTAAAGTTTCGTACGCTTTTTTGATTAAAAAAATTAAATTTATTGCTTATTATGTTAGGTTATCGTTTCACTAAATACATACCTCACTTAGATCCACAATCTGCTGATTTTGATAAATTGTTCAATGTACTTCGGCAATTGCTGACCTATACTTCAGGTGATGTGAGCGAAGCTTTGGAGTGGCTGACAGATTTGGATAAGCAGTACCAACTTACGAGTAATGAATATGGGCTGGGCGACTTTATCCGCGATTTAGTGGATAAAGGGTATCTGGAACAAGAACATCCACGCAGCGATCAACTTAAGATTACTTCCAAGATGGAAAAGACAATACGTCAAAAGTCGCTGGAAGATATTTTTGGAAAGATTAAAAAATCAAAACGCGGTAATCATAAATCCAACTTTGGTGGAAATGGCGATGAGCCTACGGGTGATGTCAGACCGTATCAGTTTGGAGATAAGCCGGAACAGATACTTATGACAGAATCTTTGCGCAATGCACAGATAAATCATGCATCGGAGGATTTTCTGCTGCGTGAAAGCGACCTGGAGGTGATGGAGCAGGAATATCAGGCGCAGACTTCCACGGTGCTGATGATTGACATTTCACATTCCATGATACTGTATGGTGAAGACAGGATTACACCGGCAAAGAAAGTAGCGATGGCCTTGAGTGAGCTCATCATGACACGCTATCCGAAAGATACGCTGGATGTGATTGTGTTTGGCAATGATGCCTGGCAGATTCAGGTGAAGGATTTGCCTTACCTTCAGGTGGGGCCTTATCATACCAATACAGTGGCAGGTCTGGAGCTGGCCATGGATATCCTGCGCAGAAGGAAGAATGCCAATAAGCATATTTTTATGATTACTGATGGTAAGCCTACCTGCCTGCGGGAAGGACTGACCTATTACAAGAATAGTTTCGGTTTGGACAGGAAAATTGTCAATAAATGCTACAACTATGCCGCACAATGCCGGCGACTGAATATACCCATTACTACCTTTATGATTGCGAAAGATGCCTATCTGCAGCAATTTATTCACGAGTTTACAGAAATCAATAAGGGTAAAGCATTCTATACTTCTTTGGATGGCTTAGGAGATTTTATTTTTGAGGATTACGAACGAAACAAAAAACGCAGAGTTAGATAGTTGTTGATTTTTTTTGTAATTTGTTCTAACCAAAAACCAAAATTATGGCATCCTTCAAAAGTCCGTTACTCAACAGGCTGCAACGGCAATCCAAAATTTATCTTTCCGGTATGGATAACGATGAATGGGAAGAAAAGCAATATCTCTCCAGGCGAGACTTTTTAAATAAGTCTGCAAAAGCGACTGCAGGAATTGCGATAGCTTCCTCTTTCGCAGGAATCACATCTTGTAAGTCAAACAGCAATAAAAATAACGATACCACCTCTTCCGGGTCAGCCTTTAAGCCGAAAGTGGCAATTATTGGTGCAGGAATAGCGGGATTGAATGCCGCCCATTATCTGAAAAAATCCTGTGCAGTTCAGTATGAAATATTTGATATGCTCAAACGTTGCGGAGGACGTATGCACACCATTGCTGAGTTCCTGCCGGGTATTACATTGGATATTGGCGGTGAATTTGTCGATACCGGTCATAAGGAAATGCGCCGGCTGATTGAGGAATTTAAACTGGAGGTCAATGATTACGGTGCGGACCCGTTACACGAAGGTGAGAACAGGGAATGGTATATCATAAATGATAAGAGATACACCATGAAGCAGGTGTTTAACGAATTCAAGAATTTTCTTCCGCAGATAGAGAAAGACGCCATGTCCTGCGGGGATAATTATGATACACCCGATGCAGTGCGCCTGGATAGGTTGACTTTAGACGAATATCTGGCACGACTGGGGGTGTCCGGCTGGTTGAAAGAATTGTTACGTGCCGCATACCTGTCTGAGTTTGGCCTGGATTTACCAGATAATTCAGCATTGAATTTTATAGATATGCTTAGTGTGAATGAAAAAAATGAAGTGGAAATGTATGGTGACAGTGATGAGCGGTATTCTATAAAAGGAGGAGTGGTTTCACTCATCAACGAATTGGCTGCTGCTGTTGGTAATATACAACTGGAGCATCAGCTGGTAGAAATCAATAAAGCGAACTCCGGATATTCATTGATATTCGCAAATGGGAAAACCACCTATGCGGATTATGTTATCCTGACAACGCCCTTTTCAGTGTTGAGGGATGTGACGTTCAATGTAGAGATGAGTAAAGCAAAAAAGCGCGCCATTAAGGAACTCGGTTACGGACAAAACGCAAAGTTGTTTTTAGGGTTTGATGAACGTGTATGGCGTACAAGGCATAAGACCATCGGCTATCTGTTCAATGATAAGATACACAATGGCTGGGACAGTTCATTCGGTCAAAAGGAGAACCAAGGTCCCGGTATCTATACCGTGTTCTTAGGTGGGAAAGATGCCGTGTATATGGCGGATAACAAAAAGAATCCCGAGCAGTTTGTGGACAAATACCTTCCAATCCTCGATAAAATATATCCCGGTATGAAAAGTAAATTCAATGACAACGCAGATATCGCGTGGTGGCCCAGGTCAAAAATTATCAAAGGTTCCTACTCCGCATTTTATCCGGGGCAATGGACGGACATCATGCCATATATCAGTGAGCCTGTCGGCAATATCCTGTTTGCCGGTGAGCATTGCAGCGATGAATTCCAGGGGTTTATGAACGGAGGCGCACAGACGGGAAAAGATGTCGCTTTATCTTTATTAAAGAAAATTAAAGCAATATAATTGTAGTTTTGTTGCATGGTACAACTACAGCCTGAATTAATTAATCTTCTTCAATTGGCTTATTCCGCTGAACGAGCCGCTTCATTTGCCTATCAGGGGCATGCGGGAGCTGTAAGTGTGCCGGAGGATAAAGCTAAAATTAAAGAAATCGAGGACGATGAATGGCAGCACAGGTCCGAAGTACTCAAAATTATGCAGGAGCATGAGGTTCAGATTTCAGGTTATTATGAAATAAAATACTTCATAATAGGAAAAATCATCTGCTATAGTTGCTATGTTATAGGCTGGTTTATGCTTATGTACTTTGCGGGCCGTTTGGAAAGCGGTAACGTCAATGAATATTTTAATATGAAAGAATTATTCAATCAGTTGAATATCTACTCGCATGATTTATTTTTAACAGAAATGGGAATGAAAGAAAAGGAACACGAAGTATTTTTCCTGTCAAAAATAAAAACACACAAATGGCTTCCGTTTTTTGAAAAGGTATTTTCCTGGGGTAATAATAAAAGTTTAAATTCCATTGAATAAGCATAACAAATCATACAAAACGTTGTTTTAATCACATGCAAACCATCACTACATTAGGTCAACTTAAAAAATCAGGATACCGGTCCAAATCGATTAAACAGGAATTGCGGGATAATCTTGTGCAAAAACTGCAAAAAAAAGAAAAAGTATTTGAATGGATTATAGGGTACGATACATCTGTTATTCCGGATGTGGAACGCGCCATTCTTTCCAAACACAATATTCTGCTGCTGGGTTTGCGCGGACAGGCCAAGACGCGTATCGCCAGACAAATGGTCAATTTGTTGGACGAGTATATCCCTGTCATAGCAGGCAGTGAAATATTGGATGATCCTTTGCAGCCCTTATCCCGCTATGCAAAAGATTTGATTGAAATAAATGGCGATGAAACTCCTGTGGAATGGGTGCACCGCTCACAACGTTTTGGCGAGAAACTGGCAACACCCGATGTGACAGTGGCGGACCTGATTGGCGATGTGGACCCCATCAAGGCGGCTACCCAAAAACTGCATTATGCAGATGAACGTGTATTGCACTTTGGTATTATCCCACGCTGCAACCGCAGTATTTTTATCATCAATGAATTGCCGGATTTGCAGGCAAGGATACAGGTGGCATTATTCAATTTACTAGAAGAAGGTGATTTACAGATACGCGGATTTAAACTCCGTTTCCCCCTTGATATCCAGTTTGTGTTTACAGCCAACCCCGAAGATTATACCAACCGCGGCAGTATCGTTACACCGCTGAAAGACAGAATTGAATCACAGATACTAACGCATTATCCAAAAACAATAGAAGACTCCAGGGCTATTACCGAGCAGGAAGCGCAATTGAGTCCGGAGCAGCAGCAAAAAGTAATCATCCCCGACTTGATAAAAGACCTGATAGAACATATCGCTTTTGCTGCACGCGACAGTGAGTTTGTAGATGAAAAAAGCGGCGTGTCAGCACGCTTGACGATAGCTGCTATGGAAAATCTGGTGAGTACTGCCGAACGCAGGGCATTGCTGAATAATGACAAACAAACGGTAGCGCGTATCGCTGATTTTGCAGGAGTCTTTCCGGCTATCACGGGTAAGATTGAAATGGTATATGAAGGGGAGCAGGAAGGTCCGATTCGGGTGGCGCAAAACATAGTGGATAAAGCGATTCGCAATTTATTCGTTCAGTATTTTCCCAATCCCACCAAACCTAAGAAACGCAAATCACAACAAGAGGAAACTACTATCTATAAAACGGTTCAAGGTTATTTTGAAGCCGGTAATGTGATCGATTTACTTACTGATACCTCCGATATTGAATATGCCAAACAACTCGATGAGGTCACCGGACTGCGAGACCTCGTATTGGGCAAGGTAATCGGTGTGACGAAGCAGGATTTGAATGTCTGGATGGAATTTATTTTGCATGGCATGGCAGCCTATTCGCTGTTGAGCAAATTCCAACTGGAGCAGGGAAATCAGTTTTCAGATATTACTTCCGCTATGTTTAACTTCGGTAAAGAAGAAGATATGGATGAAGACTTGAAAGACTTGTTTAATTAAAATTCGTCTGCTTTCACTGATTCGCAGCAATTACTTGCAACTTCTTAAAAACTGCTCAAAAAACCAAAGGGAATGCCGGAAACTTTTCAGGCTTACCCGTTCGTCGATACCATGGAAACCAATCGGATCTTCCATCGGACTGAATTTGATGATGTTATCTGAGATATTGTAAAAATACCGGGAATCGGTGGCGCCGACCAGCAGGAAAGGTGCGCTCAAAACAGATGCATAGCTTCGTTTGATCAGACTGTCTATGTGTTTAAATCCGCTGCTGTTGGCGGAGGTCGTCGGCGATCCTTCGACGATGTTGTTGTTTTTTACTGTTATTTCCACTCTGTCGTCATCGATGATCTTTTTTACCTGTCGTATAATGTCCGAGGCAGAATCGCCCGGAAGTAAACGGAAATTCACCGTTGCGGCAGCTACTGTCGGGATGACATTTTCCTTCATACCGCTGTGTATGATGGTAGGAACGGCAGTTGTCCGTATCATCGCATTGCCGCTCCCGCTTTTGGCATAATTCGAAACGATAAGTTTTTTGAATAGTGTCGGATTGGCCATTGCCACATTGTTGGGAAAACCCATTTCCGGCCCTACAAATTCCATGAAGTCTTTGGTCGATTCCACAAAACGGGCTTTAAAAGGATGTGCGCGCAATTCGACGACGGCTTTAAAGAGGATATCCAAAGCCGTCTCCTGATCCGGCATGGAAGAGTGTCCTCCATTTTTGGTGACGGTCAGGTCCAGTGTTACATATCCTTTTTCGGCAGTAGCAATCAATGCAACCGGTTTCTTTAATCCCGGTACTTTCTCTTTGGTCACAAATCCGCCTTCATCCAGGATGATGTCCGCTTTCACATTTCTGGATTGTAATAATTCAGCAATTTTAACCGCACCTTTCTTGCCGCTTAATTCCTCATCGTGTCCGAAAATGAAATAAACCGTTCGTTCCGGCTGATAGTTTTCAGTCAATAGTTTTTCCGCGCTTTCCAAAATGGAAATCAGGTTTATTTTGTCATCTGTGGTACCTCTTCCCCAGATATAGCCGTCTTTAACCGTTCCGGCAAAAGGATCTACCGTCCACATCTTTTTAGTAGCTTCCTCTATGGGTACCACGTCCTGATGTGCCATTAGAATATAGGGTTTCAGCTGAGGGTTTCTGCCTTCCCATTTGTAGAGATAACTGTATTCGCTGACAATTTCACGGGTTAATTTTTGATGCACCAGCGGGTAGGTTTTTTCCAGAAATTGTCTGAATTGGATAAATGGTTCGGCTTTCCATTCTGCGGTATCTCCGAAAGAAACAGTCTGGAACTGTATGGCCTGCTGAAAATGATGCAAAGAACTGTCCGGCAAGGAGGGAGCAGGATTTGCTGCCAGTCTGATTTGTTTGTCCGGCGCGGTAAGGGTGTTTAATGCGATGATTCCAATCAGCACCAGGAATCCGGCTAAAATGAATAACATTATTTTTTGGAACATGGTATGGCTGTTTTAATGGCCCTTCAGTAAAGCCTGTTTGATTTTAATATCTTTTGGATTTTTTCCGAGGTACATCCCGAAGATGGTTTGGGCAAATAGTTTTCCGTTTTTATTATGATAAATTTCCCGCTCATTTTTATACAGTTTCAGTTCATGTTGAGCGGTGTAGTGAATATCAATAATATCTTTGTACTGTACGCCGGAGCTTTCTATCACCTTTCTGAGGTCTTCTATCAAATCCTTTTGTTTGTCATACAGGGAGCCTAATCCGCTTTTCATACCGCTCTGGATATTTTCACTGACCGCTCTCGAGGTGGCTAGCGGAGTAATGATTTGCATGCGCAGGCTTCTGTCAATGTCACTTTCAATACCCGTTTTTTCATCAGTTATCGGTTTTTCGGCATACATGGAAATGATATAGGTTTGAATGAAAAATTTGGAACGGATAGCTGCGCCGTTGAAGAAAAGCTCTTTGTCACCTAAGTGAATACTTTTAGGTAATTCTATTCCCGCCAGTTTCATATTCTATAATGTTGTAATGAATGAATAATCAATTTTTAACAGACTGGCCTTCCATACCTTTTGTAAAGCAATCCCTGCACCGTGGCTCATAGCTTTCCTTTTCTCCTAACAATACCCTCGTGTCACTCTCTACCAAACGGTAGGAATGGTTTGCCAAAGCACCGCAGCGCACACAGATAGCATGCACTTTGGTGATGTATTCCGCTTTTGCCAGCAATGCCGGAATCGGACCGAAGGGCCTGCCCTGAAAATCCATATCCAGTCCGGCTATAATCACACGTACCCCGTTTTTTGCCAATTGTTCACAAACTTCCGGCAACCCGTCATCAAAGAACTGTGCCTCATCAATGCCTACCACTTCCACATCATTGGATAGTAATAAAATATTTTGCGAACTGCTGACAGGGGTACTCATGATGGCGTTCGAATCGTGTGAAACCACCTGTGTTTCATGGTATCTTGTGTCAATCATCGGTTTGAAAATCTCTACTTTCAGATTCGCGATTTTCGCCCTTTTCAATCTCCGTATCAGCTCTTCCGTCTTTCCGGAGAACATAGAACCGCAAACTACCTCTATCCAACCCGATTTAGACTTATTAACATTTGGTTCTAAAAACATTTGACAATTTTAAAATTTAGCTTATAATTTCACCTCAAATTACTAAAACAGATGGAAATAAGAAAAGCTTTGCAAAAAATAGAGAACTATTTAACGGTAGTTTCTAATTTAAATAAGACTATTTTGTCGGAAGGTACCATGTCAAGAGATGAATTGCTCCTGATGAAAAAATATCTGTATACCAGCATAGACAGAATCGAAGATATTGAACGCTCTTTAGTAATTAGCCAGAAAGAAGAAAATTCCTTTACTCCGTCTGAAACAATAGTGGAGACATTTATTCCAAAAAAAGAAAAGGAAATAGTTCAGGTAGAACAACAATCCAACGTAGAGGAATTGGAAGCCACTCTTTCGAATGTGGAAGAGAAGGAAAGTTCCGAACTACAGCAAGATATCATTGCTGAAGCTATGGACAATCAGGAGCCTTTTTTAGCGGTAGAAAATTTTCCGGAAATGCCACTTATGGAAAATGAAACAGTAGAACAGACAGTCGAAATATCGGAAACTATCGAAATTACACCATTGGTGGGAAGTATCATAACAGAAGATGATGCGGTTAATAAAACGGAAGAGAGTGTAGAAGAAAAAACGGAAGCGCTTCCGTTCGTTGAAAGCATCATTACGGAAGATTATTCCATCAATAAATTGGTTCAGGAAACGGTAGCAGAAAATGTAACTTTTGTAGAAAGTATCATTACCGAAGATTATGCATTGAATGAGTACAAGGAAAACACACTGGTAAACGAGACACAAACTGTCAGCAGTATTATTACGGAAGATTATGCTGTAAATAAAATGGAAGAACCTGTTGTCATGTCTCTGGTGGAAGAGGCGCAGGAAGATACGGTAAGTAATATTCCTCTTGCGGAAAAACTGACGACGGAAGTGGAAACAGTTATGTCCAGATTTCAGGAACAGAAACCGCTGACACTGGCCGAAGAACTGGCAGGAAAAAAGAAAGAGGAATCTTTATTGTTCGAAAAATTTGAACAAAAAAGCCAGCCAAAACTATTTGAATTGTTCGAGGACGATAAAGAAGAGGTGAAGGAAACTTTTACGGCATTTTCCTCATTTGTTCCTGAAAGCACAGGCAATGCTTTCGGAAATAATGCCGTACTGGTAGTAGAAAAAGAAGTAGAAACGATGGTCGAAGAGTTAACACCTTCTTCGTTGAATGAAATTTTCAAGCCTCAGACGATACTGGAAAATGTAAATACAACCGTTCACAAAACATTGAGTGAATCCATCGCGCTGAACGATAAATTTATTTTTGTACGGGAACTGTTCGGGAATCAGTTTGCGGAATATGAAAAGGGATTGAAACAAATAGATGCCTTGAGTTCATTCAGCGCTGCTGAAAATTTCTGTAAAGATAACTTGTGGAATAAATTCAACTGGAATAATAAAACAACTGCGGTAGAACGTTTTATGGATTTGCTGCAAAAAAGATTCAATTAGAAGTCGGAATCTTATAAAAACACGCTCTATTCCCGTCCTTACCGACGGGAATTTTTTTATGGAAGAATCTCTGCAATGATTCTTTCAGCCACCTTTTCCTGTTGTTCAAAATATACATCCAGCAAGTCATGAATTTCAGTGAGTTTATGCGGACTGGAGAGCCATTCGAAAAGTTTGTTTTCAAATTCTGTGTATTCGTTTACAGAAAATGCAACGTGCCGGTTTACCATATCCGTGATTTCTTCAAACTTTTTGTAATTTGGGCCAAATAGGGTAGGAATGCCATATACGGCAGCCTCCGCAACATTGTGTACCGTTTTGTCGAATCCGCCGCCGATAACAGCTATTTTTGCATATCGATAGGCGTATTTCAGCATTCCTTTTTTATCGAGAAACAAGACAGAAGGGTTGTTCTTGCAATCGGTGTATCGGCTATATAACACAACATTATTTGTGTTTGTTGCCTGACCGCCGGAAAATATTTTTTCCAATTCATCCGCTTTGTTTTCGTCGTATTCATGTGGTGCGATGATGATTTTTAAATCCGGAAATTGTGTGCGGTGAGACTGATAAAAGGAAGCGATTGAAATTTCTTCCGTTTGCCAGCTGCTTCCTGCCAGGATAACGGTCGCACCATTACAGAAGTCATCGAGAATCTTGTCTGTAAACACTTCCTGTCTGTTTGCGAGCACTTTCTCCAGTTTGGTATTGCCATAGGCAGATGTATCAAATATTTTGGTAAAAAGGGAATAGGCGTTGTTTAGGTATATTTGGTAGAAAAATGAACGCTTTTGTCCTTTAGGTGCGTTGACTAAATAGGTTGGGATGCCTTTCATTTTGAGTTGAGTAAGTGTATTCCACCATATTTCATTCCGGATAAAGAGGACAAAAACAGGCTTCAGGAGAGCAATCAGGTGTTCCTGGTTTTTTTTCGAGTCAATGGGGGAGTGGAAAAAGAGGTCGGCTTTGCCGGAATCTTGGAACAACTCAAACCCCGAGGAGGAAAAAAAACTCACCGCAATTTTCAGGGATTTATCTGCAGACCGTATTGCCTGTACAAGGGGGATGGCCTGTTCAAATTCGCCGGCGGAGGCGCAATGTATCCAGCAATACGTGCTCTTCGGGTCTGTTTTATCGGATAATTCCCGGTACCATTGCTTTCTGACAGTCAGCCAGTTTTTGGCTTTTTTGCTAAAAAGTGCTGCTAAGCGGATGGCCAGATGGTAACATTGAATGGCAATAGAGTAAATGAATCCCATATTTTACAAAATTAGCCTTATGAACGGACTATCGGAAATTAAGGCAAACTTATTATTTGTTAACCGTTTATACTGAAATATTTACCTGAAAAATTCGTATTTTTGCCATTTCGTACTTGTAAAATGTCACACGAACAGCAATATTTAGATTTATTTACCCGAAAAGAGAAGATAATAGGCGTATTGGGTCTGGGGTATGTCGGGTTGCCTATTGCCCTAGAATTAGCTAAGAAATTCAAAGTCATTGGGTTTGATATCAATGAAAAAAGGGTGGAAATGATGTCCAAACACATCGATCCGAGCAACGAACTTCCTGCATCGGCTTTTGAAGGTGGTGATATTGTTTTTACTGCCGATACGGATGTTTTAAAGAAAGCAACTTTTTTCATAGTCGCCGTTCCCACTCCGGTGGATGAACACAATGTGCCGGACTTGAAGCCCTTAACCGGCGCTTCCAGGACGATAGGAAAAGTTATCAAGAAAGGAGATTATGTGGTCTTTGAATCAACGGTGTATCCGGGATGTACGGAAGAAGATTGCGTACCCGTGATTGAGGAGCTATCAGGACTGAAGTACAAAGAAGATTTTAAAGTGGGCTATTCCCCGGAACGGATCAATCCGGGAGATACACTGCATACCTTAACGAAAATCACTAAAATCGTTTCCGGATGTGATGAAGAATCGCTGGAAAATATTGCCGCCGTTTACGGCTCTATTATTGAACCGGGTGTCTATAAGGCTGCATCCATTAAGGTTGCGGAAGCGGCTAAAGTAATTGAAAATACACAACGGGATTTGAACATCGCATTAATGAATGAACTTTCACAGATTTTCAATTTAATGGATATCAATACGTACGATGTACTGGAAGCGGCGGGGACAAAATGGAATTTCCTGAAATTCCAACCAGGTCTGGTAGGCGGCCATTGTATAGGAGTTGACCCATATTACCTGACCTACAAGTCCAATGAATTAGGGTACAAACCTCAAATCATTTTGAGCGGCAGAAACATCAACGACGGTATGCCGAATTACATCGCGAAGAAAGTGGTGCAGTTTTTGCTGGGAAAAGGCAAAAACCCTGCTCAGTGCAGAGCCTTGATTATGGGGGCTACTTTTAAGGAGAATGTAACTGATATCCGGAATTCCAAGGTGTTTAACCTGTATAACGAACTCAGGGAATTCCATATAGACGTGGAAATGATAGATGCGATGGCAGATGCAGGGGAAGTGCATGAAGAATATGGCGTTGAACTGAAAAATGACACGTCAGGAAAATACGATGTTTTCATTGTGGCGGTTGCGCATGATGCTTATAAACAACTGGATGAAAATTATTTTAGTAACTTAGCAAACAAAGATGCTATTTTAGTAGACATAAAGAA
Source organism: Chitinophagales bacterium (assembly GCA_046329865.1). Classification (GTDB taxonomy): domain Bacteria; phylum Bacteroidota; class Bacteroidia; order Chitinophagales; family JADIYW01; genus JADJSS01. Next base: position 56,673 of record JAXLTW010000016.1, on the reverse strand, counting down.
TATTTACACATCAAAAATCTCCAATTTACAGCATTGGACATTATAGAGATATGAAAACAATTTTGATTACAGGAGGAGCAGGATTTATCGGGTCACATGTTGTGAGGCTGTTTGTCAATAAATATCCAGATTACATGATTGTAAATCTGGATAAGCTGACTTATGCCGGAAATCTGGAAAATCTCAGAGATATCGAAGACAAACCGAATTATTCCTTTGAGAAAATCGATATAGTAGATGCGGAAGCTGTTCGGAGTCTGTTTGGTAAATATGCGTTTGACGGTGTTATTCATCTTGCAGCGGAGTCACATGTGGACAGGTCTATCCTGAACCCGCTGGAGTTTATTATGACAAATGTGGTAGGGACGGTGAATTTGCTGAATGCAGCAAAGGAAAGCTGGAAAGGGAATTTTGCAGGGAAATTATTTTACCACGTTTCCACAGATGAAGTTTACGGGAGTTTAGGGGAAACAGGTTTGTTTACCGAAGACACGTCCTATGACCCGCGTTCGCCCTATTCTGCCTCCAAAGCCAGTTCTGATCATTTTGTTCGGGCATATAATAACACCTATGATTTACCCGTGGTTATCTCCAACTGCTCCAATAATTATGGTTCCTACCAATTCCCCGAAAAATTAATTCCGCTCTTTATCAATAATATTAAAAATAACCAACCGCTCCCGGTGTATGGTAAAGGAGATTATACAAGAGACTGGTTGTTTGTGGAAGACCACGCGGCAGCGATTGATGTTATTTACCATCAGGGAAAAGTTGGAGAAACATACAATATAGGCGGATTTAATGAATGGCAGAATATCGACCTGATAAAGTTGCTGTGCAAAATAATGGATAGAAAACTGAATCGTTCCGAAGGTGCATCGGAGCAACTGATTACCTATGTCAAAGACAGACCGGGGCATGATAAGCGATATGCCATAGATGCATCTAAGCTGGAGAAAGAACTCGGATGGAAACCGTCATTGGTATTTGAAGACGGACTGGAAAAAACAGTTGACTGGTATTTGGCAAATGAAGAATGGCTGAAACATGTCACTTCCGGAGAATATTTAAACTATTATAAAAAACAATACGAATTGGCCTGATACACGCTGCAATATGTTTAGTCTTCTATTGAGCTGATATAAAGGTTTTCTAATAAATAAGAAATAACTTACAATGAAAATGATAAAAAAGATAGTGATTTTAAGTGGGTTGCTTTTCTGCTTTTCAATAAGCAATGCACAGTTAATCACACCGTTTATCCCACCTGCCAACCCGGAACCAACCATTAAAGAGATTTTCAAAAAGATTGAAGATACCCTCCAGATAAAACAAGGGGAAATCAAAGTGGAGGAAACCAAGAAATCGCAGGATATTGCAAAAGGGTTTAACCCCAGATCAAAAGATGCGGATGAACAAGCCGGTTCACTGGGTAATGCAACCAATGCGAATGAGGTTAAGGGGAATATCAATACGCCCGACAAATTATTGAAAGAGGCGCAAAAAGCTTCTGAAACGGTAGAGAAGATTACTGCAACGGCTACGCGCGAGTTAAGAGCGAAATTGGATTCGGTGGATATTTACGGGTTTACCTATTTTCGACAAAAGGATGTAAAAATATTTAACAATGCCGTGGATATTAAACCTCCTTCCAATTATATATTGGGGGTTGGAGACCAGATAGTCGTATCTATTTGGGGATATGCGGATTATAACCGTTTATTTTACATTGACAAGGACGGGTATATCCAACAGGAAAATATCGGAAGGGTTTATTTAAAAGGATTGACATTGCAGCAAGCTAAGGAGTTGTTAAAGACGCGTTTTGCGAATGCCTATATGATCGATAAATCTGATTTTGATGTATCTATCAACTATTCACGAGTTATCACTATCAATGTTGTCGGGGATGTGGAAAATCCGGGATCTTATACGTTCCCCGCTATTAATACGGCTTACAATATTCTTGCTTATGTGGGAGGACCTTCCAAATCCGGCTCCGTGAGAGATATACAAATTAAACGCGACGGAAAAATTATCAGAAAATTTGACTTGTATAAATTTTTGTTTACTCCTGAAAAACAGGATGACATCTTCCTGGATAATAATGACTACATCTATGTTCCTGCACAGCGAAATATTGTGAGAGTGGAAGGTGCAATAAACCGTGAAGGCAAATATGAAATGCTGCCGGGAGAAACATTTGAAGACCTGTTGAAATTTTGCGGAAATTACAAGCCGGATGCATTTACAAAAGTAGTCCAGATTAAGCGTTTTGAAGAGAATAAGCAGATTTTGATAGATTATGACCTGGATAGTGTGAGAAGCATGAACGGGAAAATTGAGTTAAAGAACGGGGATATTGTATCTGTCCGTGCTATTCCTGAAAAGATAAAAAATTACAATGAAATCTTAGGTTCTGTTTTATTGCCGGGTAGATATCAATGGCAGGAAGGTGACAGGGTTTGGGATTTGATTACAAAAGCGCAGGGATTAAAAGAAGATGCATACCTGGAAGAAGCTTATTTAATCAGAACCAATTTTGATGATTTCAGAAAACATTCCTTCAAGATAGATTTGAACAAAATAATTGAAGACAAAACTTCAGAGGATAACATGCAGCTGACGTTTCGGGATGTAATAGAAGTGTATTCAAAAAATGATTTCTTCGACCGTTTTGACATTGAGGTAAAAGGGGAGGTACGAAAACCGAGGAATTTCGAGTCAGAGAAAGGAATGTCTTTACGAGATGCGATTATCATGTGTAACGGTTTAAAGGAAGAAGCATTGCTGGATAAAATCATCATTTACAGGGTGAATGATGATTTAACGGAAAAACTGATTTCTTTCAAAATCGATACGACGGATAATTACATGTCGATGGATACTTTTAAACTCAAGAAGCGGGATAAAATTTATGTGCTGAAAGATTTAAGAAGGATTGACCGTTATTATGTGGAAGTAAACGGCATGGTTCGTAAAACAGACACTTTTCCATATATGGAAAGTATGACGCTGGCAGACGCGTTAATTCTGGCACAGGGTTTTAAGATGGAAGCTGCTTCCAACAGAATCGAGATAGCCAGGATTGCAAATTATGATAAGGCAATTTCTCAATCTGTACCTACACAGGTGACCATACTCAATTACAGTATCAGTAAGAATATTGGGAAAGACCCAGTAGCAAATTCCATAAAATTACAGCCTTATGATCAGATTTACGTGCGCCCTACGCCGGAGTTTGAATATCAGATGAAGGTTACCATAAAAGGAGAGGTACTCTACCCCGGGGATTATGTCCTCACAACCAAAGATGAGCGTCTCGCCTCCGTGATTGAACGGGCGGGTGGACTGACCTGCTTTGCTTTATGCCGACGGCGCGCGCTTGTAGTATCGCACCGAAGACGGTATTAGATATCCTCACGGATGTTTCAAAAAGCAATCAAGTATAAAAACATCCAAGTTCAATTATGTGCTTAAAAAAGGAGATATTAAAATAGATGTGCCGGCCATTAAGGATTTAGTGGCATTGAAAGGTCAGTTTAATTATCCAGCAGAGAAAAAACCGGAACACCTGTATGTACCATACACCGAAGGGAAAGATGCCAAATATTATATCTATAAATACGGTGCAGGATTTAGTGACAGCGCTTACAGGTTGAAAACTTACGTTATTCGACCTAATGGACAGGTACTCAGAACACGCCGATCCATGTTCGGAAAAAATTATCCAAAGGTGGAGAAAGGATCAACCATTGTGGTTCCTTCCAAAGAGGCTAAAATTAAAAAAGATAAGACCAGAGTATCAAGCGGGGAAGCCGGTCAAAGACTTCAGAAAATATTAACGGCTACCATTTCGGCGATTTCTTCTGTGCTGACCCTTTATTTACTTTTCTTAACCGTGAGAAATACGAATAAATAGCAAGAGATGGATAACAAGGAAGAAACGGAAATAATAACACCTCCTGCAGAGAATAAAGAAATAGAAGCGGTTCCTGAGACCAAGGATCAGGGATTGATTATGTTCATAGCGTTCTTAAAGGAGTTCTTTTCCATTGTTGGAAAGTTAGCATTCCTTCTCGTTATTCCAATTATCCTGATGACGTTGTATGGTTATTATAAAGGGAAGCAGGTAAAACCTACATACACCGCTAAAATTACTTTTTTCCTTTCTGAAGAACGTCCGCAGGTACCCGGTGGTGGTGGATCTTTCTCTAACTTACTTCAAACAACCAACTCCAGTTTTGCCAACCCTAAGAAATTGAAAGAATACGCTTTTACCGAAAAAGTGGGTTCTAAAATGGTTTTTAAAAAATTCGTTTTCAAAGGCAGGGAAGATTTTCTGGCTAACCATTATCTGCGCCTTTATTCCGGATACAAAACGAGTTATTTTAAGGAATTAATTAGTGTCAAGGATATGAGTATCCAGGATTACCTGGTGTTTAAGGGCATATTAGGTGGTATCAGAGGTATGGTGTCTGTGGATTATAATGAGGCGGAGATTTATTCGATAACCGTAACAACAGGCGATGAAGAGTTTTCTAAATTATTATGTGAAACTTTCTATGACAATTTAACAGACTATTATATCGAACGGGCTACTCGAAAAGCAAAAATCACTGTGGACTTCCTCGAAGAGAAACTGGCCTATGTAAAGGCGCAGCTGGAAAACTCGGAATACAATCTCGCGGATTATAAAGATAAAGCTAATAACCTGGTAACATATAAGGCCGACCTCAATGAAACCAGGTATATCAGAAATAAAGGCTTGCTGGAAGGGTTATATGCACAAACGGCTACAGCCCTCGAAGGTTCTAAAACAAATCTCCAATCTATCATGCCATTATTCCAGACTATTGATGAGCCGCATTTGCCGTTGGCTGTAAATATGGTCTCAACCAGAAGCCAGCTGATAACTTACATGATGTTCGGATTAATAATCGATACCATGATTGTCCTTGCCGTTTATTTCAAAAGACATTACTGGCAAAATATCAAAAACCTGATAAAAGGCGTAAGTGCCAAACAATAAAGCGTATTCCTTAAAATGAAAGTATTACCCACTCCGTTACAAGATTTATTTATTGTTGAACCTGCCGTCTTTGCAGACAACAGGGGCTTTTTTTATGAAAGCTATAATGCGAAGAAATTACAGGAAGCCGGACAAAATTATAATTTTATACAGGATAACCATTCCAAATCTTCCTATGGCGTTTTAAGAGGCTTGCATTATCAAAATGACCCTTCTGCACAAACAAAATTAGTGAGAGTCACACAAGGCAGTGTTCTGGACGTTGTAGTGGATATTCGAAGAGGCTCCCCTACATTTTTACAGCATTTTTCGCTCGAGTTGTCAGACGAGAATAAATTACAGTTGCTGATTCCAAGAGGGTTTGCCCATGGATTTGTTGTGCTGTCTGATACCTGTGAATTTTTATACAAATGCGATAATTATTACGACAAGGCATCCGAAGGGGGAATAGCCTACAATGATCCTACCCTGAATATTGACTGGCGGATTCCGCAGCAGGATATTATTTTAAGTGAAAAAGATAAGCAGAATCCGTTTGTTGAACATGCCAATTTTAATTTTACCTATTCCATCTGATGATACAAACCGTTATTTCTATTGCCCTTCAGGCAGGCGATGCCATTCTGGATATTTATAAACATGATTTCGCCGTTGAACTGAAGAGTGATAACTCACCACTGACGATTGCTGATAAAAATGCAAATGACATCATTGTAAAAGGACTGATGGCTTTGGATGTCGATATTCCCGTTATTTCAGAAGAAAATAAACTGATTGATTATGCCGTTCGCAAAAACTGGACAAAGTGCTGGATAGTAGACCCGCTGGATGGTACAAAGGAATTCATAAAAAAGAACGGAGAATTTACGGTCAACATCGCATTGGTGGAAAATGGAGAACCAGTTTTGGGCGTAGTGCATGTACCGGCACTGCAAATCACCTATTTCGCTGAAAAAAATAAAGGCAGCTACAAGATAGAAAACGGGCTAACTACATCCTTGAAAATACACACGCTGGCTGAAGGAGGTGTATTGAAAATAGTGGGCAGTCGCTCCCACCAGACGCCGGAATTGCTCGAGTATGTAGAACAGCAGAAAACAAAGTTCTCCGGTGTTGATTTTGTAGCGGCGGGCAGTTCACTTAAATTTTGTTTGCTGGCGGAAGGAAAAGCAGATGTCTATCCGCGTTTGGGACCCACCATGGAATGGGATACCTGCGCCGGACAAATTGTGGCAACCGAGGCAGGCGCTCAGGTGCTCAGGTTTGATAATCATCAGCCGCTATTGTATAATCGGGAAAATTTATTGAATCCGTACTTTATTGTCAAGCATCCCGATTTATAAAAATCAGATATCATCCACGCTGAAATTGAGTGCTTTTTTGTAAAACTCCTCTTTAGCGGCACTCAGGGTATTTTGAAGCAAGGACGCCACCGTCATTAGACCCACGCCACCCGGTACAGGAGTAATATAACTGCATTTCTTACTGACTTCCTCAAAAGCCACATCACCCAAAAGCCTGTATCCTGATTTTTTTGTTTTATCTTCTACACGCGTGATGCCGACATCAATCACCACTACACCTTTTTTTACCATATCTGCCTTCAGGAATTCAGGTTTGCCCAAAGCCGCAATGATGATATCTGCCCGTAGCGTTTCTTCTTTCAGGTTGGGTGTTTTGGAATGGCAAAGTGTGACCGTGCAGTTGCCAATCTTATTTTTTTGTGCCATCAGGATGCTTACAGGCAAGCCGACAATGTTGCTTCTGCCGATAACTACGCAGTGTTTTCCTTCAGTTTCAATCTTGTAACGTTTCAATAATTCTAAGATGCCTTTGGGGGTAGCCGAAATGAAACAGGGAAGGTTTAATGTCATCCGTCCCACATTCATAGGATGGAATCCATCCACATCTTTCTCGGGAGCGATACTCAATATGATTTTTTCTTCACGGATATGTTTGGGCAAGGGTAGTTGCACGATAAAACCATCCACCGAATCGTCATTGTTCAATAAATTGATTTGTGTTATCAGTTCATTTTCTGTGATGTCTTTTTTCAGTTTTATCAGGGTGGATTTAAAACCTACTTCTTCGCAGGATTTTACCTTGCTGCTTACATATGTTTGGCTGGCTCCGTCGTCACCGACCAAAACTGCTGCCAGGTGCGGGATTTTTTTTCCTTTCAATTTCAATTGTTTCACTTCCTCGGCAATTTCCGTTCTGATATCCTGTGCTGTTTTTTTGCCGTCTAATAATTGCATGGTGAAAATTTGCCCTAAAAATAGGTAAGATAATTTCCTTTCATTAGTTTTGGGAAACATTTTTTTGAACAACATGAACCAAAAACCATTCGTTATTGGAATATCCGGCGGCAGCGGTAGCGGCAAGACCACTTTTGTGAAAGAATTGGCCCGCAGTTTCTCCTCGGATCAGGTTTGTATCCTTAGCCAGGATAATTATTACAAGCCCAGGGAAGAACAGGTGACGGATGCGAATAACGAGAAGAATTTCGATTTGCCGGAATCTTTTAAGGAGCAGGAGTACCACAAGGATGTCCTACGCTTATTGAATGGGGAAGATGTGGTTTTAAAAGAATATACTTACAATAATCCGGATGCGGAACCCAAACAGGTCACGTATAAGGCGGCTCCGGTAATCGTTATCGAAGGAATCTTTGTGTTTCATTTTGCCGATGTATGCAGCCTGATGGATTTGAAGATTTTTATAGATGCCGACGAACATATCAAACTTATCCGACGCATCCAACGCGATAAGATTGAACGCAATTATCCGCTCGAAGATGTCTTATACCGATATCAGCATCACGTTTTTCCTTCTTATCAGAAATATATTTTACCGTACAAATCCGAATGTGATATTGTCGTCAACAATAATATCAGTTTTGAGGATGCGATGAATGCATTGAAATTATCCATCAACGAAAAACTGGATGAAACACTCCGGGGAATGTAGCTGTTACCCTTCAAAATTCAGGGAGAATGTAAAGGAGCGGTTGTATAAACCTCTCATATATTTGGAATAGACCAGATCATTGTTCTGTTTGTGAATATTCAGCACCGAATTAAATACCTTAAATTCAGGAGATAAAATGAACAGAGGGAAATGTATTTCCATGCCTACTCCGTAATTCACTCCAAAATCATGTGCGGACTGTTTCGGCATATCCGGGTCTCTCCTCGATTTGAAATTACCTCCAAGGTCGTAGGCGTATTTCAATCCGGCTACCAGATACAGTTTGATGTCTTTTAACGGTTCCGTTTTGAATTTCATTTCAACCGGAATTTCAAAGAAAATCTGCGGGATGGTTTTTTGTTTCGTCGTTCCGTCGGCAAAATTATAGGTAATGTTTTTGTTGGCAAAAACAAAACTCGGCAGTGTCCGGAATTCAACATATTTATTGACATGAAAACTGCCCAGGGCACCGATTTCAAATCCCATTCCGAACCTCGATTTGATGGAAAGAATGCTGTCGCTCAGTGCAAATGCTTCATTGTGCTTGATCATGAAATCTGAAAATCCGCCGCCAAGATGAATACCAAAATGATAACGCCTTCTGGAAAATTTCAAATCATTTTCCATCACATTGCGTTGACTAAACACCAATGAAGGAATGCAAAATAATAACAGGAGTATTATTTTTCTGCAATGTATATGGTGCTTATGCCAAAAGTCAGTGGTGTACATGTAATGTTTTTATAGCCGGCATCCTGTAAAAGTGACGCAAATTTTTCTCCATCCGGAAACAGTCTCACACTTTCCGGCAAATAAGTGTATGCACTTGCGTCTTTGGATACGATTTTGCCGATAAAAGGTAAAACGTTGCAAAAATAGAAATAGTATAGCTTTTTAAAAAACCAATTAGCAGGTTTTGAGAATTCCAGAATAAACACTTTGCCGCCGGGTTTCAGCACTCTGCGCATTTCTGACAGTCCTTTTGGTACATTCTCAAAATTGCGAACACCGAAGGAGACACTCACCGCATCAAAAGTACCGTCTTCAAACTGCAGGTTTTCGCTGTCGCCTAACTGCAGGGCTATATTCGGATAGGGTTTTATTTTTGCCTTCCCGACTTCCAGCATCTTTTCTGAGATGTCAATGCCGATGATTTGCTCAGGTTGTAGTTTGGTCTCTGCAATGGCCAAATCGGCGGTGCCGGTGGCTACATCCAGTATTTTTTTAGGTTGTATGCTGCCGATTAGTCGTACCAGTTTTCGCCTCCAGAGCTTATCTATGCCCAGGGAAAAAAAATGATTCAGGAAGTCATAAGTACCGGCAACGTTGTTAAACATCGTTGCCACTTGTTCCTTTTTACTTTCGCCGGTATTGTATGGTGTTAATGGTGTGCCCATTGTTTTTAAAAATACAACACAAAAGTACAATATTAGTTATCAATCTATCAAAAATAGTATTCATCTTTGCATTAATAAATCAGAAACTTGATACAATCGGCAAAATTTATCGGCTCTTTTCCCAAATCGGATGATTGTCCGGATACCGACTATCCTGAATTTGCTTTTATAGGCAGAAGTAATGTGGGAAAGTCTTCCCTGATAAACTTGCTTACCAACCGCAAAGAACTGGCAAAAGTGTCTCAGACGCCCGGAAAAACGCAGTCCATCAACCTGTTTCTGATTGATGAAAGCTGGCAATTGGTGGATTTGCCCGGATACGGCTATGCAAAGGTGTCTAAAACGACCCGCGAGGTGTTCGGCAAAATGATTAAGTATTACCTGCTCCCCCGCCGGAAGTTGATAAATGTGTTTGTGTTGGTGGATGCCAGTATTTCCCCGCAGAAGATAGATATGGAGTTTATTAATTGGTTAGGAGAACAGGGAATACCCTTCTCGGTTGTCTTTACTAAATCGGATAAGGAAAAAGCCTTACAGGTACAAAAAAATGTGAAGGCGTTTAAGTCAAAACTTTCTGATCAGTGGGAAACGCTTCCCAGGCATTTTCTCACCTCCTCGGAAAAAAAACGCGGTGGTAAAGAAGTGGTTGAATATATTAAATCCTTACTGGCTCAATAAATCAAAACTTATAATCTCATTTCAGGTTATTTCACTTTATCCACAATAGTTTGGCAATAATTTTGATAGTTCAATAGCTATTCAGCTAATTTTGTTCTTGTGATTAAACGATTAGTATACTTATTGTTCTTTTTCACGCTCACTTCGATCACGAATCCTTCTTCTTTACTAAAGGCGCAAGATATTGACGGAGTCTGGGTGGGGAATTTTATTGAATATGTACATAATTCGTACGATGTTCAGTTGTCTGTTCAGAAATTACCTCCCGGAGATATTTTTAATGCCCGTTTGAAAATTACCAACGGATTTTATTTCGGCGAATACAATGTGAGTGGATATATCTGCAGTAAAAAATTTCTGGAAATCACGACGATTGTTTTAATCAGAGAAACGGAATCCTCTAACTGGATTGATTGCCTCAATGGTACATTTGACCTGAATGAAGATGATACCGAAATGACGTTTACCGACACCTGGCTATTGAAAGACCAGAAAAATAACGCCTGCAAAGTGAAGTACATTCAGAAGGACATGTTTCAATGTCTGCGTTCTGCCTATTTGCGCAAACCCAAATACAGTGATGCCGTTACGGCGTTCAATAAAATATGGGATCAATATGGCAATAAACCGAAACCGCTGGACGCAACAGCCTCTTTGCCAAAATCACCGGAAAAGGTACCGGAAAAACCCACTCAACCTGTTGCAACGGATACTGTCGTCACACAGCCTGAACCTGAATTGGCGAATAAACCAAAATCAGAAACCAAGCTGGTAGCCAAAAAAGAAGATCGTGCGCAGGTAATAGACACATTTGAAAATGTCAAAATGCGCCCGGTTGTTGTGAAAGATGAGATAGAAGTCACCAACCCGGATATTACAATTGAATACTGGGACAGGTATAATGAAGACGGCGACTCTGTGAATGTGTACCTGAATAAGGTGCCGATTCTGGAAAATGTGCTTCTCACCAAATCCAAGAAGAGTCTGAAAGTCCATCTGGATAAAACACAAAATTACCTGGTATTGCATGCCCTGAATGTAGGGACAGAGCCGCCAAACACCGCTTCCGTTACCGTTTTTGACGGGAAAAAAATGCAGAATGTTTCACTCACTTCCGATATGAAAAAAAGCGGTGCGCTGAAGATTACTGTCAAGAAAAAATAGAAAAAATGCCAGTTTTTTGTCTATTTGTCTGATTATAAATAATTTAGGTAAATGACCCAATTAGCACAAAATTAATAATTATCTCATTTTTAATCGTTCAGGTTTTAAGAAAATTCTGTATCTTTGCACTCTCAAAATATTTTTATGAAACCAGATATCCATCCGAAAGAATACAGATTAGTAGTTTTTAAAGACTTTTCTTGTGACCATTTATTTTTAGCAAAATCTTGCGCAACATCCCGTGAAACCATTAAATGGGAAGACGGAAATGATTATCCACTGGTGAAACTGGAGGTGTCGAATGTATCTCATCCATACTACACCGGAAAAGTTAAATTACTGGATACTGCAGGCCGTATCGATAAATTCAATAAAAAATACGCTAAGAAATAACATTTCTCAAAGATATTTCATCAAAGTCGCAACTTTACGTTGCGACTTTTTTATTTTTACGCTATGTCTATCCCGCATATCGTATTATTTGACAGCCGAGAAAGAAACCATCTGTTGCCGCTGACTGCGACAAGGGCAGTAGCCGATATCCGGGTGGGTATTTTAACCATCCGGGAGAAGTGGGAAAAATGCCTGGAAACACAAGCGGACATCTTAACACAGGGGTATTTGCAGGCTAAATATCCTTTGCTGCAAAAAGGAGATACGATCTATATCAATGCAAGCATACTTCCCAATCAGGAACTTTGCAGGGAAATTCTGCAAATGGGCAATAACACGATGCTGCAAAATGAAAACAGCCTGGTGGCTGTCCGGACAAGTCAATCCAACCTGACTTTGGATGCGTTACATGAAAATCCGGAAGGATATACGCCCTTATTTTCCGCTATACCACTGCAAAAATTGAATTTTACCTGGGATATTTTTAAATGGAATGGCACAGAAATCCGCAGTGATATTCAACTGCTTGGGTTAATGGCAAATCCGGAAACCCTATCGGACACCAATCAGCTTTTAGGCGGAGAAATATATGTGGAGGAAGGGGTGAAATGTGAATGTTCCATTTTAAATGCGCTGAATGGCCCTATTTATTTAGGCAAAGACAGTGAGGTGATGGAAGGATGTACCATCAGAGGCCCTTTTGGGCTGGGGGAACATGCCACATTAAAGATGCAGACCAAAGTTTATGGCGATACATCCATCGGCCCGCATTGCAAGATAGGTGGTGAAATCAGCAATTCCGTGATTTTTGGTTATTCCAACAAGGCGCATGATGGATTTTTAGGGAATTCCGTCATAGGTGAGTGGTGCAATCTGGGAGCGGATACCAATAATTCCAACCTCAAAAATAACTACGGGAAAGTTAAAGTATGGGATTATGCTGCAAAGGATTATGTGAATTCTGATTTGCAGTTTTGCGGACTGATAATGGGCGACCATTCCAAAAGCAGTATTAATACGATGTTTAATACCGGCACTGTGGCGGGGGTTTGTGCCAATGTATTTGGTGCAGGCTTTCATCCTAAATTTATCCGTGATTTTGCCTGGGGTGATAAAGGCGTTTTTCAATTGGACATTGCGTACGAAGTGGCACAGCGGGTAATGGAACGCCGGGGAATAGAACTGACGGAAACAGATAAAAATATATTGAAACACATTTTTGAACAGACAGAAGAATTCAGAAAGTGATGCGAAGAAAAATTATTGCCGGAAATTGGAAGATGAATGCCGTTAAGAGTGAGGCGGTGGCACTGATTAACGGTCTGCTGGATAATTATGATTCCTATTCGCTGACACCAGAAAAAGAGGTTGTCATTGCAGCACCGTTTCCCTATATCCATTATTGTTCTTCCATGTTTGCGCCTTACCCTCATTTATATGCAGCTGCACAGAATTGCAGTGAATATGCGCAGGGTGCCTATACGGGGGAAGTGTCCGCCAGAATTATCGCTTCCCTTGATGTGAAATATGTTATTGTCGGCCATTCGGAGCGAAGGCAATATTTTCAGGAAACGGATGAGATGTTGTTGCTCAAGATTCAACAGGCACACAATGAAAAACTGCTACCTGTCTTTTGCTGCGGAGAACCGCTTGAAGTGAGAGAACGGCACGATTATTTTGCGTTCATCAAAACGCAACTGGATAATTGCATTTTTCAGCTTTCTGAAAATGAAATCAGTCAGATGGTAATCGCCTATGAACCGATATGGGCCATAGGCACCGGAAAAACGGCAACACCTGAACAGGCACAGGAAGTACATGCTTTTATCCGGAAAGAAATTGCCAAGAAATACAATAAAGAAGTTGCGGAGCAACTCACAATACTCTATGGCGGCAGCGTAAACGCAAAGAATGCCGAAGAATTGTTTGCCTGTGCGGATATCGACGGAGGATTGGTGGGCGGCGCTTCCCTGAAAGTACAGGAGTTTTCAGATATTATAAAAGCCATGCACTGATCAGATGATTCACGTATATACCATATCGTACCCGGCTGACCTTGATAAAGAGGATTTCGCCGGATTTTTTTTTGAACTGGACACGGAAGGTTTTGAAGAAAAAGATGACTGTATTGAACTTTACCTGAACGATGAGCAGCAAAAGGAAGGTGAAAAATTTATTCAGGAACTGGCCGACACTTATCATCTGTCTTTTCATAAAAATGAACTGGAAAACAAAAACTGGAACGAACAGTGGGAGCGCAGTTTTCACCCGTTGTTAATAGATGGTTTTGTCTATGTACATGCCACCTTTCATCCAGCCAGTAAGGAGGTGCCTTATGATATTGTGATTGAACCCAAAATGTCATTTGGTACCGGACATCATCCCACTACGCTGCAGATGATGCGGCACATGCAACTGATCGATTTTAAACATAAGTCGGTATTAGATTGCGGATCAGGTACCGGTATTTTGGCTATACTGGCAGAAAAACTCGGAGCAGACCACTGTACCGCGCTGGATAACGATGAATGGTGCTATAAAAATTGTTTGGAAAACATCGAATTAAACCAATCTAAAAACATTACGGCGGTTATCGGTGATCTGGAAGTTTTAGGGCAAAAAACATACGATTGCATCCTTGCCAATATCCACCGGAATTTCTTACTGGAAAATATGGGTAAACTAGCCTCGTTATTGGTTAATAACGGTCATTTGTTTATTTCCGGATTTTATTCGCACGACTCAAAAAGTATCCTGGATAAGGCATTGGAATATAATTTGATAGCTAACTATCATAGTACCCTGGAAAACTGGGAATGTTTGGTGTTACAGAAAAAAGTAAACTAAAAGTGATGAAAAAACTGTTTAATTTAATTGTATTTCTTCTTGCTACGACTCATTTACTGCATGCACAGTACCCAAAGGAATTTCCGGCTGATAATGCAGGTTTCGCCAAAGCATATACCGATTTTATCAGAACCTGTACCAGAGACGATTGCAAAGAGATAGCAGATAAATTTCCGGCATCCGTAACCACGGGTAAAGCTTCAGCCTATTTTTTTAAGATTAAGGGGATCACACAAACAATGTTGATTAAGAAAGCGCCTGCATACCCGGTATTCATGCAGTTCGCGGCCATGCTGATGACACTGGATGCTACTAAAGCCAACGCAGCAGCCATTGATAAAAATTTTGACATTCTTCAGATTTTGATAGATAAAGGTAAAATCGGAAATGTTAAAGAGTTTTCCAGTTACATTGAGTATCTCTCCAATTTATATTCCAAAAATGCCTTGTATTTCACCAATACGAATACCTGGCAGGCTACCGGTGATTATACCGTTGACATCATAGACCAAAGACCAGTGTTTACGTTCGCCACCACAGAGTTGATAGGAACCTCTAATGCGGATACACTGACAATAAAAAATGAGAAAGGAAAATATTATCCGTTGGAAAGTTTATGGATGGGATTAAGCGGAAGTATGACGCTGCAAAGAGCAGGTTTTGACCCTGCCAATAATTATGTTCAGTTTGGTAGCCATCAGATTAATTTCAGTAAATCTGATATTCAGATAGATTCGGCAAAATTTACATTCAAACCCGTTCTGAGCGAAGTGCTTTTGGGGATCTATACGGATAAATTACTACAGGCAAAATCACAGGAAAGGCTGTATCCGAAGTTTCGTTCATACAGCAATAATGTCAACTTTAACACACTCGGCAAAGAGGTGAAATTTAGTGGTGGTTTTCAGTTGGAAGGCACCAGTATTTATGGAGTTGGCTCTGATACCGTTCTTCCAAAAATTTCACTTTTCAGCAAAGAAAACAAAGAACTGGTTCGTGTTACAGCGAACAGAATTCAAATCAAAGATTTTAAGGATATTACGGTAGAAGATGCGTCGATGACTATTTTCCTGAAGGATAATACGATTACACATCCGTTTGTCAATTTCTCTTATTTCTCCAAAAATAAGGATGTCAAGGCTTATCGGGATATGAAACCGTTGTCCAAACAGCCTTTTACAAGCGAATACCACAAAATGTTTTTTTATGTTGATGAGATGAAATGGAATCTGGATAGCACCATTATGAAATTCAGTATGATAACATTGTCAGGGGAGAAGCCTGCCATTTTTGAATCGTTTAATTATTACCAGCCAAATCTGGAGAATAAATATAAAGGCCCATCAGAGCAGGGACCTATCGACAAGATATACCGGTACTATGAAAGCAGCGGCGACCGTTTTGTGGATGCTCAGGCATTGGCATTGGATATCAATCCTGGAGCACCCTTCTCCGCATCGCAACATATTTTCTTTAAATTGGTGGAGGACGGTTATATCAATTACAATCCGTCAACCAGAAAGATTGAAGTGAAAGAAAAATTAGTCAATCAGGCTTTATCGGCACGCGGCAAACAAGACTACGATTTCATCAAGTTTGCATCTTTTAAAAGAAACCTGAACGCCCGGTTGAATATCAACACCAATATCCTGGAAATTTATGGCGTCGAGGAAATAAATATGAGTACAAAATCCGGTGTTAAATTTATTCCCAACAACGATACCGTCTTATTGTCGAAGAACAGGGTAATGACTTTGTCCGGTAAGATACAGGCTGGTAAGTTTGATTTTGTAGCCAAGAAAGTGGATTTTGATTACGATAACTACGCGTTTAACATGAAGAATGTGGACTCTATGGTTGTCTATGTTCCCGATGGCGACGGTAAACCCAATGAACGCGGAGAGATTAAACTAATTCGTTCTAAAACGCCCATACAAAATATTACCGGCGCTTTGCACATTGCGGCTCCTGATAATAAGTCGGGTACCAACAATGACAGAAAGTATCCCTATTTTGTCAGTGGTGATACGGCAAAAACATTTTACGATAAAGGACCAAACGGCGCAAAGTACGATAAGGATAAATTCTTTTATCAGGTCTTTCCATTTCAGCTGGATAGTTTAAATGAAATAGCAACGGAAAACCTGAAGTTGGACGGACAATTAATTTCAGGAGGAATTTTTGAACCCATTAAGTCCGGACTGAAATTGCAGGATGATAAATCATACGGTATAGATGTACAGACCGGTGAGAAAGGGTATAGTCTGTTTGGTAACAAAGGAAAATATACGGCAGACCTTAAACTGAACAGCAGTGGACTTTCCGGAAAAGGTCTTTTTGAATTCGGTCCTGCGAAAATGTATGCGGATACTGCTTTCTTTTTTATGGATAGTGTGTATGCTGATATTGACAGCGTTCGGATAACGGAAGATAAGACCGCAGATTTACCACAAACCAGAGTTAATCAATCATCTTTTATCTGGAAAGTTAATACCGATTCTTTGGTCGTGTCGCCAGCAAAAGAGGAGAGATTCAGCATGTATAATGCGACTACCGAATTAGATGGTAAGATTATTTTATATAAGAAGAAACTGAAAGGTGTCGGGGTGCTCTCATGGAATAAAACAAAACTGCAGTCTGACGATATCACATTTAAAGCAAGGCAGTTTGAGGCGAGGAGTGGTAAACTGAATTTATCCAATGACGATGGTGTATCGTTGCTGGCATCAAATGATGTGAATGCAAAATTTGATTTGGACAATAAGGTAGCGGATATCGAATTAAATAAAAATGATACGATACCGCTGGAGTCCTTTAAATATGTGGCGAACCCGAAATTCCTGAAATTTGATCTGGCGAATAATAAACTTACCTTGAATTCAATTTCCAAGTATGCCACTTTCTTCCTGTTGTCGACAGATCCTACCAAGGATTCCCTCAAATTCGTCACTACTACGGCGGACTTGAATCTGAATGATAACTCCATCTTTTTTGGTGGCATCAATGAGTTGCTTTTAGCGGATTCAAAAGTCATACCGGACAAAGGGCAGATTTTCATTGAACAGGATGGAACGGTGAGAACACTTAAAAACGCTAGCGTTGTTTTTAATGCGGACAGTTCTTTCCATACGGTAAAAGATGCAGAAGTAAATATTGTGGGAAGAAACGATTTTACAGCGACGGGAAATTATTATATGAAGATGAACAACGGTACGACATCAAAAATCGCTATCGCCGAGATAAATGTTACGAATCCTTACAGAGGGAAAATATATTCCGTTGACAAGAAAGGCAGAAAGTCAGGAGAGCAGAGAGATATGTCTAAAATAGTTACATACGGAAAGGCGCTTATAGAGGAAGCAGAAAATTTTAAACTGGATAATAAGATTTATTATAAGGGAAAATTTGAATTCGATTCCAAACATAAAGACATATTCCTGGATGGTGCCGTGAAAATTGATATAGCCAATTCTACCAGTGACTGGATTGCAAATGTACAGACACTCGACCCTAAAAAACCGGCGGTCAGTATGGATAGCATTTTAAGCCAGGCTAACAATAACCTGTTTGTCGGATTGATGCTGGATAAAAGCATACCAGAGTTTTATAGCGCCATTCTGCAGGATAAACGCGACAGAAACGACGCAAGTATCATGACGGTAAAAGGTTCTATGACGTTCAGTAAAACAGAGCCTAATACAATTATCTTCGGGGATGAGAATGCTTTTAAGTCCTCATACTCTAAGTCTTCCTGTATGAAGTACAATGAAAATACCAAGGCGATTGACGCGATAGGGGAAATAGGATTCGGGTTAAATCTGGCACCATGCAAGATAAATACCGTAGGCATGTTTAAATTTACTCCGCCAAACCAGAATCTGGAAATTACAGCTGATTTGGCTGTAAAATTCTTTATGCAACCTGCTATAGCGAGCACTATAATTCAACAGTTTGTTGAATCCAGCAGCTCACCGAATTTCGTTCTATATAAACGCAATAAAACATTCCAGAAAACAATTGCTACATTGACTAAAGATACGCTGGAAGCTAATACCTTGATAGCAAATCTGTATATGACGGATTCTATGTTCATTCCAAATACTTTAGATTACTCCATGTTGTTGAGTGGATCTAAATTTTATTGGGATGAGCAGGATGCCACTTTTAAAAGTGTGGAGAAAGTCAGTCTTGCCTTCTTCGGACAGGATATCATCAAGCGCCAGTACGATGCATATATTGAATTGGGTTATGCTTATGAAAGTGACTTTGTCAATATTTATTTACAAAATAAGGAAGGTGGCTGGATCTACTTTAAAATAAAACGCGGACAAATGGGTATAGCCTCTTCCGTAACGGATGTTTACAATACACTGGTTACCCTCAAGGATTATGAACGCATGCAGCGTGACGGTAAAAATATCATCTTTGAGTTCATGTCCGCAGACCTGAGTATGCGTGATAATTTTGTTGCCCGTATGGAAGATTTTAAAGAGCGCAAAGGTATTCAAACGGTAAAACCCGTCGTGCCTGCTCCTGTTAATGAAACTCCGGTAGCGCCCAAAAAAGAAGAGGTAACACCTGTCGAAACGCCGGTGGCTCCGCCACCGTCTATTCCAAAGGATGACTTTAAACAGAAACCTAAAAAACCATTCTCGCTGGATGCTCCGGCTCCTAAAAAAGTGACCAATACCGAAGAATCACCGTCAGATGATGTAACACCTGAAACAGCGCCTGCAAAAACGGATCCGGCACAGGATAGTCATTCGACACCGGACTCTGTTTCCGTTAAGCCTAAAACCAAATCTGTAAAACCAAAATAAAATGCTATGAAAAAAATATTCATCATCACACTGACATTTTTGCTCGTGTCTTGCAGCCAGAATCCGATTACCGGCAGGAAGCAATTGATGCTGATGTCTGATGCACAGTTGAACGAAATGGGTTTTCAGGAATATCAGCAGTTTCTGACAGATAATAAAACAAAGGTTATTGCCACCGGTGCGGAGGTGGATATGGTGAAAAAAGTAGGTTCTAAAATTGCCACAGCCGTTACCAATTATATGAACCAGATTGGACTTTCGGAGCGCATGCAATCGTATAAATGGGAGTATAATGTGGTACGCGACTCCACGGCAAATGCCTGGTGTATGCCAGGTGGAAAAGTGGTGGTTTATACGGGCATTCTTCCCATCACAAAAACGGAAACAGGTTTAGCGGTGGTGATGGGGCACGAGATTTCTCACGCCATTGCCAGCCACGGGAATGAAAGGATGAGCGCTGCCATGTTGGAGCAGCTTGGATTCAGTGCGCTGGATGCCGCTCTTGCCAGCAAACCCAAAGAAACACGCAATATTTTTATGAACGCCATTGGTATTGGCGCTGAAATAGGCGCTATGCTGCCATTTAGCAGGAAACAGGAAAGCGAAGCGGATAGGATGGGCTTGATTTTTATGGCCATGGCAGGATACGACCCAAACGAAGCGATTAGTTTCTGGACGAGAATGTCACAGATGAAAAACGGACAAAGTGTACCGGAGTTTTTAAGTACACACCCCAGTGATGAAACACGCATTAATGACATACAAACGAACTATTTACCGGAGGCCTTGAAATACTACAAGAAGTAAATGAAGTAAGTTAGCCAATGACCATTATTAAAAAAATCCTCAGTTATATTTATGACTTTCCCATAGAGAAAAAACAGAGCCGGTTCAGCGGACAAGTGGTGGTTTCTTACCACAAAGGTCAATATAAACTCAGTACAGAAAAAGCTATTTATTCTTTCGGAAAACATTACACTTCCTTTGCCACCGCCTTTAAATCCGTTGATATCCGAAACAGGAATATCAAATCAGTGCTCGTTCTGGGTTTTGGATTGGGAAGTGTGGTGGATTTACTGAATAATCATCCGGGTATCCTCTCAATTACTGCAGTGGATGCGGATGAAGTGATAATAGAGTTGGCAAAAAAATACCTGACAGCAGATTCCAAAAAAAATGTGGAATATGTGGTCGTGGATGCTGCACAATATATACAACAAAGGAAGGCGTTTGATTTGGTATTGTTCGATGTGTTCATTGAAGATGAGACGCCCATAGCTTTTTTGACAGAATCCTTTCTGAGAGAGTTGAAAGATACGGTTCTTCCCGGCGGAATGCTGCTCTATTCCAAGATAGCATCCTCCTATTCAAACAAAATTGAAAATGCAAATTTTGAACGGGTTTTTTCAGCCGTTTACCCGGGCGCATTTTCTATAGACACGGATGGAAACAAAGTATTTGCCTGGATAAATAATTCGGTCATCTCTTAAAAGACCTTCTGTGCAGGAAAGGCGTGAGCGTACCCACCAGGGCTCCGACGGCATAACCGGTAATTACATCAGTCCAGTAATGTTTTCCTGCCTTTACACGCGTCAGGGCGGTAAGTGCAGGAAATATGGCTGCTCCCGTCCACATCAATGGTATCCATCTTGAATCTCGGTGATAATCGGTATAGACCATAGCTATAAAAAACGTGCTGGCAGCTGTAATGCTGGTATGCCCGGAAAAAAAGGAAGACCGGGCATCTTTACTGTATTTATTGCCATTCCCATAGTCAGAATAAACATAGGGGCGGTTTCGCTTTGTCAGTTCTTTGGTGAACATGGTGATGGCGGATGTAAAGGCAAACGTTTCTACCCAAATCGGAAAAACGGTTTTCCAGTCCTTGCGGATTTTTTTGTCAATAAAGAGAAAGGCAGGACTTACCATTGCCGTATACTGGAAGACATCGCTGGAAATGGCCGCCGCTCGTGAATGCTGATAAATGGCATACCGGTCAAATTTATTGACATCTGTGGGTGATAAGGCGCTGATTTCATCAAATGTGAGCGGTTTCTTCTTGGAATGTAAAATCAGGCTGGTTCCGCCTGTTCCCAATGTAATCAACCCCAGCGGAATCTCTACGGATAGCCTGATTTTATAGAAACTTTTATGTGCTGTGGAGTCCTGCGCGAAACTGCCGGACAGCAATAAAAATGAAAGCAGAATTAAAAAGCATCTTTTCATCCGGATAAAAATAGCACAAAAATTACAGTTGTAGATACAAAATCGAAAGTATAACTTTACATTGTGATATAATTTTAAGCATGAAGCAGCTTTACACCCTTATCTTTTCGGTCTTCACTTTGCTGGCTTTTGCAGATGGTATGCACATCACAGGCATTATCAGGGATATGGATACAAAAGCACCGGTAAGAAACGCAAGTATTACACTTGCTATCAGTGATGGATATGAATTTTCCGTAGATACGGATTCAGCCGGTTCCTATACTATTTTAACAACCGCTGTGGTGCCGGACGGGTATTATACTATAAAAGTGGCGTCAAAGAATTATTATGAATTGAACGGGTTTATTTTTGTCCGAAAGGAATGTCAACGCGACTTTTCCATAAAGGCGAAAGAGATTCCAAGACCCGTTTTGGAGGGGTATGCCACCAATAACCTGGTTTTTCTGGTTGATGTTTCCGCTTCCATGAATGCGGAAGATAAGATGCCGCTGCTGAAAGAGGCACTCGGTTATCTGGTGAGTGAGTTGCGTCCGACAGACAGAATTGCCATTCTTACTTTTTCCAGTACGGTGAAGGAGATTTTGCCGTCTACACCGGCATCTGAAAATGCAAAGATTAAAAAGACGATTGAAGAGCTGACTTTCGGCAGCACCACCGAAGGCAGCGCCGCTTTGGATAAAGCGTATAAAACCGCTCTCAGTAATTTTGTTTCAAATGGCAATAACCGGATTATTCTGGCAAGTGATGGTTTATTTACCTCCGGAGAAAAAGAGTATAAGAGGATGCTGCAGGCTATTGCAGCCGGCCGTGACCAAAATATAAGTCTGTCCATTTTCTGCTTTGGAAAAAATACGGAATATGTTTTTACAAAACTGAGAGCATTGTCGCAAACGGGTAACGGAAACTTTGCAAGCATACTCAGTACCGATGAAGGTAAGCAGAAGATGATAGAAGAGGCTAAGGCGGTAAAGAATTAACTGAAAATTCCATCTGCCATTATATGCACATTATCTACTAATTCAGGATTACTACTTTCTTTGTTTCAAAAAAGGGTTCATCGAAGAAATCATGAATTTCGACGATACGAATGTTTTTTTGGATACCCTGTAATTCTTCCTTCAGATCGCCGCCTTTCAGTGCAATTATCTTTTTCGGATGTTTGTTTTTGCTCCAATGCAATAAGTCATTCACCTTCGCAACGGCTCTGGTAACCACATAATCTACCGGTTCCTTTATCATTTCTGCCCGTATGGTTCTGGCTGTTGCGTTCTGGAGGCCTAAAGCATTGATGACAGCCGATGCCACCGTGATTTTTTTAGCAATGGAATCTGCCAGTATGAATCTGCACTCCGGGAAAAGTATGGCGAGTGGAATTCCCGGAAATCCGCCGCCGGTGCCAATGTCAAGAATAACAGCACCTTTTTCAAATGAGTACACTTTTGCGATAGCCAGCGAATGCAATACATGCCTTTCATAAAAGTTGTCCATATCTTTTCTGGAAATGACATTTATCTTTTCATTCCATTCGGAATACAGCTGCAATAACTGTTCAAACCTTTGTCGTTGTTCGGCAGTTAAATCAGGGAAATATTTAAGTATGCTTTTCAAATGATTCGTTTAATCGATTTAACATGTCATCTCGTTTTATTTAGCAAAGGCAAACAGATTATAGTTGGCGCTTACGAAATCCTGGTAACAACGGATAAGTTCTTCTTTTGAACGTTCTACCATTTCAAAGGAACCTGGAAAAACCATAGGTGGATTGTTCAGTTTCTGTAACGTTGCATTGCTCAATGCATTCTTATCCCCGAACAGTTGCACATAAGCATAATCAAATACGGCATTCCCGGTACATTTGCTTGTTTTTACAAAATTTTTAGTGGGTACTTCGTATATGGTCACATCGCCCAATACCTGCGCGCTTTTATTCATCCTGGTTTCTTTCACCATGCAGGAGATTTTTGAAAATTTAGGTGTTTTAATATCGTTGCCGGAAGAGTCTTTCTGAACATTCCCTTTGCTGTCCAGAACATATTGCCAGCCGTCCTCTATCATCTTCTCTTCGGTGCTATTGGTTTCTTTTACTGCGTCTGGAGTAACCATCACATCGTATAAGTTTAGTTTAACGACATAATCGTATGTGATGTGTTCATCCCTCTGATAGTCGATGCGTACCCATTGGTCCTTGGGCGACAGCCGGACTTTATCCAGGATACTCTGTTCAAAGGATGCAGGCAGCATCAGCGCGGGATTCTTTTCCACTATCAGTAAAATATTATTTTTCCCTTTCGTCAGTGCTTCTTCCATCAATTCATTTACATCCTTGTAATTGATGTAAAATTTTTTCGAAGCGGCAAAATAGTCCAGCGATTGGCGGATAGAACTTTTTACGCCGGAATTCAACAGTTTAACACCTTGGTCATAATAAACCTGGGCGCTGTTTTGTCTGGATTCTTCTAATGCCGCGTTCAGGTCAAATACCTCAACGTTGGCTTTGGTTCCATTGCTGTAAAAGACGGGCAGTACCCGCATCACGGCATTTTGCCTTTCATTGATTTGAGTATATAAATCGAAAATCTGTTCCCAGCGTTCGCCATTATTGATTTTTTTAAGTGTCATGATTTTTTCTTTATCCCTGTCCAGTGCGGCATTGTATGCTTTGATGAACAGGGAGATTTCTTCGTCACTTACTTTTTTCTTTTTGGTGAATTGCTGAATGACACTGTCATAATCCCTGCTTTCATAACTTTTCCTGATACTCTGACAGGAGCTAAGTATGAAAATAAAAACAAGGATATAGAGAGATGACCGAGTGTAATTTTTTTTCATAAATTCTATTTTAATGGTTATTCATAGTCAGGTTACAGAAAAATTCGTACCAAAATACTTAAATTGAACAGTAAACGTTGCTTTTTTGTAAATGTGTAGTGAAAAATGAATATTTTTATTCAGATTTTTCGCTTAAACGGTCTGACATAAAAATATATGGATACTATTCTACAGTTTTTAAATGAACATATCTATTGGCTGAAATTACTTACCATTCCGGTAATAGCCGGTATTATAGGCTGGTTTACCAATTGGCAGGCCATCAAGATGACTTTTTACCCCATTGATTTCTGGGGATTGAAAATCGGAAAGATTCCACTCGGCTGGCAGGGCATCATTCCTGCCAACGGACCAAAGATGGCTTCCATTGCTGTGGATCTGATGACAAGTAAACTGATATCCCTGGAGGAAATATTTGAAAAACTGGACCCGGATGAAGTGGCAAGAGAAATGGCGCCACACATGAAAGAGCTGTCTGAAAAAGTGGTGAATGATGCCATGATGAAACATCAGCCTGTGTTATGGAAGAATACCCCTAAGGTGGTAAAGACTACTATCTTCAACAGAACTGCCGCTGATATTCCAAATGCGATTAAGGGCATGATTCAGGATGTGAAAACAAACATCCATGAATTGATGGATTTGAAAAAATTATGTACCGACGAATTATTGAAAGACAAAACGCTGATGAATGAAATATTTCTCCGTTGCGGTAAAGCCGAATTCAGATTTATTGAGATGTCCGGTTGGTGGTTCGGATTGATTTTCGGTATCCCGCAAATGATACTGTGGCATTTCTATCCTTGGTCATGGACGCTGCCTGTCGCCGGGATTATCGTTGGATATGCAACCAATTACCTGGCATTAAAATTAATCTTTGCGCCTAAATACCCGGTAAAAATCCTGTTTTGGGAATTTCTCGGATTGTTTATCAAACGGCAGAAAGAAGTTTCCGCAGAATATGGTAAAATCATGTCCGAGCGGGTATTGAATGCTGAAAACTTTTGGGAGCACATGCTCAACGAAAAAGGAGGCGACCGGATGTATCACCTGATTGAGAAGAATTTAAACAGCAGCGAACAAAAAGCGACCGGTGCGGTTCCTGCTCCACTCCTGAATGCACTGGAAGGAACGAAGGCTTATCAGGATATACGAAACCTGATAGTGAAAGACATGGTACGGCAACTTCCGGGTAAGTTTAAAAAACTTTATTCGTTTACAGACAAGGCATTTGATATTGAAACCACCATACGGGAAAAGTTGCAGGCGCTGGCGCCGGATGACTTTATTGGGGTATTGCGTCCTGCCTTCGAAGAGGAAGAATTCAAACTCATACTTGTCGGAGCGGTATTGGGTGGTATAGCAGGGTTTTTGCAGTGGGCATTTGTCTTTGGCGGATTAGCATAATTACAGTCGCACTTTTACTTTTACGATGCTGAAATCAGCCAATATTTTTAGCTAACCTGTTTTGTTGTGCTGAATGTGGAAAAATGACCCTATTTTTCATTGGAGAACTGTCATAAATCAACAGATTTTTATTAAATTTTCCAAAAAGTTCCCTAAAATTTTAACAAATTCTAAAGAAATGTTAAGCATACATTAAATTCTTTTTTTATTTGGATAGGGATTGAGATAATTGCATTGAAAATCAATGAAATGTGATTTATTTAAAATGATTCTAAATAGTAGAATTATCCACAAAAACTATTAATTAATTAAGTGAATACTATATTTGCAACCGAGAAAAATTAGACGCATAATGTATTCTTGTAAACCAATCCAAAAAATCCTTCCTTTAATAGTCCTAATCTTGTCATTATCACTGACTTCCAATGTTTTTGGAGCAGTTGCTGTTCCGGATGTCAATCCGACGGATGCTGCAGCAGTAGATAAGGCAAAACAAGGTATGGAACTTTTTAAAGCCAATTGTACCGCATGTCATGCTATCGACAGAAAATTAGTCGGACCGGCATTATCCGGCGTATGGGACAGATGGGAAAGTGAAGCCAAAATCGTATCGTGGGTTCAAAACTCATCCAAACTTATTGCCAGCGGTGATGCGTATGCCAATAAAGTCTTTGCTGAGAATAACAAATCAGTGATGCAGGCATTTCCTCAGTTGACCGCTGAGCAGATAATGAATATCCTGGTATATGTAAAAGCAAAATCTGCCGGCGTGGCATTGCCATTTGAAGGAGCACCGGCTGCACCGGCTGCTGCCGGAGGTGCTGCTGGCGCTGTCGCTAATGAAGGATCGTCAACCTGGTATGTGTGGGCTTTACTGGCATTCTTGATAGTATTGGCAGGTTTGTTGTGGAGCGTATCGTCCAAATTGGATAAAGTGGTCAGAGAGAAAAAAGGAGAAGTAGTAGAGGATGTTCCATTGTCTAAAAAACTGTTCAGTAAAAAAACATTTAAGGTGCTGATGTTGATTGCATCCATCCTGTTGGTCTTCAATATCTTCAACGGAGCAATTGATTTAGGCCGCTCTCAGGGATATGCGCCGGATCAGCCAATTAAGTTTTCTCATGCATTGCACGTAGGACAAAATAAAATTGATTGTCAATACTGTCATACCGGAGTGGAAAAAAGTAAACACGCCAGTATCCCGGGTACACAAATTTGTATGAACTGTCACAAATATGTTCAGCAAGGTCCTAAATACGGTAAAGACGAAATTGCAAAAATTTACGATTTCGCAGGTTGGGATGTTGATAAACAAAAATTTGTCAATGCTCCTAAAAATATTGAATGGGTGAAAATTCACAACCTGCCTGACCACGTATACTTCAATCACTCTCAACACGTAAAAGTGGGTAAAATTGCCTGCCAGACATGTCATGGTAAAGTAGAAGAGTATGAAGTTATGAAACAGTTTGCTCCGTTATCTATGGGATGGTGTATCAATTGCCACAGACAGACAGAAGTGAAATTCGCAGACAATAAATACTACTCTGTATTCCAGAAATATCAGGATGAACTGAAAAAAGGTACGCGATCTAAAGTTACCGTAGCTGATATCGGCGGTACTGAATGTCAAAAATGTCACTATTAATATTCAAGAACTCAATTAACGCATATATAAATGAGTAACAAAAAATATTGGACGAGCTTAGATGAGTTAAATGAAACTCCTCAATACAAAGAACAGGCTGCTAAGGAATTTAATTTTGAAATAGGTGCAAATGATACCGAAGAAACAGGTGGTACGAATCGCCGTGACTTCCTGAAAGCTATGGGCTTCAGCGTATCTGTCGCAGCATTGGCATCTGCCTGCAAGATTCCAACCAATAAGGCCATACCTTATACACTTGACACCAGAACGGCGGTTCCGGAAGTTGTACCGGGCGTTGCTGACTACTTTGCGTCAACTTATACAGATGGCAGTGATTTCGTCAATATCTTAGTGAAAACACGTGAAGGTCGTCCTATAAAAATTGAAGGAAATACCGATTCTCCTTTAACATTAGGCGGTACAAACGCGAGAACGCAGGCAACGGTATTGAGTTTATATGACGTAACCCGTCTCGCTGCTCCAACATATAATAACAGTAAAGCAAACTGGCCAGCGGTTGATAAAGAAATCACTCAAAAACTGAGTGCAATCACTCAAAGCGGCGGTAAGGTAGCTTTGGTAACAGGTTCTGTAGTTTCTACTATCACCAAAAAAGCCATTGAAAAATTTGTAGCGGCATATCCGGGCACTACCGTGGTTAGCTATGACGCCATCTCCAGCTATGCTACGAGAAAAGCAAATCAGATAAGTATTGGAAGCGCAATCATCCCTTCTGTTAATTATGACAAAGCGGATGTAATTGTAGGTTTTAATGCAGACTTTTTAGGTACCGGAATATCTTCTGTAGAAAATACTAAAAAGTATATCGCTAACAGAGTACCGACAAAAGAAAATCCAAAAATGTCCCGTCACCATCAGTTCCAGTCTACCATGACTATTACCGGTGCGAGTGCGGATTACAGATACCCTATCAAGCCATCTGAGGAAAAGCAGGCATTGATGAACTTACTGGCAGCAGTAGGCGGGGGAGTTTCTTCAAAAGCGTTAAGCGGTAAGGATGCCAACGACGGTATTACCAAAGTTGCCAAAGAATTACTGGCAGCTAAAGGAAAATCGGTTGTAGTTTCAGGTACCAATGATGTGGACATCCAGTTATTGGTAAATGCCATCAATGCCACCTTAGGCAACTACGGAAGTGTAATTGATACGGCAAACACCTACAATTTAAAATCAGGAAACGATGAATCACTTGCTGCTTTAGCGAATGATTTGAAAAATGGCGTTTATAAAGGTATTATCTTGCTGGGTACTAACCCTGTATATAATACACCTTACGCTGACATATTTAAAAACGCGATTCAGAAAGCGGAATTATCCGTTTCTACAGCAGACAGACCGGATGAATCAGCTCAGTATTGCAAGTATGTTTGTCCAAACTCACATTATCTGGAATCCTGGGATATCGTTTCTCCTAAAACAGGATTTTACGGATTCGTTCAGCCTGCCATCAGAAATCTGTTTGATACAAGACAAGCGGCAGAGTCATTAATGACCTGGGCCGGAGATACAACACCAATTGCACAAATCGTTGAAAGTGAAATTGCTGCATTAACAGGAGGCAACTATCAGACCGCGGTACAGGCAGGATTTTATGGTACTGTAGCAGCAGGAAGCGGTGCAGCAGCAAATGCAGCAACAGCTATCGCAGCTGTAAAACAGGATGCATCTTCTCCAAAAGGCATGGAAGTATTATTCTATGAAAAAGTGGGTATCGGCGATGGTTTATATGCCAACAACCCATTCCTGCAGGAAATGCCAGACCCGGTGGCGAAAGTAACCTGGGATAATTATGTATGTATTCCATATTCATACGCTAAGGAAAAAGGAATCGATGCTATGCCATCCGATAAAAATGTTCCGATTGCGAAAGTGACCATCAACGGAAAATCATTAGAACTGCCGGTAGTTGTGCAGTTCGGACAGGCGGCAAATACACTGGCAATAGCCTTGGGTTACGGTCGTGTGAGAGCAGGAAGAGCAGGGGATGCCGTAGGAAAAGATGTGTATCCATTCCTGAAATCAGTAAATGGAGCTACCTCTTACAGTGTTGATGGCGCTACAATAGAACTGACCGGCAAAAACTATGAGTTAGGTCTTAACCAGACATATCATTCTTTAATGGAAGATAATAACCTGCCTAACCGTCCAATGCGTTACAGAGCGGAGATTGTAAAAGAAACGACGCTGGCTGCCTATGCGGCAAATGACCATTCCGGTAATGAAGACAGAGAGCATATTAAAAAACATTTCAGCAATTCATTATACGATGGCTATAAACCAAATGACTATAAACAAGGTCATCACTGGGGTATGGTCGTTGACCTGAATGCCTGTATCGGATGCGGCTCCTGCGTGGTATCTTGCAGTATCGAAAACAACGTTCCCGTTGTTGGAAGACGTCAGGTGTATCGCTCACAGGAAATGCACTGGATGCGTATAGACCGTTATTATAACGGAAATCCGGATAACCCGGATGTATCCTTCCAGCCTATGATGTGCCAGCATTGTAACAATGCTCCATGTGAAAACGTTTGTCCTGTAAATGCGACCAACCACAGTTCAGAGGGATTGAACCAAATGGCTTATAACAGATGTATCGGTACAAGATATTGTGCGAACAACTGTCCTTATAAAGTTCGTCGATTTAACTGGTTAGATTATCAGGGAGCAGACAGTTTCGGTAAATTCAATGACGGTAAACGTTCTTTCACCGATACGGAAGCGCAATCTTACATGTTCGAAGATTTAACCAGAATGGTATTGAATCCGGATGTAGTGACAAGTTCCAGAGGGGTTATTGAAAAATGTTCATTCTGTGTACAACGTATCCAGGAAGGCAAATTGAATGCTAAGAAAGAAAACAGGCCATTGAAAGACGGCGATATCAAAACCGCTTGTCAGACTGCTTGTCCTACTAATGCAATTACCTTCGGTGATCAGAATAATAAAGAAAGTGTGGTAGCTAAAACGTTTGATACGAATGGAAGAAATTATTTCGTATTGGAAGAGCAACACTTCTTACCTGCAGTAGGATATCAGGTAAAAGTCAGAAATAAAGACGAACAACCAGCTGATTTCTTTATTCACCAACCGGGAGTACCAAAATAAATTTTAAAAAGTAGTAAAGTAACATATAATGGCAAGTCATTTTGAATCACCACTACGAGAACCGTTAATACACGGCAATAAGACGTATAAGGATATTACCAATGATATCGTTAGACCGACGACAGGAAAACTACAGCCAAAATGGATATTTTGGACATCCATTTCTGCCATAGTTGCAGCATTCGGTGTATTTTGTTTAGCATGGGAGGTTACCTTTGGTATCGGAACATGGGGAGCAAATAAAACAGTAGGTTGGGCATGGGATATCACGAACTTCGTTTGGTGGATCGGTATTGGTCACGCAGGAACATTGATTTCAGCTATTTTATTGTTGTTTCGTCAGAAATGGCGTACCGGTGTAAACCGTGCAGCAGAAGCGATGACTATCTTCGCCGTAATATGTGCCGGGTTGTTTCCGGTTTTCCACATGGGACGTGTTTGGGATGCTTTCTTTATCTTCCCTTATCCGAATACAAGAGGTCCACTTTGGGTAAACTTTACCTCTCCGTTATTATGGGACGTATTTGCCATATCCACTTATTTCACCGTTTCCTTATTGTTCTGGTATACAGGTTTAGTACCCGATTTCGGTACTGTACGCGACCAGTCTAAAACACCGGGCAGATGGAAATTTTACAACTTCCTGAGTTTTGGATGGGTGGGAAGCGCCAAACACTGGGAACGCTGGGAATCACTTTCATTAATTTTAGCGGGTTTATCTACACCGTTAGTACTTTCAGTTCATACCATAGTATCCTTTGACTTTGCCACATCGGTAGTGCCTGGTTGGCATACCACCATCATGCCTCCTTATTTCGTTGCGGGTGCTATCTTCTCCGGCTTTGCGATGGTGTTAACCTTGATGCTCGTTGCAAGGCACGTGATGGATTTGAAAGAATATATCACACTGGCCCACATCGAGTCGATGAATAAAATCTTATTACTGACAGGTACAATGGTCGGTATAGCCTATCTGACAGAGATTTTTGTAGCCTGGTATTCCGGTAATATGTATGAGCAATATGCTTTTGCCAACAGGGCGATGGGGCCTTACTGGTGGTCATATTTCGGTATGATGTTCTGCAACCTGGTATCTCCTCAGGTATTCTGGTTTAGAAAGGCCAGAAGAAGCGTAACCATCACCTTCATCATGTCTATTTTTGTGAATATAGGTATGTGGTTTGAGCGTTTCGTAATTATCGTTACCTCTTTGCACAGAGATTATTTACCATCCAGTTGGTTATATTATTCTCCTACCTGGGTGGAGATTGGTATCTATGTAGGTACGATGGGTATCTTTATGACACTCTTCCTGTTGTTCTGTAGGTTCTTCCCGGCTATCGCGATAGCGGAGGTGAAATCTATTCTGAAAATATCCGGTAATCAATACCGTGAAAAACAATTGTCAGAAGTGAAAGAACAAGAGGTTTATAAAGATGTAACTGTAACAGCAGGAACTTGGGATTAATATTATAAATTCATTATTAGCGATAATATGAGCGATACAAAAAAATATCTAGTAGGAATGTTTGACGACGACGATACACTGTTACATGCAGTGAAAGACGTTCGCAAAGCAGGTTATGAAATAACGGATGCATTTACGCCTTTTCCGGTACACGGATTGGAACATGCTATGGGTCTGGAACCTACCCGTATTCATACAGCAGGTTTTTTCTTTGGTGCAACCGGTTTGACGGTAGCATTAAGTATGATAACCTTTATCAATAAATTTAACTATCCGACAGATTTCGGCGGTAAACCGTATTGGGGATTGTTGGCATACGTGCCGATTACCTTCGAGCATACGGTTTTGTTCTCCGCAATCGGTATGACAGTTTCATTTTACTATTTATGTAAACTTTGGCCGGGCAAAAAGCCAAGGATTATTGATGAAAGAACAACGGATCATTTATTTGCATTGACATTTGAATTAGACAATACAAAAGGTGCTGATTATATCAGCGCAGTTTCTGAGCTATTAAAAAAAGAAGGTGCCATTGAAGTTTATCAAAAAGAAGTTTAAATCATGTTCAAGAAGTATCAAATCATATTAATCGTCTTAGTGCTTGGATTTTCATCCTGCATACGTAACTCGAAGAAACCGGGAAGAGAATATTTATGGGATATGGCTCATCCGATTGCCTATGAAGCAGGTTCTCCCAATCCGATATTCAAAGACGGAAAAACCAACCAGCTGGCAGCGGAAGGAAGTATTGCAAGAGGAAAATATATCTATCCGCTGGCGGATACTGAATATGTAAAAGCGGCAACTGCGATTACAAATCCATTTACTTTTACCAGTGATGAGATTCAGGAAACCGGAAAACATCTCTATACCGTCAATTGCGCCATTTGTCATGGTGATAAAGGAGATGGACAAGGTCATTTGGTTCAGATTAACAAATTTCCACCTCCGCCATCTTACCTGATGGAGCCTTTATTATCCAAGCCTGAAGGTCAAAGATATCATACATTAATCTATGG
Organism: Chitinophagales bacterium; assembly: GCA_046329865.1. Classification (GTDB taxonomy): domain Bacteria; phylum Bacteroidota; class Bacteroidia; order Chitinophagales; family JADIYW01; genus JADJSS01. The sequence goes on along the minus strand of JAXLTW010000016.1, from coordinate 23,643 downwards.
AAAAAATCTCATGGGTTCTTATGCTTCGCAGTTAAATCACAGAGAAAGATGGCTGGTGTTGTCATATGTAAAAACATTACAAGCTGCGGCTCAGCCTGCGGCGGCAACAACACAAACGGATTCAACACAAACTAAATAATAAATTAAACAGATACTCGCAATGAATACATACGTTTTTGATTCGAGCACAAAGAAAAAACTCTTCCTATCTTTCGGCATTGGTGTTTTACTGTTGTTGTTAGGGGTATTGTTCTTTGATGGAAGCAACTCCGCTGACAGTCATGCATCTAAACATGAAGTAGCTGCTGCCGCACATGAGACAGCTAAAGCTTCTGCTCCGGCTGAAGCTGCAGAGCACGGCGAAGAAGTGACGCTCAGCAAAACCATTCTGATGAATGCTTACAACGTTTTCTATTATGGTTTCTATATTGCTTTGGCGGCCATGTTCTTTCTGGCAGGTGCCAATCTGGCATGGGGCGGCTGGCAAATTCAGATACAAAAGATTCCATTGGCAATTGCTATGAATATCATTCTGTTTTTAGGCTTGTTGCTCGTGATGTTCGCTTTCTTTAACCACGATATTTTTGAGTGGTCCCACGACTATTTATTTAATCCTAAAGATGCCCGATATGACGAAGTACTGGCATCCAAACAGGATTTCTTAAATATGAAGACTTTCTGGATTTTCTTCGTGGTGATTGCTGGAAGTTGTATCGCTATGGTATCGTACTGGTGGAAAACACTCACCAAACTTGATACAGCACCTTCTTTGAAATTATTCTCTAACAGCCGGATGATTGCTGCGGTTACTATCGTAATCATTGCATTTGTCATCAATACATTTGCTACCTGGTTTTGGTCCATGTCTATTCAGCCGCATTGGTATAGTACCATGTTCACCTGGAATACGATGGCGGGCGCGGCTGTATCGATGTTCTCCGTTCTGATTTTGTTGATACATTATCTAAAAGGAAGAGGTTATTTACCGAATGTGAATGAAAACCACATGCATGATGTCGCGAAGCTTATGTTTGCTATCAGTGTATTCTGGATGTATACATTTTTTGCACAGTATATGTTGATTTGGTATGCAAACATACCGGAAGAAACGGAGTTCTTCAGACTTAGAAGAAATGCGGACAACTACGGTATCTTATTTCACCTTTCCATTATCTTGAATTTTGTGTTGCCTTTCTTTATTTTGATGACACGTAATTCCAAGAGAAGTAAAAATATAACAATAGTGACGGCTTGTATTATCATTCTCGGACAGTTTGCATGGTTCTTCCTTATGAACTGCCCGATGATATTACCAAAAGGCGGATTTGGTTTAATCAGCTTAGGCTTATTATTGATGGTTGGCAGTATATTCACGTTTGTCACTTTGGCTTTCCTGGCTAAAGTAAAAGATTTGGCATCTACCACCCACCCGTATGTAAATGAAAGTTATCACCATCATATTTAAAATTTAGTAAGACATGTCAATTATATTAGGCTTATTAACGTTAGTGTTGTTGTACATCGTAATTGTGCAAATAAGTAAGGCGTCCGACTTAATTAAATCACTCCGTTCGGATGAACAGCAAACTGAAGCACATGGCAACGGTGCTCTTTTTATTTCTCTGATAGGATTTGGAATACTTATTTATTCTATAGTTACCAGCTTCACGTATGCACCTACTTTACTGCCAAAACCGGCTTCCGAACAGGGTGTATGGATTCAGTGGCTAATCAATATCACGTTGTTCTTTACAGGTATTGTATTTGTCGTTACCCAAACATTATTGTTCTGGTTCGTTTATAAATATCATTACAGAAAAGGCAGAAAGGCATATTTCTACGCAGATAACAATAAGCTGGAAGTGGCTTGGACCGTGGTACCGGCTATCGTGCTGACATTCCTGATTGGATTTGGTATCCAGAAATGGTTTAAAGTGTTTTCTCCTACCCCTAAAGATGCCATTGTTATTGAGGCTACAGGTAAACAATTTGCCTGGACGATACGTTATGCCGGTATGGACCACGCTTTGGGAAAAAGAGATTTCACCCTGGTTAATCCTGATAACGAATTAGGTATTAACTGGAATGATGCATCCAGCCATGACGATTTTATGGCTGATGAGATTGTTTTACCGGTGAATAAACCTATTTCCGTCAATATCGGTGCGTTGGATGTTATCCATGACTTCTATCTTCCTCAGTTCAGATTGATGATGGATGCCGTTCCTGGTGTTCCTACACATATTTGGTTCAGACCAATTATAACAACAGAAGAAATGCGTAAGATTACTAAAAATCCCGATTTCGACTATGTATTGGCTTGTAATAAACTGTGTGGTTCCGGTCACTATAATATGCAGAAGAAAGTAAAGATTGTTTCTCAGGAAGAATATGACAAATGGGAGAAAGAACAAAAATCATATTACACGACTGTAGTGAAACCTGCTATGGAAAGTGCTGCTCAGCAAAAAAATGAAGCGGCTCCGGTTACTGCCGAAATTATTAAAAAATAAATTAAATTATACTCTTAATCAAACCCAAGAATATGGAAGCGACATCAGTTATACATCCCGAAGTAAATGAACATGCGCATAATCATGGACATGGTGGCGGTCATCATCATACGGAGACATTCATTTCTAAATATATTTTCAGTTTAGACCATAAGACGATAGGTAAGCAGTTCCTGACTTTGGGGATGTTTTGGGCTATCATCGGTGGTTTGATGTCTGTAATTTTCCGTATTCAGTTGGGATGGCCGGATGAAACCTTTCCAATTTTGGAAAAAGTGTTTGCTGCCTGGTTTACAGATGGAAAACTGAATCCTGAAGCGTATTATTCTCTGGTGACGATGCATGGTACCATCATGGTATTCTTTGTATTGACAGCAAGTTTGAGTGGAACATTTGCCAATGTCCTGATTCCGTTACAAATCGGTGCGCGTGATATGGCATCACCGTTAATGAATGCATTGTCATTCTGGTTTTTCTGCATTTCCGGTATAATCATGTTCGGATCTTTATTCTTACCTACAGGAGCTGCTTCTGCCGGTTGGACCATTTATCCTCCTTTAAGTGCATTGCCACAAACATCTCCGGGTTCCGGCAGTGGTATGACATGGTGGTTGATTTCTATGGTATTATTTATCGCATCTACCTTGTTAGGCGGTTTGAATTACGTTTCGACGGTATTGAACATGCGTACAAAAGGTATGTCGATGTTCAGATTGCCATTAACCGTATGGGCTTTGTTTTTCACAGCTATTATAGGTATTCTTTCGTTCCCGGTATTGGTTTCTTGTGCGGTTTTGCTGATTTTCGACAGAGGACTCGGAACAAGTTTCTACTTATCGAATATTGTTATCGGTGGCAAAGCATTACCATACGCAGGTGGTTCACCTATCTTATTCCAGCATTTATTCTGGTTCCTCGGACACCCTGAGGTATATATCGTAATCTTACCTGCTATGGGTATGGTTTCAGAAATTTTAGCAGTACATTCCCGTAAGCCAATATTCGGTTATAAAGCAATGATTTTCTCCATATTGGGTATTACGGTGCTGGGTTTCGTAGTTTGGGCACACCACATGTATATGGCCGGATTGAATCCATTCATTGGCTCTATCTTTACGCTCTTTACATTGTTGATTGCAATTCCATCAGCAGTAAAAGTATTCAACTGGTTAACGACTATCTGGAGAGGAAATATAAGAATTAATCCTCCTTCCATGTTTGCAATCGGATTTGTATCCATGTTTATTTCAGGAGGTTTAACCGGTATTTGGCTAGGTAACTCTACCATTGACATTCAGTTGCACGATACCTATTTCGTAGTTGCGCATTTCCATATTGTAATGGGTATTGCCGCATTCTTCGGTATGTATGCCGGTATTTATCACTGGTTTCCGCGTATGTACGGCAGAATGATGAATGAAACATTAGCCTATATCCACTTTGCAATTACATTTATCGGTGCGTACCTGATTTTCTGGCCAATGCACTTCCTCGGCCTGGCGGGCGTACCTCGTCGTTATTATACATTTAACGAATTTGCCGCATTTTCCCAATATGCAACGTTGAACAAAATGATCAGTATTGCAGCGATTGTTGTATTCCTGGGTCAGTTTGTATTCCTGATTAATTTCTTCTGGAGCATGTACAAAGGCAGAAAAGCATCTCAAAACCCATGGCAGGCAAATACGCTTGAGTGGACATCTCCAATCGAAGGCATTCACGGAAACTGGGAAGGTGATATTCCTGAAGTACACAGATGGCCTTATGACTATAGCAGAGATGAAAACAGCGATGTTGATTTCATCCCTCAGACTGTTCCATTAAGCGAAGCAGAGAAAAAAGATTACGTTCACCACTAACAAAGGATTGATTGTACAGATGGACACGCAAGTGATACATATAGAAAAACTTTCATTTGGAAAGGTCGTTTCACTGAAGTTGAAAGATATCATGGAATTGACAAAATTCAGACTATCTTTTTTAGTGGTATTCTCGGCAGTGATGGCCTATGCGTTGGCATTGCAGACTTTATCTATTGACTGGCTGAATATATTCTTTTTGTCAGTAGGTGGTTTTTTGGTAACGGCAGCTTCCAATACCATTAACCAGATTATAGAGAAAGATACCGATAAGCTTATGGACCGAACTAAAAATCGTCCATTACCTGCAGGCAGAATGAAACAGGTGGAAGCCTATTTAATTGGAGGAATCTGCGGGGTATCCGGCATCGCGATTTTGGGAGTTGTTTTCAATCCTGTCAGTGGGCTGTTAGGTGCGCTGGCTTTAATATCATATGCTTTTATCTACACTCCATTTAAAAAAATAAGTCCCGCTGCGGTTTTTATTGGTGCCATTCCCGGCTCCATGCCTTTGTTAATAGGGTGGACTGCCGCGACAGGAAGTATTGGATTAGGGGGCATCGTATTGTTCGCAATTCAGTTTTTTTGGCAAATACCACATTTCTGGTCGATTGCCTGGTTATTGAATGACGATTATGCAAAAGGCGGTTATCAATTATTGCCAAGTACAGAAGGGAAAACCAGGACAACAGCTTTACAGAATATTCCCTACCTGATTTGCCTCATAGCGGTAGGTTTGTTACCATATGCATTAGGGCTGACCGGTACAATTTCTTTGGCGGTCAGTTTAATCGCCGGATTATTCTTTTTAGTGAACGGCATTCAATTGGCAACGGATTTATCGGATAAAAGTGCACGAAAATTGATGTTCGCATCATTTATTTATATCCCGGTCGTATTTATTGCCTTTGTTTTAGATAAAATATAGAGAAATGGCATCAACTGTAAAATATACCACTAATAATCAGGGAGCACATCGCTTCACGATGTGGTTGTTTATTGTCACTACTTCCATGATTTTTGCCGGCTTTACCAGTGCTTTTTTGGTGCGTAAAGGAGCAGGTGGTGCATGGACACCTTTTGATATACCGGGTATATTTAAGGTTTCCACTCTTCTGATTTTATTGAGCAGTGTATTTTTGCAGGTATCACATATAGCAAATAAAAAACAACATAAGCTGATGACCTCCGTAGGTTTATTCTTTACGCTTATACTGGGATTGTTGTTTTGTTATTTCCAGGTTGAGGGATGGAAGCAGTTAACAGATACAGGAATTTATTTATCCTTTAATCCCAACCCTGCGGGGCCTTTCTTTTATGTGATTACATTCATTCATGCATTACATGTCGCTACCGGTATATTGTTTTTAGCGGCTGCATTCTTTTACTCCGTTGTTTTATTAAGAAGAACAAACAGTAAACTGATATTGAATGAAATTGAGGCTTCAGAAAAAGGGATCCTGAAAATTCGCACAGATTTATTGACCATGTTTTGGCATTATATGGGCATCCTTTGGGTGTATTTATATATTTTTTTATCGTTCAATTTAAAATAAAATTACTGTAATGGCAGAAGTTTTAGACATACAAGAAGAGCATCATGTTGCACATCAATTACCCACTCCGGATAACGGTGAAGGCGGTGAGAAAACACCTATGAATATCAGTTATGGCAAGACCATGATGTGGTATTTCTTATTGTCGGATGCATTTACCTTTTCCGCATTCCTGATTTCGTATGCGGCGATTCGTATATCGCAACCATGGTGGCCGAATCCAAACTCCGTATTTAAATCATTCCCTGGATTGGGACATGCCAATGTTCCTCTTGGATTTGTCAGTGTGATGACATTTATCTTAATTCTAAGTTCCGTTGCAGTGGTACGGGCAGTACAGGAAGGACATCGAATGAACCAAAAAGGTGTTATGCTTTGGATGCTGGGCGGTATTGTTGGTGGTGCAATGTTCTTGGGTTGTCAGGCTTGGGAGTGGACACACTTGATCGGAGAAGGACTTCGCCCTTTCTATAATCCATTCGGACCGGATGCAAACGGTTTGACTCATTTGGTAGAAGAACACATGGCGATCTCACCGGGACCAGTTGCGTTCGGTGCTCTGTTTTTTGGCATCACAGGGTTTCACGGGTTTCACGTTTTTACCGGGGTTATTATAAATATATGGGCATTTTTTGCCACGGCCAATGGTGTCTTTCATAAAAGAGGCCATTATGAGATGATTGAGAAAGTAGGTTTATACTGGCACTTTGTGGATTTGGTATGGGTATTTGTATTCCTTGCTTTCTATTTAATGTAATCCGGAAAATTAGTCAAAAATAAAAATATACATCATGAGCGGTCATTTATCAGAAGAACAATATAAATCACATGTGGCGGCAGTTTGGCGTGCTACCATCTATTTATCCATTGCAACTGTTGTAGAGGTTGTGATAGCGCTGACATTGGGTCATATTTTGCCTAAATTTTTACTGAACTCATTATATGTGATGTTCAGTTTGATTAAAGCGTTTTTCATCGTAGGAGAATTCATGCACTTAAAATATGAAAAACGGGCATTTATGATATCGTTGGGTATTCCTTTGATTTTCCTCGTTTGGGCTATCATCGCTTTCGCTACAGAGGGACATTACTGGAATGTACTGAACTATCCTAAATAACTGCAACCTTGAAAAGAAATCAAATAGGATTTATCCTGGCTATCATTGTTATTGCTGTTTTTCCTGTTGGATTTTTCCTTTATTTCGATTACCAACACAAACATCGCCCGACACTCGAAACGGACAGGTGTCTCCCTATTTTCGGACCTAAAGAGCCTTTCAAATCCAAGGATTATAAAGGAAGGGATTTTGTTGATACCGCTTATTTTAAAATTCCGCCTTTTCGTTTTTTTGACCAGAACGGCGATACGGTAACGGAAAAGATTATGACAGGAAAAGTGGTCGTGGCGGATTACTTTTTCACCACCTGTAAAAGTATCTGTATTGATATGACGCATAACCTCAGAAAGGTGCAGGATAAATTTGTCAACGACAGGGATGTATTGATTCTGTCTCATACGGTAGACCCGGAAACGGATTCTGTTGGGCAGTTGTTCCGGTATTCAGTGGATAATGATATTAACTCAAAAATGTGGAGACTCCTTACCGGCGACAAAAAAGAATTATACAAGCAGGCGCGTTACGGATATTTTATTACAGCATTGCAGGGGGATGGCGGACCTTCCGATTTTATTCATTCCGAAAAACTGGTGTTGATAGATAAAGAAGGCAGGATTCGCGGTTACTATGACGGTACGAAAGAAGCGGCTGTAGACCAGATGATAAAGGATATCCAAACCTTGTTGGTGAGTTACATTGTACCGATGAAGAAAGACAGTCCGCATGGCAGCGGGGATATGTAACCTGTTGAAATTAATCTAATTTTTTGTTTATGTTAGAGCGTATTTCCGAAAAGAAAATCAATATTTTCATTGCAGTCATTTCTGTTGCAGTACCGCTGGTGGTAGTCGCCTTGCTGAAAATAACACCACCTGAAATCACCTTGAATTTTAACCTGAACTTTTTTCCTAAGTTTCACGCTATCCTGAATTCTTTAACAACAGTGTCGTTATTAGTCGGGTTTTATTTTATCAAACAAAAGGAAATCATCAAACATCGCTATTCTATGTTCAGCGCACTGCTGCTGTCTTCCATCTTTCTTCTTTCCTACGTAACCTACCATACCTTAAAGGCAGAGGATACGAAGTTTGGCGGAACAGGACTCATGCGGTCACTTTATTTCTTTATTTTGATTACTCATATCCTTTTAGCAACCATTATACTGCCTCTCGTTTTCAAGACCTTCTCCAAGGCATTACTCGGAAAAATTGAGGAGCATAAAAAATGGGCAAAATGGACCTATCCGTTGTGGCTCTATGTTGCAATTACCGGGGTACTGGTATACGTGTTCCTGGCTCCCTATTATTAACCCTAAATTTACGTTTCTATATAAGATATTGCCTACCTTTGCACCATGCGATTCAGTCAATATATCTCTGTTGTTGGTACACTTTTATTTATGGGGGTTTCTTTATTTACACAGGCGCAATGTGCGATGTGTAAGACATCTGCAGAACACTCACAATACGCTAAAAGCCTGAATCAGGGTATCGAATACCTGTTTCTGGCTCCCGTTGTTATTTTAGGAACGGTTGCCGTCATCTGGTATCGTAACAGAGATAAATTCAGTGCTAAAGAACATTAGTAGATTGTTCCATTCTTTATTTTTTCGTAGTATTGTGTATGTCTTCCTTATGCAGCGTTCAAAAGCCAATATCCACCCTTATTAAAGGAACTGTCCGACTGAATGGTTCCAAAAGTATCAGTAACCGTTTATTGATTATAAATGCACTGTGTGAGCAGCCTGTAGAAATGCAAAATCTGTCCAACGCAGATGATACTGTTTTTTTACAACGTATACTGGAGTCAAAAGATACGATATTGGATGCTGGTGCCGGTGGCACCACATTCCGGTTTCTCACCGCCTTTCTGGCAACGCAGGAAGGCAGGGAGGTGGTACTCACCGGCAGCGAACGCATGAAGCAGCGTCCCATCAGGATTTTGGTGGATGCATTGCAGCAGCTCGGTGCGGATATTATTTATGAATCCGCAGAAGGATTTCCACCTTTGCGCATTAAAGGAAAGAAATTAAAAGGGGGAAAGATTGCCTTGCCCGCTGATACTTCTTCACAGTATATTACAGCACTTTTACTGATTGCTCCGACACTGGAAGAAGGATTGGAGCTGGAGTTGATGGGTACTGTTGTCTCCGTGCCCTATATCAGGATGACCTTGAAAATGATGGAATATTTCGGTATTCAAACGGAGTTTAAAGACAAAACAATACGTGTGAAAAGCGGGCGTTATACACCTCGTCCCTTTTTTGTAGAAGGGGACTGGAGCGCCGCATCCTATTTTTATGCCATTGCCATATTGGCGAAGGAGGCTGAGATCATCCTGAATGGTCTAACTTCCCAGCAGATACAGGGGGATAGTGTTATTGCGGCTATTGCGGCTGATTTTGGCATAGAAACCATTTATGATAACCATCGTGTACTACTGAGAAAAACGTCCGTATTGCCTGAGAAAAAATATACATTCGATTTTTTGGAATGTCCCGATCTGGCGCAGACAGTTGTTACATTCTGTGCAGGTTTAGGTGTGGAACTGCAATGCAAGGGATTGCAGACATTGCGAATAAAAGAAACAGACAGGATAGCCGCTTTGGATAACGAATTGCAAAAATTAGAGTTAGGCTCATTGATTGAACTGGATGGAAATAACTGGATGTTAGAGATTGCTCGCCAAAACAATAGAGAACGGGCGAAGTCGCTGTATGCCATCAAGACATACGATGATCACCGGATGGCCATGGCATTTGCCCCGCTTGCGCTGGTATTGGAAGAAATAAAAATAGAAGAACCGGAAGTGGTAACGAAATCCTATCCGTTGTATTGGGATGATTTAAGAAAGCTGGGGTTTGATGTAAAAGAGAATCACTGAACCATTTCCTTTAGTTTGGTAAACATATAAAATGGCGCTTCCACAGCACCCATATTCACCAGAAAATCAGGAATGGTGCCTCCGGGAGAACTGAAAGCCTGATGCGTCAGTTGAACTTTTCCGTTTTCCAAGGGAGCTATTTTAAAATAGGCTTTAATGACCGGAATCCTGACGTAGTTATCGTTCAGTGGAATAAGGTTAGGTGCACCATCAAAGCTGATAATGACATTTCCTTTGGCATCCGGTTCCTTGAAAACCATGTGGGATATGGACTCTCTGCTTTTAATGAGAGGGGCATCTATAATGAGGTAGGTGTAAAAATCATCGTCAGTTACTTTTTTCAGAATCTTTGAACTGCCGGGTTGAACTTTAAACATCCATTTATCATATTGTGGTACATTTTTTAGAAAAGAGATTAATTTGTCAGTAGTCGTATTCAACGTGGTAGAAACTAAAAATTCTTTAAGCTGAGAGTTAGGCGTTTTTCTTGTCCAGACCTTTATGCCGTTTTTGTCTTTTTCCAGTTTCCAGCTTTCCTCTGCAGAAGCTATTGATTCGTGGATAAAGAGGATGGATATTATGGCAAAAAAAGTAAGTCTCATATTATTAGTTTTTTATTCAGAACAACAGACCTGTCTGAAAGTTTTATGGATTTAAAAACAAGATTTAAATTTATAAAATTAGTTTTAAATAGGATATGGAAATGCGTGTATTTTGTAATCAAAATTACCATAAAGTAAGCCTACATCCTTAAGTCTTCGATATGCACGCCGGGGTGCTTAGACGCATCAAACTTAAAGAAATTGTCCTCTAAATTGGCTTTTGAATTGAAAGAAGTCACCTGATAGGTGTAATGTGTTCCGTTTTTGTCAAATACCTTCATACGCTTTATGTATTTGGCGTTTTTATCAATCCAGATACGTACTTTAAAAAATGGTTTGCTTTTGTCTTTCGGCATCAGGTCTACCACCGAACAATTGGTTTTGTCAATAATTTCTTCTCCATTCATCATATAGTTGAAGTCATTCTGATAAATGGTAAACATATTAGAAGGAGTGATATCCTCCTTATTCGCTTCATAATCATTAATCTGCACTTCATTGATGTCTTTGAGATAGGTCCAGACGCTTTGTTTATCGCAAAACACTTCCTGTCTTCCCATCACCATTTTATACTTTTCACCCTTTAGATATACATTTCCATTTTGTGTCGTTGTCTTATTCTGTACCGGATTGGTGGTGGTTAACGCTATTTCTGCTTCAATGGAGGAGAATCCTTTGTAGGTCTTGCTGACAGCATCCAGCAATACTTTTGCCTTAGGGTCATTCAGTTGCTTGTCCGTTTGGAAGCCGAATAAGGACAATAAAAAGGTGAAAATCGAAAAAAGTTGAATCATGCTATTTTACTGTTACGAGCTTTGTCAATGAATGAAAACATTAACAGGCACAAATGTAATAGATTTTTGCTATTCAATCTGCCCCATTTTAGATTTCAGGCAATATCCTGCAAAATCCGTTCCAATTCTTCTTCCGTTTTGATATATACTTCCCTGGCCTTGCTGCCGAGGTTAGGACCAACTATACCGGCATTTTCCAGCTGGTCCATGAGTCTGCCCGAGCGGGCATATCCTAAAGCTAATTTACGCTGTATCAGAGAGGTAGAGCCTATCTGATTTCTGACAATTAATCTCGCGGCTTCTTCAAATAATTCATCTCGCTCGCCCATATCCAGCTGGCGGTCACCATTGGCTGCGTCTTTTGGGTCAATGTATTCCGGTAATTCATAAGGAGTAGGGAATCCTTTCTGGTCTCCGATAAATTTGGCAATATGTTCCACTTCCGGTGTATCTACAAACGGACACTGTAACCGGGTGATTTCTCCGCTTTGGGACAATAACATATCTCCGCGCCCTATCAGCTGGTCGGCGCCGCCGGCATCCAGAATGGTTCTGGAGTCCACTTTTGCCGTCACTTTAAACGCAATCCGGCCCGGGAAGTTTGCCTTTATCGTTCCCGTGATGATATTGACAGATGGGCGTTGGGTGGCAATGACCAAATGAATACCAATGGCACGTGCCAGCTGAGCCAGACGGGCAATGGGAGCTTCCACTTCTTTGCCAGCCGTCATCATCAAATCGGCAAACTCATCCACTACAAGTACGATGTAGGGTAAAAACCGGTGTCCGTTGTTCGGATTCAGCTGGCGGTTTAAAAATTTCTGATTGTATTCTTTGATATGACGGACATGCGCCGTTTTTAACAACTCATAACGGGTATCCATTTCAATGCACAATGCATTCAGGGTATAAATTACTTTTTTGTTATCGGTAATGATGGCATCCGTTTCATTCGGCAACTTGGCGAGGTAATGGTTTTCAATAAGTTTGTACAAGGTGAGTTCCACTTTCTTCGGATCCACCAATACAAATTTTAGCTCAGCCGGATGTTTCTTGTACAGTAATGATACCAGAATCGCGTTTAACCCGACAGATTTACCTTGTCCGGTTGCACCGGCCATCAGCAGGTGGGGCATTTTTGCCAGGTCAATAACAAAGTCTTCGTTGGAAATGGTTTTTCCCAAAGCTATGGGCAGTTCTGCATCTGATTTTTTAAATTTTTCACCGGCAATGAGTGAGCGCATCGAAACGACGCTTTTCTTCACGTTGGGTACTTCGATGCCAATTGTTCCTCGTCCTGGAATCGGAGCAATGATACGGATACCCAATGCCGCCAGACTCAGTGCAATATCGTCTTCCAGGTTTTTGATTTTAGAAATCCGTACACCTTTTTCAGGTACAATTTCGTACAGGGTGACCGTTGGCCCTACAGTTGCTTTTATTTTTTCTATTCCGATATTATAGTTCAACAGGGTTTGAACAATCTGATTTTTATTTTGCTCTAATTCTTCTTTATTGATTTCTATCTGGCCACTGCCATGCTCTTCGAGTAAATCGACGGATGGAAATTTATATTTCGATAATTCCAGTCGTGGATCAAAATTAGTATCCAGCCCAAAATGTTCTTTTTCTTGTGTGGCAGTGACATTTTCATCTATGGTGCCGAAAGCCTGCAATTCCTCGATTTCAAAATCAGGGTCCAATGTGAATTTCTCTTTCTTAGGCGTCGGTTCCTTGACGGGCTGTTCCAGTTCCACTTCTTCCGTTTCTTTTTCAATCAATTCCATCTTGATGCCTTCAGGCTCAATCTCAGGTTGCTCTTCTGTCAGGATTTCAAAAGTCTGATCTTCAAAATGCGGAGTCGGATTTTCAGTTTCGTCGGAAGGATGCTTTCCATTTCATAGCCTTCGTCTTTTACCAAATCATCCTCTTTTGTAAAATTCATCTATTGGATTATCCGCTGTTAAGTCCTTTTGCAGTGCGAGTTCTTTTCTGCGCGCTTCCCATTGCTGTTTCCAGGAATTGAATTTCTGGTAGGCGTCTTTTAAATTAAACCCTAAAAATGTAAAACCAATAATGCCCAGTAAAATCCCCAAACCTAATCGGCCCATCAGCGTGGATAGCCATTCATAATTATTGACTCCTAAGCCGCCGCCGAATGGAAAAGACGCATCCGGAAAAATAAAAGAGGCCAACGTGGATACAAATACTATCCAAAATAATGAAGTGAAAAAGATTTTGACCAGTTTGAATATCTTTTCTTTAAAGGTAAGGTTGATGCCGATGGTGAAAAAGATGTAGGGGATGAAGAAAGAGGCAATTCCAAATAAATCAAAATAGAAAACATGCGCCAGCAATGCACCGATTCTGCCCATGCTGTTCTGTACCAAAACTTCTTTGCTGAAAATAATCCTCCACGAAAAATTCAATACTTTATCCTGATCGTCTTTCCAGGTGAATAGATAGGAGCAAAATGCAACGAACAACAAAATGGCAATAAACAGAAAGAATAAACCAATTCCTGTCTTTACCGTTTCCGCATCAATCAATGGGGCAGGCGTACCTTCATCAACAGATTCATCCACTACAGGTTTTTTTACTCGTTTTGCTTTCTCTTTTACAACTTCATCAGCCATAAAACAAAGATAAGCGGATAGGTATATGTCTGGTAAAAAGTATAATGCACAAATATTGATAACTTAAGTGGTTGATTTAATAACAAGGGTAAAAAAACGCATTCGAAATTTTGTTAGCTTTAGGTATGCAAAAAGCGCGGATTGTCGTAATACCATTTCTTTTTTTTCTGGCAGTTGCCTGTACGAAAGAAAAATCTGCAAATACCAATAACCCGTTTACTGATGAACCACCCAAAAATAATTTTTTAGCGGATTCTCCCTGGCCCATTACACACTGCAATCCATACGCTCAGGCTTCATCGCCGTTTGAAGGTCCATCTTCGGGTGAAGGGGAGATTTATAAAAAGTACCAATCCGGAACACCCGGCATGATTACCATTGCCATCTCAGGGATGTATCCGAGCGGCAACAGGATACTGTGGGGCGGAAATGCCTCTCATGTGGTAAAAGCCATTGACACCGGCAGTGGATTTAATATAATCGCATTCAAAGAAAAGGAAGATGTCTCTGTAGGTTCCATTTTTTCAGTCGATGCTTCGACCAGCGGTGCATATACCTTGATTGATAAAGACAATATTTTTTATACTCCACGTGGCATAAAACTATATGCATACGGTGATGCTATTGCAAATGATGAGTTTTCGCCGATACAGTTACTGCGTACATTTGTGATTCCTGCTTCTTTGGTAGCTGCCGATGAACGCATCGTAGGTATGACAATGACCTATGACGGATATATTGCCTTTGCCACTAATAATGGGTTAATAGGCTTGGTCAGCAGAAATTTTTCTGAATTCTTTCATTACCGGTTTACGGGAGAAGAAATATCTAATTCCATCGCTTGCGATGAGGAGAATGGTATTTATGTGGTGACATCAAAAAAAATGTACCGCGTACAATGGACAGGTACAGAGCTTTCCATTGATGAAGACAAAGGAGGATGGACAGCTGATTACGAAACCGGAAGCGGTAGTTCTGGAATTCGCCTCGGTGCAGGTTCAGGTTCAACGCCAACGTTGATGGGTATTCAGCACCAGGATAAAATTGTGGTGATTACGGATGGCCAGGATTTGATGCACCTCGTTTTGTTTTGGAGGAATAAAATTCCGGATGACTGGACCCAGATTCCGGGTAGTAAAGACAGAAGAATTGCAGCACAGGTACCTGTTACGTTTGGCAATCCTTCGTCTACGCGTTCGCTGTCCGAACAATCAGTCTGTGTGCGTGGCTACGGGGCTTTGGTGGTGAATAATGAATTGAAAAATGCAGGCAGCAACAAGACTGCCAACATTCTGCTTTCCGGTTTGCCGGGCAATGCTCCATATGGAGCTGAGAAATTCATCTGGAATCCGGCAACGCGTCAATTGAAATCTGCCTGGGTAAATACAAGCGTCAGCCTTCCAAGCGGTATTCCAT
This sequence comes from Chitinophagales bacterium, assembly GCA_046329865.1. Classification (GTDB taxonomy): domain Bacteria; phylum Bacteroidota; class Bacteroidia; order Chitinophagales; family JADIYW01; genus JADJSS01. The sequence continues at coordinate 8,266 of JAXLTW010000016.1, read as the reverse complement.
GCATGAGTGCTGCCACCAATCTGGCATATTGCATGGGACAAAAAAATGGCATATGGAATTTTACGGCGTTGGACTGGAATACAGGAAATACAGCCTTTGAGATACCGTTTGGAAATCAGTTGCAATACAATTCTGCCTATGCTGCTACAGAAGTGGGATTAAATAAAGGCTTGTACAGCGGTACCTTGTTCGGTGCGGTGGGTGCATGGCAAAAATAGAAATCAGTAAACCACCTCAAACCCTGCAAAGTTAGTAAGATAAGCGGACTTACTCATTTTGATACCTTTGGGTGCGCGGTCTCCGATATAGGTGTCGGCATGCAGGAAGTTGATATTGAATACCTGATTCAGGTTCTTTAAAATATCCGGAACCTGGTTCATATTATAGGGATAATCCGCAGCCGATAGTAAGTTTCTGTAAATTATCAACCCTTCGTTTTTTAACTCCGGCACCCATTCAATAAAATTCAAACCGTCAGCTTTGGTTATGATATCGGATTCTTTTCTTCCTATCACCACGTAAATATTCCCGTCGGATGCGATTTTAAAACGGTAGTCTGCCAGTGTCTTATAATTGTAGGTTTTACTGTCGCCCAGACATAAGGAAAAATAACGGACATCGGCATTTGGTATGGAGGAAAGATGATTCGCAAAAACAGGAGGATGAAATTTTAAGATAGCCACTTCATTTGGATATAATTTCAGCGGTGCAAAGATATATTGATTGTCAAGATTAGGGAATAATCCCAATCCAGCAAACCGAAAAAAGTGGATATTGTTGCCTTGTTGCAAAAGTTGTGTCAGATTGATAATGCGGCTTAAATCATCCACTATATTATTGAAATCGGCGAAAGTGATGGAAAGCGGGGCAGGTGTAGGAACGGTATTTCCCGTTATTAAATCGAACGCTTCAATTTCGGGTAATGCCACTCCGCCATACACATCATTTTCAGCAAGATAATTGCGCAACAACACATTTACATCGGTGATAGAATCGGGAAACAGTAGTTTATTGGAATAGGATTGTGCTTCCGGAATGTCCGGCAGCATATACACAGTATAATTCCGGTTGTCATTTTGTGCAAGTGTGATAAATGGATTTTGATTGCCTGCATCGGGCGTTATCTGAACATCAGACAGACTGGAAATACTGCTTCGTGTCTTTAAATTATATACGTTATAACTCTGATACCGTGCATACATAAACTTCGCCTTCAGCCGCAATCCAATTTTATCTCCTTGAACTCTGTTAAAGGAGTAGCTGAAATAATTGGCGCTGGAATCCGGTAAAAAGGGCAAATCTGTTCTGCTGCCGATATTATCGAGCCAATATCGTATGGCGGGAGTGTTTTCCTTCTTACAGCTAATAAAGAAACTTACTGAAAGCAATAAAAACCATTTTCAACAACGACTTCAATCAAAGGTTGATTTTCAATGGTTCAGCAAATGGAAGAGTCTCTCAAAAGAAGAGAATTGTAATTTTATCTGATAGAGTAATCTTTGAAATGATTTTAAATTAACTTACCCAAAACCAAATGTAAACATGCAAATAATGACAATCGACAGAGAACGCCAAGAAGCTGCTATGGCTGAAAAAGTCAGCAGCTGAACCTGAAAAAGAAAAATAAGTTGCTGCTGAACAATAAACACAAAAGATCAGATTGACGACACATCTGCAAACAAATGTACACACAAGTCAACAAAAAGCCCGCAAAGGCTCAATGCAGTCAATACACAAAACATTCAACAACACTATCATGAGAAGCCCAAGAAAGCAATTATGCCAAAATAACTGATGAGTTAAAAAGAATCCTCAGTGTGTTTGAGGAGCTGAGGAGAAGAGAAGCACTGCATATCCATTGGAAGAATGAACTATCCAACGAAAATGGAAAACCCTGATGCTCATCAGCATGATGCTAATACAGATCCACAAAGAGACATGCACACATGGAGGAAGAAGACATTCTTATGTAGAAGATCAGGATAATAAAGTGAGAAGATCCCACAAACCTGCAAAGCCAAAAAATGATACATTCAAAAACATAGAGAAAAACAAAAAGCATTCCTCCGCAAAGAGAAGGTCTATCCACAAGATTAGTAAATGGTAAAGTACCTGAACAAAAGAAGAAAGAAACTGGCAAGTTGATAAAGAAATTACAGCCAATAATGCAATCCAACAAATGACAAGAAAAGCAAAGGATATTTATATGTAAAGGACTAGTGCAGCCACAGCAAAGATATTTTCATGAAAGCTCAGAAACCGAATGAAGCCATCACCAATATCCAAAGCTAAATTCAAAGAAACAAGAACAGATGAAGACGTTGATTTTTGAAACTTCAATCAGCAAGTTGCAGAAAATAATGCAACATGAAAGAAGAATATTATTATAAATTGTTGGCCAGGAGCAAAATGTTAGTATCCAGAAATCAGCGCTGTAGAGGCACATTGATTTCCGTTTTGAAACAAAAGAACGGTAAAATAGGCGCAGCCGCTATATGTAATGGCGGCGGCGGTGCCAGTGCTATCGTTGTGGAAAAGGTGTGAATAAATTAATTTTTGTTAATTTTTACTTGTTATTAGGTATATACACTTTGGTTTTTAAGTTATACATTTGTTCACTAAAATTAACTATTATGAAAAAACTAATCAAATCATTTATCGTATTAGCAGTTATCTCATTCACTACTAATACATTTGCCAGTGAGTTAGGCATGAATATGACTCACATGAACATGTACGCCGCTTCTAAATCAGCCAAGTCATCTGGTGGTGGTAAAGCATTTGAAGGTAAAGGATCTAAAGTTATAACAATCGGTTTAGGTTTATCTTCATATATCGGGGAAGTTGGAAAAGGCGGGTTTGCCAGTTATTATGGAGGCGGATTAGGTTTTGGTTCCTTCTTTTATTCAGGAACATTATCCGTACAAGCTGAATTTGGTGTTCACGATTACGTTGGTGTTGGTCTTGTTACGGGTATTGGCGGTAGAAAATTTTCAGGTTTTGGAAGTGGTGGAGTATTATATGTACCGGTAGGTATATTGGCAAATTTCCACTTTTTTCAGTTAATTGCTGATAAGAAAAACGTTGCCATCGGTGATAAATTAGACATGTTTTTTGGTTTGAATATTGGTTCCGGTATAGCAGTATACTTGCCGGGCGGCAAGCCAGTAAACGGTATTATCTTTGCAGGACCACAATTTGGCGTTCGATACTTCTTTAATGATATGATAGGTGTTAATTTTGAAGTTGGATATGGAAAGAGTATAGTAGAAGGTGGTGTATCTATCAAACTGTAATTAATATTCCAATATAACCTTTTATGTAAATCCCCCGTATATCGGGGGATTTTTTATACAATTACTCCTTTAATAAGTCATACATTTGCAAAATAATTTAATCAAATGAGATTTACGATCTTTCTTTTTATCAGTTTGTTTTTTTTCAACTACAGCGCTGCTTTTGAAGGGGCTGGTTTTGCCGTTAAAGATTCTCTTAAAAGAAAGAAAGAAAAATCGTCAACAGATTTGGAAGGCATCCGTAAAGGGTTTATCCAGATGGATGTCAATTTTAATTTTGGCAGCCATTATGCGTTTACCGGGAAAAAAGCAGATAGCTTATCCCTTAAAAGTTATCAGTTTGGATTCAGGCCGGGCATGATGTTGAATTTTGATGTGTCGGCGCATCCGTTTTTTAGTGTAGGGGTATTTATAGGATACGATGCAGGCAATAAACAGGCAGGTATTGGCGTAGGCGGGAGAGGAGTATTGCACCTGTATCAGATGATTTATAAAAAGAATCATTCTAAGATTGACCCTGCAAAACTGGATGTATATATACCCATGCATGCAGGCGCCATTATCCGGATAGGTAAGAGCGTAGGAAAATATGCAGGAGTTACCGGTGGAGGCGGGGTAGGTATGCGCTATTATTTTTTAGATCATTTAGGGGTGAATGTGGAAGCCGGGTGGCTGGAAATGTGCGTTGCAAAAATAGGTATGGCCGTCAAGTTTTAATACACTTGCTTTATAAGGTTGAAAACTTATTCTTGTTACTGATTTTTATCATTGATTTATTCAGAAATATGGAATATTTTTATAACATAAAACAACTCAATATGAAAAGAATTATTTTAACACTTGTTTTTTTGGTTGTTGCATACCATGGTTTTAGTCGTGAAAAATTTGAAAACGCACTTACTGCTGTAAAACCCAAAACTGCAGAGCCGGTTGATTACTATAAAAAGGGATTTGTTAGCATTACGGAATTAGGTGTGGCATTTTCAGGCAAAACTGCCGTGTTTTCATTTAATGAAGTATTGGGTGGTCGTGTATCGCCTCACTTTGGTATAGGTTTGGGTATAGGTACGGAATATGGCAAAGGTGGTTTCATTTCTTTCCCTATAACATTGGATATGCGCGCGTACTTTTTAAAAAAGAGAGTGTCTCCATTTATCAATATTGCACCGGGCTATCAGTTAAATACGGTGACTTCTGCATTTGTTGCAGGTATTTCTCACAACTTTGTATCTAATACGGGGCTTGGAGTAGAGTTTAAAATCATTAAACAAGTTGGTATTTCCTTAAACGGAGGTTATCGGTTGACGGTAACTCCAGTAAAAGGTTTCCCGACAGTATTGGGGCACGGTGGTTTTGTACGTTTTGGCGTAGTTTATTAGTACAAGTTAATACACGGGATAAGTGAACTAAAATATGAAAATGGTCAAAACATCTTGTTTTGACCATTTTTTTTTAGGCAAAATCTTCTGCGATTATTTTTTCCATGGCACGTTCTGCTAATGCAGCTATCGTCAGCGCAGGGTTCGCACAACAAGAGAAGCCCGGCATCATGGAACCATCCAGGCAATATAAGTTTTCATACCCCTTTAACCTTCCGTACGTATCACTGGCTAATCCCAACACTGCGCCACCAAGCGGATGGTAGGTGAAATCATCTCCAAATCCTTTGCCGTTAAAATAAAACAGGCGGTCTAAGGATCCACCATTTGCGGCATTTAAACGGTCAATAAAATTTCCCATTGCTTTTCGGGACAATTCCATTTGACTGCTGTCAAAATATAACTCGGCATTATCCGTTGCAGGGTTATATTTAAAATAGCCTCGGTTCGGATTCTTGGTAATGGCTAAGGTTAACAATTGTTTCAACTCCATGCCGATTGGGAATGGAGCCTGTTCAGCTAAAAGCGGTGCAATAGGGTTGTTTAAATCTCCATAGGCTGTTACTGGTACTATACATTGGTCGGCGCCGGTTTCTTCATTCAGCAATACTCGCATAGCCATTACATTGCCGTTATTGCCCCAGTGTTTGCCTACCTCATCATTGAGATTCGCGAGGCCCCCGAGGTGTTTTGATTTTAGCAAAATCTGCATGGTGCCAACGACACCTGCATTCACAAACAAATGTTTGCAGGTGTAGGTTTTTGTATACTCCGTTTCTCCCTGTTCATTTATTTTTAAGACGTTTACTTCATAGCGTCCATCGGTCAATTGTTTTACATAATCTACCTTGTGTAATGTTTCCACGGTTAAATTGCCGGTTGCCCTTGCAGCGGGGATATAATTTCTGTCCAGACTGTTTTTATAGCCGTTGTTAGAACCATAAAGCAACTCGCCTCCTATAGAAGATTTCTTTACAGTGCCGTTCATTTCTCCCCGAATAATATTAAAGTCGACACCTGCATTCAGCATAACCTTATCCATACCTGCCTTTTCGCAGTGGGTTAGTCCCACACGGGCAAACTGATAATACTTGGTATTTAAAATATCATCGGGTACTTCGCTGAAATTTAAAATACTTTTTTGACTTTCGGATACCATTTGTCTGTCATTTCACTGTATGCTACAAATGGAAAGTATTCATTCCACATGGAAGGTTGCGCATACGGCAGCATAGCACCATACACCACTGAACCTCCGCCCAGACAGGTGCCCCTGTAAATATTCATATAGGACGTTGGAAATGATACCTTGTCCAACACGCCTACATATTTTGGTATATCAAATTGTATCGTGGTAACCGGTGCGGCGGTTCTTCTTTTCAACCAGAATGAACGCCCGTCTGGATTCAGTGTTTTTGTAAAAACCTCTTTTGGAGGATTGATATCATACTCTTTTCCCATCTCCAGCATCAGCGTCTTTTTGCCTGCTTGCGTAAGGCGCAATGCGGAAACGGAGGCGCCAAATCCTGAACCAATCACAATGGCTTCAAATTCATTCGCATTTGGAATTACCTCAGCTTTTTTACAACCGGATAACGGTAAGGTGGAGGCTACACCCGCCAAAGCAGAAAGTCCGATGAACTTTCTTCTGGAAATTGACTTTTTCATGAAATGACTATTAATTAGTTACGGCTAACTAAATATAAGGAGTTAATAAGAATTGTCTAAATAATAATAGCTTTTTTTAAGAGGATGTAATTGTAACTTCATTTTTTTTGACAATTATCAAATTTATATAATGGAATATATTTTTAGTTAATTTATTAAGCTATTGAAGAATCTTACTGATATTCTTCAGTTCCGAATCCGCGTCTTTCCACCAGTGATAGGACCATAAGTGATAGGTAAGAATACCATAATCAGCCAATACCTTTTGTCGGTGTAATTTGGACCGGTATGCCACCCCGGAATGGTAATTGTCTGCTTTTTCAAGGTCAATATGCAAGAAAGGATGATTGTTTTTAAAAAGAACGATATCTAGTATAAATCCTCCGAATGGAAAATCTTGTCGTATATCAGTTCCGAAATGCTTTTTTAGCTCCGAAAAAATAAGGTCTTTAAAAGTAATCGACGGTTGGTTTCGTTTTTGAGTGGTCGCTGAAACAGCATTTTGGTCTAATACATTCAGGATAAAATCAGACATACTTTCATTGTGTTCGTATTTGGATTTAACAAAAGCCAGATAGGCGTAAAAGATTCCCTTACCACGGTTTCCTTTTTGTTTAAGCTCCGACTCGAAATTCATAAAAACCGTTTCAGGAATAGAGGTGAATACATGAAGGGAATGTTTCGCTCTCGTAACGATGACATTCAGCAACTGGTAACCCTTTTCCTGTGAAATTGGACCGAACAGTTGTCTGAATTTACCATTTTCATCTTTTCCGAAAGTAGTGGAAAGTAGCATGATATCGCGTTCATCACCTTGTATATTCTCGAGGTTTTTTACGAATAAACCTTTCTTCAACAATTCCTGCAGCAGTTCATTCTTTTCATTATCGGCATAAGCCTGATGATACAGTTCGTCTAAAATAAGGTCTCGTTGGAAGATATTGAACGTGGCAATACCGATAGAAGGATAGGCACCATTTATTTTCTGTAGCTGATAGACATAGGCAACTATCTCTGCCGCTTCTTTTTTATTGGTGCCCTGTGTGTACAGCCCGTCTGTCTGTTTGTAAAATAAGGCAGGATAATGCTCCTTTTCAGGCATTGGAATCAGGCGTGACTGATAGAACGCATGATTGGAAAACTGAATCAAATCAGGGTGCAGCGAGCGATAGTGAAAATCAAGATAAGCATTTTTATAGTTGGCATCGTCAGCATACTCTAACAGTGATTTACTTTCTGCCAGAAAATTTTCCGTCTCGTTTTCCGTCTCATCTTCCTCCCAGAAAATAGTTTCACTGCCAAAGAAATTACTCGGTGGCATCTGGTGTTTGTCACCTGAAATGATTTTTATTTTACCTCTCAGCAGGGACGTGAACGTATCCTCCAGTCTCAACTGACTGGCTTCATCTAAAATAATAAAATCAAACAAGTCCTTTTGAAGAGGCAGTATGGATGTGCATACCGACGGATTAACCATCAGTACAGGGAACAGCGTTGTAAAAAAATCAATATCATGATGAATGATTTTACGCAACGAATTTTTGGAGGCAAATTGTTTGTTCTTGCGCTGGTTGTAGAGATATTTCAATTCGGAAATGTCAGCGTTTTCCAGAAGTTGATGAATATTTTCCTGCCAATGATGATGTATTTTATCTTCTAAAACCTGTTTTAGAAAGATATCTTTTTGTTGCAGTTCATTGAAGTGTAATTGCGTGTCATCTTTGATTCCGTTTGCTGCAGCTGTTTGCAGGATAAACTGATTCAGGTAGTAGGTGGTGAAAATGGATTCCCAGTCGTTATCACCTGTCGCTGCAATGGCCTCAATCATATTTTGCGTGCTTATATCCTGCCGCAGAATGAATTGTTTGTACCGATAATAATCGGAAAATAAGTGTTGTTTTTGGAGGAATCGTTCAGATTGTA
>JAXLTW010000015.1:0-79362 GCA_046329865.1 Chitinophagales bacterium | reverse complement strand
CAGGAACAGATAGATGGATTTTTCAGTAGGAAGGTGATTTTTTTCGGGGGTTGAAAGTAGTTTAAGTTTTTGGTACTCACTTTCGATATCCGATGGAATAAAGGCGGGTTTACCCCAAAATACCATCCACTTGTTTTTTAAACCTTTTGTCTTAGACACCATTTTGAATATATGAAGATGATGGTGGACATTCACCCATATTGGGTTTTGTGTCTGCAAGGGTACGGTGACACCATAATCAACCGCTTCCACTTCCGGTTCAAAAGTGCCGAAAATCTTGTCCCAAATGATAAAGAAGGCGCCATAGTTCTTGTCTATGTATTGAGGATTTTTTCCATGATGTACGCGATGATGAGAAGGCGTAGCCATTATTTTTTCTAGCAACCCCAGCTTCCCGACCAGGCGTGTATGCACAAAAAACTGCCATATCAGACTGACAGCATAGGCCATGATAAACAATTGCCAGGGGATTCCGAAAAATGCCAGCGGAAGATAAAAAATCCAGGTGTAGACACTTTCAATAAAAGACTGACGCAGTGCAACGGTATAATTGTACTCCTCCATCGAATGATGGACGATATGCCCTGCCCACATAATATTGACTTCATGGGACAGACGATGCAGCCAGTACTGGCAAAAATCGGCCAGCACCAGAATAAAAATCCAGACAAACAACATATACCCATTGATCTGCAAAAATGGAAAATGAGCCGTTAGCGTAAATGGAAAGTCAATCTGAATCTCACGCCAGTGAAAAAGCCGTTGAATGGAATAATGTTCCTGAACGAACACAAATCCCATAAAGAAGATAATCTTATTGAAGACATCCGTCAATTGCTGTAATAAAGCGATACTGATATTTATAAGAAATGAATGGTATGTATAATAGTGTTTTTGTCGGTAATAACTATATATACATTCAGCAAGGTTGCCCAGCACAAAAAGTGATACGATAACAATACCTGTTACACGCAGATTCCGGTCATGCATGATGTTGCTGAAATCCATACCTGTTACTTTTCTATACGGATAATATCGTCATCTATATTGAGCATATAAATTCCGGATGGGACATCTTTTAATGAAAGATTATAATGCATTAAACCCGGCGATACCATCCTTTCGTCTTTGTATACCAATCTACCTTGTACATCAAACACCTGAATCGTCGTGATTTTACCTTTTGCAGACAGGTATTCTATATTAAACTCTCCCGTAGCAGAAGGATTGGGTGTAACTTTGATGTTTGTATCTTCAGTTTTATGAGGTTGAAATCCGGATAAGCTGCTTTTTTTGATGATAAATGAATCTTTCAGACAGTTGTTATTATCCGTTACGATAACTGTATCTGTTTTGGCGGAACCTGCTGTAAAACTGATGTCTTTCTCCGAACCGCCAACTGTCCAGTTATAGGTACCGTTCCAGGAAGAAGATAATGGAACGATATCTCCCTGCGGAATAAAGTAAGTCTCTTTCTTATTAACGTCTTTCATCATGGTAAACCGGTCTCGGATAACACCATCACTGCACACCCACTCCGCATCCAAACGATTTCCCTGTACTGTCAATGCCAGACCGCCTCCAATATCCCGGTTGGAATAGACCATGGCATTATGCGGCCACGCAAGATTTAAAGGGCTTCCTCCCAACTGCCCGGCAGAACCAGACACGACATAAACAGTCCCTTTTTTAGTGGATTGATTCTTTATGTAAGGACAAGAATTCGTGGAATTATCATATTTTCCGGTAGATGAAGTCAGTGCATTCGTAGCCAAATTAAATGATGTTTCACTGCCGTAATAGCCGTTCAGAAAATAGGATCGTTCGTACACATGACTATGTCCGCACAATACCAAATCCACGCCATACCGTTCCAGTATTCGGATAAACCTGAACCGGATATTGATTAAGTCGCCTTCCGTTTCCGAGTTATGGGAGCCTAACGTAAAAGGCGGATGATGCCAATATGCGATTGTCCATTTTTGTGTGTTAGCCGCCAAATCATTCTTTATCCATCTCACCTGTGGGCCCAGCGTATCATATAAAAAATAGGTGTTGGAATCTTTACCATAAGAATCCAGTGAAAGAAAATGAATATTGCCGAAATCATAGGAATAATAAGCTTCTGTGCTAGATGGCACACCGCCGCTTTCTCCGTTTTTTGGCAGGGAGAACATGTCATAATAAGCTATGGCATGGTCGTTCTGACGACTGCCGTTATTGGCATAATCGTGATTACCGGGAGCCGGCCACAGGACAACATTCCTAAGCAGGGAATCCTGATATATCGGAAAAAAATTAGTGGAATATTCGTTATCCAGTCCGGCATCATAGGCATTATCCCCCAGCAACAACATAATGTCTGTATGATTTTCGCCCATATACTTCATATAGTTATTGCGGACGTTGAGCTGATTGGAAGAGTTATTCCCGCAATCCCCGACTGCCCAAATACGCGTCAGCCGTTCCGCACCTTTCTCCGGCAATGTAGAGAAAAAATAATTCGCACCGGAGCGATAGGTTTCCGTCAAAGGATTGGTAGCACCCACCGAATAATAATATTTTGTATCGGCTGACAAACCGGATACCGTGATATCATGATCAGTGACCAATGTATTATCTATAACAGTCATCAATAGCGAGCCGTCAGTAGTGCCATATTGTACAACGCTGTTGGTGGCAGTATTGGTCCGCCATCGGACATGAACGGAATTTTGTGTGGCCATATCAGATACGGCCCCCGTATGATAGTAGCCGCCTGCATTTCAAAAAATAAAACCATTGAAAATAGCAGCAGAAAAAGCTTGTATAGACGTTGCATGTTAAAATTTTTATTACCTGTAAATGTACTTATTTTAAAAGACAAATGAATGAAAAGTGATAAAATCAATGGTGAATTTCATGGGAAAATCAGATGTATTATCGAATCATAGAACTCCACTTGTTGACATCTCTTATTTTTGAATCCTGATATTTTGATTTTCGACAGCTACAATATACATACCGGACGGGAAATCGGTTAATTTAAGGTGATAATGAGTTATTCCATTTTGAACCTTCAACATATCCGTAAAAACCAATCTTCCCATCCTGTCGAATACGCTGATAACCGAATTTTTACTTTTTGAAGAATAATAATCTATTTTAAACTCTCCCGTTTCAGATGGGTTGGGAAACGCATACAGAAAATTGGTTTTGGCAGCCGTATTGACGGCATTAGGCACATTCACCTGTATGATACCTGAATAGCTGAAGGATAAGTCTGTTTCTGTCTGTCTGAGCCTGTAATAATTCATTCCGGGTACCGGCGTGGCATGTAAAAACCGATAGTGACTCTCTTTTAGTGTAGTGCCATTTCCAGCAACATTCCCAAGGGTGGAAAAATGAATGGCATCTGTTGACCATTCAACGGTATAATAGGCATTGTTTTGTTCTGAGGCCGTATGCCACTGCAACAATACCTGATTGACGGGATATACATCTGCCGAAAAGCCCATCCATTCAACAGGCAACTTCAGCGCCTTGGTGACGATAAAGGAATCCTGCAAACAATCATAATTATCCGTAACAGTCAGTGTGTCGACATCCAGTCCGTCAGGTGATACACGAACCTGTTGTGTGGTATATCCTCCAGACCAATTGTAATTCCCTTTCCAGGAAGAAGTCAAATCAATACTGTCACCTTCATAGATGGTATAAGTTTCCTTTTTATTGACATCCTTCATCATTGTGAATCTGTCACGGATAACACTATCATTGCATACCCACTCCGCATCCAGCCTGTTGCCGTTTACCGTTAATGCAAGTCCTCCGCCTTTTGTATTGTTTGAATAGGTCATTTCACTCAACGGCCAGCCGATCTGCTGCCCGCCTAATTGCCCGGCAGAACCCGCCACCACATAAACAGTGCCCAGTGATAACGGCGATTTTTTGACATAGGGACAGGAATTCGATGAGTTATCATATTTTGCCGTTGAACTGCTTACCGCTTTTGTTGCAAGACTAAAAGATGCTGTATTGCCATAATGCCCGTTCAGTAAATATGAACGTTCATAAACATGACTGTGGCCGCATATTATAAGGTCCACTCCCATTCGTTCTAAAATACGAATAAAATTCTGCCGGATGGCAATCAAATCCGTTTCCGATTCGGAGGAGTGCGAGCCAAGTGTATATGGTGGATGATGCCAGTAGGCTATCGTCCATTTTTGTGTATTGGCTGCCAGGTCATTCTTCACCCAAACGGCCTGTGGCCCAAGTGTATCCCAAATTCTGTAGGTATTTGATTCTTTTCCGTAAGAGTCCAGTGAGAGAAAATGGATATTCGCAAAATCAAATGAATAAAAAGCTTCCGTGCCGGAAGCCACTCCACCCGATTCGCCTGCGGTGGGCAGTGTAAACATATCATAGTATGGAATGGCATGATCATTCTGCCGCGTTCCGTTATTGGCATAATCGTGATTGCCCGGAGCCGGCCAAAGGATTACATTCCGCAGTAAGGAATCCTGATAAATCGGATAGAAATTATTGGTGTATTCCGCATCTGTGCCGGCGTTATAGGCATTATCTCCCAATAGAAGCAAGACGTCCGTATGGTTCCCTCCCATAAAACTCATATAGCTGTTACGGACATTCCGCTGATTGGAAGAATTATTTCCACAATCACCCATTGCCCATATTCTGGCAACCCGTTCCGTTCCTTTCAAAGGAAGGGTATAAAAATAGTAATTCGCTCCTGCATTTAAAGTTTGTACGGAAGGACTGGAATTACCCACCGAATAATAATATTTTGTATCCGGATACAGACCGGATACAGTCACATCATGCTCCGTTGTAAGCGTGGCATCCGTTATAGATGATGCCAAAACTCCATCTGTAGTTCCAAAGTTCACCACAGAATTGGAAGCACTGCTCGTTCTCCATCGTATATGTACCGAATTTTGTGTGGCCAAATTCAGATACGGCCCCCGGGTGACAGAAACGGCATTCGCTATATTCGCTTTTAGTTCCAGATTAAAACTGACATCCGAACTGGTGACTGCTGTCTGATGCACTTCCACGGCAATCGTATGGTTACCGGTTGGTAATTGTGCCAGGCTGAGATTAGTTGTGAGGGGAAAATTATCATAAGCGGATGATGCCAGTGTAAGATAACCGATAACACCTGCCGGCATATTATTCCTGTATACTTCCGTTCCGTCAATATACACGACGATTCCGTCATCAACCACCATATTCATCGTATAATCTGAAAACAATGCCGTACTGCCGATGGTAATATTTTTGCGAAAATAGGTCGTGATATATTTATTCGAAGCGTTGCCACCATAACCAATCACCGTTGTTTCATCGCCGTCTCCGTAACCCAATTCAGCATTACCAGCAGCCCAGGCAGCATCGTTAAAAGTGGTGGCTGTCCATGTCGTTCCCTGGTTGGTGCCATTATCCAGGTATTTCCAGCTGCCGCCAAAATTAATCACTGTAGCCTCATTCGCCACCAACTCCAAATCAAAAGAAAGGTCAGAACTGGTAGCATTCGTCTGATGCATTTCAACGGCTATTGTGTGATTACCGGCAGGCAGCTGTGCAACCGTCAAGGTGGTACTTTGTGCGGTATTGCCGTCATCTGCCGCATTAACCGCTAAGGTGGTATAGGTTACCGCACCGGCTGCCAGGTTGCTTCTGAAAACTTCCGTACCATCAATGTATACGACAACTCCGTCATCTCTTTTTACATTCAGGGTATAATCCAGGTAGGTGGCGGTGCTGCCAATCGTAATATTTTTTCTAAAGTAGGTAGTGATGTATTTGGCAGCGGCATTACCACCAAAACTTACTATGGTGGCTTCGTCTCCATCGCCGTATCCCAGCTGACCATTGCCGGATGCCCACGAGGCATCATTAAAAGATGTTCCTGTCCAGGCTGTCCCCTGATCAGTGCCGTTATCGAGGTATTTCCAGGAAGCACCGTAAGGGATCAACGTAACATTAGCGAATGTAGTTTGAAAACAAAAAAACAAGAAAAGAAAGTGAATGATTACTTTCATTGGATACGGTTATGCAAATTTAAGCATTTATCCGCTGATGTGCCGTTAAAAGTATTCCAGGAAGTTAGTATCTTTTCCGGAAACAATGCGTTTATACCGGTTATGGAGTAAATGACCGATGGTATCTTCCCAGGCTAATTTAAGTTTATGACCGTTAATACTCTCAATTCCGGCCACTTCGGCAGCTGTGCCCGTAAAAAAAGCACCGTCTGCGTTGATGACCTCTTCCACACCAAATTGCTTTTCAACCACCTCTATTCCCATCTGTTTGGCAATATCAATCAATGTAGACCTTGTAATGCCCGGAAAAATATTGTGAACCGGCGGAACAATCAATTTGCCGTTCTTTTCCATGATAAAAGAAGCGCCGGGACCTGTAACGATGTAGCCTTCCACGTCCATCAACAGGGCATCGTCATATCCACCCTGAATGGCTTCGCGCGTAGCCAGAATGGAATTGATATAATTCCCGGTAGCTTTGATATCCACCGGCATAGTTTTGGGATGCGGTCTTCTCCAGGAAGAAACCAATACCTTTAGATGATTGGATGGATAATAACGGTTCCATTTCCAGCAAGTCATCAGGATATTCGGTTTATCCGCATCGTGTGCCCTGAGTGTCATGTTTTTATCCATGAATACCAATGGACGGATATATGCCTCCCTTAATTCGTTGCGCTCAATCAGCTCATAGGCGAAATTTATCATCTCCTGAACAGTATAAGGCATCTGAATATTCAGCTTTTCAGCTGATTTCGATAATCGCTCAAAATGTCGTTTGACCTTAAAAATATGCGGCCCCTGTTGTGCATTATACGCTCTCAGGCCTTCAAATACCCCATAGCCGTAATGCAGTGTCTGATTAAAGGGACTGATTCTGAAATCTTTTACATTTTTAAATTCTCCGTTGAAAAATAAAATGGATTTATCGTTGTGGTACAGCATATTAACTAACTAATGCGAAATGATTGAAAGCATGAAGTTACAAAAAAGCGAATAAATAAAAAATCAGAATGCGTTTGAAACCGGCATTCCTGCCATTTGTCAATCAAATTATCTTATGTTTAAATACAAAATAAAAATAACCCCCTACCTTTTGACATGCTAAGATTCCGAAGATGAAAAAAACAGATACAGAAGTCATCATCATTGGTTCCGGGTTTTCCGGTATCGGAGCCGGTATCAAGCTCAAAGAAGCCGGCTTTTCCTTTCTGATTTTGGAAAGGGAGCGTGATATCGGAGGCACCTGGCGCGACAACCGGTATCCGGGAGTGGCGGTGGATATCACCTCATTTACCTACTCTTACTCCTTTGAGCAGAACCCCAATTGGAGCAGGGTGTTTGCGCCCGGCGAAGAATTATTCCGCTATGCCAATCACTGCGTCGACAAATACGGAATACGGCAGAATTTTCGCTTCAACAGTGAAGTGGAGAAAGCCGTTTATGATGAATCCAATACCAGCTGGACAGTCACTTTGAAGAGTGGTAAAACCTACATCTCCAATATCCTGATATCTGCGACAGGTGCACTGACCGACCCTAAATTCCCGGATATTGAAGGGTTTGACACCTTTGAAGGAAAAGTGATACATACCGCCAGATGGGATCATTCGTACAACCTGACGAACAAAAGAGTGGCGGTTATCGGGACCGGCGCCACCAGTGTACAACTCGTACCGGCCATCGCCCCGATAGTGGAACATCTGTATGTTTTTCAACGAACGCCCATCTGGATTTTTCCAAAACCCGATGCCGCCATTCCGGATATCATCAGAAATGTATTTTCCACCCTGCCGCTTTCACAAAACACTGTTCGAAAACTTACCGACATGCTGACACAAACCGTGATGGTAACGAGTGTCGTCAACTATAAACAATATCCCTTCCTGATTAAATACCTGGAAAAAATTTGTCTGTATAATTTAAAACAACAGGTTAAAGACGCTGAAATCCGGCGAAAACTGACACCAAATTACGGGTTTGGGTGTAAACGCCCCAGTTTTTCAAACGACTTCTATCCTGCCTTCAACAGAACAAATGTAGAATTGGTCACAGATGGCATTTCTAAAATCACGAAAGACAGTATCATCACTAAAAATGGTACTATCCGAAAAATCGATACCCTCATTGCCGCTACCGGCTTCAATGTAATGAAGAATACCAACTACCTCAACTACCAGCTGTTTGGAAAAAACGGAATGGAACTCGGCGAATTCTGGAGTACGCACAGATTACAGGCTTATCAGGGCTGTTCCGTGCCCAATTTCCCCAATTTCTTTATCATTTTCGGTCCCTATGCCGCATCCGGATTGTCGTGGTTTGACATGATAGAAATCCAACTGACACATATCATGCGGGTGCTGAATGAGCAACGCAACAGGAAAGCCTCGGCTTTTGAAATCAAACAGCAGGAACATGACAACTATTTCAAATTTATCCTGAAACAACAGCAAAACACGGTTTTTCTGAACAACAACTGCGCTTCATCCAACAGTTACTATTTTGATAAATTCGGGGATGCTCCGTTTTTACGCCCGCTGACCGTTGCCAAATCAAAAGAGATGAGCTGTACATCCGATTTGAATCATTATTCCTATACATGAAATAGGCTAAACGACATATTTTGCCTCAGGAAATGTTACCATAAAGTATCATTGAGCAGCATTCCTAAAATCTGCCTATTTTTGCAGCATGCTCACACAAGGAATATCACTTTTAACGATCTTGATTCTCGCCTTTATCCTGTTTGATTTTATACTGGAATTTATACTGGATTACAGAAATTCCAAAACATGGGATAAACCGATACCTAGGGAACTCGAAGGTATTTATGATGAAGAGAAATATGCCAAAGCCAGAAATTACCATAAAGCGACAGAACGCTTAAGCCTGATTACTTCGGTTTTCAGTACCGCGCTGATTATTGTTTTCCTGAGCCTGAAAGGATTTGCATACGTACACATAGAGATTGCGGAAATCACCTCCTCGCCTGTTTTGCAGGCACTTTTATTTTTTGGCTTATTTGCCTTCGCATCAGATGTCATCGGTTTACCATTTGAACTGTATGGGATTTTTGTAATTGAAGAAAAATATGGTTTTAATAAAATGTCCTGGAAGACCTATTTATCCGATAAAATCAAAGGTTATCTGCTGGGAAGTGTCATCGGCGGCAGTTTATTGAGTTTATTTGTTTGGTTTTACACAATGGCGGGAAGCTATTTCTGGATATATGCCTGGGCCTTGTTTACAGCGTTTACGATTTTCATCACCTTATTTTATACCACGCTCATTGTTCCGATTTTCAATAAATTAAAACCGCTGGAAGCCGGCAGCCTCAGAGAAAAGATTGAAGTCTTTGCGGGCAAGGTGCAATTTCCGCTGACCAATATTTTCGTGATTGACGGTTCCAAACGCAGCACCAAAGCCAATGCTTATTTCAGCGGTCTTGGCTCCAGAAAAACGATTGTATTGTTTGATACGCTTATTAATGAACAAACGGAAGAAGAACTGGTGAGTGTGCTCGCGCATGAAGTGGGGCATTATAAAATGAAGCACATCCGGACAGGTATGTTGATTGGTGTTGCACAAATGGGAGCCATCCTGTTTATCCTGTCGTTGTTCATTAACCTGCCGGCGCTGTCGCAGGCACTTGGACTGCAAACGGATGTTCCTGTATTCCATTTGGGATTGATTGCGTTTAGTCTGTTGTACAGTCCTATCTCCATGATTACAGGTATCTTCATGAATATGCTGTCGCGAAAAAACGAATTTGAAGCAGATAATTACGCCAAAGAAAAAACAGGAACAGGTCAGCATCTGATATCCGCACTGCGTAAATTGTCCGCCAATAATTTATCCAACCTCAACCCGGATAAATGGTATGTATTCTTTCATTACTCCCATCCGCCTTTGCTGGAACGAGTCCGAAATTTGATGAAATAACAGAATACCGAAGCAATGGATAACAATAGAATAAATCAACTACTTCTTACCTTATTGTTTCTATTCCTTCATGTTGGTCTCTATTCTCAAAAATTAGTTTCCAAACCATTTATCGGTCACACTACCCGACACGAAATCAATGTGTGGTGCATGTTTAAAAAGACGGCTGTTGTTTACCTGAAAATTGACGGGCAAGCTGCGAAACCATATCTTTACAAAAAAGAACACTCTTTCAGGAAGTATCTGCCGGTTAATGCGCAGTTTGACAGACTCTCTCACAATCATGTCTATCACATACAATATTCGTTTGACAACAAGGATTTCTATCCTTTGATAAGCGCACATACCACTTCAGACAGCATTGGCGATTTTTCCTTTTTGGCCGGATCCTGCGCTTTTATCGGAACAGGATTTAACAGGGCTATCAAACCATTTAACAGTCTGAAGATTTTTAAAACCATGACAAATGATAGCACAGACTTTATGGCCTGGCTGGGAGATAATCTGTATTATGTTTTACAACGACAAAATTACAAGGCGCAACTAAAACGAAATATAAAAACACGCCTGAACAAGAAACTCAGTGGGTTTCTACATTCCAGACATCAGTATGCTATCTGGGACGACCATGACTACGGCACTAATAACAGCGATGGTTCATTTAAATACAAGGAGTCTTCCTTAACTGTTTTTCAACAGTTCTGGCCCAATCCCAAAAACGACTCCTTTAATTACTTTACGTTCAGGCAACAGGATTGTCAGTTTTTTATGCTGGATGACCGATACAATAATGAACAGGAGAACATCGTATTAGGCGACCGGCAACTCCACTGGCTGGAAAATGAACTGCTGCAATCCACGGGAACGTTTAAGTTTATTTGCATTGGCATGCAGGCGCTGAATCCGTTAAGCAAAAAAGAATGTTTTTATAAAACAGCTGATGAATACAAAAGACTGATTGCATTTATCAAAGAGCACCATATTACCGGTGTGCTCTTTATCTCCGGTGACAGGCACCATGCCGAGCTGATGAAAATAAAGGAAACGGATTTATATCCTCTGTACGATTTTACCACTTCACCGCTAACGATGTATCCGGTTAAAATAGGAAAAAAAAGCAGTGAGTTTATCAACCCTTACAAGCTGCCGGGCACCTATTTCCCATCGTATAATTATGGAAAAATCAGCGTAACAGGTCAGGCAGAGAAGCGAACATGCAGGATTGAATTAAAAAACAAGCGTGGAATGGTAATCTGGTCGTATGAAATCCCGGCCGATGAACTGAAATAAAAAGGAGGGCGGAATGAATATTCCGCCCTAAACTAAATTGAAATGCCACAAGATGATAAGAGAAATAATCGTTTTGGAACCAACGATATTCAAATCTAAAGTCATTTTTTTACAAAAATAAATACAAAAATCTGTCATTGTTTCAATATTCAGCAAACAACTTAAACACAAAATAGTGTTTATCAATAAATTACACCAAAATAAATTAATAGATGTGTAAAACCTGTTGACTTAATAAAAAATCAACACTGTCTATTTAAAAATCAGGAAAAAATAGCTATCTTTGCAACTCCAAAAAAGTAAATCATGTACGCAATCGTAGAAATAGGCGGTCATCAGTTTAAAGTAGCTCAGAATCAGGAGATTTTTGTTTACAAGCTGGATGGCAACGCAGGAGATAAAGTAAACTTTGACAAAGTGCTTATGGTATCCGGTGATGCCGGTGTAAAAGTGGGAAGCCCTACTATCAGTGGTGCGGCTGTTTCAGCTACCATCGTTGAACATACCAAAGGTGATAAAGTAATCGTTTTCAAGAAAAAAAGAAGAAAAGGATTCAAAGTGAAAAACGGCTTCAGACAGTCTTATACAAAAGTAAAGATTGACACGATAGCTTAATTACAAACATTTAAAATCAAATAAAATGGCTCATAAGAAAGGTGTCGGTAGCTCCAGAAACGGTAGAGAATCACACAGCAAACGATTAGGTGTTAAATTATACGGCGGTCAAGAGGCTATTGCCGGAAATATCATTATTCGTCAGAGAGGCACTAAATTCCATCCGGGTGAAGGTGTTGGTCTTGGAAAAGACCATACGATTTTCGCGTTGAAAGACGGAAAAGTGTTGTTCAAAAAAGGATTTAAAGACAGAACGTTTGTGCATATTGCATAATACACCTTCTGTTGAATGATTAACATAAAAAGAAAAGCCCCACGTAAGCGGGGCTTTTCTTTTTACATAGTTCCATGGTTATTTTCTGACTACCTTGTATGCGACCCTGCCCGTTTCCGGATCTATCACCTCACCAACCTGTTGAGGGATATCATTCTTGTCTTCCGAGGAAAACGTCTGCAAATCGCTCTGATAGTTAAAATTATTGCTATAATTTCCCTCCTGACATCCTGCCAGTATAAATAGTATTAAGAGAGGGATTATGTTTCTAAGAGTAAATAATCTGCCCATATCTCTTAGAATTCTAAAGTAAAGATAACAGTATTATTGATTTATGTCAATACCTTAAAGAAAAATAAATGTAAAATATTCCGGCAAAAGTGAATTTTTAACAAATTACCCTGATTATTGTCCGAGATTTATGGGAATTATTGCAAATCATACTAAAAAATTGTACTAAATGAAAATAGAAATCTGGTGGATAGGAAAAACATTTCAGGACTTTACCCAAAAAGGATACACGGAATTTTTAAAACGTGTGGAACGGTTTACCCCCGTATCAATAGTTGAAATTCCCGAAGTGAAAGGTCCGTCCAGCCCACTGGTAATAAAACAGCAGGAAGCCGCAAAAATACTTGCCAAATTGAAACCGGATGATATACTGGTGCTACTGGATGAAAATGGAAAATCGCTGTCGTCCGTAGAATTTGCTCAGTTTATCTTCCATAAAGAAAACACGTCCACTAAAAAACTCATTTTTCTCATTGGCGGTGCCTGGGGGTTTGATGAGAAAATATATGCGCGTGCCAATGATAAAATCTCCCTGTCCAAAATGACCTTTTCACATCAGTTGATACGGCTGATTTTCATGGAACAATTGTACCGGGCTTATACCATTCTGCACGGATTTCCCTATCATAATGAGTAGCGGGAACTTTTCCGGGCAATTATTGATTTATGTTGTGTTCATTCAACTTACATAAAGATAAACCATATTTCCACGATAATGCAGACCGCTGGCTTGATTTTTCTGCTGCCTATAATTTCACCACCGGCTTTGGGAATTATCTTGGTAAAATAGCGCGCAAAGGATGGGCTTCCATCTGGAAAGCTCGCTATGAAATCTATGATGAAAACAACATGCAGGACTTACTGATTCAGGAAGAAAATCCCTGGGTGAAGGTGCTGGATGCATTGTTATCGGATATCCCATTTTTAGGTATGCTGTCGGGTTATTTCTTCCATCCTTCCTATATTGTCACACGTCCCGATGGCACGCCTGTCATACGGTTGCAAAAAGAATCTTCCTTCTGGGGCAGAAAATTTGCCGTTCATAAACTCAATGAATTTGAAAAAGGAGAAGAAGAACGGGTGGTGTTAGGCTTGATCATGATGATTCTGCTTGAGAGACGAAGAGGTTAGATCACCCAAATTAAGACATTTACGTCATTCCATGCCTGTACAGTTTAACGCAGAATTCCTTTCAAGAGACGCTGCCAAAAAATCACAAACTAGGGGTGGGATTTATTCTAAAAATAAAGTAATATTTATTCAAATGAACAATTTACACACCCCTTAATCCCCTCTCAAGAGGGGAAACAGTTAAGTGCAATTCATTTCGCTCTATACTTTTTATAAAAAGTAATTACATAAAGAAACCTTCTGTCCGCATCTCCCCTCCTCGGAGGGGACAAGGGGTGGGTAAAAGAGTGGATTAAACGCAGAGTCCCGTTCAGGAGACTCTGCAAAGAAATTAAAAAGGAGAAGAAGAACGGGTGGTGTTAGGGTTGATCATGATGATTCTGCTCGAAAGACGAAGAGGTTAGATCACATCAATCACCTTCTGCATATCCAGGTCCAGCATGCATTTGAAATGGCCTTTCGGACATTTATCCAATCCATAGCGATGGCAGGGACGACATGGAAGATTATTATTTTCTATAATCACTGAATTCGCTGTATTGACGGCATAAGGCGCAAAACCCAATTGTTTTTCTGTTCCACCCCAGATAGAGATAATACGTTTATTAAAAGCTGCCGCAATATGCATCATGCCTGTATCCGGCGTAATAACAAATTTCGCTTTTTTTATTATCGATGCCGCCTGGTTAATGTTATACCTGCCACATGCACTGGAAATCTTGAACGGATCTTTATTTTCCAACTGCAAGCCCAGATATACTTCATCCACTCCTCCCATCAACAGAATGGGTATTTTAATCTTGCTGCATAATTCTTCCAGTTTAATCATGGGAATCTGTTTGGTAAAATGCTTCGCACCCACCACTATCACACAATAGCCGGCCAGATGAGTAAACGGCAACTGCTGTATGGACACTTCATCCTTTTCCGGAATGAAATAGTCCAATCCTTTTCCGTCATTGATGACATGTAAGGATGCTACAGCCGTAAAATAAAGGTCTACCACATGTTTGTTCAACAGATTTATCTTGAACTGCGTAAACAGGAAACGTTTAAACCGTTGTTTGTTATAGCGATAGGTCTTCACCTGTAATGCCGATGAAATCTGACGGGAGCGTATATTGTTGTGCAAGTCGATGATGACGTCATATTTTTCCGCCCGAAGCGGAGCAATGACTTCTTTAACATCCGATTCAATGGAATATATTTTTGAAACAGACGGGTTCGCTTCTAGTATTTGGCTGTAGTGCGTTTTGGTCAGATAATGGATTTCACTGTCAGGCAGCTGTTGTTTCAGGCAACGTATCACCGGGCTCGTCAATACGATATCGCCGATGGAAGAAAACCGCAGGATGAGTATTTTCATTTTTCTAAATACAATTCTTTTTCTTTCAGATATTCTTCCACACCAAACAGCACCTTTTCTTTTACGATTTCCACCGGCAGTGTTTTCACAATTTTTCCGGGCGTACCTAGCACCATACTGCCGTCCGGCACCACCATATTTTCCGTCACGAGTGCATGGGCACCGATGATACATCCATTCCCGATTTTAGCACCGTTCAGGATGGTAGCCCGCATACCAATCAGGTTACAATTGCCAATAGTCGCACCGTGAATCATGGCGCCATGACCAATCAGGTTATCTTCACCGATGATGACAGGGCCTCCGAAATCAACATGCATAATGACACCTTCCTGCACATTGGTCCGTTTGCCAATCGTTATACTGTCAAAGTCGGCACGCAAAACCGCCCCAAACCATATGGATACATCATCGTGCAATTCCACATCACCCAATACCCTGGCATTATCCGCAATAAAAACACGTTCATGCCGGACTACACGCTCTTCTAATTTTTTTTGATAGCTCATAAAATTAATTGTCATAAACTTACAAAAAAAGTGCGCATATAAACTAGTTCCTTTTTGTACTTTTATACAATGAAAAAGAATTTACTGCTTTCCCTGCTTCTGATGACCACATTTTATGTGCTCGCGCAAGATTCTGTGTACCATTTTGCGAGTACCCGGCCGGCTTTTTACGAAGGAATCTTGCTGGTACCCAAAGGTAAGGCGCAGATTGAATTCGGTGCCGCCTATAAAAATTATACCGGACTGCATGAAATCCAGCATCCTGCTTTTTTTCTGAAATATGGTATCAGTTCATATTTTGAATTGCGTGTCCACGGCGATGCGACTACCTATAAATTCAGCGACAGTTCTGCATCGGGACTACATCCGGTTTATATCGGCATGAAAATAAAAATGATAGATGCCAAACGTTATGCACCGGGCAGTTCATTTATCGGCGGACTCAGTGTAAATATCATTTCCACCAAAAACTTCAAAACAAGATATGTTGCCCCGTATTTCAAAATTTGTATGGAGCAGTTTTTACCTAAAAATTTCGGACTCTCTTATAATTATGGACTTGAATGGAATGGCGAAGATGCCAAACCCACCTATCTGTTTGCCATCGCCAGCAGCTGGACAACACGGATAAAAAAAACCGGCAACAAGCACCAGCAGATGAAACTATTTGTTGAAGTGATTGGGATTTATCCGCATGGAAAACGATTCGACGGGCGTGTTAATACAGGCTTTGCCTATCTGTTTAACAAATGGCTGCAATTCGACGCATCTGTCGGCGCCGGGTTTATCAAACAATCTCCCCGCATTATCGCCAGCATGGGATTATCCATGCGATTCCCGACAAAAGACAAGAAGAAGGCTTCGGCAGCTGAATAATTCCTTCCCGGATATTGTATATTTCAGCTGCATTTAGTAGATTTAATATATGAACCATAAGATTTTTTTCGTATCTGCTTTTGTCCTGCTTCTCAGCTCCTGTCAAAAAACAGCTACGCCCCTATTATCCCAACAGCATATTGTTGTCAGCGGGAGCGGCACCACTTTTTACAGTGATGCAGATTACCTGCGCCTGCTAAAGCTTTCGGACACGACTAAAATTTACACCATCTCCGAGTTGAAATACAGCATGAATGAAATGGTATTGCTTTTCAATAAATACAACGACAGGGCCGGCGCGTTTCCTACGCTGTATAATGTCATCACAAATGTTGCCTACAACAGCCTTATTCACTCCACCACTCCGCATGCGGCAGATGGCAGGGCATTTATGAATGAATTTGCCAAACACTATATCCGCAACCTGCATGCCTATTTGCTTGGTGATTCCATAGAACCGGCATGGAATAATTATTACCAGCGCGTCGCCGACAATCAAAACTCTATTTTACACCTCGCCATGTCGGGTATCAATGCACACATCACTTATGATATTCCTTTTGTCCTGTTAAACATTCAGGCAAAAGATGAATTTGAACAGGAGTTTAAGGCGTATACCGATTTTATCGCTGGCGCTTATCCGGAAGCCGCCGCTGAAATGCGGCTGCAATACGATGTTAAAAATGCCGACGAAGCTTTTAAATTGTTCGGCATCGGCGATTTTATAGACGGAATCCTCGGAACGGGATTTACCACTCATGCCGTGGTGGATATATTGCGAACCGAATCCTGGCAGCGGGGTATGGATCTGATGCACGACAAAAGAACCGTTGCACAGATGCATCTGTATTGTTTTCAGTCGTTCAAAGACAGAGAGGGCATATTACAAGCCGGAGATGATGCCAAATTGCTGAAATAATACGCCTGTATTCTTTATTAGACTCCTATTCAATATCTTTATTCCGATTAATCCACTAATATTAAGTCATGAGTAAACGAATCACTTTCATCTTATTTTCAGTAATGTTACTGTTCGGTTGCAAAGGTAATCACAAAAATTCTGATAAGAATTTTGAAGCATTTTCTGAAAAATTTATTTCCGAATACCTTGACTGGCATCCATCTTACGGTGTTTATCTGGGTTTGCACCAATACGATGGAAAAACCACCGACTACAGTAAAGCCGGACTGGACAAACAACTGGAATGGCTGAAGTCCTATGACAAACAGTTAGCAGAAATGGACAGCAGTACGTTGAATCAGAGCAATTATTATGACTGGCGTATCCTGCGAAATGCGGTAAAAAATGATATCTTCTATTTTGAAGACCTGCAAAGTTATTCTAAAAATCCGATGACCTATGCCAACGCAGCGGATGTCAACATTTACATCAAACGTAACTTCGCACCGCTGGAACAACGCATCCAATCCATTATCAACATAGAAAACAAAACGCCTGAAATCATTGCTGCCGCGAAAGCCAACCTCAATGATTCTCTTGCCCTGCCTTATATCAACCTGTCCATAGACATCGCCAGAGGCTCTGCTGGTTTTCTGAAAAATGAGCTAGTGATGGCACTCAAAGACGTGAAGAATGATTCATTGATGAAAACCTTTAATGAAGCTAACCAAAAAGCGATTGCCGCCATGGAAGATTATGCGTCGTATCTGGAAAAGGAAAAACTGCCAAAAGCACACAACCGCTATGCCATTGGAAAAGAGAACTTCCAAAAATGCTGTTGTACAGTGAAGGAATTACCATGTCCACAGAAGATATTCTGAAAATCGGAATGGCAGAACTGAAAAAAGAACAGGAATCGTTCAATGCCGCTGCACATATCATCAACCCGAACAAAAAACCGGTAGATGTGTACAATGATATGCAGCAAGAACACCCGACTGCTGAGAGCCTGATACCGGATGCCATCAAAAACCTGGAGTCCATCCGCCAGTTCCTGATTGATAAGAAAATTATCACGATGCCTTCTGAAGTGCGCGTGAAGGTGGAAGAAACACCCGTTTATGCCCGTTCCACCAGTACAGCCTCCATGGATACACCGGGGCCGTTTGAGGAAAAAGCCACCGAAGCCTATTACTACATCACGCCGGTAGATGCGAAGTGGACGGCAAAACAGAAAGAAGACTGGCTGGCGCAATTTAATTACTACTCAACGGATATCGTTTCCATACACGAAGCATATCCGGGGCATTATACACAGTTCCTGCACCTCAACGCTTCCGGGGCTTCTAAAGTCCAGAAAATATTTGGCAGCTATGCCTTTACGGAAGGATGGGCGCACTATACCGAAAAGATGATGGTGGACGAAGGCTTTGGCAATAACGGCGACCCGGTAAAAGCGGCTAAATACAAACTCGGTCAGTCCGGCGAGGCGCTGCTGCGCATCTGCCGCCTCTGCGTATCCATCAACACCCACTGCAATGGCATGAACGTGGATGAAGCCACTACATTTTTTATGAATAACTGGTATCAGGGTGACAAGCCATCCAGACAGGAGGCACTGCGTGGTACTTATGACCCGGGATACCTGTTTTATACGCTGGGAAAACTGCAAATCCTGAAACTGCGCGAAGACTACAAAAAACAGGAAGGCAGCAATTATACGTTGCAAAAATTCAATGATGCCATGACGGATAACGGCATGATGCCGGTAGGTATGCTGCGTGAACTGCTGCTGAAAGATAAAAAAAGCTGGAACGAGATTTTATAAAGTCTGTCGACTGAAAGAGCTGAAGCCACGCAAAACCTATGAGGTTTGTGCCTAAGTTTTGTTTAGCTAAGCTTAAGCAAGTTCTCTCCCGTTGGTCGAGAAGACAGAGTGCAATAAAAAAATACTCCGCTTTTCCATAGTACACTGCGTCCTTTCGACGAGGGACGAGGAGAAAACTTGGCGTGTATATTAGGAATTAAAAGCAAACCTGTTTCTTGTATGTTTTGGGTTATTGCTTGATGAATGGATGGACAGCAGTTTGTTGGTTGCAAACCAACAAAGGCGTGGGCTAAGCATAAGCAAGTTCTCTCCCGTTGGTCGAGAAGACAGAGTGCAATAAAAAAAATATTCCTCTTTTCCATAGCACACTGCGTCCTTTCGACGAGATACGAGGAGAAAACTTGGTGTGGGACACGAAATCAAAAGCTAAAAACTCTTTCTTTTTCTTCTATTTTGGGTTATTGCTTGATGACCGGACAGCAGTTTGTTGGTTGCAAATCAACAACAGCTTGGTTAAAGTATGAGCAAGTTAAGGATTTATAAAGCCATATTTAAATCTTATCAACTCACCGTTATTATTAAATGTATACTCTCCAATATAAGTTTCCATTGGACAATTGTATTTGATTGTAAAAAAATGTTTATCATTCACCTTAGTATATTTATTTCCTTTAATATGTATTATAGTATCAAATACAGTACCCAATTTAATATTAGTCTCAGTAAAAAATGAAGTAAATGAACTTTGATTAAGTTTTATGTTAGAAGATAAATATTTTGTATATCCAACCTCACAACTACCGATATTATTTGCATCGATAGATTCTCCAAATAAAATTAACCTTAGATAAGAATCTTTCTTGATGTTAACAAAATAGACATCATCATCTTGATTATCATAATGATTTATTACCTTAGTTAGGTCTCCAAAAACGCTTTTAATACTATTTGAATTCCATAAATAAGCAACTTTATTTATAGTTGTATCCATATTTACACAATATGTAATAGTATCTATAGCTATGTACTTAGCAGGAATACTATCTACATGAATTGTATTTATCATTTTATCATTTCTTAATGATTTTTTATTATAATTACAACTAACGAGATAGAATAATAAAAACACGAAAGAAATTTGTCTATACATATATTTTTTTAGTTTATTGACCGATTGGTCCGCCGTTAGTATCAGGAGAATTTGAATAATTTGGATTATTTAAAAAATTAACATTGACTGGAACTGACATAGTTTTTATTTTATGTCTTCCCTTAAACTGCGAATATTCATTTACTATTCTTACAAGATCATTTGAATTAACTATCCCCAAACAACCTGCTGTACCATTATTAGAACAATCATAATGTATCCCCCCACTTGCGCAAGTATGCCGTAAAGCCAAGTGCGGATGCGTACTTGTGCGTTGTTTATCAACTTATACAGTATTTAATCTTGGTTCAATTTGTATGATATCTATCCGTCCTTTCTGTCCCGTATAATATTGTTTCAGGCCAAGTTATACAACCAATCTTCTGCTTCTTCCACAAATCCCGCTTCTACTGGGTTGTCATGCAAATAATCTAATCCTGATGCATGATTTTTTCCGTAATTTCACGTTATCGGATGATTGTCTTGCTGCCACAATTGAAAACCTCTATTATTACTGTTTTGTCTTCCTGCTTCTCTCCATCATTTGTATCATCCAATCCTTTCTGCTTTCTTTTGATGCCGTTGAATTGCTTTCTTAATTTTTCTGAAGTATGGCGTTTAAGGTCACGCATGATATTTGACATTGGATTACCTCTGCTACCGATAATTAAATGAACATGGCTTGTCATTATACAATAAGCATACACATCTAAGTCTTTATTGTGTTGGCAATATTGTGCTACCACAATACCTCCTTATATTCATCGCGTATAAATAGATCTATCCACCATAACTGCAAACTTATAAAATACAATCCCTTTATTGTCTGTAAATTTATATCTTCTGCTCATTTGATAATTCTATAACTAAAGAGATATGAAATTATTTATTTTTTACTTCTGCACAAGTACGCAACGCTTATTGCTTAACTGCATACTTGCATGAGTTTGGAAATTATTTATTTTTATCGCAACAAGTACGCCACGCTAATTGCTTGACTGCATATTTGCGCGAGTTTGAGTATGAGTTTGAGCTTTTATTTTATTAGTTCCTCAGCACACCTTTCCATTTTTCTGATTTAACTGCACTTCTATACCACACAAACATTATATGCAATAAATTATCGTTTATCTTATAAATAGATGAATACTCATCTGAATGTCCAATTAAAAAATTTTTTTTCATTTGCCATACAAATGTACCATCAACATTGTAAGCATACACATTGTATCTGTTTCTCTTATCTGTAAGTAAAATTATACCTTTTATCAGAAACTAAAACTCAATAATATTACATATGTTTAGTTTCTTATCCTTTGGTTTCATCTATATAGACAAAATTATTGTCAATTTTAACATCCACGATTTTATACTTTTATAATTTCTGACCTTTTTGTTAATTTTTTTGTTGTTCCATATTCAACATCACCACTAAGTTTTTCATTTGCAAACCACCACCTTCCGCATTAAATTCAGGCATTTTTATTTGTTATTCCTATTCTTACCTTTGAACCACTTTGACTGTTACATCTGTAATATTAGTTGGTTCAAATTTCAATCCAAGAAAATCTTTAATTATCACGGGAGTTTCACCTGGATACTTCTTCAACTGTTGCAGCTCAAGACCCTTCTATATTATTTGAACCCGATAGTCTTACAAGCCTTAAATCTTCTTTTATGGTTGCTTCCTGCTCTCGAGTTGGTGTTATCACCTGTTGATCGCCATACCGTTTATATTATTACTCATCATAATCCGCAATAAAATCCCACTCGCTATTGTTTATTAAATAATGCCTTATAGCACTCGAATATTTATATTCTTCCGCCAAACTGCATGACTTATAGTTTACTATCGGATTATGAATATAATCCAATTTCTGTTCAAATACTTGCTGACTATATAAATCTACACTTAACGAATCTGTTTTCCAAATCATATATTCTCTGTCATGATGATTAACTATGCAAGATCTAATAAACTAAATCGGTTTGTCTTAATAAAACTTGATTTGTTGAGCGGTATATTTTAAAATCCCGTTGTACATCTTTTACCAAATGCGGTATCATTCTCCACCAAATGCATATGATTACTCATAATAACAAAACCATAATGAAACTCGCTTCTTTTACTAAAAATCTTAAGCTACTTATTATTATGTCTTTTACTTTATCATCCTTTAATAAGTGATTCCACTCATAAATCGTAGGCGAAAAATTGCGGATGATTTTCTTCATAAATCATATCGCAAATTTACAAAAATATTATTGCAATCCTTGGTTCAGTTGGCAGGTGATAACACCTGCCAAGGGCGGGGATATACACTGGCTGTACTGGACAGCAGCTTGTTGGTTGCAAACCAACAAAGGCGCGGGTAATCCAAAGATATGAAATTATTTATTTTTTCATTTCCGCACAAGTACGCCACACTTATTGCCTAACTGCATACTTTATTTAAAACCAACAAAGGCGGGTACCAGTTGAATTTCCTCTATCTCAGATTTCACACGCAACATTTCTTCTGCTCCAATCTCCAACTTCATATTGTTTTTTTATAACCTTAATATTATTAACAATGAATTTAATTTAGATACAGAATTGCCGATTGTAGGAATTGGGAAAAAAGATTCTTTTACATTTAATCTTAATGAATTATCTTTTCTTAATACTTTATATTCTGTAATACCATTCTTAAATAAAGTGTTATAGCAAATGATAATGTGTTCATTTTCAGTTAAAATAGAATTAACATATGTCTTCTTTTGATTAAATTGAATAATGACTTGAAAAAACAATAAACTAACAAAAATAACAATACAATAGATGTATATTTTATCTGATATTATATTTGAATTAAATACTGGCAAAATAATTAAAATAAAAAATGGAAAAATCATTTTTTTTGCTAAACCCCAAATGAATATCTTAAATGGCAAATGAGGAGATTTAAATATA
Source organism: Chitinophagales bacterium (assembly GCA_046329865.1). Classification (GTDB taxonomy): domain Bacteria; phylum Bacteroidota; class Bacteroidia; order Chitinophagales; family JADIYW01; genus JADJSS01. Next base: position 56,189 of record JAXLTW010000015.1, on the reverse strand, counting down.
ATATGTATATCATTTTTTTTCATCATCATTTAGATTGAATGTTTCACTTGCAGATTTAATTTTTTCATTTGCTTCAATAGTAATATTAGTGATTATTAATGATTGCTTAGCTAATTCAGGAATATTTGTAATTTTTTCTCTCAAGTCGGTTATATCAAGCATTCCATCAACAACTTGTGTTACAAATCTTATCTTCTTACCAACTTTATCATCATTTGTATTAATTGTTGCAACTGCTTCTAATAATTCCAATTAGGAGCATCAACAGTACCGTAGGAATTTTCTCTAAGTCTATATATCTCCTTCTTTGTTCCTTATATCTAAGGCTAATTTTGCACCACCACCGGTAGTTGTAATAACACCACCGGTAACACCTACCATTACTGAATAAGGGCCAGTACCTGAACCACCAGAAACAATTGTAACAGCTATACCTCCAGCTACAACTAGCACATCTTTTACAATATTTTTTTGTCTTTCTTCTTGAGCTTTTATACTAGCAGTATAACCAGGTATTTCATAAGGGTATTTATAAAGTTTACCGTTAAATACATACCAACTATTAAATTTAGTCCCATCAAAAGATTTATCTTCAACAGCACATGTCATAACTTACCATTACCTGTTTTCATTTTCTCGAAAACGTATTTATGGTTTGTTCCTGAAAGTTGTTTTTTAGAAACCATATACCATGTGTAAACTAACCAACCTAATCCATCAATATCAACAGTCCCTGCCTGGCGCATGCTGCATAGCTTTTGTGCGGATGCGTACTTGTGCCTTGTAAATATAAGCTTTTAATTGCACCATTCCCATTCTGCTAAGTTCGGTACAAGTACGCAACGCTAGTAGCTTGACCGCATACTTGCACCAGTTCGGGGGCTTTCTTACTGTTTATTTTTATAATTGATTTTCCAAAAGGCTATGTATCTTCTATGTCTTTTCTTTCCCCTTATAATACAATGTCCACAAAGGTTCTTCGGGAAAGCCATTCATTTGTAACATTTACTGATAAGAGCGACAGAGTAAATTTTCTGCTATCTTCTTCTAAAAAGACCACTCAAGTTTTTCAATTGTAATGCGATTGATTTTTTTAAAAGTCCTAACATTATTCTCCAAATTTTTTGTTGTAAGTTTTATTCGTTCTTGATCATTATTTCTTGATACAATTTCTTCTAAATCCTGCATCGTATGCATTTTGATAGTAGGATAACACCTGCCAAGGGCGGGGTTCGGTACAAGTACGCAACGCTTATTGCCTAACCGTGAAATAATTTCAGCGAGTTTGGGTTTTTTCCATTTCATAAAAAGTACCTTATAATTTTTGGCAGCATCATCACCCACATCTATAATACCATATCCTTTATTCTTCATGGTATTTATCCATTCTGTGCCTTTCTTGGAATAATTTGTGTGTAGTCTTCACCACATCATCAGGAATAGTTTTACCTGTACATTTTTCCATCAACAATTCTTGCCCTCGACAGGTGTTATCACCTGTCGACTGCCATACCGTTTATATTACTCATCATAATCCGCAATAAAATCCCACTCGCTATTGTTTATTAAATAATGCCCAGCACTTGAATATTTATATTCTTCCGCCAAACTGTATATTCCAGCTACTTATCGATTATTACGAATATAATCCAATTTCTGTTCAAATACTTGCTGACTATATAAATCTACACTTAACGAATCTGTTTTCCAAATCATATATTCTCTGTCATGATGATTAACCTTGCAAGCATTCAATAAATCCAAATCGGTTTGTTTTAAATGAAACTTGATTTATTGAGCGGTATATTTTAAAAAATCCCGTTGTACATCTTTTACCAAATGCGGTAATTTTATTCTCCAAATTAAATGCATATGATTACTCATAATAACAAAACCATATAATGAAACCCGCTTCTTTACTAAAAATTCTGTTACTTATTATTATGTCTTTTACTTTATCATCCTTTAATAAGTGATTCCACTCATAAATTGTGGCGGTGAAAAATTGCGGATGATTTTCTTCATAAATCATATCGCAAATTTACAAAAATATTATTGCAATCCTTTTTCGGTTCGTAGTTGGCAGGTGATAACACCTGCCAAGGGCGGGGTATGCCACACTTATTGCCTGGCCGCATACTTGCGCGAGTTTGAGGAATTACTTTATTTTATTTTTCTCTTTTTCTTTCTTCATTTTATCTAAAATAGGTTGTAGTATTTCCTTTTTAAACTTATGTATTTGTATTTTATTAGCAACGTACCAAAAGTCTCGACAATTAATCTATAATCTGTTGAATCGTTTAATTTGCTAAAACCTACTAATGCAAATGTAGTAATTGAACTATCTTCAACATCTGGTCTTGTCCATGTATAAAAACAACCTCTTTCGTATCAGAATAATAAAAGCGAGTATTGAACCAAAATTTAGTCGAATTATTTTCACTATGGATGGGCAACGGCAAAGATGGATTTTTTTCAAATTGAAGTGTATAGTTAATCATTTCGGGCATTTGCCAATCGTAAATATATCTACCAATTAATAATTCTTTGTCATTTGGTGGTTGTAATTTATTACATTAGTTTTAATTCCTTTATTGCTTCTACAACTTCATTTTCTGGTACATTTATTACCCATGATTCAACAAAGGATAATCAAAACCACCTATTTTTCTTCTAAAAACCTCTTGACTAATAAATACAACTGTAATTAAAAAAAATACGATAATAATTATTTTGTTTTTCATTAAGTAAATTTAAATTTAATGAGTACTAGGTTTTGTTGGAGTTCCATCTACATCTCTGTTTTTGATATTTTAGCCAATTTTTAAATGCTCTAATAGGTCTACCAGCCGATTTTTCATTTATAAGAAATTTAAATCCAAACTTTACTTGTCGTGCTCTCCATAAAGTTGCCTCTGAAACCTGTTGTCCAGTATAAGGATCCGTTTCTTTCTTTTTAAACATATCTATTACTTTATTAGCTCTTTGTACAAGTGCTATATCTGCAGCAATTGCCTTACTTTTAAATACGTCTCCTGTGAAACCATGTGCATCTGCTGCATCATAATCTTTGTCGTGTTGCATTGCAGCAGCATCCATTAAATCTTGGGGCTCTCTACGATAATCATCATATTTTATTAATTTGCCTTTACTATCAAATTTTCCTGTATTATATTCTGGGTTATTAGGTCCAATATAGGTAGAACCAAACCAATTATCTTTTTCAACAGATAACATCTTAGCCTTACCATCCTTATACTCACCAGTTATATCTCTATGCTTAAATAACTCTTTGCCTGTATTATCAACATAAACATACTGCTCCATTCCAACTTCTTTAGCATCCATTTCTTTTCCTGTTCTTTTGTCATACAATGGTGGTAAAACTCCATTTCTTGGTGGTCCCGGTAAATAAGAATTATCAACTACATTAATTAATGTAACCTTTCCATCTTCAAATTTATATGTTTTAATGTATTGTTCTAATCCATCTAAATCAATGGCTGCAATTGGAGTGTTGCCAGCAAATTGGTATGGAGAATACCAAGGATATTTTGCTGTTAATCCATCAATAGTATAAAATCTTGCTGTTCTTGAATTATAAATTCTTTCGCCAAAATCAAGTGCGTTACTATTTCCGCTTACTTCGTCATCTCGTTCCTGACCATTAAACCCGAACCGATACCTATTCAAAGAACTATACGATGCTAAAGTAGTATTTTTTCCGGGCATTTGCATGCCAAACGGGTAGTATTGCTGCGCGGTCAGCACCTTGGCAAGGTAACCCACCGCCCCTTTCGTGCCCGCGGCATAGGTCTTCACATCGCTCAGCGTCAGCATCACGTTGCCCAGGTGGTTGCCCAGCTCATACTGCCGTCTTGCCTGCCAGCGCACATACTGCCCGTAAGCGCTCGGCGTTGCAATATCGTAGCGCAGCGTATCCTGGTAGGTACCCAGCCGGCTGCTGCCATACAGCACGTATTCCACATCCACCGTATGTCCCTGCCAGCCGCCCAGCGGCACCGTACCCGTAAACGTGCCCGGTATTGGGTAAAACCGCCGACTCTCCGTGGCCAGCACATTGCCCTGTGCATCGCGCCAGTAGTAAGTGGCATCGTAGGTCGTATCCATGCCGGCGGCTACCGGGTGTTTCGCGTTTTTCAGCAGCTTCGCCACACGGTTGCCTGTCGCGTCGTACAAAAATTCCATCGCAGGCTTGCCATTCTTAAAAAAGAGCTTCTCTATCTTGCCGTACACGTTCCAGCGGATGCTGTCTATGTTTTCCGCGTTGTCTTTCGTCAGCTGCCCTATCGCGTCGTAGTCGTAATTGGCGCCCGCCAGCTGCGCGCCCAGCACGCCCTGGTCGTCGATGTCTTCCGTAAATGCCGCCTTGTTGGTCTGCAGGTCGTTAACGTGGTACAGCCTGTTGTTCCTCAGCTTTCCGGTAGAGGCATTCACCGGATAGATATAGGTCAGCGAGTCCATCAGCGTGGCAACAATAGGCGCAGCCGCCGTATACGAACTGCGGTTCAGCTTCAGGATATTGCCGTTCTTGTCATACGTGTACGAGGTGCGCGCTTTGTTGCTCAGCGTGGTCAGGTAGCTGTTCAGTGTGGTGGCATGCGGCAGCAATGTCTGCGATTCCACGATGCGGTTGAGCTGGTCGTATTTATACTCTTCCAGTATCCACTTCAGGGAGTAGTTGCCAGGTGTGGACAGCGCCAGCGCCGGCAGGTCATTGGCGATAAACGCGATGTTGCCGTTGTACAGTCCTTTGAATTTATCCGACAGGCCGCTGCGTGTATAAAATGGCATCGCGCTGTTGTGCGGCGCGGTGCTGTTGAACTCATACGGCTGCGCCGCGCTGTTATCGATTCCCAGGTAGTCGCCTTTGTAATATGCCATCAGCGTATTGTACTGGTCTTTCGGAATGTATTTATTCAACGTATCCCGTCCGCCGTTCGTCGTATTCACCACCACAAACACGGAATCCTGACCCGGGTCGTTGTTCTCTGTAATGGCGCTGTTGTTGATACCTTTAAGCCATCCCTGCAGTGTGTAATAATAATCCACGCCCTGCACCTTGTCATGCCCTATCTCGATGCGTGCCAACGGACCATGCGGATAATAGAAATAGCTCGCTTCGCGGGTCATAAGGATACCGTCTCGGCTCGTGTACACATTTGTGATGCGGTTGTCCGCGTCGTATTCATAGCGGTGGATGAACTGGTCGGGTTTATCCCGCTGGTAGGTCACCTGATTGACTTTGCCGGAGATAAGGTCGTAGTGATAGTCCACCCGTTTATAATTTGGCGTCGTCACCACATAGGCCTTAGGTTCTATATAGTATAATTTTACATTATCCAGGTAAACCGAGTGCGCTTTTTGCAGCAGTACATCGTAGGTGATTTTAACGGTACCGGTAAAATTCGGCGTGAAGGAAAAACTATAGGTACCATTGGTAATAGCGGTTGCCGTTGCCGCCTGTGCATAGATGGCGGTGCCTTTCAATATTTTAGCTTTAATGGTATTACCCGTCTGCGGGTTGGGCGCAATGAATCCCATGTCCACTGTAACCGTGTAGGTTTTGCCGCTCACCACCGCATAGGTCAGGCTGTTCGTCAGGGTGGCTGTCTGGCTGACGGTGGCGGTAGCGTCGGTGTTGGCTACTTTCATCGCACTCAATCCCGGAACAGTATTGTAATACGAGCGTACAATTTTTGCATTGCTGCTCGCCCACTGTCCGGTGGAATCCGTATTGAAAGCCTGAATCGGCGGCAATACGATTGTCGTATCACCCATCACGCTTGCGAAGGTATTCATGCTTTGCACCAATGTTTTGACATTGCCCACCTCGTCGTACGAATAGGCGGTCAAGGATACATTGCCGGACAGCAGGGATGCGATATCCTCCCGGAACAATATATCGGTATTATTCCCACCCGGTGTTGGCGTTAACAACACATCGGCGCCAAATTGGTCAGCATAATACGTCGCTGCTACGCGGTTGCGCAGGTTTTCCTGCTTAAATCCGTCCGTGCCCGGCTGCACCGGATTATCATAACGGGTAAGCGTCAACTGGCGGATGGCATCTTTAGGGGCAAACTGCGGCTGCAGCGGAAAGCGCAGGCTATCCAACACAGCGTCCATGCCACCTCTGAAATGGGCAATCGTGCTATCTATTTCTCCCACACACAAGATCCTTCCGAGGTGGTCATAAAAAGTAAAAGAAAATTTATTTTTCGGTTTTTGTTTGGCATTCTGCGAAAGGATCAGCTGACCTTTGGCATTGTACCAGAAACAGGTGGAATCGGCATCAGGCGTACGCTGCCATACTACCTGATTGCGGGTATTGTAGCGGTATTGTGTTTTGAGGACATGGTCGGGTTGCGCGCCATTCCAAACCCCTGACGTAGAAAAATCGGTGGACTTCAGCTGGTAGACGCCCTGCGGTGGAACAGTCTGCACCAGATTGCCGGCCTGGTCATAATAATACAAGGTATATTGGTACTCATTGAGTTTATATTTGAGCAAGAATGTTTCCTTTAACTTGAAACAATTGTCGAGATAAGCATTGTACAATGCCAGTTTCAGGGAATCTAAATACTGTTGGTAATAATCTTTCAGTAGATTTTCGGCGCGTTCCGTTATTTCTTTGTAACAACTGTCCGGTGACGATGTAACAAAAGAATCCACAGACGCTGAGAAAGCCCAGGTCTGAATGGCTTTTGCGGTGCATTTTCCTTTAAAATCAAGACCACAACCACTACCCTGCCAGTTGTAATTCAACATATACAAAAAGACGCGTTTGTATTTCAATACTCCATTTTCCCGATGGATGACAACTGCTTCATACTGGGCGAAATACGGCATGATCTTATTAGCATAAAACTGATAGAGGGCGCTTTGTCCGAGCGGGCTGGTGAGTATCCGCTGTGACCAGATAATTTCCTCTATGTTATGGACTTTCTTACCCAGGGAATCAAGGAAATACAGCGTTGTCACACAAGGGGCATTGTTGCAATCACCGTTTTGTCCTTTCACAAAAGTTACATGGTCATCTTTCAGTAAAATGGAATTGGGTGTTACCCCCCATTGCTGTAACGTTTGTATGGCCAGCGCCCTGCCGCTTGTGTCGTCTGTGTAAAAGTTCAACAGATTAGAGCGGACATAAATCATCAGCGCTTCTATACCGTCGGGTGTACAGACCGTCACCTTTAACGTATCGCCGGTGGCCGGGTCTACCACATACTGATAATGAACCGGCATGTTGTAGCTGGCAATACTGTCCCACGAACAAAGGTAATTTCTGGACTCCAGGAATGCACGTATAGAATCCGTCTTAGGATCGGACGTATCTTCCGGTTTCAGCAAACCCAATGGATTGTCAATACCGCAATTTTCCGTACAATATTTTTTCAGCAATCGTCTAAGCTCCAGGGAATCGTCCGGATTAATCATATTGCCCTGATGGCAATACGCCAGCACTCTCGGATAATACCTGTCAGCAAATCCCTCACAGGTCTGACGGCAAACATCCCCGATAATGCTGTCAATATCATGGCCGCTGGGAACATTTCCCCTGTTTGCAATCGGATAAACCACGATGGCGCTGTCGTCGGGCAGAAAACGGCAACCGTTCGCTTCGAGTTGTATTGCTTTTGCTTCTTTGCGAAGGGCTGTCATCAAATTGCGGAAATGAAACCACTTTAAGGTATCCAGGCGGTTAATAACTGGTTTCGGCAAACCATACTGATACGGAGTGGACGGATTCGATGTATAACCCGTAAAATCCACATCGGCATACATCACCCGCTGTGGTTCGTATTCATGAATAATGGCGGCGGCGTTGTACGGCGGATAAGCACCATAGTTTTGATGTGTCCAGTCGATAAAATCGTACAGATTCAACTTCGGATTGTTCAACACATTCCTGTTGATGACCACTTCATAATACTGGTTGAATTTCTGCTGATAGAGGGCAAAATCCGGATCATAGGCAGCCGGATTCTGCGGAGTGCCTAATAGGACCTGTGCTTCCGTCCAGGTAAAGATACGACTGAGTTTTACATCCAGTCTGTTGGATACGGAATCGTTGATACATGCTTCATAATGGCAGTATTCAGGATGAAAAAGGGCAAAGGAGTCCGCATAGTCGGCTTTCCACATTGCCCGTATTTCAGCAAATGATTTATTGTATAAATCAGGAACAGTATTCCGGTATTGCATGATGAATGCTTCCGTGAAATATTTTCCGCCGGGGCTAACCGCCGCTCGTATCTGTTCATAAATGGACTCGCACTGCTGGAATGCCAGACGGGTAGTATCTCCGAGCAGGCGCTCCTGCATATCACACCATTTGGAGTAATAATAATGATACAACACCTTATCGCCCGGTATGGTCACAGTATCCAACTTGCGATGCTGGTCAGATGCCATCAAAGAATCATTGAGATACTTTACTACATATTGCGTACATCCGAAATCACAGGAGGTAGAATCGAGTATTGTATACAGGAGTGAGTCCTTAAATCTCTCATAACTGACTACGCCGTGCACCGTATCCATTTTTATGGAATCTATCGGGTCGGTCAGTATTTTCAGTTCTTTGGTAACGGTGTATGTCCCGATTTTATTCACAGGTGCGGAAAATACAATCTTAGGATATACTACAGGAGGCGTACTACATGGAACATCCTTTCCAAAAACAGCCTCCAGATTTTTATTGCCGTTGGTAAACTGTACATTCGGCTGAGGCGCGCTTAACTGAGTTAAAGTGACAGGCGCACCAAAAGGGTCATTCAAACGGACGGAAAGTTGATACTGACAGGTCTGACATATCTGAATGCCGGAATTATTCAGTTCATTCACCCATCCTTCCAGGCTGTATTCAAATGTATCGCGGTTATTTTGTGCTTTAATGGTATTTCCGAAAGTATAACTCAGGGAAATAGTTCTCCCTTCTTTATCGTAAACATTGTTGTTGTGCAACGGCATAACGAACAAGCCGGAGTCAGTACCGATACTGGTTACATTTGGCGGTACCTGACCGGCGAGACAGGTGGCTACTGTTCTGCCAAACATATCGACATAGCTGACACTGATCTGATCGTTCGGGTCAACCACAAAATTTTTACGATAGTGTTTAGATTTGCCGGTATTGCTGCCAAACAGCCGAATCAGTTCATTATCCGGTACGGCACCATAAAAATATTGCGTATAGTGTTTTTGTGTATTCCCATCGCTGTCGTATCTGTCCAATGCGAATTCGCTGCCTACGCCGGATTGTTTCACCTGCCTTCCGGTAGCATCCCTTGTAAATTGTGTTTGGGTGGTTACATATCCATTTGCCTGTGGCACCTTAGTCATATTGGCAAGTAGCGGGAATGATTAAGAAACGGATTGTTTGAGCTGTAATATTTCGCACGCCGGCGGTATTGTCTAACGGCAGCTGAATCCTGATCGAAGTCATTTTTATTCAGTGCATGTCCCGCAACCTGGTTCGGGATGCGTTCATATAATAAATTGTTATCATCCGATGGAACAGGAAGTACATTTAATACTCCTCTCCCTTCGTAATCATAAAGGTTTCTGCCGCCAGCGATAATTTTTCTGTATTCAGATTGGTTACCACCTGTGCAGCTCTCAGCGACTGATCATAAAACGTTATAACGTCTTTTTTCTTTTCCCTCCTCTGCAAAGGTGGAAGTTCGCTGCCAGGAAAGTGTATCTTTTCAAACCCTGTCGAAATTATATAGAGAAGGCGTATTCCAGGCACCATAACGCAGGTGTTCATAATTATTTTTTGTATCGGTGGTAAACCTGCTGACAGGACGGACACGGTAATACAATTTTCCTTTAGGATAGGCTACATCCAGTAAATAATAGTTTTCCGGCGTAATAACTGAAACACCTCTTTCGTTCAATAAATCATCCGGCGTGAGCTGTTCGTAGGATGCATCATCAATGAATGCGCCCACTGCACTTCGTATTCTACCCTTGTTTCAAAGGCTGCCAAGCCAGCTGAAGTTTATAGTTATTGGCAAGCGGCGCAATTTCTGTGTGTTGTATCTGTTGTACCGAAGTAGACGGACTGATCTCCGGGACCAGAAAAGTTTTCTTTTCAAATTCAATGTTGATATCGTTCAGTATTGCGGCCGCTGGTGTAATAGTCGCACCATTCTGATCATAATAGGCAATACTGTTCACCTGCAAAGTGGGATTCACCGGATATTGGATACTATAAGATCGAACCGACTCAAACACTTTCTCAAGCTTGGTCGGATCGTTGATATCCGCAATTTTCAATACCTGGCTTCCATATCCCGGAACGGTCGTGCCGTTATTTTTAATGTCATAATTGATTTCTATCCTGAAATTAGAGAGAGAAGTACTTGATATCGGATTTTCCGGACCGGTGATAGTTGAACCACCGGCAAAAATAAACTCTTTGATACATCATTGGCAGCGGGGAGCACATAGTCATTCAGAACAATTGCAGTGGTAGAAGGATTCGAGATGTTAACCGTTGCCAGATTTAATTGTTTAAGTATAGAATGCCCTGTTTGTCCGTTGTACAGACCATCACAGCCTGCATTGTTGATTTCAACGGTATCAAGAGCGCGATACACAAGTTATTATCCTTTGCCTGCACCCAGTATTTCCCGGTAGAAACGGCATTGACCTGAGATGAAGCTGCTGAGGTAGACCAGGTAAATGCAGTATAGTTGGCGGGATTATTGACTGACAGGGAAACAGCAGCCTGATTAGGACAAAGTGTATAAGTTGATGAATTGATCTTTACAGCAGGTATAGCTGAACCTGTTACGACTATACTGTGTCACGAACAATACATCCATTGGCGGATACAACTTCCACCATATAGGTGCCCGGTTCTGAAACGACTAGTGCGGTATCATTTTGCGCAATGCATTCTTTGTCAGATTGTGTTCTGTCGCAAATATCTGTCCACACTCTAAACAGCTTAAACGTTATAACTGATATGGCCGGAAGGTACCGTAAATTTAACACTTTGGCCTTTACAGATAAGCGTATCGCGACCGGGAGTAATTTTGATTTCCGGCTCTGAAATGGTATTAAATACTATCTGCATCTGATTGGAGCAGTCATTAGCGCCATTACCGCAATAATAATTGGCTATAGTAGAATCTCCGACCTGTTCTTTGCTTTCAATATAAAGACATTCTCCAGCGTATTTTGTATTTGTTGCGGTGAGTGCCGCATTGGAAGGTACAGGCGTTCACCTGTGAAATATTTTGCCGCACGACAGGATTCAGTTGGGGTCAGGTCCGCGGAAGACATAAAGGGTATTCATTGACGCATAAATTTAACGCCTGTTGGAGACGGATGATTAACAATAACTTTAGTGGCATCCTCCATTCAGTTTCTTCCATTTGATCCTAATCAGGAATTTAATATTCCCTTCAAACGTTACTATCTTATCTTCCGAGTGTGTGTATTCATATCGTATAAAAGAGGATGTCTTAACGGATAATCACGATGCTTTCGTCAATAACGAATATTGGATCAGCTATATACTTTTCTAATAATTGGCCTTGGATCCAGAGTATCAAATACGCATTCATCCAACAATGTGATGGGATAATTTACTACAACCTCTTTATTGTAGACTGTAAAATTTTTGTATACACCATATTGTCTGCGTTTATATTTATCACGTCTATGATTCGTCTTTCATAAACCCGCGCTAATCTGGTGAAGCTGACATCGTGCAGTTTAAACCTGAACTCCAGCCTGAAGTTTGGTAAATCTTTCACCAGATAATTCGGTTGATTGATAACATCCAGTCTGTAATGCTGCTGACTAGTATTATCGGTGAGTGCTGAAGGTCCTATCATTATTTTGTGCGCAATCACCGTGTGTAATTGATTATCTGTTATTTTATAGTCGAGCTTGAACCAGTACATTTTTTCATTTCGGCGTCTGTTTACCAGATTAGATGTAATATCATATACTTCAATTTCCATTGCTATCCTGTTCGGATTGCATTTATCTATTGTCTGTTGAGGAGTCCGCAATAATTGTATTGTGCATATACATTGCGACCTGACAATAACATCAGTACAAAAACAGAGCCAAAGTAGTATATATCTATTATTTCCCAACAGCAATTTCATACATCTTATATTTAGGGGTAGGAATATATCGATCGTCTTTTATATCTATATAATTGGAGAACTCGGCTTTTCCAGCAAACTGTTCAAAGGGTAGTGAGGTATATACAATCCGTTCATACAGGAAATCACTTTCCTTTAAATAGTATCGCACTTCCTTAATCTCATTTTTATCTTTTACCCAACATTCCGCTTTTACGTAAGGTGTATTGGATGCGTAAGTGGTATATATGGTATAACCATTCACATTCTTTTGTGTGACTGAATCACAGTCGCCAATCACTTTTAATAATTTAGCGGCAAGCTGGTCATTCAGGTTTTTTGACAAGTCTGCTGTTTCGGATTCAGTATAAGGATTATAATTGACTGTAATTTTTTTAGAGGGATGATTCACAATAATGCTGCCTTCTGTATTGATAACATAATCGGCGAGTTGTGTGGTGGTAAACAAGGTAAGATTATCACGAACCACAATGGAGTTATCCGCAAATACAGGAGTGATATTACCATCTTTGGAAACCAGTGTCGCATCATATTGCAAGGCAAACTGATCTCTGCACAGAAACCCCACCACTACTTTTCTGTATTGTTCTTTATAATCAGCAGCGAAAGCAATCCGTCCGGCGAGTAGTATCAATAGGAGAATAAAACGAATGTTCATCTTTGATTACGGTTTTTTGATTTTAATATAATTCTGCGTGGATTGTATGGTTTTAATACCATTCACCGTTTCTTTTTTGATGGAGAACAGATTTCCTTCATCATCATACTGGTAAAGGGTTGCATAATTATTCTGGTCTAATGTAGCCCTGAGCTTGTAATTGGATGGATCATATACGTATGTTTGAATAGAGCCATTCTCAGGATATATCCTGATATCATCCAAATAAAACACAATCGTATTTGAAAACTCGAGATACGGCACTTTACTGCCGTCTGTTACATGAACGACACCTTCTAATCTTTGCCATCCCTCAATCACTTCACCGGAAGGATATAATGTAGTGGATTCGCTGCCTATCTTAACGGTAATCCCTGTTCCGTTACTTTTGTTGACATATTCTAATTTCTCAGGAGGCGATGTCTTAATAGGGTCACTCTGTATCCATGCGCTCACTACATAGTTTTTACCTGACTGGAGATGTAAATCATACTGGGGCACAGAGGTAAATCCTGCGTCAATTCTCAAAGCATGTTTTCCGGTATGAGCAATATCCTGGGTAAGTGAAAATTTCGGGTTTTGTTGGTCATATACCAGCACCTCCTTATTTACCAATAAAGTACCTGTCCAGAATCTGTCACATAAAGGTCCGTTGGAGAATGGAAACGGTTTTGATTTTTCCGTTGTCTTAAAAATAACAAGCCTGGAATCATCTGACTGAGGACATGGAGTTTCTTTCACAATCACTTTACCTTTCATATTGACTGTCTGGGAAGGGAGATTGTTTTTTTCAATAGTAGTACCGCTAAAAGTTACGTCCAATGGAATATCACAACACAAATTTCCTTCTATATTTTTGACCAGCGCATAACGTCCGAATGCAGCATCTATATTGTATTCGAGAACATACGGATAGCGAAGCCCTGTAATTGCAGGAACCAGATCAATATTGCCGGTAGTGTTATTCAGCTGATGTTGCTGCGGAAAACTACCCTGCGTATATTCTTCAAAATTTTCAAAACCTATTTCTTCGTACGCAGCATTAGCCGCCACTGCTATCTCCAGCTTACCACCATAGCCATACAACGCCGAACTGTACCTATCCAGGATATCTTTATTTTCCACTTCAAAACTTCCGGGATTATAATTGGAAATGGTGTGGTTTAATTTCCATTCAGGAGCACATTCCAGCAATCCGGGATGGTACCAGTTGAACATCTTGAAATCATTGAAGGTCCCATCTATTCTCAATTTAAGGTCTGCTCCGCTATTGTTGGCAGACAGCATTCTGTTATCAATATAATCAAACGCCTGTCGTGCCCTGAACATGCCGAATGTACCATTCTGATAAGACAACCTGTTTTTAAATGCATTCAGCTCATCTGCCGAAGCCCATTGAACACCGGAGTACAAGGGTTTCCAGATAGAGCGAAACTTGGTCGCAGTAACATTTAAAACGGAATCTACTTCTTTCAGGATTAAGCCGGGAGGGTTAAAGTCTGCGACATAAATGGTATCTTTTGCGTAACAACCTTCGTTGGTGTAGGCTTCGATATGCGCATAACCGCCAAAGGTTCCACCGGTGAACAAATGTGTGTTAGCGGTAGGCTCCTGCTTTTTTGTTGCGTCCAGTTCGTTCGCACAGCAATATTGCCAGGGCAGCACATTGGTAAACAATGTTGAATCCGTTTGTATCTTCAATGTATCATGCGGACAAACATATAATACTTCCTCCGGTATGATATTATAATGAATCGGATTTAAACTAAGATAGGACCTGATGGGACAAACAACGGGACGACCGCATTCTTTTATCTCGTTAAATGAAGTCATCCAACACAAAATAGGACGATAAAAAACTTTGGTTTTTGATGGTAATTGTTGCGTCTGTAGAAAGGCTGCCTCCGTAAGTGGTAGTACCGCTGTACCATGTATAAATCATCTCATGCCAGCCATCCTGATATGGTAAAATATAATCATCATCCCTGTGTATTATTTCCCGTGACAAGGGAACATCCACTCCATTAATCGATACCTGTAAATTTGGCTTCCTCTGGTAATAAAATGCGGCGGGACCCTGCTGTTGCCCATACCCTATTGTTTTGTAATAAAATTTAAACTGATAATATGTGCATCTTTCCGTTTTGATCTGCGTGGAAAAAATGTCTCCCGTACTTCCCAAACCGGTATGTACACCCAACATCCATCCGGTACCGGAAGTATGGTCTACACAGGAATCATACGTACGAAAATTAGTTTTTCCAATGTAATGCTGGTTTTTCATAAACAACATTTGTCCCGGTAATAAGTTGTTAGCACCCAATGGGTCGGGATTATTATTGAACAAATACATATCATTCGGGTGTACATCGGTATAACCATCATGATCAAACCAATAAGTGGTATCTTCCATATCTCCGGAAGGCAACAGATTCGATTCCAGACATTCATTGCCGATATATGGTGTACAATTAATTTCCAGAAAATAATCTCCAAACGATAAGTTATCAAAAACGGTATCCATTGAATTGGAATGAACGGTAGCGGGTGTAATCATACAATTGGGGTCCCAATGATTGTTGTATAAATTATCCTGGTATAACGTATAAGTTAGCTGATTTGAGCAGGAAGCAGGAAAATACTGATCTATCAGATGAGTATAATTAATAGTGATTTTTCCATTAGGTCCGTCGGGTCTGCTATCGCATGGGTGTTTCAGTGTGGTCGTTTCTTCATTGGGAAGTGTCTGAACTGTGCACAAGGTATTATTATTGCAAGGAATTGGAGTGCCCGCACATGCTTCACATCTTAGAATAAAAATTTTCACCTGTTTAGAATAAAATGAAATTACCTTACATCCCGGGAAGGTGCTGATTTTTATTGGGTTGGTAATTAATGACGGATATGACGTTGAAACCGGAACATCTGCCTGATAGGTTATACCGATTTCACTAATAAAACTGGCCGGGCTAACACCAGAAACCGTCAAATTATAAGTATTTGTTCCCGATATATTTTCAAGCCCCCATATCCCTACAGGTAAATGTTGATTCAGGTATACCACTAAATCCTGCGGATCCTGAAACGTAAAATTATAATTGGTGGTAACTCCTCCGGAAACTGAAAAATCAAGTGTTTTATTCCCCACGCTGGAAAAGCCTGTAGAAAAGAGGATATTTAATTGGTCAGGATTACAAATTCTATCTAACAATGGCTTTTCTGAATATGGATACAAGACATCATTTACATACACATTGCTGTGCAAGGCATAATAATCCGTCACGGGCAGACAATGAACAGAATCATTGCAATTAATTAAAATGGGTGTTTGTGACACCGGCAAACTCATAGAGTGTGATTCAAAGCTCACAAAACTCCACAGACAAATAAGGAGTACCTTATACCTAAGTATATATTTATTTACACTCATAATTAGTTCTGTTGGTGACTGGATTTGTTTTACTGATAATAGTTCCTGCAGGTACCGAAAGCATATTCTTTCTGCCTGAGCGTATAATTTTACAATCAAGCAATTCTCCGTCTTTTACCAGTTCCACATCATAAATGGCCTTCGTATCTATCCAGATGGTATTGGTATTTTTATCCACCTGTATCAGATAGCCTACAGCATAAAAATTAGCTCCATTATCAATCGCAAGTTCATCGCCAATGCTTAAATTCTCGAAAACCTGTAAATCCTGAATTTTTAGTCCGATATACTTTGTATCCACATGCTGTGAATCCACTTTCGCCTGAAACGACAATGAGCTATTCTGATAAGCAGGTCCCATTCCATCATATTTCCAGTATGCAGGTATTGTGTAGTTGAACGTATTGTTGCCATACTCATCATTAAGCTTTGTCAATACCGGATTTCCCGTGTAGGCATCATACAATTCATTGCTGGTTTTCACCAAAGAACCTTCATTAAAGCGAATTATAGAATCCACAATCCCAAATCGGTGTATAATTTTGTTGTTAGCAGCTAACCGAACTCCTTTTGATTCCTCTCCGACAGTCGGTAGCAAACTCGCGATACCAATTGGGAATGCAACCAGAAAAACATCTACGTTAACGCGCATCCCGAAAGTTGTATTGCTGCTGGATGATTCCCGCGCATCACCAAAATATTCATAATCCACGCCCAGCAGTTTATTTTGCACTGTTTCTTCGTTATACATCACTTTTGCTTCATTGCTCAGCTTTTTGGCGAAAGAACCATTGTAAAGAATATTTTCAGATTTATAAACATACTTCTCATAACTGATAGGCATAGAATCCAACATTTTACCTTCATTGTTTTGTCCATACGTATAGGTAGCTTTAGGTTTGCCATGCATATCGTTTAATTCCACGTTAAATCCATGTGATATGGATAGTTGCTCATCCATAAAAGTTCCGATAATCGGAATGGGTATTTGAGATGTATAGTGATATAAATTTCCCGGAGAAGAACCTGCTTTCACCAAGGGAGTATAGTCCGTCAGTGTCGGATAATCTTTAGCCGTATAAAACTCCTGAACCGTCTGTCCGGTGGTGGGAATGGTGGCAGGTAAGATTGCATTGGCAACCATATCAGAAGCCCTGCTTCGGATAGTGACCTTGCTGTAACCTACTGACGGTGCAGGAAAATAGTTTTCATTTAGTGGTAACTCTGAAAAAGTAGGGATATAATTGCGCATGGCAACTTTGTTCTCATAAAACATAGCGCGTTTAAGGGCATTTTCGTCTCCACCTATTAATGGTTCATAAGCAGCAACGCCTGAACTTATTCTTTTTCCTTTTTCATTCAGTGTTGTATAATCATACACTGTACCTAATGTGTCCATTTGGTTATTTATGTTTTTCGAGATTAAATCAATCGATTTTACCCTTGCACCGCCGCCATATTTTGCTCCTGTCACATTATTCAGCCGTATAAAAGAATGCTCTAAATCAGTTTTCACGCCAAATCCTTCACTGACAGCCTGTTTGTAATAATTCTGTACGATTGGAAATATGGTGAACAAACTGGTCATCAGTACTTCTACAATCGTACCGATCAGTTCTGACTTATTCGTACTTTCCGGATTGCCTCTGATTACGTTATTCCCTTCAATGATTTCGGGACGGTTCATAAGTAAATAGTTCCATGCTGATATTGCAAAAGGATGTACATTGCGTCCTCCAATTTTATTTACAGACTGAGGAATGAGGTGTATACCCCCGTAGTATTTTGAACCCACCTGAACTGCGACGATATTATCTATTTTACAGTAACCGGACACATACTCCCAATCGCCTCGGGCAGTTAAATCTACCTTTGTTTTAAAGTACAATTGTCCGGTGTTATCCAGATAATTTTTTACCGTATTCTTAGCCTCTGTTAAAGAGGAAACAGTAGCAGGTAACTCAAAATATACCGAATCGCTATTCCAGTTATATAGTTGCTGAGCATGTCCTATACCATCGGTATTTCCCACACTGGCAATTTTATACATCTGCATGGCGGGTTTATTTTGCACATAAGCATAGTCATTCGCTTCATAGTTTATCTTCATGCTGGCACCGGTGGGCAATTCTATTTCCTTAAGGTTCCATACTGCAGCCCTTCTGTCTATCTCAGCTTTGGGTAAATCTTGTCTGGTGTACGGGAAATATTTATTCTCACAATAGTCAGGATCATTCGGCTGATAATCTCCCCATCTGTTATAATCAAACGGATTATAGTCGGGATTTTCATTGTTAAGCCCTTCATGATAATCAAATACATAATTGTTATCTTTTCCCTTTGCATTATTCCTGTATGAAAACCATACCGATTTCAGCGTAAGTTTCCCTGTATTTGCGGCTGCGTTATCCGGTCCTTTACACAATTCTTTAGCAGATGCATACCTTCCGGGATAATTGGCATATTCAAAGTGCACCGTTTTTATCGGGATGGCATTGGGTATAATTGCACCGTTCGCATCATAGCGTTCAGGTTTTGTAAACAAACGAATACTGTCTAATTTGTAGGAAGAAGCGGCATTTGACGGATTGAAATTCAATGATTGTATTTCCTTCTCCGCCCCCCTGGCATCGTGTCTCGGACTCAGATAAAATTCTGCAACATGCGTTTTGGTCTCAATACTGGTTACATAAAAATTTTCCCTCTTGCCAAATGTATATGTTCCAACATCATCCCGGTCTTTAGATTGCAGTTTTTCATTATAGTTTCCTCCTTTGTATGGCGCTCTCCAATTATAGGGCTTCAATCCTTCGCTTTCGTTCCCATTTGTTTTCAGGTAATTAAATTTCACCCAATACCCTAAATCCTTATCCGAAACGCCATTATCATCCATATCTATATAATCAGAGCCAAGTACAGATGTCAACAAATAAGAATGTGCATAGGCCGGCAACTCTTCTTTCTCCAGATAATCTTCATACCCTGCAGGCGCTGCAACAGGATCCCCGCTACCATTATCTATGCAATCCACTTTATATTCATTGCCACTTATTTTCGCAGCGGAATAAGTACATTCCGTACTTGACAAATTATACGCAGGCATCCCGTATATATACCTCAGTCCACTGGTGTTTACCGCTTCAAAACCACCGGTCTGTCTGGGAGGTAAAGCATCCCTGTTGACAAGTTTATTTAATTCATTAAGGTTATAAGACTCGTTAACGTTCGTAGTATATTTAATATCAAATTGCTTTAAGATATTATCTTCAACATTCAACTGTTCATTGGTAAAATGCTGAATACTGATATTTCTCGGTATTCGTTTGCCGGATGTATTTACGGTTGGGTATTTGACAAAAACCCCGGAAGCAGATCTGCCGGCCACTTGTTTCAAGATGGAAAAATCACCTCCCGTAATTGCATTTGGCCCGATATTTAGGTATGTTGGTTTAAATCCCTGAAGCAGGTTTTCTGTTTCTGATTTATCCAATGCATGTATCTCTCCATAGGATTGATAGGTAACAGGTTCAAAATAAGGGTTTCCTGTAACAGATTCTTTATATTTAAATAGATCATGAATATCTGCATTTCTGGACCAGTCACCTGAAGAAGATTGTGTTATTCCACCAAATCCGGAACCTCCTGCGTGGAATAAATTCCCCCCAGCTATTTCCACCGCTAATGAAGCATTCCATCCATCAGATTCTTTTACATCGTCGCGCAGCATGCCAATATCCGACCTGAATGGGCGGAGCATAGCCCCTATACCCTGTCCTTTTACGGAGTAGATGTCATAATTTAAAATTGGCTGGGCAATAGTTTTTACATCCGGGCCAACGGGTTGATCCAATGATCTTTGAAAGTCCATCAGTTGGTTATCTTCCTTTACATGTTGTAAATAATTAAACCCAAATCCTTCATTCTCCACCCACTCATTGTTATGCGCCAGTTCCTCTTTGTTCCAAAACCCGTTAATCTCACCGTCAATATTTGCGACCATCAGCTGACCCCCTAATTGTAAGGACGCATTAAAACCCATACTCTTCATTTCATCATTGATGCGTGGGCTTTGGGCTGCCCCTGCATACGATAAACTGGTGCTTAACAAACTGAGTGACTGGCTGTTCTTATATCCTTCCTTCTTACTTAACGGCGATTTCTTATTTTTTGCTTTTGTTGATGCATACTCTATCGTTCTTGAAACATTCATCCCTAATGAAACTCCTTGTAATCCATACCGGGAAGAGAAATTCATGCCTATTTGTAACCCGCCGCCAACGGTAGCATCCCCTTTTGTTTTCGAATAACTTAATCCCAATGTCGGGCTTACTTTTCCTCCTTCAATATTATCCTGACTCATGCTCAACCCGAGGGATGCACCAATTCCATTTTTATTCGCACCTATTGAAAATCCACCTTCTTGTGTTACCCCAAAACCATTATAATTGTTATAATACAGTTTGATCCCTTTACTTGCGCTGAAACTTAAAATATCTTTAACTGGCACACCTGCAAACTCTGCCTCTGCACCAATTGTAACCCCGGCACCAATCGTAATATTCGGTTTCATGTATTTTTTATTACGAATAATATCCCCGTCAAAATCATCGGGCAGTCCGCGCATTTCCCTGTTAATTACCCCTACATTCAGGTTCCAACCCAAGCCTACCCAACTGGCTTCCTGATCCATAGAAATACCTGAGCTATAAGATAAATTAATCGGATATCCGCCGTCCGGTCCGGGTATCTCCAACAAAGGAATATTGTAAGAAAAACTACCGGAAAATGGATCCACTATATCAGTAGTACCGTATTGTGTAAATCCCTGTACTTCCGGTTGTGTGGGTCCGGAAGTTAATGCATAGGAGACAGCCGGTGAAAAAAGCTGAAAAACCATCAGAAATAAAAATACAGCAGCCAAATGCCTTGTATGATTATGTGAAGTATCTCGTTGTTTATGATTCATCATTTCTATTGTAGTTCAAATTTTGCTTTATAAATATCGCCTTTAGGTGTTTCTACTTCGAGTTGATAGATATTTCCGGTAGTAACCGGAGGATTTATCACTGCATTACTCAAATCAACGGACAAATAATTCCAGCCATAATCCAGTGCCACTTTTGTAGAAGCGACATTAGGATTATTCGTCAGCAGTACTTCCCTTTTCCAGTTATAGATTTTATATTTTAAATCATAAGCCGCATAGTCTTCTATATATTTAAAATTCAGCTTCTTATTTTCCACCTTAAAAACATAATTATCAACTGTCTTGGCCAATACAATATAGGGTTGAGTTAAACTTGTATTCGTAATACGGGCATTCTGATTGCATTTTGTAGAAAACATATATGGCTCAGACTGACCAATTTTATTGGTGTAAGTGGTGGTGTATTTTTTTTCGTCTACCATCTTCGTTTTAGTATCATAAGCAACAACCTGCCAGGCATATACTTTGCAGTCTGCAAGCGCCGGTGCATCTACGGGATACTGAAGCAGCGTACTACTTCCTGTTTCTTTTTCAAAAAAGACGGGATTGGAAAGTATCGCGCTTTGTGCCGTTTGATACGAATACACTTCTACTATCCTGACAGCATAGATTGCATTGTTCTTGGAAAGGGCTATATTTCCAGACCAACTGAACAACGGATACTTTACATCTAATTTCTGTTCGTTAAATGGAATGGCCAGTTGAATAGGTGCATATGTGTTGGTCAGGAATGTCTGGGCATTTAAGGCAAATACATGCATCAATAACAGCGGAAGCAGTAGTTTCGATTTTTTAAATAGTATCTGTAGTATATTCATATTAAATCCTGAATCTTAGTTGTGACTTAAAAGTAATTCCATGAATATTTTGTATTTCACCATCCGCCGTCCTGTTAAGTTGTTCTTTTTGCAGACGCAAATCGATATTGATATATTTCGTAACAGGAAATGACGTTTGGATATAAAATCCGATTCTGTTCATCTTATTGCCGTTTACAATAGTAACACCTACTGTATTTTGCGATTTTTTCAGCATCACCCAGGAGCAATTCAGTTCTGCAGAAATGGTTTTATAAATAAGCGAATCCGTATGAGACGGATTTATAAATTGTAATGCGTATTGAATGCCGGTATTTTTCTTAAATGTAAAAATCTGGTTTAAACTAACGGTATGAATAGTCTGATTTACATAGGAAAGATAATTCACGCCAATACCAGATTGTTCTGCTCTAAAAATATCCGATGTGTTTAATCTGGTGTTACTATACACCAACTGTATATTACCGGATAATTTGTTATCTCTTACAGAGAAGTTATATCCGGTATTAACAATAATATTTCCCGTATAATTCAGTCGTGGTGCATTCTGATAATCAGCCGCTCTGACCACCAGTACCGGAGTGTAGGACACCTGTACGTACGGGTAATGAGGTATATTTACAGCTAAGCTCATATTACAGGAATGAATCTGGTTCCTGAATTTTACCGGTTTGGACAAACTATCCAGATCAAACCGATACTGTGCATAAATCTGGAACTTATTATTGGCAAGAGGTTGCTCCACAGTCGCTTCCAGAATCAGTCTATCTTTTAATAGAAACGGAGTATTATGAGTTAAATAGTTTTTACCTACATATTGCACGGAACTTTTAATCTTTGTGTTTGAAAGAGGAATATATCCTATTAAAAATGTCTTTTGGGCAAAATCATGAATTGAATGTTTAATTAGTTCTCCGTTATAATTATAACTGCTGTTATTAAACGAATACCCAAATTCATTTCCAATAAGCAATTTCTTGTGGCACAACAAAACTCCTGCATCAGATGTAATAATGTGATTAACTGACGGCACCCAGAGAAGATTAAGGCTTGAATCAAAATAACTGTTTCCTTTTTCTTTTGAATACAGATAATGAACATGGAAATGTGTCTCATTTTTAGTACCATATCCTGCACCAAATGACGCAATTACTTTTTTATAGCGTGCGTTGGACGGATTCAATGAATCAACCATGTTATTATCTCCTTTTCCTGCAAAACTTGAAACGAACAGTTTGCCCGTACTGTATTCGATATTATATCCTTTAATCATCACGCCATTAATACCTAAACTAGATTGCTGTGGAAAGACGGTACCCAATTCAAACTTTTTCAACCCTTTAAAAAACTGCTCTTTTTTAGACAAAATTGAAAACTGGTCAAAAAGCGCGTTTAAGTCAGATTCATTACTAATCAGATTATTAACATCTATCTTATCACGGTCTTTTAATTTCTGTTTCCAGTATAATAATTGTTTGATTTCTTTTTTATTTTCAACTATAGCCAGAGAATTATGCATAAGCTGGTCATACTGATGTTTTAAATCAACTATCTGTTTAATATCTTGAATTGACTTTATACCGGTTAATTTCATAAAGTTATCCGCCAGCTTGTATGCATTTGTTTCCTTATATTTCAGTAATGTATCCAAGCCGATAAATACACCTTGCTGTGCGTCATTATTTAATCTCTGGATAATTCCTGAATCTATACCTAAATGACGAAGAGCGCCGGATACTGAATCGTCCATAGTTAAAATGCCATCCTCAGTGTTTACATACGATAAAATTTCTTTGAGTCTGCTTAAGGAATCTATGTGTAACTCTTTAGTCCAATTAAGAATTTTATCATAGTTTAGCTCATCGAGCTGATCAATCTGATTTTTAAAGTCGTCTATTGATGTAAGATTATATTTATCTTTAAATGACTCTATAGTTTCCAGCTTTTGCTTGATGTCAGGGTTCTTTATGATTTCTTTAACCTGTTCTAATTTTTCCAACGCCTGCAATTTTTCCTGAACATTTCCTGATGTTAATTTTTCAGTCCATTCATCTGCATGCTTATAAAAATAAGGAGCCTGTTTTATGTCCATATTTTTCAGGAAATCATATTTTTCAGGAACTTTTTGCTGAATCACCTTATCTGTCTCCTTAAATAATTTCTGAATCAGCTTGTCTTTAAACTGGTTATAATCAAACCTGAATACGAAATTATTAATGGTGTTAGGATTGTTTTTTTGTTCAGAGGTCACAAAAACGTCTGCAGAAACAGGTATTTCGTAAATCGTTAAAGTAGGGTGAATATCGAAACGCGCATAATTAGGCTGGAAACTGTAGTCATTATTAAACGTTTTGGAATACTGCCCGTTTAAAGCACCGTTCACATTGAATTGAATATTCTTTTTTACCTTTCCTGAACTGTCTTTACTTTGCCCTTTTGAATTAATAATAAAATTGGCGGAATATTGTGACAAAATTTGATTGGACGGATATGAAAGCGCATGAATGTTAATAGTATATTGATCGGCATCGAGTTGATAATTCCATCCCGGCAATACAAACAATTCCTGTATAGGAGACAGCATATCAGCACGCAGCAGTTGCATACCGCTCAGTAACTGCAAAGGAGTTGAGCGGGCTTCATATATTTTACCTTTCTTAATCGAACTCAATGTGGTTTGTATATATAAAACGCCATCCCTGTATGAGCGGATATTTACATTCCACAAATCCTGTACGGATACAGATTGTTCTAAATTCCGGAAAGAAATATCGACCTGACAGTATGTATTATTCAGTATGACCATAAACGACAACGTATAAATAATTTTCTTTAACATTCACATTTGTATCGTTTCATAAGTGTTTATAATTTTAGCCAATTTGTACCGTTCCAAAGTAATTGAAGTGTATTGGATCCGGCGGTATTTACCAAAGATGTGATAAGAGTGGCACTGCTTGAATTTTTATATCCAGGTGATAACGTCAGTGATTTTGTACCATAATTTAGAATATGTACTACAGTTCCCACAGGAATACCCACAGTAGATAATGTCAGCGTATATGTTGCAGTAGAAGTTACATAATAAAACTTATTGTCTACTGTTACAGCAGCATTCGTGTTATTAATATTTAATATGCCATTGACAGAATTTAAACTGCTGGCATCTCGCCAGACTGAAAACCCATTGGCATCTTTAGCCAATACCTGTGGTGCGGCATTATCCGTATTAAGGTTATTGATAATCATCTTACCATTTACAGGTCGTATATAAATATCGGAGTACGAATTTGTCGCATCCTGAGTTTTGCCTTCTATCCAAACTCCAAACCCTTTTACATTTTCACCTAAAATTTTTGTACCAATAGTATTGATTCCCGACCCCGTGTGTCTTCCGGCAATGGATGTGCCGCCGCTCAATGTCGCATTTCCGTTATTTTCCCCATAAAGTGAAACCCCTATTGTATTTATCACAGAGCCGTTTGCCTTACCTATAATTTGCAGGCCATTAGTAGTATCATTATCCACCTCGCTGAAGATATTTGATTTGGCCATGCGAATAGAAAACTGATCAATCTGACTGTTTGTAACATTGCTTTGGTTAATGTAGAATCGTTTGTTTTTTGTAATGGTAAAAATCTGGTTATTGCCATCTATGGTAGTATTTTCAGTTAATAACCCACCCAGTTTAACTGGATTTGCCGCAGTTCCGTTTCCAGATATCCCATTGACAGTAATAGTAGAGTCAATTGACCCGATAGTGCTGACATCGCGCCATACGGCATAACCACTGGCATCCTTTGCCAGAACTTGTTGGGCAGTACTGTCCTTTAACAATCCATTAAATGCTAACTTATTATTATACATTGTAATACTGTTTGATAACTGATTATTGTTGTTTACCAACGCGACTCCTTGCTTACTGACAAATAGTCCATTAGTCCAACCGTTATTGTTAATATTTTTTTTTTTGTGTACAATCATAGAAATATCATTTTTAAACAGACCTCCGCTTACTGTATCTCCTTCGACTTTTCCAATAACTGCACCTATGCCACTACTATCAATATTTTGTAACACACCCAAACCCACCTGACCGCTTTTAAATCCAAAATCATAGCCGTTTTGGTCAATAATTGTGTTCTCATTTAGCATTCCACCCATTTTAACAGGTGTAATTATAGTACCATTTCCGGAAAGTCCATTTTGTGTGTATACTGCAGAACCAACGGCACCCAATGTTGATAAATCTCTCCAATTGCTATTCCCTGCTGTATCCTTAGCAAGAAAATAAGCGGGAGGATATCCATTATCTTTACCCGGATTTATTTTTAGATATCCTTGGTTTCCATAATTATTGGCTATAGTAATATCTCCGGTAGAATTAAGATTTATTCCTTGCGTGTTATTCCCTATTGCATTAGTAATACTAATGGGTCCCATTGTGGACATATTTATTCCTTGTGCATTATTACCGTAAGCATTAGTAATATTTATTGAATTATTAGCAGATGAAATATTCACCTGCTCCTGCGACTGAATATTAATACTATTCGAAGCATTTAAATGCATATTAGCAGCATCGAGATTCATGTATTGATTAGTATTCACATAAAATCCGGATAAATTATTTAATGCTATTTCATACTGATTCCCTGAAACATGAGTATTCTCAGATAATTCCCCACCCAGTTTTACTATATTTGAATTAGAAACCGTTAGTCCGTTACCGGCATTCAAATTAAATGGTTCTGGCTCAGGAATATTTATTGTATCTAAAACCACACAGCCATTAGAATCTGTCGTAAGCACTATCTGCGTTTTCTTTATATAATATTCTACCTCCATGCCATCAATCTGAAATGCGATATTGTCGGTCCATAAAAAAGTAGCCGTAACATTACTTACAGAAGTCCTGTCTGCATCATCCACAAACTCGTTGCTTGAATAGTAACCATTACCATAGGATCCAACCAGCTTCATTTTATCCGGTGAATTATTATCAAAATCATCCCTGTTGCTCGGATTACTGAGTATTCCATTTACAGACAAAGTCAATGCTGCACCACCATTATAACTATAGAATTGATTAAAATGAACACGGACAACAATTTTATCAATTATATCGCCGGGACACAACTGAATATTGGTAGGAAATGACTGAGAATACTCATAACCTTTACTATCATTATCAAAATTAGAATTACAACTTTGAAATGAGGTGTCAAATATAAACACCGAACTATCAATATACTGAACATGTGAAGAGAAACTGGAGAAAGAAGAGATTGCATTACAAAAATAGAATTGACCGCTCGTATCACCCACAAGTTGATTAAACATATTTCCGTAAAAAACATTTCCTCCCGACTTTGTTTGCATTGAAGGAAAAATGCATTGACTATTTAGATTTCTGAACGATGAATCCAAACATATACCACCAGAAAACAAAAACTCTCTTAATCGGTCAACTTTAAATTTATAACTTTCATGAGTTATCGAATCCTGTGTAAATAACAAGGTGCTATCTGTCAGCTGAGGTAAATCAGGGAATTCAGTTGGACGTCTACCTTGCAATAATTGTGCATTTGCGGATAGTTGTATTATTAACAATAACCCTATTAATACCGACTTGAAAAGTGAAGTAATTGAATGCATATATCTAATTTTATATTTTAATTTTTGTTCTAATCTTCTAGTTTCCAGTAATAACCATCCTCCGTTGACCAAAATGAATTAACTTCCGTTAACCATGCGCGTATGGTCTGGATATTTGTATTACAGCCATCTATTATGCTGAAACTTAAATAATCGAATTCCTTTTCAGTTGATGCATTATAGGTGAATGGTGCGTTATTCAGTACAAACTCAAAGCATCCTAAATTTATCTTGTGATCAGCTGTCATAATTACATGCTGAATATATTTTAAGGTTATGCATAATTTGCCATTGACAATACTATCTATACTGACTATATAGTTGGTATCACCTGTAGGATGATTATAAATACCAGTTGGTCTAACAAAATTTGTATCATAGCTCATACAAAAATGGTATCCATTATTTGAAAGAGAAGCTGAATCAGCGGACAATATCACAGGAACACAAAACCTAGCACTGTCCAATACAAATGTTAGACTTTTACAGTTAAATGTATCAATGGTTGCACATCCGACAGTAGCGGTAGGCAAAGCTTCATAAATACATTGGGGCAAACCTAAAAAAGAGCCATTTGGATACAGATCTATTGCATCTTTAACAAAACCACACAAATTCCCTGTACTATTCGGGTAATTTATTATTCCCAAATATCTGTATGAGCCATAATAACTACCATTATTATACGGAATGTATATTTTATTATCTGGTCCCATTTGCAACTGTCCTGGTATTATTGTATTAGAAATAAAAATATCAATAGCGCTATTTTTCACATTGACAGCCGTCAGATCATACTGTGTAATTTTTTTTGAAAATGGACTTGAAATATACAATCGTTTATTATCGGTAGAGAATTCTGCGCCATAAGGATAAGAAATGCTATCAACTGTAAATTGAACATGTGTAATTTTTCCGGTAGTCGTATTAAACCCAAAACATTGAAATCTGCTTTTAGTAAGCGGATCATTATGATGAGCCTGACAATTAATCAACAGATTACTGTTTCATTAAACTTTATAATACTCCGCCATATTGTGGAAATGAAAAATCAGAAGTCAATGGAAATAGTATCTACTATTTGTAAACCATTTATATCCAATAAATACACGTAAAAGACATTTGAATAACTTTCTTTTGCAATTATCCAGAAGTCCCGCTTGTTTGCATGATGGGTATATGTAACTTTATCACTAGCAATGCCTGGATTTAACAGCTTAATGTTCTTTTTATCAACTACAACATCCCCTTTTCCGGCATTCAAACTCATATCTACAATTGAATAGTACATTCCATTGATATAGGTGGTTGAAACAATGTAGTATTGATTCGAATGACCAGGAAACGGAACAATTACACCCTGTTCACTATCCAGTCGTCCCATTAGATTAGAACCATTTGGCATAACCTGGTGACTCGAATCCCAAACACTATTACCGTTGGTGTAAAACAATAATCTTCCGGAATTTTTATCTGAAATTGATGCACAAACTTCATTTGAAAACAAAGCACCATCATACAATACGGAAGGTGGGGTCGTTGTAAAATTCAATCCGGCCCGATTGCCAAAATACCAGCGATAGGATTGCTTGGAAATTACGTTAACTGATTGAGCAAAGGAGCAATAATTAAAGCATACTGAAATAATTAATACTATAAGTGTAATAATTATTTTACTACTATAAAAACAAGAAAAGGAAAGATATTTTTTTGCTGATGAACTAAACATATTTAATAGTTAGATTGTAAATAAAACCTAAATATTTAATTCATTCAGAATAAATGATTTAAATATTATTTGCTCTATTATTCAGTTTAGTTCATTGCAATATTAAAATATTATTTCAATAAATGCAAATTAAAGTTAAAAAAAATTAAAAAAAATGCTGTTACAAATATTTGGTTAAATGGTGTCCTGAAAAAATACAACGATTTCAACGTCGAAACGTATGCAATTTAATTTCTCACACATTCCTTATCGTCGAAGTGAAATAAATCCTGCCTTATTGACTTCTAATTCATCGTCATTTTTGTAGCGGAGCGAATAGAAATAAGTGCCGGAAGGCAACGGTGCGCCGTTGTAATTTCCATCCCAGTTATTCTGGTAATCCTCGCTGCTGTATAACTCCTCTCCCCAGGAATTGAATACAACGAACTCCATCTTATTCTGCGTACAGGGCATTACAAAATAGTCATTGATTCCATCTCCGTTGGGTGTAATTGTATTCGGCACCAAACATTCATCCATTTTTATAAACACCCAGGCGATCGCTGTACTTTCATTCGGGCAACCATTCGCAATGATACTGTCAGAAAACCCTGCGAAACAAACCTGATACCTAAAACTATCCAATTTAATAAAACCGTTAGGGCTATAATGTATACTGCCATCATTCTGCACAACAACAGTTCCATTTGTCGGATATACGACGATAGCCTGTTCATTACAAAGTTTTATAGAGTCTGCATTCAGGCCTATGTCGTTATCCAGCACAGGAATGATTATACCTGCCACCGAATGCAGTTGTATAACATCGTTTGCAGCATACAATGGAGTGGTGACAGACGGTACCATGTTTAAGGTCACATCATCTGAAACGGCTGATGAACAACCATCATTAGCCGTCAATCTTAAAACCACTGGACCTGTATAACTTGTATCAGGAAAGAAAGAGACAAGATAGGGTGCTGTTGTAGGCAATGTATTACTTAAGGAACCATTACCGGAAATTATCGTCCACACTGCAGATGTCGATGAGCCTCCGAATGAGGAAGCGCTTAAGCGATATTCGGACATCTTATTGCAAACAGCAACATCAGCTCCGGCATCCACTATTCCCGGTGGTTGGACGGTTATAATCAATGTATCAGTGGTGAAACATTTTTCATTGTAAATTTTCCATACCAATTTATATATCCCTGGAATCAAACCGGACAACTGGGATTCCGGCGAATTTATCAAAGAAAACAATGCATTATTCGGTCCGGATATTTGCTCCCATATTCCCTGATTGGAACCAGAAGGTGTATTGGCATGCAATGCGGCAACAGACGAACATATATCCTGATTGTACCGGCAACGGGCTAAATCCGCAGCATTGATAATGGTAAACACCACTTCATCGGATGTCGGACTACAACTCGGGCTTGATATCGTCCAGCGAAATGTATACACTCCCGGAATTACTCCTGTAACCGGTGAATTAGGCACAGAGGGTGAAAGGATGATTGGCGTATTCGGACCGGAAATCAGTGTCCATCTTCCGGTTGTTCCCGTTATTGGAAGGTTTGCCGCTAAATGGACACTTCCAAAGGCACAAAATTTCTCGTCCGGTCCGGCATCCGCAATATTGGGTTGAGGGTTATTGATCACAGTGATCGTGTCTCTTGAAACACAGGATCCATCTGCATTCGTTATTGTCCAAACAAATTTATAGGTATCCGTCACTAAAGAGGTAACGGTGGAATATGGAGCATGTTCTGATGCAATGTCTGCCTGTGGACCACTTATTTGCAGCCATGTACCTGTTCCTTCCAGTGGGGTATTGGCAGACAGCATTACAGCATCCTGTTGACACAAGTTTTGGTCTGCTCCTGCATTGGAGACTGTAGGCGACAAAGCCGATACGATTAATTGAACAGTATCCCTGCTGGCCGGACATACTGCGCCGTTGATAATCGTCCAAACCAGCTGATAAGTTCCATCCATATCTAATCCGCTTACTTCAGTGACAGGGTTATTGACTGAAGCAATGGTAAGGTTCTTAGGACCTGAAACCTGAACCCATTTTCCAATGCCATTTAATGGTGTATTCGCCTGCAATACTGTTTTACCAAAACATACCGTTTGATCTCTACCGGCATTCGATATTGTTGGTGGTGCATAATTATCTATCCGTTTAATATCACTGCTGGAACAGGTACCATTGGAAACAGTCCATTTCAGGGTATATACCCCTGTAACGGCATTTATCATTGTGGCATTGGGTGTATTCGCATTGGGTGTAAATTGCACACCTGAAGGGCCGGATAACAGAGACCAGGTTCCTGTTTCCCCGTCGGCAGGTATGCTGCCATTTAGCGGAATAGTTATGGAATTACAAAAAGAAGTATCGTTTCCTGCATCCGGAATCTGAGTAGAAGTTCTGTTATTGATAACCATCTCGTCAAATGTCTCAGGGCATCCAAACGAAGCCGGAATGGTGTACCTAAAAACATAAGATGAGCCGGGAATTAAACCTGAAACACTGGCAATAGGATTATTTGCAGGCGACTGACTGATGGTAGCTGCAGGCCCTGAAATTTGTGACCAGACACCTGCACTTCCGGTATTTCCTCTTAGAGTAGCAGAAGATAAATTGCACAGATTCTGATCAGCCCCGGCATTGGCTGGAATAGAGATATTTATGACAACGTCATCCGTAGATGGAGGACAACTCGGTCCTCCCGCCACTATCCATCGGAATGTATAGGAGCCATTGGTTAGTCCGGTTACCGTCGTTTGCGTTAACGTGTTATTCGTAATTCTGGCAATATTCGGGCCTGTTACCTGCACCCATTGTCCTGTTCCGATAAGAGGTGCAGTAGCGTTTAACTGGGTCATATTTGCTGTACTGCCACATAACACCTGGTCTGCACCTGCATTTGCCACAGATGGCGGTGAGGAGGCTGTTATTTTAAGCTCATCATGGGTTGACGGGCAGACTCCATTATTGATGGTCCATCGGAAAATATAAATACCTGTAGACAAATTGGTAATGGTGGAAGCCGGATTATCGGGCTGCGTGATAACAGCATCTCCATCGCCGGAAATCTGCGACCATATTCCGTTTCCGTTCACCGGTGTATTTCCATTCAGGGTATATACCGTCGAACAGATGGTTGCATCTGTGCCTGCATTGGCAGCGGTTGTATTACCAGAAACCGTTACAACGACAGTATCCGTTGTTGTATTGTTACAACCATCTACAGATACAGTCCACAAGAATGTGTAGGTGCCATTCACCACACCACTTACTGAAGTTGAATTATTGGTGTGGTCTGATATAGTTACAGGCGTACCGCCTATCTGAGTCCAGCTACCCAATCCTGAAGTTGGTCGAACGGCATTGAGCTGAATATTAGCGGTACCTGCAGGAAGGCATTGGTCAGCGCCTGCATTTGCCACAGATGGTCCTGATGATGCACTGGTGGTAATTTTCATGGTGTCTCTTGATACGGAGCCGCATGAATTATTGATGGTATAAACAAACGTATACGTGGTCGCCGGTGTTAATCCTGTAATGGTTGGCGTTGGTGTATTGACAGAAGGTGAAAAAGTGACTCCGCCTGGCTCCACAGACCATTGGGCAGTTTCATCGGCGTGCAGGCTATTTCCCTGCAACACAATAGGTGAATTAGAACAGACAACCTTATCCGGCCCTAGATTAGCGCTTGTGATGAGTGTATCCGGTATAAATACCTTCACATCATCCGAATTGGAAGGACAGTTATTCCCTCCTTTCACCGTCCACCTGAATGTATACACACCCGGAATTAACCCTTTGACATCCGTTATATAGTTTATCGGTGATGTAATACTAGCCGTGGTGGGGCCGACTACCTGACTCCATCTTCCGGTGCCCAATCCTGTCAGTGTCGGATTATTACCAGCCAATTGCGCCGTTGAGGAAGAACACGCAAAATACAAATCGGTGCCTGCATTCGTTCCTGTTGGTGTCCGGGAAACGGTGACATCCACATAATCGCTGACAGCAGGACAGCCCACACCAAATGAATAATTAACTTCTACTCGGTATGTTCCGGGTAAGTTTAAACCGTTAATATCATTAAACAAACCATAACCGGTAGGATAACTGCTAAATGCCCCCGCTGGACCGCTGATAATTCTGTAATTAAGCGTACCTGCTCCCGTAGTGGTGGTAGGAATAACGGTGGAGGTGACATCACATGGCAGAATCTGGTCCGGCCCGCCATTGACGGTTCCCTGTTCAAAAAATGAATAGCAGACGAGATTAGTACTTGAACATCCTGAACTGGCATTTTGAATTTTATAATTGAAACAATAAGTGCCATACTGTGAAATCCCGTTCACCACCGTAGATGGATTATCCGGCGTAGCGATTGTAAGCGGCGAACCCGATGTTTGTGTCCAATGTACCGTCTCACCGGCATACAAAGGAGGATTTCCTCTAAGAGTAAAGGAATTTACCAAACCACAATATTTTGTTTCCGAACCTAAAGAATTCGAATTGGCAACAGTAGATATCTGGCCGGGTGGCGGCACTACGACAGACACTTCATCTGCTCCGGTTACACAAGGCCCCGTTACTGTGTATCGGAATACATAGGTTCCTTCAATTAAATTGCAGACTCTTGTTCCCGGACTTGCAGGTTGAACAATAGTCGGAACGGAAGGTCCTGACACAAAAGACCATTCACCTATTTGCCCGCCGAGTCCTCTGCCACCATTAGAAGCTAATAGATTAGCGCAGGTGGAAGTAGAAAAACAATTTCCCAAAACCTGGTCATCGCCTGCAAAAACAGGATCAACTCCTCCGTAATTAGTAATGGATACATCATCACTGGAATAACAGCCATTACTTGTAGTAATCGTCCAGCGCAAGACAGATGTTCCCGCATTACTCGGATTAATGGTTATAGGGGATCTTGGATTATTGGGGGCTAAAATAGTTATACCGGCTGCATTGGAACCAACATAAGTCCAACGTCCGGTTTCTCCAGGATTAGCTGGCGTATTAGCATATAAGGTAGTGGAGGCATTCGGGCACAACACGGAATCACGGCCGGCATCCGGAAGCGTAAGCGGCAAAACGGTTATAGTAACAAAATCTTCAGCGATATATCCGTCTCTGCATTTTACACTTAAGCGGAACACATAATTACCGGCAATATATCCGCTGACATTGGTAATTAATTTATCTGGTGAATGTATGATAACCGAAGGACCGGAAACCTGCGACCAGTTGACCACAGCGGCAGGAGCAAATAGACCAGAACGGGTACCATTCAATGTCAGCGATTCATTCAGACAGATGGTATTACTTAACCCGGCATTGATGGAACAATTCTGACTAAAGAGATTAGTATTTAATACCAGCAATAAAATTGTGGCGAGCAACCTTATACGTATATGTAGTGGTACTGATATTTTATACATAACTATCTTATTGACAAAATATCATAGTTTTGGGTATATGAAGTTATCATTTTATTTTCATGAAAACCGTTCAGGTTATTCACATTATTTAATAAGTATAATTTAACAAAAAAAGCCTCCCACAGGGAGGCTTTTTAATAGATTATAATTTTTATCCTAATGCGTACCTTTTATAAAAACATTATCTACTTCGTAAGTAGTGGTAAGATCAGAGGCAGTCCCTGAAGGATCCGCGCCTGTGTATTTAAATCCAATTACGACGTCACCGCTGAAACTGCTTAAGCTAACATTTCCGGAAGAAGTAAATGAACTGTATCCGCTTGCAGGAGCAGTAGCTATAGTGGCAGATAACGGAGTCCATGTTGCAGTAGTAGGATCACCTGAAAAGTCGTTTGAAATAAATACTTCGAATAGAGTGCCTGCTTTCAGAAATCCTGCCGCAGTCTTAAATGTCAATATTTCATTGGTGGTGGAATTCAGATTTACTTTAGGAGTCACTAACCAGGAAACGACACTTGATTTTCCGGAGCCGAATGCCGTTATTTTCGCATAAAAATCTGAAGTACCTGAAATCTGATACAATTCATTTCCCGTTACGGCGAAATTCGTCCAGCTGGGAATATTCAGGTTTCCAGTAGAGAAGGAATTGAAGTTCTGGAATAACAACGTATCTACCACCGGCACCGGAATAGCTGAGCAATTTGTACCTCTTAAGTTTACATCCGATGTATCCCGGATGGTAAATTGTTTGGTCGAATTATACTTTGTATATATTCCTAAAACGGTTCCGTTACCTGTTGGTGTTTTAACATAAGCAAAGGTACAGTAAGGACTTGTTCTTACTGTTATGGTACCACCGTCACAGTCTCCTAAAATTCTGTTACCATCATCCGGAATTGGTTTGTAGACATCCGCATAGGCTGTATCCGCACTGGTTGTCTTAAACTCAACCGTATCCAGTTGTATCAATCTGGATAAATAGGCATCATTCAGTTGAGCAATATGGACATGCTGTATCAGTGGTGTAATGTCGTTCCCTATCGGTCCTTTTACGATTATCTTTGGCAATAATGCCTGTGCTATCCTGCCTACACTGGCGCCATCCACATAACCACCCAGCTGCGGAGTGCCGCCGTACGTACCCAATGCCAGTCCTTTACATTTTACATAGATTTTTCTTCCAACCGGATAATCCGTATATAAACCGGAAGATACATCTATGGAAAGCGCAATCGCCGCATTACCGTCGTCAATTACGATGGATTTGTAGAGATTTCCGGTTCTGTCATCACCAATAACGATACCGGCAATGGTTACATCATCCGGAATGGAAACCGGAGAACCGCCCGTATAATAAGCTTTCAAACGGCTGATACTGATGGTATCAAGATTGGGGTCTACCGTATTTCCCGGTGGCTCATCAAACGTATCTTTTTTACAAGAAGTGGTTGAAGAGATAGCAACCAGCAGCGTAATTGCTATAAATAATTTTTGAATGGATGTTGTCATTTTATATCAAATTATAATTTTAAAATTTATTCCACAACGTTAAAAACGATACGTCAGATTCAGGTAAAAATTGATTCCGTAAGCGTACGTATATTTTGAAGGAAATTTGGTCGCATCTTTTTCCGCAAAATCAAATCGTAGTTGCTCTCTTCCGCTGACGATGAAATTTCTGTTATTCGTCACATTGCTGATACCGGTATTTAACACCAGGTAATGTTTGCCGGCATCTTTTCCTTTCATGTTTTTAAAAGTAGATTTCAGTCTCCAGGAATATCCACCGGATAAATCGAGGGTCCACTGTCCTTTTTTATTGTAGCGTTCCTGGTTAACTATGGCATACCACTGATCCGACTGGTAAGGTACCGCATCGGTTGCCCGTTCAGTGCGGTGCGTCGGTGCAAAATCAGCATAGAACCTGTCAAAGAAATTTACATTGGCACTTACATACCAGAATTTTTTGGAACGGTAGTTCAAACCCAAAGAATATGCCTGCTGCGGAACATTGGCAACATAAAAATTCTTGCTGTAAATCAGGTCTGTCTGAATAAGTTCAGGCTGGTTGTCTATGGTCAGGGTTCCTACCTGACGGCTGGTATAATAATACTTTCCGACAGCTGCAACCAATGAAGCACTCAGCCCCTTGTATATTTGCGCCTCCATTCCCAATTCACCACCAAAATGTCTTTTATCAGTGTTGGTAAGCGTATAACTCGCCAACCCAAAATAATCATCATCAAAATAGGTCAACACATTGGAACCATCTTTGAAATCGGTGAAGTAGCCAGTCGCTCTTAATTTAATTATAGGTGAATTATAAATATAACCGGCTTCTACTGAACCGATTTTTTCGCTCGGTGCATCATTGGCGATATTTCTGGTACGAGGTGAAATAAACAAATTACCCCAGTAAGGTGCACGGGTCTGGTAAGAACCATTCGCATATACATAATGACGTCCACTTATCTTATAAGTCAAACCTCCTTTTACCAAAAAATTATTGTAGGAATACACTTTTGATTTTCCTTCCGACGTCGTTGGATTCAATCCGTTTCTGTAATAGCCTTCTCTCCATTGTGACGTGTTGGAAAACTCTGCCGCCACAAACCAATCTACGTGTTTGGTGTGTTGATTGGCTTGTCCCCAGACACTCGTTTTATGTACTACCGACGCATAATTATAACCGAATTTATCGCCAACGCGGACAACATGTCTTGGCTGATTCAAATCGGAATAAGCGGTGCTCGGATTAGCCAGCGAGTCTCCTTCTGTAAAGGCATCCACATCATAAAAGTAATCAGCACCCAGCAAATCTTTTACACGTTTGAAGTTTTTGGTTTGCTGAAACTGGTACATCACCCCTGCCGTCAAATCCACATTCTTTACACTGACATTATAAACGGAATTAAAATTAAAGCGCAGATGACTTTGCACGTCTTCTTTCAAAACATATTGTCCTCTTAATCCTGTCACATTATTGCCGGCAATGCCTTCCGCGTCCACAATCGTGGTCAGATTCTCCGGATTTTTGTTTCGTTCATACAATTGCGCCCAGTTTACCTGCAACAACTCAGGATTAGTCAGAATTAATTCAGTCAGATCAGATGCCTGATCAGGTCGTCCCTGATATACCAAATAGCTTGGCAGGTATTTGTAATAATCCGGCCTTGGGTCGGGCGCATCGTTTCTGTCAATACCTGAAAGGCTTCTTTCTCCGAATGAGAATCCTGCTGCAGACAGCAAATTCATATTTTCTTTCGGCTTCCACTCGTGTGTGAGTATGAAAGTAGGCTGATGTCTGTATTCAACTCTGGAGTTTCTCACTTTACCATTCTGGTAGCCCCAGTTGGGGTTGTAATAGTGGGAACCCGCTAAAGCGTATGCCTCAGCAGTGGTCGCACCGGCTTTTCCCTGTTTGGTAGGTGCTCCGAAAATGGTCAAAGCCAAAGACTGTGTTTTAAACATTTTTTGTACAGAGGCAAAATAGGATACACTCTGCATGGCCGTACCTTTAATATAGCCGTCTTTTGCCCATCTTCCAAATAAGGATACAGCTACACTCCAGCCTTTTTTGGTGATTCCAGTTCCATAAGTAATACCGCCTCTCAGGTCGTAGGTCCTGTTTGAAGTACCGATGGTCACACTCAATTGCTTGCGTTGTTTGGCAGCACGGGAGTCGATGGAATAAACGCCACCGATAGAACCGATGGAAAAAGTAGTCGGCTTCAGGCCCATGGAATTCTCGCGGTTTCGGGTAACGTCATTCAGACCGGCCCATAAGTTGAACGCGCCAAATCCATTATCGATATACTCGGTTGGAATACCATTCATATAAGTGTCAAAGAAATCATTGTCATATCCTCTGATTCTGAAACGAGCGATGCTGAAGTTGAAATTAGCGGCTGACATAAAAGCATCCCTACCGGCACTCAGCACGGGCGAAATGCCCTGATCGGAGCCGCCTTCATCCTCGGCTTCTATATCTTCCAGGGTTATCACCGGAATATCATCATCGGCACTGACAGCCGATGTATCCGTTTGCATTCCATCATTGGCAAGCGTATCCAGTTTTACTTTTGAATTCGCCAGCATCCAGACAGGAGCTAAAAAACAAAGTAAAACAGTCAAAGACTTTTTCATCATAAAAGTTGGTATTAAATTTGAGATGCTTGTATTAAAAGCAGCCTACAAAGGTAAAGATAATTCTTCAATAGTATATGTACTTACATTTCATATTTTCCACAATGAACAATCACAATTAATACGTATTTTTAGCCCATGAAAACTATTTTTGCACTTACCATCTGCCTGTTTACAGGTACATTCCTTTTTGCTCAAAACAAGCAGTACAAAGTGGTAGTCGCCGGCTTTTACAATCTGGAAAACTTCTATGACACTATCAATCAGCCGAATGTGGACGATGAAGATTTTACACCGACCGGAAGCTATCATTATACCGGCAGCATTTTTTTGGATAAAGTAGACCATCTGGCGGAAGCCATTTCCCCAAATAGAACAGATGTTTCTCCGGGACGGACTCGCCTTTTTCGGATGCAGAAATAGAGAACAGAACAGTGCTGGAAATCCTTGCCAATCACCCGAAATTAAAGCCCGCAATACCAGATATCCGTATTGGTGATGGTCCAGATTTGCGGTGAACTGCGGCTTCATGTATAACCCTAAATATTTCAAGGTACTGGAAAGCCGCTCCATTCGGAATCTCGCAATAGGTAAAGATCGACACCATACGCGATGTACTTTTCATCAAGGGAATGCTGAACGGCACCGATACCGTTTTTGGGAGTTTGTCAACTACTGGCCATCCCGTCGTGGAAGTACCGAAGCTACCGCACCGTTGCGGAATTTGCTGCCGGTATCAGTAAACATATCATTGATTCACTGATGGACATCAATCCCAATACCAAGGTACTGGACATGGGCGACCTGAACGACAACCCTACTGACCCTTCTATGGTCAATGTATTAAAATGTGTGGACAAAAAAGAAAAATGTCAGCCGGGCGGTTTATACAATCCGTGGGTGGATTATTTTAAAAAAGGTATCGGCACACTGGCCTTCAATGATTCCTGGGGTATCTTCGACCAGATTGTGCTTTCTTATGGTTGGTTAGACCAAAACCAGTCCGGTTATTTTTTCAAGAAAGCAAGTATCTTCAGCAAGGATTTCATGATTCAGAAAACCGGCAAATACAAAGGTTACCCGAAACGTACCTGGGATTTCAATATATACAATGCAGGTTACAGCGACCACTTTCCTACTTACCTGACATTACTGAAAGAAGTGAAATAAGCATTCCGTAAATTGAGAGCAATTGCATTTTAATTCACTTAAAAAGAAAAGAATGCAGACCTGTAGATACAAGGTTCGTTTTGGGTTCAACACAACATCAAACTGGCCGATTTTACTGCTTAAATAAAGGCGTGATATTGTTCTCTCCTTTATAAAGTAGATTGATGAAGTACACACCATTTGGCAGTCCGCTGATATCTATGCTGTGCAATTGGGCATTGGGCGGAAATTGTTCAGTACGTATCTTTTTACCCACCATATCCAGCACTTCGAGCGTTACCTTATCAGAAAGCACACCGTCCAGCCGGATATTCAATTCGCTGTTGGCGGGATTGGGGAAAACCGAAAAATCAACCGTTCTGTGGCTTACTATGGCCGTATTCACACAGGAAGTAGACACTCCATCCGTACCGAATACTTTTTCGACCCAGTTTGGATAATCTATATAGGGATTGCGGTTCCCCTGTAATGCAAAGATGGCGTCATTGCGCTGTCTTTCAAAAGCGCTGGGCGGGTCCATTTTATGCCATTTTACACATAATTTTAATATCCAGGGATCAAGTCCCGGATATTTATTGCCATCCAATACATTATTAGCTGTACTTCTGCCAATCCAACCCGGAAGAGAATCTTCGTACCGGGTTACAACATATAAATATGCCCGTGCGAAATCTCCTTTAAAGCTGTCAATAGGTTCAAAGATGTTAGAGGAGTTATATCCGTAATTCATTGTAGCATCCGATATACCAACACTTGAACCATTTTTCGATGTATAGTATGGGTTTTTATTATAGCCTATTGGAAAATTACTTTTGTAATAGTTTATTCTATTATCAGCAGGCCAAATATAATGTATATCACTATAAATATCTTTCATTGCATCACCTCCAAAATAAGCTTTAGGAAAAGTATGTTCCTTATTATAACAAATACATTGATTGGTATCTGAAGGAGTAGTCATACAAAAACTTGTTGGATATCTGAAAGAACAATAATCCAACCCATTGGGATTTTCAGATGAATATCTGTCGACTATTACAAATCCTCCGCCTGATTCCGCAGGCTTTAAATCGGTCTGGTCATAATAATTATCCACTTGTGAATAAGGCAATTGTGTTGTTCCCGTTGAAATAAGATGAAACAATTGTGTCTTAAAATTGGCGCAGGACCTCGTTGTATCCAATGAATTATAATAGGTACCCGGGCCGGCTAATGCAGAAAACCCCGATAACAAAGCGGCAAAAAGAATATAAATTTGTTTATGTTTCATCGTGTGTCATTAAGATAAAAAACCTCGTCCCTGATGCTTGCAATGCTGCAAATTACAGAGACGAGGTAATGTATTAGTCTGATAAATTATTCAACCAAAAATGAGATGGTACTGTTTTCATTTTTATAACGGATGTTCACCAGGTAAATCCCTTTGGCGAAAGCAGATACATCTATCGTTTGTATTTTTATATTGACCGGTAATTGCTCCGATACCAGGCGTCGCCCGCTCACATCAATTACTTCCATCATGGCAGGCTCAGACAATGGCTGCTTCGAATGAATGGAAAGTTCGCTGACTGAACAGGATTCGGGAATACGGAGAATGTAGACGCTGCTGCATTTCTTATGCCTGTTCCGGTAGCTGTTGTGGTGTCACGCTTGTTCACTGATGGAACAATCTGGCTCTTGTATAATCTGAAACCATCACATACTTTATATGAGTAAACCGCCACACTGTAGCTGGTATTAGGTGACAGTCCTGTAATCGTAAAGTTGGTATCTACATTGGAGGTAGCCACTTTCGCCACATAGGTTTTAGGTGAATTACCCACAGAGTCTCCTACTGCATAAACGACACTGTCTCTCAGGTTTGCGATAAACCCTTTTGCTACCACCACTACATAACCGTCCGCAATCACCTGCTGTTTGAAATGTCCGGCAATGGTTGTTCCTGTAACGCTGCTGAATACGAGATTCTGTGGCACTGCATTTGGTTCAACACACGCACCGCCGGTGGTGGTCGCGTTTGTTTTATTTACGTTTGTTGTAAATTTGACTTTATAGTTCGGGCCGCCGGTACAACTCGTGTTATTAAACGGAAATACCGCAAAATAGTAGGTAGTTCCAAGCTCTAGGCCTGTAATGGTAAAAGGATTGTTCGTTCCGATATACCCAACATAACTGGAATCTGTAAATGCACCGTTCACTTGTGTCAATAATTGTCCGACGGTGTATGTTGTTCCGTCATTCACTCCCACCAAAAATGAACTGTTCTTTCTGTAAACGACCAGGTATCCGTCAGCTCCGCCGGAATGCGGTGTGAATGACGCCGTAATAGAGTTGTTGGTCGTTCCCGTAACAGTGATACCGGTAATAGTATCCGGTTCGGCGCATGCCGGAACACCACCTGAAGTAATGGTATCTGCCTTAAGAGGGGTAGTTCGTAAGTAATTAGGTCCATAAGAGCAGGTATTAAATGGTACCACAGCAAAATAATATCTGGTACCAGCAGTCAATCCTGAAATTGTAAAATTGGAATCTGTTCCTACATACGCCACTTTAGATTTAAAGCTGGAATATTTAACAGAATCTCCAATATTATACGGAACAGAGTCTAAAGGATATCCAACATTAGAGCTGGTGCTGTAAACTACCACATATCCTCCGTTTGGAGCTGGAACCGCTTTATTGAATCTTCCGTTAATGTTTGTATTATTAACCAAAGTGAAGAATAAATTTGTAGGTTTTGCAGTAGGTTCCGGACAAGCATCTACCAATGTCTTGGCTGTATCATTACCTGGAGCAGATATTTTATAATTTGGACCTCCAGTACAACTTACATTTTTGTATGGATAAACATATGCTTTATAAATAGTATTCGGCACCAATCCTGATCTAGAAAAAGTAGTACCTGTACCGTTGGCAATTACAGTTGCCGTACCTACCGCCTGACCTACCGTGTAAGTAGTTGCATCAGTAATCGTTGGAACAGTTGCATTGCTATCTAATAAAACCAAATAACCATCCGCACCGTTACCTGTAAACGAACCGGAAACGGAAGTTGTACCTGTAGCACTTAATACCACATTTGATACTGATGTAGCCGGTTCCGTACAGGCAGCTACAGTTCCTGTTGTAAAGGAAATGGAAAAGTCATCTACCGCCAATAAATCATCTGCACCCGGATTAGCATCAAAATCGTTGAAACGAATCCAAAAAGTAGCTCCATTCGGAATAGCCATTCCTGTAACGGTTCCCGACACATTGGAAAATACAGTATTGCCATCTAATGCTTGTGCTGTAGTCCCTGTGTTTGTAGAACTACCCGTTAATGCAGGCGCTAGCGTCCAACTTCCCTGATATACAGAGTCTGTACCTGTAGCGTATTCGAACAACAATGTATCTTTATATCCTGTATTTGTATTACCACGTCTCCATTGTTCGCATTTATAGGAAACAGTTGCTGAAACAATGGTAGAGCCTGTGTTATTTACAAATTTAGCTCCAAAGTAAAGTTTGTTGGTGTTTGTATTTGTAGTTAATAAAGAACCAAAAGCTCTATCGCTACCACTTGCAGCACCGGCTGAATAAAACCCGCCAGCAGTTGATGAACCGGTACCTGCTGTTATAGATGGTGAATTGGGAGCATATCTCCACCAATTTGCAGGAATCGGATTAGTCGTTGAAGTTCCGGTTGCAGGCAAACCATCAAAGTTTTGTGTGTAAGGGGTAGAGTTTGTGATGGAAATTTGTGCCATAACCATCTGCGTCATCACACACAACAGTGTAACAAAGAGTGTACTGATTTTATTCATAAAAAAGAATGTTTTAAATTTTAAACAACTCAGCAAAAATACAACTAATATTCAGAATAATGTTGAATCTGAAAAGTGTATTTTAGGTGAATGTGGATAACCTTAAAAACCTATTGATATGTATCAACAAAACAAACTAAAATTTTTAAAATGGATGATATTCAATACATTGTTTAATATCTATTCACTTATTCCTTCAACTTAATAAACGTGCCTACTTTAGTATTCTTGTCATCTTCCTTGCTGATGATATAACCTCCGTTCGGCAACTGGCTGATATTTATCTGTATTTCCTCTCCGGTCAGCCTGTCATAACTCTCTGTCCATACCTGTTTGCCCTGTGTATTGTAGATACTGAATTTGGCTTTCTTCAGCGTCGGTTCTTTACTCCATTTCAGGGTAATTTCATCCGCAGCCGGGTTCGGGAATACCTGCAATGATTTATCTGTAGTTTCCTTAGTAATGACACCGGATATGACCGCGGTAGTGTCGTAATAGATATCCAGATAAGGCCCTTCCAGTTCCAGGGTATCCCCGTTAAAGAATTTAATGACATTGTTATTCAGCACTTCCAGCCGGAACTGGGTAATACCGGTCTTGTTGATAAACTTCAGCGCCTGCGGATCCAGGTCGAATCGGAGCGCGTATTCATTTCCACGCAAACTGCCGGCAGCACAGGCAACATTGGACAAAGAAGCTGTTTCTGAAAAATCACCTGCCTCCGGTTCGGATGTTCCAAACGTACCCTGTTTGATGTCCAGTGTAAAATCCATCGGGAATACCACTGCACCGGAATAGGTTTTGTTGACATATTTTGTTCTCAGGAACAAACTTGCTTTTTTTATCACTTTATCATCCGGAATGGATGCCGTATTAAACGAAACGATACCTTTGGTTTTAGAAACGCCGTTGTTGGCAATCTGTATCTCTCCGGTGCCGGTTTGTCCGGTGGAAGTC
Organism: Chitinophagales bacterium; assembly: GCA_046329865.1. Classification (GTDB taxonomy): domain Bacteria; phylum Bacteroidota; class Bacteroidia; order Chitinophagales; family JADIYW01; genus JADJSS01. The sequence goes on along the minus strand of JAXLTW010000015.1, from coordinate 11,221 downwards.
ACCCATCCGTCTTCCCGGCTGCCTGTGGAATAGAAGGATGTGTCCCTGTTTCGTCTCAGGTAATTGTTGATGTACTTGCGCATATAAAACTCTGCCAGCACTGTATAACTGGCTGGCCCGAGGTGGTAGGTGTCGATGCCGTTGAGTCCCATTGCCTCATGCGGTGAAGGATAGTTTAAATTCCCTCCCGGAAACGGAACAGACCTAGGCGGATAGGTGCCATATGGCGGATACCTCAGCGGCTTCGTCTGACCGTAATGCCATTGCATCAACCCGTTGCAATTGAAAAAATGGAATTGCGGATTGTGATACGATTGCATGGCAGAGTCCATAAAGTCTGTCATATATCGCATAAACCGGTTGATTTCGAAAGGAGAAGGATATCCCCTGCCCTGCCACAAATCGCAGTAAGGATCCCAGGGATAATCCAAACAGGGGTCATTAAAGTTCGGATAGTCGTAGCATTGCCAGATAATCTGTGCTTTGGGCAAAGTCGTGTGAATAAAATCAAAAATACTATCCATATATAATTTTGCCTCCGCCAGATTATCATCCAGTACATTCAACGAATCGCCTTTACGTATGCCGAATGCCACATCATTTCCGCCCAAAGATACCATGGCGATATCTATCGGTTTTCCTATATCGTCTTCAATGGCGGTCTGCAAAGCCAGCTTCGTGAGCGGAAACTGCCACCAGTTTTGCGCAGTCATACTGATGAGCACTGTACCGGAACTTAAGGTATAGTAATCCGGGAACCCATACTTTGCCAGTGCGGAGTCATACGCCTGATACAGGGCAGGGAAATGCGCCCAACTGTCTCCCACCAGCCGTATGTGTGGTTCTGTTTTTTTCAGACAGGCATTCTGTGCAGATGCGATTCCAAAAAACAACATGAGCAAAGACGATACGAGTAAACCTTTTTTCATAATTATCTTATTTATTGATTGAGCAGGTAAACATGAAATATCAGGCTTACCCTTGCATATATATGCGGAAATCTCATGGGTGTTAATGTTTTAAATTCTAGAAAAATCTTTTTTAAGAATAAATACAATAATCCATTTTTTTATCGTTTTGATACAAATAAACCAAATGAAAACTATACCTGTCCTCCTGGCTATATTGCTGTCTGGTATTCATCTTGTCGTTGCAGCCAATCCGCTGTCCCTGCAGGCGCAGCTATCTTCAAAAAAAATAGCCTGTAACATACATGGAAATACCGCGAGCACCCATTACCTGGAACCTATCGTGGCGGAATTTACCAACTGAGCAGTGAGTCGGTTTCCTTTCAGGTGGAAACAAATGGTGATATGTTCAGATTCCGTCCGATTCCGGTTATCAGAACATTGTAGTTACGCATCAGGAAATGGTGGAATTAAAACCGAAAGAAAAAAAAGCAGTCCGGATAAAAGGGATGTGTACCGAACAAAGTGACAAAAGTGGCAATGACAACATCAGCTATACATACAACCTGCCGGCAATGAAACAATCAGGAAGCTGACTGCCTACATTGAAAAAGATGACAGACTTCCGCCGCTCAGTATGCCGTGTGGAGCCTGATGAACAACAATGACATCAACTCCATTTACTCCTCTGATTCTGCCGAAGAAAACAACCTGAAAAATTCATGGCATCCCTGACCGGAAAAACCTATCAGCTAAAAACCAATGATTACCGGTATAATTACTACAGCCCGCCCCGCGAAAAGGTAGGAGGAAATTTTGAATACAATTTCAGTAAACCACAGGACGTACAGATTGCCATGTTCGATAAAAACGGCATCCTGGTCAGGGAACTGTTTAACCAGAAAAAAGTGGCGCCAGGCGAGCATAAGATGAATTTTGAATTCGATTCATCCGTTTATACCGATGACGTGTACTATTTCAAATTGATTGCGATGAACGAAGTGCTGGTCAGCGAGAAATGGGACATACAGGCTATTCGTGATTCTTTCAAACAAAAAGTACAGGACCGCATTTCCGGCGACCATTAATTTATAAGACATTCTGTAAATCTGGGTTTATTCGTATCTTTATTCCAGAAAAGGAATCTGTTTATGCACTACTGGCTGATGAAATCCGAACCCGATGTCTTTTCCTATGATGACCTCGTCAAAAAAGGCAGGGAACTCTGGGATGGCGTGCGCAACTACACCGCACGCAACAACCTGCGCGCCATGAAAAAAGGCGACCTTGCTTTGTTTTACCACAGCAATATCGATAAAGCAGTGGTGGGCATCGCCAAAATCGTGAAAGAAGCCTATCAGGACCCCACAACCGAGGAAATACAATGGGTTTGTGTGGATGTGGCACCGGTCGAAAAGTTAAAACATCCTGTTTCATTAGCTGCCATCAAGGCTAACCCGAAACTGGCGGAAATGAAAATCATCAAACAGTCGCGCCTGTCGGTGATTGATGTAACCAAAGAGGAATTTGATGAGATTGTACGCATGAGTAAAAAGGCGTAATTCTTTTTATACTACCTTAAACATCCTTATACCTGCGCATTACCACATAAGCAGCAAGAGAAGACAAAATGCACGTTACCGCCACCATCCGTATGCCAAACGGATTATCGGGAGATTTACCCAACAGCAACAATGAGGGGAAAATCAAACTGGTGATAGCCACTCCAATTTTCATCATAAATGTTTTCAGTCCGTAATACGACGCATTCCTGTAGACACCCGTTTCAAGGGCGTTCCTTTCGGCATTGTCGCCGGCCAGTGCCATGGGCAAAATACCCAGCACAGCGGTCGGATACATATTGATTAAAATATAGATTACCATAAAAAAAGTAGTGGGCAATTCATACAAACCAATCGTTGCCGTGAAACTAAAACTGATGACAAGGCAGATGAGTGCGGATTGCATCACCTTCTTCTTACCAAACCGGTCCACCAGTTTGTCAATAATCGGATACATGGCGAGGGAACAAATGCCCACCGAATAGAGTATCACCGAAGTATAGACATTGTCGAGCTTCAGCAATGCCGCCACGATATAAGGGACCGCCACCACGAATATTTTTTGTGGAAACCAGTAAATCAACTCCACGATGACAAGCACCCGGAAATTCTTATCCGCCCATACCTCCCTCATCATACTGAACAGTCCCGTTCCGGATGCAGCCCGTTGATTTTTTCCGGAATGATCGGCGACAAAAAGCACCGGCATCATCATCAACAGCAGTGCTGTCAGTGAATAGGCTAAAATGCTGTATTTAAAAATAGTTTCATTCGGAAGCGTATGTTGAAATACCTTCATGATGATATTGATAGTTTGCCCTATTCCAATTCCAAGGGCATAAGCGAATGGAAGTTGGTCATCACTATATGTAACCGCTCCTTTTCTTCTTTGGCGATTTCGTTTATCATCGCGTTATACGGTGTAGCAAAACATTTAACGATAAATGCGATGATGACCATCACAGACAACCAAACCGTATTGGCGGAAGAAAGGCCATCCACCGGCGGAAAAAACACCAGTGCGCCAATCAGGGCAAACGGAATAGCCGATAGTGCCAGAAAAGTCTTGCGTTTCCCGAATGACAGGAGCGTCGCTCAGGCTGCCTACAATCGGCTCCATAAAAGCACTGATGATGTATCCGACAGCTGACAACAGACCGACGATGGTAAAAATTTTAAGCACAGCCCCCTGAAACACAAAGGCTTTAAACAAAGGCTTTCCATTGTCCGGTGGGAGATAAAAAAGTAGATTAATTCCGTAAATCCGAAAACAGCCAGGCTCCATCCGGTTTGTCCCATGGCAGCGATTTTTCTGACAAAGGAACTTTTACAGTAGTCTGCGAGAGGTCATTCATCTGACTAAGATAACAGAAAATAAAATCATCCGATAAAATATAACCCAGAGTTCATTGAAAAGAGGCTGTTTTTCTAAATTTATAAAATATCCGCCTGCAGATGTTCAAAGTACGCTCCATCCAGATTGCCGACAGTATTGACATAAAATCATTTAAGTCGGCGTTCCACGCCGAACCGCTACGCCGATTCATCCGAGTTGTTTTTGTAAGCTGTCCGATGAACAGTATGTTCATATTTAAATATGGGGTAGTGAGTTTTTTTAAATTATGAAGCAGCTGAACTGTATGCCTTTCAGCAAAACATTCAACCTTATTGCAGGAATTATTTTACCAAAGATCTGATAGAAGAATTTGATATTGAAATTAACGCGAAAGAAAATAAAATCGGGTACAATAAAATTGAGATTACACAGCCGGAACAGGAAATCCTGCGTCTTATTATGCTGAATGTATCACAATCAGTGGCGCTTGATTACTATTCGGCGCAAACTACGACTTTACTGGAAGAAACGAACCGGCATACACAACTGCTGGAAAATACGGGGCATTTAAAATTATCGGGCAACAACCTGAAAAAATTCATCGGCAAAACGCTCAACCTGATGAATAAGATTACCGAAAATCTCTACATCTTCGATTCCCCTCCGGAAACCTGGGAAGACGAAACACTCAATAAAATTGATATCGGCCTGAAACGCACATTCGACCTGCAAAGCCGGTACAGAAGCATCTACGAAGAACTGCAGATTATCAAGGAAAACCTGAACCTGTTCAAGGATATTTTGCACCACCGAAAAAGCAATGTACTGGAGTGGATTATCATCCTGTTGATTCTGATTGAAGTGATACATCTGTTTCTCGGAAAATTATTCGAATAAAGCGGATGTCTGTGCCGTAACAGTATTCCGATTCGTCCAAATGTTTAAACATTCCCCGGCACTTTTCCACACATACAATTTCTTAAAACGAAAATCCTTTTGAACTATCGTATATTTATGCCATTATCAAAAATTCAAGTCCCAGCACATGCAAAACGAATTTCAAACCCGCCACATCGGACCAAGAGAAACAGATCTTTCTGACATGCTCAACACCATCGGCGTATCCTCTTTAGACCAACTGATTGATGAAACCGTACCTGCCAACATACGTCTGAAGCACGCTTTATCGATAGGAAAACCTCAGACTGAATACCAGTATTTGCAATTACTCAAAGAAAAAGCGGCCAAAAACAAGGTGCTGAAAAATTATATCGGATTGGGTTATTACGGAAGCATCACACCGGGCGTTATTCAGCGCAATATTTTTGAGAATCCGGGATGGTACACGCAATACACACCCTATCAGGCTGAAATTTCGCAGGGACGGCTGGAAGCGTTGCTGAATTACCAGACGATGATTTCCGATTTGACGGGGCTGCCCATTGCCAATGCTTCTTTGCTGGATGAAGGAACCGCCGTGGCGGAGGCCATGCATGTTTTTTATGAAGTAAGAAATAAATCCAAAAACAAACCGCAGGCACACAAGATATTTATAGATAAAAATACGTTTCCGCAAAGTATCGATGTGGTGAAAGGACGTGCATTGCCTTTAAACATTGAGGTAGTGGTGGATGACTACAAAAACTTCTCGCCTACCGAGGAATATTTTGCCATCGTATTGCAGTATCCGAATGCCGGCGGAAGCATCGAAGATTACAAAGCCATCATTGCTGCCTGTGCCGCTCAGGAAATATATTCCGTGCTGGCATGTGATATACTCAGTCTGGCGATACTGACCCCTCCGGGCGAACTGGGCGCTGATATTGCAGTGGGCAATTCCCAACGCTTTGGCGTACCTATGGGTTTTGGCGGACCTCATGCCGCTTTCTTTGCCTGTAAAGAAGATTTCGTTCGCCTTATCCCCGGTCGTTTAATCGGTGTGTCCGTCGACAAACATGGCAACCGTGCGCTGCGCATGGCATTACAAACCCGTGAACAGCACATCAAACGAGAAAAGCGACATCAATATCTGTACGGCACAAGCATTACTTGCTATCATGGCGAGTATGTATGCGGTTTATCACGGAAAAGAAGGCATCAAAAACATCGCATTAAAAGTACACCACCATACAGTAGCCTTAGCAAACGAGCTGAGAAAACTGGGCTTCCAGAATCAAAATACCTTTTTCTTTGACACCCTGAAATTGGATACCAAAGGCAGGACGGATAAAATCAGAAATTTATCGGTGGATGCCGGTTATAACTTCTGGTATGCGGAAGATGGAACCGTACAGATTACCTTAGATGAAACGGCTGCACAGCATGACGTGGAAAAGATTGCATCCGTGTTTGCGGCAGCCATCGATGCAAATTATGCCCCTGCATTTTTGGAACAACCCGCTTTGCAGATTCCGGAAAATTTGCAACGAACTTCCGAATTCCTGACGCATCCCGTTTTCAATACCTATCATTCCGAAACGGAAATGCTGCGCTATATCAAACGGCTGGAAGCAAAGGATTTGTCTTTGTGTTTTTCCATGATTCCGCTGGGTAGCTGTACCATGAAATTAAATGCGACTTCAGAACTGGTGCCACTCAGCTGGCCGGAATTTGCACATATACATCCGTTTCAGCCGGTGAATCAGGTGGAAGGCTACCTGGAAATCATTCAGGAGCTGGAAGAACAATTAGCCAATATAACAGGGTTTGCAGCTACTTCGCTGCAGCCTAATTCCGGAGCGCAAGGCGAATATGCCGGACTGATGGTCATCCGCGCCTATCATATCTCACGCGGTGATACCCACCGCAATGTGGCGTTGATTCCAACATCGGCACATGGCACCAACCCTGCAAGCGCGGCTATGGCAGGTATGGAAATTGTGCTGGTTAAGACAACACCGGAAGGCAATATCGATGTGGCCGATTTAAAAGCAAAAGCCGCGCAGCATGCCGACAACTTATCTTGCCTCATGGTCACTTATCCGTCTACGCACGGTGTGTTTGAAGAAACCATTGTTGAAATTTGTGAAACCATACATCAATACGGCGGAAAAGTGTACATGGACGGCGCGAATATGAATGCACAGGTGGGATTAACCTCTCCCGCTTCTATCGGCGCCGATGTGAACCACATCAACCTGCATAAGACATTTGCCATCCCGCATGGCGGCGGTGGTCCGGGCATGGGCCCAATTTGCTGCACGGCGGAACTGGCGCCTTTTTTACCCACCAATCCAATAGTTAAAACCGGCGGAGAACATGCCATTCCCAGCATTTCAGCGGCTCCGTTTGGAAGTGCCGCTATTTTATTGATTTCCTATGCTTACAACAAAATGCTGGGCAGCGAAGGCATCACCAATGCTACGAAATATGCAATATTGAATGCCAATTACCTGAAGGCAAAACTGGAAAAGCACTATCCGATCTTATACAGCGGAAAGAATGGCCGTGTGGCACACGAATTTATCATGGACATCCGTCCATTTAAAAAAGATACCGGCATTGACGCGGTGGAAATAGCCAAGCGACTGATGGATTACGGTTATCATGCGCCAACGGTTGCATTTCCGGTTCCGGGAACGTTGATGATAGAACCTACAGAAAGTGAAAGCAAAGAAGAGTTGGATAAATTTTGTGCTGCACTGGTTGCTATACGGCAAGAACTGGATGATATCACCAATGGCACTACCACGCAACAGGACAATCCCATAATAAATGCTCCACACACCGCCAATGAAGTAATTGCAGCTAACTGGGAGCACACGTACTCACGGGAAAAAGCGGCCTTTCCGTTAGACTATGTAAAACAGGCTAAATTCTGGCCAGGTGTTGCGAAGATTGACAATACATACGGTGACAGAAATTTAGTATGTACCTGTTTGCCTGTTGAAGCATATGCTAAATAGTTAAATCTTCTACTATTTTTTCTTATTAATTCCTGCTGTTGATCCTGCTGCATCATGCTATTTTGTAGCTTATTTACTTGATTCTTAATAAAATTTCAGGCACAAAAATGATACAAAATAGTCACTTTTAGTATACCAGTAAATAATTCTTATAACTGACTATCAATAAGTTATTTACTTAGATTTATCAATAAACAATGTCACCATAAAAAAAAATACGTTCTTTTACTTGGCAGCAATCGTTGCATATTTGTATCAGATAAGAAGTAAGAACGCTTATCTCTGGGAACTAAACTATTTTGTAACATAAAAAACTAACTATTTTTCTAAAAAAAGAAATCTCAAAATTTTATTGAATTAAATAGCTGTGAAGCTACTGTTTATAGTATAGACAAAAAAAATCGGGTTTTGCATTGCACAAAACCCGAAAGACCCTAAAGTCTAGAAACATAAAAACCCTACTCCAAAGTTAAACAATTTCTTACATTGTGCAAGAGATTGTTTGACTTTTTTTTGTTTTTTCATCACATTTTTTTTCATAAATTCGTACAAAATTCATTTTCAAACAGTTACACAAATCCGAAATGAAAAAAAAAATCTCCTTTATTGTTCTATTTTTACTTTTTTCCGGACTTATCTGCACACTCCTCTTCTATAAGACACTCTTTGCTGACAATATAAACGATGCTAAGGATGCCAATTATCATATTTTCTATATTCCAACCGGCTCCACTTACCAGGATGTACTGAAGTCATTAAAAAAGCAACATATTTTAAAGAATACAGAAACATTTAAACTGGTTAGCGGAAAATTGGGGTATGATTCTCATGTCAGGCCCGGAAAATACAGGATTGACAACCATACAGGCAATTTATTTTTAGTGCGCAAATTCAGAGCCGGCAGTCAGGAACCGGTTCGAATTACCTTTAATAATATTCAGAATAAAGACCAGTTAGCGGCAAAAATCGCGTCCCAACTGGAAACGACCAAGCGAGATTTACAGAAAGAATTCAATAATCCACGCTTTCTGGATTCACTGCATCTGACCGAAGAAAATTTTCCGACTATTTTCTTAGCGAATACCTATGAATTTTACTGGAACACCTCCGCCACTCAGTTTATTGAGCGGATGCTGAAAGAATATCATAAATTCTGGAATGATTCAAGATTATCCAAGGCGCAATCGCTGAGCCTGACACCCACGGAAATCACCATACTGGCATCCATCGTTCAAAAGGAATCCAATCATTATGATGAATACCCGACCATTGCCGGAGTGTACCTTAACCGCTTAAACCGAGGCTGGCCCCTGCAGGCAGACCCGACGGTGATGTATGCCTTAAATAAAATAGGCATTAAGCGCAGGGTGTACCAACAAGACTTAAAAATTGCCTCTCCATACAATACCTATTTGAACAAAGGACTTCCACCCGGCCCCATTTGCCTGCCCGAATTAAAAAGTATTGATGAAACTTTGAATGCCGAAGAACATAATTATATGTATTTTTGTGCTAAGGAAGATTTTTCCGGGTATCATGTGTTTGCTGAAACCTGGGAAGCGCATAAAGAAAATGCCTCCCGATATCAGAAAGCGCTGAACCGAAACAATATTCGATAGATTCATGTTTGAAGAAACCATACAACTGCGCGTACGTTATCACGATTGTGATCCCCTGGGAATCGTTTACCACGGTCATTATGCCAAATTCTTTGAAATAGGCAGAACGGAAGCCATGCGCAAACATGATTTCTCCTATAAAAAGCTGGAAGAACTGGGTTTCGCCATGCCTGTAGTGGAAATGAATATCAAATACTTCCGCCCTGCGCGCTACGATGAGTTAATGGATATCAAAACCATCATCAAAGACTGGCCGGATAAGAAAATCACCTTTATCAGTGAAATTTACAACCAGCAAGGGCAGCTGCTTACCAGCAGCGATACCACTTTTGTTTATGTCAAACGGGATTCTCTCCGTAGATGCCATATCCCTGAAATCGTCCTGGAACATTTAAAACCTTTTTTTGCGGAAGAAATCAAAAAACTGAAAGAAGAAAAAAAGGCAAAGGAGAAACCGAAAAAAATCAGCCATAGATTATAAACAGTATGCTTCCTTTCATCTGTTCGCTTTGCAGGGAAAAATGGAGGATGTCAAATAGTACAGGGATGTCAATTCAGGAAAAAACCGAAAAATATAAACGACTGGTACGTTCAGAACGGTTTCAGGAACGCCTGAAAAACCTGACCATTCCGGGATTCGAAGGCATTCCGGTCTATGATGTGGCGCTCAAATTCAAGGAAGAAGTCAGCAACGATGATTTATCCATTCGCGCTTCTTCGATTTCATTTTATTTTATCCTTGCCTTATTTCCGAGTATCATCTTCTTCTTTTCGCTGATTCCCTATGTACCTATTCAGCATTTTGATATCAGTGTCATGAATGCGCTGAAAGACATACTACCATTAGATGTTTATCACGTTTTGGAAAGCACCATCAAAGATATCGTCAGCATACAGCGTGGCGGCCTGGTATCCATCAACTTCTTTCTGGCTTTGTTTGTGGCATCCAACGGGGTGAATTCCATGATGAAGGCTTTTGATAAAATGAACCATACCTTTAAGGAAAGAACCTTTTGGGAAAAACGCTGGACCGGCATACGCATCCTCGTATTGATTAATATACAGCTGATACTGGCGGTACTTTTAATCATAAAAGGAAAAGAGTTGCTGCTGCTGACTTTAAGGCTGATGCATACCGAAGATTTGCTGACCTTTTATTTGCTGCGCTTCATAAAGTCTGTCATCATCGTGCTGAGTTTCTTTAATATCATCGCCCTGATTTATTATTTCGGACCATCCGTTAAGAAGAAATACCGTTATTTTTCTGCTGGTGCCACTTTTGCCACCATAGTATCTATTGCCATGACGGTCATCTTTAAACTATACACCAGTTATCTGAACAACTTCAACAACCTCTATGGTTCATTAGGCATCATGATAGTCATCATGTTGCTGATTTATCTGAACGCGCTGGTATTATTATTCGGATTCGAGTTAAATAACAGCATTGCCGTGAATAAAGCTATCCGCGAAGAAACCAAGCCAGCATCCGTTTCATGAGAACTATTATAAAAGCATTATTGAGTGTATTCTTTTTCATAGCATTCGCCGTGCATATCCACGAACTGTATGTAGAAACGGAGAAACAGGTGCTATGGCATACCCTTTATTTTATCACCTACGGTGTTTGTTGGTGGATGGTGTCTTCCGCTAATCGCCGACGCTTACTGATTTACATACTGATGGCGCTGTTTCCGTTCATCACGCATTTGTATTATGGCTACCGGCATATAGCCGCCCTGGATATCCCCTTCTGGGTATGCGTGGCTGTCTGCGTGCTGCTCCCTGCCGGTGGTGTTTGGATTTGGAAGGAGGAGGAAAACAACAAAAGCAATCCGTCTGCTCCTTTCTGAGCAGAGTCTCTCGTAGAGGACTCTGCGTAATTTTAATA
>JAXLTW010000014.1:0-80773 GCA_046329865.1 Chitinophagales bacterium | reverse complement strand
AGAACCGGACATCTTCCGTGCTATCAAACCGGGCGCGATTCTGGAAAACATCCGTTTCTTCGATGGTACGAACAGGGTAAATTTTGAGAATGTCAGTGTAACAGAAAATACACGGGTTTCCTATCCGTTGTATCATATCAGCAATATTGCCGTTCCTTCTGTTGGAACAACCCCTAAGAATATTTTCTTTCTTAGTTACGACGCGTTTGGCGTGTTGCCTCCGATTACCAAATTAACGGAAGCGCAGGCCATGTATCTGTTTATCTCAGGTTATACCTCAAAAGTGGCAGGAACGGAAGCCGGGGTTACTGAACCACAGACTACGTTCTCCGCTTGTTTTGGCGCGGCGTTCTTGCCGTTGCATCCAACGAAATACGCGGAAATGCTCGGCAGAAAATTGAAGGAAAGTGGCGCAAATGTATGGTTAATCAATACCGGTATGACCGGCGGCGTATATGGCGTTGGAAGCCGTATGAGCCTGAAAATAACCAGAGGCCTCATCACAGCGGCATTAAACGGTCAGTTGAATGAAGTGGAATATGAGACCTTGCCGATTTTCAATTTCCAGATTCCGACGAGTTGTCCGGGTGTACCGAGCGAAGTGTTGAATCCCAGAAATACGTGGTCAGACAAAGCGGCATACGATGCGAAAGCAGGGGAGTTGGCGGTGAAATTCAACGATAATTTCAAGAAATACGCGGCACAGGCAAATGAAGAAATTTTAGCGGCTGCGCCGAAAGGATAACATAAAAGACCTTATAGGTTTATAAAACCTAAGGGTAAGTAAATAAATCTAAAGTGATTCCCGCGAAAGCGGGAATCTTTTTTTTACATTTGATACGCAATGAACTTTAATGCTACGACCCATATTCCTGTCATGGAACATTTCTACACCATACAGGGGGAAGGATATTATTCCGGTCATGCCGCTTATTTTATCCGGTTGGCAGGCTGCGATGTCGGCTGTGTATGGTGTGATGTGAAAGAATCCTGGACGGTAGAGGAGCATCAATTAATGTTAATCGATGATTTGGTGAAAGAAGTGCTGAAATTTCCGGGTCGTTTGGTCATTATTACGGGAGGTGAACCGCTCCTATACGATTTGTCTTTTCTGACAAAAAAATTAAAAGAAAACGGTTTTCAGATAAACATAGAGACATCCGGTGCCTATCCGATATCCGGTGAACTTGACTGGATTTGTGTTTCGCCTAAAAAGTTTAAAGCACCGTTAGATAGTGTATTAGCAGCAGCAAATGAATTGAAATGCATTGTTTTTAATAAATCTGATTTCGAGTTTGCGGAACAAAACCGCCGCAAGACATCTGCCAACTGCAAGCTGTATCTGCAATCCGAATGGAGCCGACGGGAAAAGATGCTGCCGCCGATGGTTGAATATGTAAAGGCTCATCCGCAATGGAATATTTCATTGCAGACACACAAATACCTGAATATTCCGTAAACAGATAAGCAGAAAAGTAAAAGTTGTAAGTGTAAAATGTGGCAAATAATTTGATGAATTAAATTAAATGATAAAAAAATAATCATATCGCTTTCTTACTTTTTACTACTCACTACTAGCTACTGTTATGCTCAGCAGATTTCTGAAAAAGCAATGGCGGGCTATTTAAAGGCAAAGGAATATGGCAGCAGAACACAATGGGAAGAAGGGATAACAGAATTAGAAAAGGTGGTTAAACTGGAACCCGATTTTACGCCTGCCAAAACAATGATGGCAGAATATTTATACGCACTCCGCAAATACCAGGAATCGGCGGCATTATTGGAAAGCTGTGTGAATGATAAGGCATTTCCCGCTAAATCTATTTTCTTCCTTTCTGAAACCTATCTGAAGCTGAACAATCCGGATAAGGCGAAATACTATGCCGAACAATATTTAGCCCAGCCTGTAAAGAATCCTACTGCGGCGCAAAAAGCGGAACAGACGGTACGAAATGCCAACTTTGCAGAAGAAGCCAGAAAACATCCGGTTGCCTTCAACCCAAAAAATCTGGGAGCTGCCATTAACAGTAAAAATCTGGAGTACTTTCCGTATATGACTCCGGATGGCAAACTGCTGGCATTTACCCGCCTCGATGGTCATGAGGAGAATCTGTATGTAGCGCAGAAAACAGATAGTGGTTTTGCAACGGCCGTTTCGTTTGGGGAGCCTATTAACACAGAAGAAAATGAAGGCGCCGAAACCATGAATGCGGATGGGTCGCTGTTATTCTTCACCGGCTGCAACCGACCCGACGGATATGGAAGCTGCGATATTTATTTTTCCCAAAAACTGAATAACAAATGGACTCCACCCACGGGAATCGGTAAACCTGTCAATGCAGGTTCGTGGGAGGCGCAGCCGAGTTTTTCTTCGGATGGTAAAGCCCTGTATTTTGCGAGTAACCGAAAGGGCGGCTTTGGCGGAAAAGATATCTGGGTGAGCTATCTGGATGAACAGATGAAATGGAGTGAACCACAGAATCTGGGACCGGATGTCAATACGTCGTATGATGACCAATGTCCGTTTATCCATGCCGATAACCAGACGTTATATTTTACGTCTAACGGATGGCCGGGTATGGGCGGAGGAGATATTTATTTTTCCAGAAAGACAGACACCGGCTGGACAAAGGCGGAAAATCTGGGATATCCGATTAATACGGAAAATGATGACAACGGTCTGACGGTTTCCTTCGACGGAAAGACAGCTTTTCTGGCGTCCAGCAGGACAGGAGGTTTCGGAGGATTGGATCTCTATAGTTTTGATTTACCCGAAACGGCGCAGCCTAAGAAAATCACCTATATCAAAGCGACTGTCAGAGATGCAGACAGCAGGCAATTGCTGGTGGCGGATTATTCCATCATCGACTTAGAAACCAAAAAGGAGATTTATAAAGGTGCTTCCGCAAACGGGACTTTTTTTGTGAGCATAGAAGCGGATAAAAATTATGCGCTGCAGATTCAAAAGGAGAAATACCTTTTCTACTCCCGGAATATAAACCTGAAAGAAGCGGCTTCTCTGCTAAAACCATATGAACTCGAAGTGTTGTTAGAGCCGATAACGGCAAACAGTAAGATGGTGCTGAATAATGTGTTTTTTGATTTTGATAAGAGTGAATTGAACGAGTCATCCTCTGTTGAACTGGATAAGGTGGCGCAGTTGTTACAGAAAAATCCTTCGGTACGTATTGAAATAGCGGGACATACGGACAATAAAGGAGAGGATAAATACAATCAGCAACTTTCCCAGAAACGGGCGGAAAGTGTAGTGCAGTATCTGATGTTGAAGGGCATCGATAAAGCACGCCTGACGGCAAAAGGATATGGCGAAACACAACCGTTAGCGCCGAATGATACGGAAGAAAATAAAGCAACGAACAGAAGGACGGAGTTGAAAGTATTGGGCAATTAGATTGCGTTCCGCAGTCTGAGTAATTTCTCCAGCAATTTTCTTACGTCTTCTAACTTGAGCATGTTTGCACCATCACTGAGCGCTTTTTCAGGATGGGGATGTGTTTCCAGAAAGATGCCGTTTACCCCCGCCGCAATTGCACACCCGGCCAGTGTCTCAATATATTCCGGCTTGCCGCCACTGATGCCTTCCACTTTATTGGGTTGTTGTACGGAATGTGTAGCATCGAATAGGACCGGAAATCCCGTTTTTTGCAATAGTGGGATATTCCTGAAATCAACAATCAGGTCGTTGTAACCAAACATGGTTCCGCGCTCTGTCAGCAGGATATTGTTGTTGCCGGTAGATAACACTTTCTCTACGGCAAACTGCATCATTTCCGCCGATACAAATTGTCCTTTTTTTATGTTGACGGTTTTTCCGGTGTTGCCTGCCGCTATCAACAATGCTGTTTGCCTGCACAGAAATGCCGGAATTTGTATCACATCCACGATGTCTTTCACCAACGCGCAGTCAGCCGTTTCATGGACATCGGTCAGGACTGGAATACTGAAACGTGATTTTACATCCGCCAGGATGCGCAATGCCTTTTCTTCCCCGATGGTGGTGAAGGAATCCAATCTGCTGCGATTCGCCTTTTTATAGGATGCCTTGAATATGAAAGGGATATCCAGTTCAGTAGTGACAGCTTTCAGTTCTTCAGCAATTTCAAAACAACTTTCTTCCGACTCCACCACACAGGGGCCGGCAATCAGGAAGAATTTGTCTGTTTGTATGTTCATAATTTATTTTAAACACTAAAAAATAAAAATAAACTTTCACCACTTAATAATTATACTTATTTTTCCATCGGTCTTTCAAAAACTTGCGCAATTCATTTTCTCTGGCATTATTACCCGGTTCATAGATTTTGGTGCCTTTGATTTCGTCGGGCATACATTCCATTTCAGTAAAATTATCTTCAAAATGGTGGGCATACTGATAACCTTTGTGGTAACCCAGTTGCTTCATAAGTTTCGTTGGCGCATTGCGCAAATGCAGGGGTACGGATAAGTCACTTGTCTTTTCCGCTAATGCGAGCGCGTCGCCGACAGCCATATACGAGGCATTACTTTTCGGAGAAGCCGCCAAGTAGGTCACACATTGTGATAGTATTATCCGGCATTCAGGATAGCCTATTTTTTCAACTGCTTCGAAAGTGGCATTCGCCAGCAGTAAAGCATTTGGATTCGCATTGCCAATGTCTTCGCTGGATAATATGAGCAGTCGTCGTGCAATAAATTTCGGGTCTTCGCCGCCATGTATCATGCGTGCCATCCAATATAAAGCGGCATTAGGGTCGCTGTTGCGGATGGATTTGATAAAGGCGGAAATGATATCGTAATGCTGTTCGCCGCTTTTGTCATAACGGGAAATGTAGGTTTGTACGATTTCTTCCACAAATACGTTGGTGATGGTACGGGTTTCTTTCAGGTTTTCGCTGACCAGTTCCACTACATTCAGCAGTTTTCGGGCATCACCACCGGAAAAATAAAAGAGTGCCTCGTATTCTTTGATGGTGATATTTTCTTTCTTTAAGATTTCATCTTCCTGCAAAGCCATGTCAACAATCTTCTTTAAATCTTCACTCTCCAATGATTTCAGGACATACACCTGGCTGCGCGACAACAGCGCGGAGTTCACTTCAAAGGATGGGTTTTCGGTGGTGGCGCCAATCAGAATCAATGTTCCGTTTTCAACGGCACCCAGTAATGCATCCTGTTGCGATTTGTTGAAACGATGAATCTCATCAATAAACAAGACGGTCTGACCAACCTCCTTTGCTTGTTCAATCACGTTTCGGATTTCTTTTACACCCGCGGAAATGGCACTCAACTGTTCAATCGGCAGATTCGCATGACTGGCCAGTACTCTGGCTAAAGTGGTCTTGCCGACTCCCGGAGGACCCCAGAAAATCATCGAATGAAGCCTGCCCTTTTCAATCAGCTGCCGCAATGCCTTACCTTTGCCTAATAGATGCTCCTGACCAATAATCTGGTCTATCGTTTTCGGACGCATTCGTTCGGCAAGCGGTCTTTGCATGGAAATGTAAAATTATAATTATAAAAGTACAAAATTCGGAATTCGTTATTCGGAATTCGTAATTTTATTTCATGTACAAACTCCTTCGCTGGTTTTTATTCAAAATGGATGCGGAAAAGGCACACCATTTTACCCTGCAGTCTCTTCGCTTATTGGTCAAGATTCCTTTTTTCAAATGGCTGCTAAGGAAACTGTATGCCGTTGAAGATAAGCGACTGGAACGCCGCCTCTTCTGATTGACCTTTAAAAATCCGGTGGGTTTGGCAGCGGGATTGGATAAGAATGCGGAATGTATAGATGCTTTTGCGGCGGTGGGGTTTGGTTTTGTAGAGATAGGAACCGTAACGCCCTTGCCACAGCCCGGTAATGATAAACCCAGGCTGTTCCGTTTGATAAAAGATGAGGCCATTATCAATCGCATGGGTTTTAATAATGATGGCGCTGAGGCCATACACGAGCATATTATTCGATTTCAAAAATCAAATTTCAAAAATCAAATTTTAGTCGGTGGTAATATTGGCAAGAATAAGCTTACATCCAACGAACATGCGGTAGAGGATTACCTGAAGTGCTTTGATGTGTTGTTTGATGTGGTAGATTATTTTGTGGTGAATGTCAGCTCGCCGAATACTCCTGGTTTACGGGCTTTGCAAGAGAAAGAGCCGTTGAAGCATATTTTATTTTCCCTGCAGGATAAGAATAAACTTCAAAAAAGACAAAAGCCTATCCTGTTGAAAATAGCACCGGATTTAACCCCTGAACAGCTGGATGATATCATTGAGATAGTGACGGAAACAAAACTGGCGGGTGTGGTCTCTACCAATACGACCATCTCCAGAGATAATTTATCGACGGATAAAAACACAGTAGAACAAATCGGAGCGGGAGGCTTAAGTGGAAAACCATTGACCCGAAAATCAACGGAAATAATCAGATATATTCATCAAAAGACAGGAGGTAGTATTCCAATCATTGCGGTGGGAGGTATCATGACTGCCGAAGATGCTGTCGATAAAATAAATGCGGGAGCGAGCCTGGTGCAGTTGTACACCGGATTTATTTATGAAGGTCCCGGGTTAATCAGAGAAATCAATCAGCGGTTGTTAAAAGGATAGCTACAACGTATCGGAAATCTTGTCCAGTAAATCATCTTTCTTTCTGCGCGAAACTTCAATTTCTGTTCCGTTCATCATGATGACTTGTCCACCATCGCCACGTACATAACGTCGGATATGTTTCAGATTGATGATATGCGACTGGTGGACGCGCACAAAATCATAATCTTCGAGCAGTTCTTCAAAATATTTCAAAGGCTTGGACGACATAATCATCTCACCGGTGGTGAGGTATATTTTCGTATAAGAAGAGTCGGCGTCCACATGAATTATTTCATCCAAAGAAGCAAAGTAGATGCCTTCCAGCGTAGAAATCGCGAGTTGTTTTTTGCTCAATTCCTTATGGTTGATTTTATGTTCCAGCAGTTCAAACTGTTTGTTCTTGATTTCTTCCGATTTCTTAATAGACAAGCGATGCACGGCCCGGACTAACTCTTCCGGATCTACGGGTTTGAGTAAATAATCCAGTGCGCTGAAACGGAAAGCCTTTACAGCATATTGGCTGTAAGCGGTGGTGAAAATTACTTTGAACGGACAGTGATAGTGGTAGTGTGCCAGTAATTCAAATCCGTTTTTTCCGGGCATCTCCACATCCAGAAATACTACATCTGTTCCGTCGGCTTCTATAGCGGCAATGGCACTGTCCACGCTGTCGCATTCGGCCGTAACGGTAACTTGCGGACAGAATTTCTCTATCAGTTTTAGCAATGTCAACCGATTGTTTTTTTCATCATCTACCAGAATTGCTTTTATCATTTCCATAGTTGTTATTTATGACGGCGAAGTGTCAGCTTAATTCCATTTTAATAATCACCTTTGTTCCGCAAGGAATATGAGATGTATCATACAAATCTATGATTTCTACCTCATAATGGGTATCCTTAATTTTGTGTAATGTTTCAAACATTTCTTTTGTTATGAGTGTACCCAGTGATTTGTGTTTCTTGGATAAATTCAATTCAAATGCCTTTGCCCTGCCTATGCCATTGTCTTCTATCTCGCAGATACAGTTGTTGCCTTCTCTGAAAAATCTGATATGGATATTCTTTTCTCCCTCTTTCTTAATTAGTCCGTGCCAGATGGCATTCTCCACATACGGTTGAATCAGCATGGAGGGCATTTCTACGGAATAGATATCTATGTTTTCAACATTGATATCGTAATTAAACTTTTGATCAAAGCGGAGAGACTCCAGTTCCAGGTATAGTTTCAGGTTGTCGATAACATCATTCAAGGGTATGAAAGTTTTAACGGAATTTTCCAAAACGGAGCGCACCAGTCTTGATAATTTGGTCAGGTAGGTGGATGCCTGCATGTTTTGGTCAGAAAGAATCATCGCCTGTATGGAGTTCATGCAATTGAAGATGAAATGTGGATTCATCTGCGCCACAAGAGCTTTCAGTTTTATTTCAGCCAGTTGCTTTTCATATTCTGTCTTTTGTTTGGCCAGTTGCATCTTTTCCTTTTCTTTTTTTCGTGCCATCTGGATGCGGTTGGTGATGAACCGGTAACTGAAAATGAGCGATGCAATAACAGCTATTATTTTAAACCACCAGGTTTGCCATATCATCGGTTTTATACGAAAGGAGAAAGAAGCGGTATTGGACGACCAAACACCATCATTATTGCTGGAGCGAACATAAAATATGTAATTCCCCGGTGGTAATTTAGTATATGAAACATAGTTACGCGCCGTCTGTGTCCAGTTCTTATCATAGCCTTCCAGCCGGTATTCAAACCTGTTTTTGGGTGTATTGGAATAATCACTGGAGATAAATTCAAAAGAGATGTTGTTCTGCTTGTTTTCCAGTTTTATCCTGTTGTCCTGAGTGCGGTAGGCATCATAATCCAGTTGCTGGTTATCTATACGGATACTCGTAATATTGGCGGTAGGTTTAAAGGAGTTAAACGGAATTTTGTCTGGTTCCACAATGTTAAAACCGTTCATCCCTCCAAACAACAAATCGTTCTTGCCGGTCTTGAAATAGGAGCCCCCGTTAAATTCATTGCTCTGAAGACCATCGTTGACATCGTAATTCCTGAATTGTTTTAAGGCTGGATCAAAGACAGAAATACCACGGTTCGTACTCATCCAGAGTTTACCTGAATTATCTTTTAAAATTCCATGTATGAAATTATTGCTGAGTCCGTTTCTTTCTGTGTAGATGGATACTATCTTTTTTTGTTGTTTATTAAAGAGAAACAATCCTCCATTACTTGTCCCTATCCAAATGTTCGTTTCGTCTTCTTTCAGCAAACAATTCAGTTGGTCTGTCTTGAAATATTTATCATTGATAATTCTTAATGCCTTCTCATCCAGCAGTCCATCTGACAATGAGATATGGAAGATGCCCGATGAGGCGGCAATCCAGCAGGTGCCGTCTTCTTCTTCTAAGATATAATTTGGAAAAAAAACATTCCAGTTGATATTGATGGTAACCGGTTCAAAATTGTTCTTTAATGGATTAAAGTGGTGCAGATTGTGTTCGTCAAATGCGTATAATTCACCGGTTCTCGTTTCAAATAGTCGGATGTTGCTATACGCGGGGATTTTTAAGTTATCTGTTTTTTTGTAGGGAGCAAGGAAATAACGTCTGAAAGAATTGGTATAGGGATCAAACTTACAGATACCGTTCAGCGTGCCTGCCCACAACTGCCCATTTCTGTCAAGCAGCAGGTTTTGTACGATGTCATTGCTCAGCGAATTCCCGAATCCGTTATTCCGCCAGTTGGAAAAGATATTGTTTTTGATGTCATATTTATACAAACCGCCGCCGTCCGTTCCAATCCAAATGTTTTCGTTGTTATCTTCAGCAAAACATAAAACATATTTATTGGTCAGCCAGGTGGTCTTAAACGGTTCCTGTGTGATGAGTTTGAACTTATATTTATAGTGAGAGTGAACGGCCACCCCTGACCCTTTAGTGCCTACCCATAATGTTCCGCCATTGTCAATCAGCAAACTCATTATCTTATTATCCGGAATGGAGTTCAAGTTGTATGGGTCACTTTGATATTCTAAAAACCTGTTTCTGTTGATGTCATATATCAGCAGCCCATGTTGTAGTGTACCGATATAAATATTTCCCAGTTTTCCGGTACCTATAGAGGTTATTTTGTCCTGTAATCCCGGAAAAACGGGCCTGAGTGCGATGAAGGAATCAATGGAGGTTAAATCTTTATCAATGGAGTATAAGCCGTCATTGGTGGCCACCCAGTATCGTTCCAGTTTGTCTTTTGTAATTCCATTAATCTTTTTAGGGATGAGCTTGCTTAGTAAGTCATAGTTGTTCTTGTTTTGAATCAGCTTTGTGCCGATATCGTATGTGTAAAGGTTGTTGTCTCTTCCTGCCAGTAAAAAATGATGCATGTCACATTTGCAGATGATTTCTTTATAGGCATTCATCGGTTCAACACTGACGGTATAGTCATTATTTTCCTTATCGCGTTCCACCAGCCTCATTCTGTAAAGGCTGTAAGGTGTTTGCACCCATACAGTGAAACTGTCTTCAACCATCAGTTTTTTAATCTGAGCCGGATTTCCCAGTGTTAAAAATTTCTTTGATGCGTAAAAGTAAATACTCAGGCCTTTTTCCGTTCCAATCCAGAAAATACCCGGAGATGACTCTGTTATGCAGGTGGTGAAATTGGAGACAAGTGAGTTTTTATTCTCATTATCTTTTGATAGCCTCTGAAAGTCGTAGCCGTCGTATCGGTTCATACCTTCGTCCGTGCAAAACCATATAAAACCTTTGCTGTCCTGATAGATATTATGGACACTGTTGTGGGATAGCCCGTTCTTGATATCGATGACTTCAAAGCGGAGTTGCTCTATGTCCAATGCATACAACAGGTTGTTTTTGCTGCAAATGACCAATCCTAAAAATGCGAAATATCTGAAAATGCGTTTCACAGACAAACAATATACAAAATATTGAAAGATAAAACAGCCCGAATTTGTGTAAAATACAAAATGGGATGCATTACTGCACCCCAAACGCAACATAGAAACATAAAAACCCACTACTCCGTTTCTTACCATTCTTATGAGAGCTTACAAAATGAATGATAGGAAGGTTAAAAGTGAATTTAACTTCTTAAAAATAGTAATATAGCTGCTTTGACATGATTTTGATTAGTATTTGGTGACAATACCCCCCTGAGCGGTTATAGAAGATTGGAATTTGGTTTTAGAGATATCATTACGGGCTATGACGCCGATTTGATAATATTTCAATGCATGCATTGGAATATTATCAAATCATTACATACCAAACAAACGTTTGATAAAATCTGCCTGATTGTTTATTTTTAATGTCTTAATACATAGAAAGGTGCCAAAGCAAAAAGTAAATGTCGAAGATATCTTGAAGCAGTCGCTGAAACTTTTTCGCCAGAAAAGCTACCATAACACTTCAATCGCCGATATCGCCGCCGCCTGTGGTCTGCTGAAAGGCAGTTTGTACCATTACTTTCCCAGCAAAGAGGCATTGATGAGCGCAGTAATCAAATATGCGCACGAATTCTTTCAAAAAGAAGTTTTCTCTATTGCCTACGACCAAACTTTATCGCCGCAGCAGCGCATGGAGAAAATGTTTAAGAAATCAGAAAGGGCATTGTTATCAGATGGTAATATCATGGGAAATATTGGGGTGGAAACGGCACGTGCTATTCCGGAGTTTGCCGGTCATATCCGCGATTTTTACAAAGAATGGATGAGTGCCGTGGAATATGTCTTCAAAGAAATCACCAACGAAGAAGATGCCAAAAAACTGGCAGAACAAACAGTTGCCGAATTTGAAGGCGCTGTCATGATGACCCGGATATTTAAGGATGCCCGCTATATAAAGAATGCGTACGACCGCTTAATGAGCCGATTTGCCGCATATACTCTGGCGGATTTAAAACAAAACAACTAATAATTTTATTATACAATTACACAAACTGAATATGGAATCGAAAACACAAAACAGAGCTATTAAAAAGGTAGCAGTATTGGGTTCGGGCGTCATGGGTTCAGGTATCGCGTTGCACTTGGCCAATATCGGCCTGGAAGTGTTGCTGCTGGATATCGTTCCGTTCGACCTGAAAGAAGAGGAAAAAGCAAATCCGAAAATGCGCAACAGAATCGTGAATGACGCATTTGCATTTGCCTTAAAATCAAAACCGGCACAGGCATACAGTGCCGCCTCCGCATCGAGAGTAACCTTGGGTAACTTCGACGACGATATGCCGAAGATTAAGGATTGCGACTGGATTATCGAGGTCGTTATCGAGCGCCTGGATATCAAACAGCAGGTGTTTGAAAAAGTGGACAAATTAAGAAAACCAGGTACATTGGTAACTTCCAACACATCAGGTATTCCTATCCACTTAATGGCGGAAGGCAGAAGCGAAGATTTCCAGAAACATTTCTGCGGAACGCACTTCTTCAACCCTCCGAGATACCTGAGATTGCTGGAAATTATTCCAACGGCAAAAACAGACCAGAGCGTAGTGGATTTCTTAATGCACTATGGTGATGTGTTCTTAGGAAAAGAAACCGTATTGTGTAAAGATACGCCGGCGTTCATCGCCAACCGTGTAGGTGTTTATGCCATGGCAAAAGTATTCCAGTTGACACAGGAACTGGGCTTGACGATAGAAGAGGTAGATGCACTGACTGGCCCTGCTATTGGACGTCCGAAAACAGGTACCTTCAAGTTATCTGATTTGGTAGGTAACGATACCGGTACAAAAGTAATGATGGGCATCAAGGAAAATTGTCCGAACGACGAACAAGCCGGCGCATTTGAAGTGCCTGCTTATGTGCAGTTTTTACTGGATAACAAATTCTTTGGTAACAAATCCAAGAAAGGATATTACTATAAAGATGAGAAGAGAAATTCTTTCTCATTGCGTTTAGATACGCTTCAGTATGAGCCAACCGGCAAGCCGAAATTTGCTTCTTTGGATGCTGCAAAAAAAGTGGAGAATTTAAGCGAAAAAGTAAATGCATTCATCAAAGCGGATGATAAAGGTGCGCAATTGGTGAAACGTTCATTGGCAGGTTTGTTTGCCTACGTTTCCAACCGCGTTCCTGAAATTTCTGATGTGTTATATGCAGTGGACGATGCGTTACGGGCAGGTTTTGCCTGGGAAATCGGTCCGTTCCAGTATTGGGATATCGTAGGTGTTCAGAAAGGTATTGAACTGGCGGAAGCAGACGGCTTAACTATCTCAGCATGGGTGAAAGAGTTTGTGGCTGCAGGAAATACATCATTTTATAAAGTGGAAAACGGCCTAAAAAAATACTACGACCAGGCTTCTAAATCTTATAAAACGATTCCGGGCGCAGAGTCCTTTATCATTTTGGATAATTTACGTGGCAACAAACCGGTTTGGAAAAACAGTGGTGGTACCTTACACGATATCGGCGACGGCGTATTGAACTTAGAGTTCACATCCAAAATGAATTCATTGGGCGGCGATGTTTTACAGGCTATCAATAAATCCATTGAAATCGCGGAAGGCGGGTACAAAGGATTGGTAATCGGTAACGATGCTCCTAACTTTTCCGTTGGTGCCAATTTAATGATGATTGCCATGCTGGCCATGGATCAGGAATATGATGAATTGGATATCGCGGTGCGTCAGTTCCAGCAAACCACCATGCGTTGCAGATATTCTTCCGTTCCGGTAGTTTCAGCTCCTCACGGCATGACGTTGGGTGGAGGCTGCGAAGTGACTATGCACTCTGATGTAGTGGTGGCTTCTGCGGAAACCTATATCGGTTTGGTGGAAGTAGGTGTTGGTTTGATTCCTGCCGGTGGCGGTACCAAAGAACTGGCATTGCGTACATCTGACAGTTTCAAAAACGGTGACCCGATGTTGCAATCTTTACAGGATAATTTTTTAAACATCGCGATGGCGAAAGTGGCTACTTCTGCTGCAGAAGCGTTCGATGCGGGTTTAATGAGAAAAAATAAAGACAGAGTTGTTATCAATGCAAAACGTGTGATAGCAGAGGCAAAACAGGAAGTGTTGCGCTTAAGCGAAGAAGGGTATTCTCAGCCGGCTCACAGAAATGATATTCAGGTATTGGGAAGAACCGGCCTGGGTACATTGACGGTAGGTGTGGAATCTTTCATCGCCGGTGGTTATATTTCACAGCACGATGCAAAAATCGCCAAGAAAATTGCTTACGTAATGTGCGGTGGTGATTTATCAGCACCAACTACGGTAAATGAGCAATATTTACTGGATCTGGAAAGAGAGGCATTCCTGTCACTTTGCGGCGAGAAGAAAACGCTGGAAAGAATTCAGGCGATGCTGACAACCGGTAAACCATTGCGTAATTAGTAGCAAGATATAAGTATCAGGTAGTAAGAATGAATAATTACAAAGAATTGATAGTTTGGCAAAAAGCAAGAATGTTAGTGAAATCAATATATAGTTTATCTACTCAACTTCCATCTGAAGAAAGATTTGGATTATCTAGCCAAATAAGAAGATGTGCGGTATCTATTCCTTCTAATATTGCAGAAGGTGCCAGTAGAACTTCTAATAAAGAATTTGCTTATTTCTTAGAGATTGCTTACGGTTCTAGTTTTGAATTAGAGACACAATTGTTATTATGTGTTGATATAGATTTCTTACCAAAAGATATGGTTAATCTTATTATTAGTGAATTGCAGGAAATTCAAAGAATGATTTACAAATTAATAAAAACAAAAAGATCTTAATACTTATTTCTTAATACTTAATACTCAAATTATGAATGAAGCATATATAGTAGCCGGTTACCGTTCAGCAATCGGCAAAGCAAAAAAAGGCGGGTTCCGCTTTTATCGTCCGGATGATTTAGGTGCGGACGTGGTCAAACATCTGGTAGCCTCTGTTCCGGGATTGGATCCGGCACGTATCGACGATTTGATTTGTGGTAATGCCATTCCTGAAGCGGAACAAGGTATGCAAATCGGTCGTATGATCGTATTGCGTGCAGGTTTGCCATTATCGGTAGGTGGTGTAACGGTGAACCGTTACTGCGCATCGGGTCTGGAAACCATCGCGATGGCGACGGCTAAAATCAAGGCAGGCATGGCAGACTGTATCATCGCAGGCGGCGTGGAATCCATGTCTTTATTGCCGATGACAGGTTGGAGAACCGTATTGAATTATGGTATCGCATCCACTACGCCGGATTATTACTCTTCCATGGGTTTAACAGCAGAAGCGGTCGCTACGCAATACAACATCAGCAGAGAAGATCAGGATTTATTTTCTTACAACTCACATCAAAAAGCGATTGCTGCGATTGAGTCCGGAAAATTCAAAGATGAAATCGTTCCAGTAACAGTAGAAGAAGTTTATCTGCAAAACAACAAACGTAAAACACGTTCTTTCGTGGTAGATACCGATGAAGGTCCGCGTAAAGATACGACTGTAGAGGGATTGGCAAAATTGAAAGCAGTATTTGCTGCTAAAGGTTCTGTTACGGCAGGTAACTCTTCTCAAACATCTGACGGGGCAGCATTTGTGATTGTCATGTCAGAAAAAATGGTGAAAGAACTGAACATTGAACCGATTGCACGTTTGGTAACCAGCGCTGTGGTAGGTTGCGAGCCGCGCATCATGGGTATTGGCCCTGTCGTCGCCATTCCGCGCGCATTGCAACTGGCTGGTTTGAAACAGGAAGACATCGAAATGATTGAGTTGAATGAAGCATTCGCGGCTCAGTCTTTAGCGGTTATCAGAACATTAGGACTGAATCCGGATATCATCAATCCAAACGGCGGTGCGATTGCATTAGGCCATCCGCTGGGTTGCTCTGGTGCAAAATTATCTGTTCAGCTAATCAACGAAATGCGTCGTCAGAACAAACGTTACGGTATGGTTTCGGCTTGTATCGGCGGCGGACAAGGCATTGCAGGTATTATTGAAAGACTGAAATAGAATAGAAGATTCAAGAACCAGGATACAGGAACTATGATAATGGAGCATATTTGAAAATAACTTTTGTGAACTTTAGCAGATGCTCTTCGGACTTTAAAAATATTTACAGAATTAGGATTCAATAACTATAAAAAATAGTCCTGGCTCTTAGTTCTAATAATCTATCAATCTAAATAAAATGTCAACAACAGAAAAAGTATTAGCATTAAAAGGTGGTGAATTCATCATCAAGGATTCCACTACCGAAATGGTTTTCACGCCGGAAGATTATACGGAAGAACAACAGATGGTACGCTCCATGGCTTCTGATTTTGTAGAAAAGGAAGTAATGCCAAGATGGAAGGAGTACGAGAAACAAGAGCCGGGTTTGTCTAAAGAATTACTGGCGAAAGCCGGTGAGCTGGGCTTGCTGTCAACAGCGATTCCGGAAGCTTACGGAGGAATGGAGCAGGACGTTATCACCGGCTGTATCATTGCGGAAGAATACGGCCGCACTGGTTCATTCGCCACCACATCCATCTGTCATATCGGTATCGGAACACTACCAACCTTATATTTTGGTACCGAAGCGCAAAAACAAAAATATTTACCCAAATTAGGCAGTGGTGAATGGGCGGCTTCGTACTGCCTTACAGAGCCGGGTTCCGGTTCGGATGCATTAGGCGCCAAGACAACGGCAACCCTGAGCGAGGATGGCAAAGAGTGGATATTAAACGGCCAGAAAATGTGGATTACCAATGCCGGTTTTGCCGATTTGTTTACCGTTTTTGCAAAAATTGATGGCAAAGAGTTTACCGCATTTTTAGTGGAAAAGGGTACCCCCGGACTGACACTGGGTGCGGAAGAAGATAAAATGGGCATCAAAGGATCATCTACCCGTCAGGTGTTTTTTGAAAATTGCCGCATCCCTGTAGAAAACATACTGGGTGAGCGGGGAAAAGGCCATTTGATAGCGTTTAATATCCTGAATATCGGACGCTACAAACTCGGTGCTACTGCATTAGGCGGTGCACGCGAAACATTTAATATGGCGGTTACCTATGCCATTGAAAGAAATCAGTTCAATAAATCCATTTCTACATTTGGTGCCATTCAACACAAGATTGCAGAAATGGCGATTCGCATCTTTGCACTAGAAGTAGCTACATACCGTTGCGCTGATGATATTGAAAATACGGAAATGATTCTGAAAGAACAAGGTGCAGACTTTGCAAAATCATTACTGGGCGCTGCGGAAGAATATGCCATCGAGTGCGCTATCATAAAAGTGTACGGCTCGGAAGTATTGGATTTTGTAGTGGATGAAAACGTACAAATCCACGGCGGCATGGGCTTCTCTGAAGAGACCGGTGCTCCGCGTGCTTACCGCGATTCACGAATTGCCCGTATTTACGAAGGTACCAGCGAAATCAATCGTTTGTTGTCCGTAGATATGTTGTTGAAACGTGCTATGTCAGGCAAAATTGACCTGATGACACCGGGTATGGCCATTCAGAAAGAGCTGATGAGTGTTCCTGATTTCGGAGATGAAAGTGACAGCCAATTCGCAGCAGAGGAAAAAGCATTGAAAAATGCGAAGAAAGCCTTTTTACTGGCGGCAGGCGGAGCTGTACAGAAGTTAATGGCGAAACTGAAAGACGAGCAGGAAATTATCATGAATGCTGCGGATATGCTGATTGATATTTATGTGATGGAGTCTTTGTTATTACGCGTGAAAAAAATATTTGATAAGGGAGATAAAGCGGAGCAGGTATATGTCGATATACTGAAAGTATTTTTTAACGATGCCATGAACCGGATTAATATAAATGGAAAGGATGCTCTGCAATCCTTTGCCGAAGGCGATGAACTTCGTATTATGCTGATGGGCTTAAAACGTTTCACCAAATACGAACCGGTGAATGTAAAAGAAGCACGTCGCCGAATTGCCGCTAAAATACTTGAAGGCGGTAAGTACAATCTTTAATATAAAGTTTCAGGACGGTTTGGGTACAAACTGTTCAACAAGCTATCCCGCGAACCAGTTTTCGCGGGATTTTTTTTGAAAGAAATGTTAAAAAATTGCGCAAGCGTACCTAAATAATAGATAATTAGTAGATTAGCTTAACGTAAACAACACAAATGAGAAAATTTTCAACCCAAATTTTACTCGTAGCGATATTGCTATGGAGTACAACAGCAGCTTTTGCAGAAAAGAGCTACAGAAAATGTGCATCTTCCGAAGTATTGGACAGACAACTGAAGGCCGATCCCGCCATGAAAGGGAGAATGGACCAGATTGAACAGTTTACCAATATCTTTATTCAAAATGCAGCGACACACAAAAAAGCCAATCCTAACGGCAATGCCGTAACAGCAACGGTTACCATTCCTGTCGTTTTTCACGTCGTGTACAATACAGCGGCACAAAACGTGAGCGATGCAATGATTCAGAATCAGTTAGCCGTATTGAATGCGGATTATGGTGGCACCAATACAGACATTGCTAACCTGCCTTCCGCCTTTTCCTCCATCAAAGCGGGAAATACAGGCATTCAGTTTTGTTTGGCTCAAAGAGATCCAAGCGGTAATGCAACGACAGGTATTGTGAGAAAATCAACGACCACAACATCTTTTACTTCAGATGATAAAGTTAAGAGTTCATCTACCGGCGGTGATAATGCCTGGGATGCGACGAAATACCTGAATATCTGGATTTGTAATTTAGGTGGTGGTTTATTGGGTTATGCTCAGTTCCCTGGAGGCGCAGCCAGCACGGATGGTGTCGTGATTTTATATTCAAGTTTGCCGGGAGGTTCTTCGGCACCCTACGACAAGGGCAGAACAATGACACACGAAGTGGGCCACTGGTTGAACTTACGACACATCTGGGGTGATGCTTCCTGTGGTAACGATTTAGTAAGTGATACTCCTACTCAATCTACATCTAACTATGGATGCCCTGCATTCCCACATGTAACTTGCAGTAATGGCCCTAATGGCGATTTATTCATGAACTATATGGATTACACGGATGATGCCTGTATGTATATGTTTAGTGCAGGACAATCCACCAGAATGAATGCCTTATTTGCATCCGGCGGCGCAAGGGTAGGTTTGGTAACATCACAAGGATGTGTACCACCTTCCACCACTTGTGGCACACCGACAGGTCTGGCATCTTCTTCTATCACTTCCTCCGGCGCTACGGTAAGTTGGACAGCAGTAAGCGGAGCAACCAGCTACACCTTGCAATATAAAACGTCTGCTGCCACTACCTGGACAACGGTAAGTGGCATCACAACCACCTCACGAGCATTAACCGGATTGGCAGCAAGTACGACATATAACTATAAAGTATCTGCGACTTGTTCTTCAGGAACATCTGCTTATTCTGCAGCTTCTTCATTTACTACATCCGGAACCACAAGTTGCGGTGTACCTGCAGGACTGGCAGCTTCTTCCATTACTTCCTCCGGAGCAACGGTAAGCTGGACAGCAGTAAGCGGAGCGACCAGCTACACCTTACAATATAAAACGTCTGCTGCCACTACCTGGACAACCGTAAGCGGCATCACAACCACCTCACGAGCATTAACCGGATTGACGGCAAGTACAACATATAACTATAAGGTATCTGCGACTTGTTCCAGCGGGACATCCGCGTATTCAACGGCAGCTTCCTTTACGACAACTGCATCTTCTACCGTTACATATTGTGCAGCAAACGGCAGCAACAGAACGTATGAATGGATTGATCTGATTAAGATAGGCTCCATCAACAGAACCTCTGCTGCTGAATCCGGCGGATATGTAAATACAGGATTATCTACCAATTTGGTGATTGGTTCTACCAATGATACGATCCGCTTCAGTGCCGGATTTGCATCTACCATTTATACGGAATACTGGAAAATTTATGTTGACTTCAATAAAAATGGTGTTTTCACAGACGCAGGTGAATTAGTGGTATCCGGCTCTACAACAGGCAGCGGAACATACTATGCGGTGTTCAGTGTGCCTTCTACCGTAACTGCCGGTTCTACACGTATGCGTGTAGTGATGAGCGACGCTTCTACTGCAACTTCCTGTGGTACCTTTACCTATGGTGAGGTGGAGGATTATACCGTTAATTTTACCACTACCGGTAAATTGGCGAGCTATGCAGCAACCGAGAACCCAGGCGTGATTTTCAATGCTACCTCCGGTAAGGCAGCCGAAAATGAACCTGTTGTGGCTAAGAAAAACCTTTCTGTGACGAAAGAAACAGTATTAACGGTTTATCCTAACCCGGTAAGCAATGCGGCAGAGATAGCCTTTAATTTAGCTGCTGAAGGAAACGCTAAAATAAAACTGGTGGATATTTCAGGTCGTACGATTATAGAAAAAGATTTGGGACAACTTTATGAAGGAGACAACAGGTACACATTAGATAACCTGAATCAACTGGAATCAGGCGCTTATATTATTTTGTTGGATGTTAATGGAAAAACAATTTCCAACAAGAGAATATCGCTGGTAAAATAAATGCAAATCAATTTAAAGCAAGCCGTTTCGATTTATCGGGACGGCTTTTTTTATGTGTACATTTTATCTGTTTTGAATAGTTATAGTTGCATTATAACATTCTGACAGAAATTTCCGATGAAGCAGTAACCTCAGAAAGATGGTTGAGATCAATGAATGATGCTGATGCAAAGTTGCTGCGCATGCTGCGAAAGCAATAGATGTGATTATGCGATTGTTCCGTTGTTTTTACCCAAAGCATCTAAAAATTCCTTCTTTTTCCGTTTGGAAATTTCAACGCTGCTGCCATCTGTCATTAATACATGATTGTCGCCGTGGTCAATTTCTTTCATGTGAGCCAGATTTATGAGATGTGACTGATGTACCCGCATGAAATTATAGGGCAATAATTTATCTTCGAAATTTTTGAGTGTCTTTGCAACCAGTACTTTTTTGTTTCCTGTCAGATAAAATAAGGTATAATTACTTTCGGATTGCAGCCGTATGATGTCGCCTACTTTTAAAAAAATCATACCGTCTTTTGTGGGTACCATCAGTTTGGAGTCTTGCTGCTGTTCAGATTTAATCTTGTCCAAGTAGGCTTGTATCTTGGAGGCCTCCTTCAGCGTTTCTTTTTCCTCCAGCCGTTTGGCGACCTTCTCAATCGCTTTTTTTAGCTCTTTTTCCTTTATATGCTTTAGCAGGTAATCCGCTGCATTATTCTTAATTGCACTGATGGCGTATTTATCATGAGATGTAGTAAAGATGATTTCAAAGTCAGTGGACTCTAATTCATTCAATAAATCAACACCCTTTCCGTCCGCTAATTCCACATCCAGAAAAACCAGTTGAGGTTGAACGGCAGGTAATACTTTTTTTGCTTCTCTTTTAGAGTTGCAAATACCCTCAATTCGGATACTCAAACCTGTCTGAAGGATGGCTTTCTTGAGTATTTCCTGAAAGATAGGCTCGTCTTCAATAATAACGGCACTAATCATAGCTGCTTGTTGCGTGTACTAAATATAGTATTTTATACTTAAATTTAATAATTATAAAGAAGTTATCTTACCTCTGAATGACTGTAAAGGTAAAAAATACCATTCCGGATACGCAACGCGCCGAATTTGAGGCAAAGTACCAGCATGCACTCTCCCTGAAAAATAATAAGGAATATGCCAGGGCGATTGAAGCATATTCAAATATCATTACCCAAAAACAGGATATTAAAGATTGCGTGGAGTGCGCGAAGTTATATGAAGATATAGGGGATATCTTTTATGAACTGAAGGATTTCCTGCATGCTTTTGAAAATATGGAAAAAGCCCTGCATATATATGCAGATAATGAGGAATATGACATGCAGCTGACCCAGTATAAAAAAATTGGAGGATTGCAGCAGGGTATCTGGCAGTTTAAAAAGTCGATGGATATATTCCAGCAGGGGTTGTCGCTCGCCACAAGATTGGGTAAAAAGGATAAAATCGTAGAATTTGAATTGTTGCTGGGAAATGTATTAAACTGGGCAGATCAGCTGGAGGATGCGCAGAAATATTTAATCAGCGCCATTGAGAAAGAACGAAAGTTGAATCTGCCACTTATAAAATTGCGCGCACATGTAAGCTATGCTATCCTGATGCGCAAGATGAAAAAATATAAGGAAGCTGAAAAGTATTTCAAACTGGGTATGAAATATTCCCGGGAAAATGAAGGAGCGTATCTGTCTGATATCACAAAGAGTTATGGTATCATGCAGTTTGAAATCGGGAATTATGAACAGGCGGAAACGCTGCTGCTGGATTCTGAGCAGAAACTCATTACGGAAGGCAATAATACTACACGCGCGGTGGTGTTTGAATACCTCGCTTTGTTGTATGAACACAAGAAAAATTATGAGAGAGCCTATTACTATGTGAAGAAATACTACGATAACAAGCTCGAATTGCTGGAGAGAGGATATTCGGATGACAACAATATTCTGCATGCAAAAATAGGGCTGGAAGATGCGAAAAGAGAAAGGCTGGTGGCCGAAGAAACGGCGAAGGCGAAAAGTATATTTATCGCCACCATCAGCCATGAGATCCGTACACCGATGAATATCATCTTAGCTACTTCCTCTTTGATGTTGAACGATGAACCAAAACCGGAACATGTCCGGTATCTGCAGACACTCAAAAAATCAGGAGAGAACCTGCTGGGCATTATCAATGATATCTTAGATGTATCCAAGATGGAAGCCGGCAGACTGGAAATTGAATACGAACCGGTATGGCTCAACGATATTTTTGAAAGCATCCAGTCAACAATGGAACAGTCTGCGGAAGCCAAAAAGTTATTGTTGTCGTATAAGATAGATCGAAAGATAGATTTCCCGGTTTTCGCGGATCCGCTCAGGCTTACTCAGGTGTTGACCAATCTAATCAACAATGCCATTAAGTTTACTGCGCAGGGAACCATTCATTTTGAGGCAAAGCTGAAAGATAAGCATACGCTGCAACTCGAAGTGCGTGACACGGGTATCGGAATTCCTAAAAATAAGCTGCATACCATCTTTGATGAATACGAACAGGTAAGAACAAAGGTGCAGAAGAAATATAAAGGAACGGGGCTTGGTCTGGCTATTTCCAAAAAGCTGGTAGAGTTAATGAATGGAACCATCGTGATAAAAAGTAAGATAAATGAAGGTACCCGTTTTATTATTTGCCTGCCATTTGAAAAGGCACCTGTTCAAAAAGAAACAGATTTTTCAGCCATCCGGAAAGACGCACTTTTCCTCGGCGGCAAATCCATACTGATTGCGGATGATTTTGAAGATAACAGGTTTGTTTTAAGCGAAACTCTTCGGTTTTTCAATAAGGATATCATCATACATCAGGCAGAGAACGGCTTGAAGGCACTGGAAAGATTAAATGAGGAACGCGTTGATATGGTGGTGATGGATTTGGATATGCCGGAAATGAACGGTTTTGAGGCATTGTCTGCCATCCGCAAAGACAAAAAATTAAAGAAGATAAAAGTGGTAGCCAGTACAGCCAGCCTTATTACGGACGGTGATACTGAATTCCTGACTTTCGGTTTTGACGGATATTTACCCAAGCCATTCGACGTGGAACAGTTCTATATCTTGTTGGAGAAGATGCTGAAATAGGCTAATCTCTCAGGTTTAATCCTACCACATCTTCGTAAGCCACATAGAGCGCACAGATACTGCTGGGTATCGTAACGAATAAACCCACCAACAGGCAGATTGCGCCGGCAGCATTGAACAATACAATTAAAAATAAGAAGCCAATCCAGTTCAGGAACTTCTTACCGATAATTTTTCTGCTGATGTCCAGTGCTTTTACGGGTTCAAAATTTTCGAATAAAACCAGAAAGGAGCCGAACAGGAACAGCACGGAAACGATTCCTGCTATCAGGCCGGCTAAACCCGCCCTCCCGGCCATACCGTACATAGCGCCGGTCAATCCGGTCATGCCGCTTATATCATTTAAGTTAAATGCCGGCTTGATTCCAAGAAACGATATCTTAAAGTAAGACCATCCGCCAATGACTAAAAAAATTGCGGCAACGATGATGGTAGGAATAATGGTGACAATCAGCAAAGGCATATATTTTTGGGTGCCGTCAAAGAAATTTGAAAAACTATGGATTTCTTTTTTGTCAATCATCTTGGCTACGATAAACCCGCCCGCAATGACCGGTGCTATGAGCGCACTTGCAAATCCTTTTACAAAAGGGATAGAGCTCAGGATGCTTTGTGCGACGGCAATAATCAGCAAAAATCCGATAAAAGAACCAATGTCCTGTTTGAAGAGTTCAATTCCTTTTTTGATGTATTCTACAGCATTGGTTTCATAACCATTGTCCAATAATGAGCGGAGTGACTTTCCGTTTTTCTGGTCTAACAGCTCATTGTCTAATTCTTGATTTTCCATAGTGCTTTGTTTTATAATGGAATTTAATAAGAATTGCCAATAACGCGTATTAATTTTTAAAGGACCGTCATTATCCGCCGAACAATTTGGCGATTCCGTACGCTGCCGCAGCGGCAATAGCTCCAATTGCCGTTACCTTTAAAGCGCCTTTAAATAGTGGCTGTCCGGTGAGTTTAGATTTAAAATATCCGAATACAAACAAACTGATAAGCGTGACAACGGCAGAATATAACAAACCATCAGCAGGGTGGTCAACGAAGAAGTAAGGGGATAAAGGGATAATACCTCCCGCGATATAGGAAAGGCCAATGGTCAGGGCGGAGTTGCGCGCACGCTTCGGATCAGGGGTTTCTAAATCCAGTTCGTATTTCATCATAAAATTGACCCACTTATCTTTATCCAGCGACAATTCCTGTACCGCAGCTTTTACGGTAGATGCGCTTAATCCCATGGAGGCAAATATCTCTTCCGTTTCCGCTACTTCTTTTTCTTTCAAATGCTCCACTTCATAGTACTCTCTTTTTTGTTCGGAGTCGTAGTGGTCTATCTCTGCCCGTCCCGCCAGATAACCGCCTAATCCCATGGCGATAGATCCTGCCGCGATTTCCGCTATGCCGGCGGTAACAACCAAAGATGCGGAATCAACGGCGCCGCTAAGGCCGGCAGCGAGCGCGAAAGGAACCGTTAATCCGTCTGACATGCCGATTACGATATCTTTGATGAAATCGGAACTTTTTATATGTTCTTCATTATGGTCAATGAGGTTTCTGTCTTGTTCGGGATGTAAGTGCATAGAGTTATGATTTGTACTGCAATTTACGATTTATTTTTGTTTAGGAAATCTATCTTGTAGCGCATGATATCGGCGATGGATTGTGCGCGGAATTTTGCCATTTCCGCTTTTTCGCCCGCAAATAATTCATCGATTGTCTGTTTCCAGAGAAAAAGCCATTGGTTGAATTCTTTTTCATTCAATGGAAATCGTTGGTCTAACGCGATATGCTTCTCCGTGACATTGCCTCTGTACACATCCGCGTCCAATAAGATGCTATCCCAGAAATTGGCGATGATGGTGAGGTGTTTTTCTAAATGGGAAAGCACGGTTTCCCGGAAAATGGTTTGCAAAATTTCATCCTGTAATAATTTATCGTAAAAGAGTTTTACCAACGTGTCGATGTCTTGCCGGGTGGAAATGTCCTGTTTCATCTTTTTTATTTTGTTCAGCAAAGTTACCCTAAAATGTATAGAGGTTGTCCTTTGCGAAAATTAATCCCAACTATCATCGACATGGAAGTGCTGTCCGCCTTCCCATATCTGAATGCTTCTGCGTCGCGTCTCTTCTAAGCTCAGTGGAATAGATGCTACTGTACGCATAGTCAGGTTGAATTTTGGTTTATCGATTCAAATATAAAAAAAGGCCGTCATAAATGACAGCCTTTCTATAGTGTGAATAGTTTGTGTTTAGCAAGGTAAAGCGTTGCAGATAGCTGTCAGGATGGAAACACCTAATGTCAGGATAATCTGGCATAATACACCACCGATAACAGGAATGGTGGATACACTGATAGCAGTACATAGAGCGTCGCCACCGAAAATTTTAGCTAAAATAACGGCCAGGTTGCATAGGTCTTTTAACGGACATGCAGCGATTCTTCCGGTTACACCCGCAGGGTTGCCAATAAAATTCTGTAATGCAGGGTTGGCTTTAATAGCTTTGGTGAATGTGGCAGATAAATCATTTTGATTCATCTTGCTCATTTCAGGATATTTTTTTGCCAATGTGTTCAGCGCCAATCCGAATTTTTGTAAATCAACGATAAATTCATCATAAGATACACCGGTGATGGCTTTGATTCTGTTGTAATCCTGAGGGGTGGCTGTTTTGTTATTGATGCCGGCGGCGATACTTCTCAATTCTGCGATGTTGGCATCATTGTTCAGTGACTGCACATCCAGCTTGGTTCCCAGGTCAGCGGCAGCTGTAAGTACATCTTTGAACGCCTGATCTTTGGAAAGCTTAGCATCTAATGTTTCAGTAGCAATAGCGGCACTTTGTTTCTGGCAGGAAACGAAGGAAAGGGAGGATGCAAAAACCAGCATCATCATAAATCGTTGGAAATACTTTTTCATTTGGTTTAGATTTTAGTATCCTGAATTTATAAAAAATTATACAATCCTCACTATTTACAGCTACTTTTTTTGAGATTATATCAAATTTCTTGACAAATGTATATGAAGCCCTGATGGAAATCTCCTGAGTTCAAGTAATAAATGCAGCTTTTGTTGAAATATGTCTTTTAAATTGTCGTCTTAATATTCAACTCCTTGAGCTGCTTCTCATCGATCGTACTCGGAGAATCTAGCATCACGTCTCTGCCTGAATTGTTTTTCGGGAAGGCGATGTAGTCGCGGATTGAATCCACGCCGTTCATCACGGCGCACAACCGGTCGAATCCGAAGGCCAGGCCGCCATGTGGTGGTGCGCCGAATTCAAAGGCATTCATCAGGAAGCCGAACTGTTTTTGTGCTTCTTCCTCCGTAAAACCAAGACGTTTGAACATTTCTGCCTGCAACGTTTTGTCATAAATACGGATGGATCCACCGCCCACTTCCACTCCGTTGATGGCTAAGTCATAGGCATCGGCACGCACACGTGCCGGGTCAGTATACAGAAATTCGATGTCTTCTTTCTTCGGCGAGGTGAACGGATGATGCATGGCGAAGTGTCTGTTTTCCTCTTCGTTATACTCCAACAATGGGAAATCTAGCACCCACAGCGGTTTGAATTCATCTTTTTTACGCAGGCCCAAACGATTGCCCATTTCCAGGCGCAGTTCATTCATTTGTTTGCGCACCTTATCTGTGTTGCCGCATAAAACCAGCAGCAAATCCCCTTGCTTCATATTGGCGGCGGCAGCCCATTTCCGGAGTTCATCTTCGTTGTAAAATTTGTCTACGGAAGATTTTAAAGTGCCGTCATTATTCCATCGTAGATAAATCAAACCTGTCGCACCAATTTGCGGGCGCTTCACAAAGTCAGTCAGTTCATCTAATTGCTTGCGTGTAAATTCAGCGCAGTTTTCCGCATTGATACCAATAATTAATTCGGCATTATCGAACACGCCAAAGCCTTTGCCTTTTACATGGTCGGTCATCTCCACAAACTGCATCCCGAAACGGATGTCCGGTTTGTCGCTGCCGTATAATTTCATCGCATCGTCGTACTGCATGCGCGGAAAATCGCCTAAGTCAATTCCTTTCACCGTTTTGAAAACATGTTTGATGAGTCCTTCAAACATATTCAGGATATCTTCCTGCTCCACAAAAGCCATTTCGCAATCTATCTGCGTGAATTCCGGCTGGCGGTCGGCGCGTAGATCCTCGTCGCGGAAACAACGGGTAATTTGATAGTATTTGTCAAAACCGGAAACCATCAGCAATTGCTTAAACGTTTGCGGTGATTGCGGAAGCGCGTAAAACTGTCCTGGGTTCATGCGGCTCGGTACCACAAAGTCGCGCGCACCTTCCGGAGTGGATTTGATGAGGAAAGGTGTTTCAATATCGAGAAACCCGTTGGCGTTCAGATAGGTTCTCACTTCATGACCCACTTTATGTCGGAAAATGATTTTTTCCTGCACTTCATTTCTCCGTAAATCCAGGTAGCGGTATTGCATACGGATATCGTCTCCGCCATCGGTTTCGTTTTCTATGGTGAAAGGCGGAACTTTCGATTCCGACAAGATTCGAAAATCATTCACGATGATTTCAATTGCTCCGGTCGGATTTTTCGGATTTTTGTTGGAGCGTTCCACCACTTTACCCTCTGCCTGTAACACAAACTCACGACCGAGGCGTTTGGCGCGTTCCGCCAGCATCGGATTGGCATCCATATTGAAAACCAACTGTGTGATACCATAGCGGTCGCGTAAATCAAGGAAAAGCAATTCACCGAAGTTACGGGTGGTTTGTACCCAACCGGATAGTTTTACCTGCTGATTGACATGCTCCAGTCTTAATTCGCCGCACGTGTGAGATCTGTACATTTTTTAGTATTAAGTAGTGAGTATTAAGTATCAAGACATTATATTGCTTGATATTACAAAAATACGAAGATAAATATTAAATAGAGATTAATGTTGGTGCAAAAGAGTGTTTATTATCTTCTTTTCAGGACAAATGCGGGAGGAGTATAGTCGTTGTATTGGAATCCAAATAAATCTCCATTGTCGTTAATATCACGGATATTGGAATTAGAATTAGGAATACAATAATAAGTTAGAGAACCAGTATGCTCTAAGATTATACCCATTGTAATGTCTCTTTGTATAAAAGGATATACATCGCAACTGATTAATGGGATATTTAATGTGCCGGCAATTTGGCCGTTATTATTCGTTGCACTGAAATGGTAATTTTCATTGTAATTCAATGGAATAATTGATTTGTTTAAATATAATTTGAAATAATGTTCAGTATGATCAGTGTTATTCCCATATGAGGCTAATACAAAATTATTGTTGATATCAATCAGTTTGATGAAATCATGTGTATAGGGAATGGAAAAAGTATCAATTGCCCCGTTATTATAGAAGAAAAGTTTTTCTATGCTTCCATACTGTACTTTCCCCGCAACGATATTATTATCATTAATTAATTCTGCAGAACAATAATCAGAATTCGGAATCGTGATAATCCTACGTAAATTATTATTTACTATATAACCACCTCTTTTATTGTAGTCTGAGTAAACAAAAAATTGACCTGTGAATGAATTATTATTATTTATGCTTTTAACGTTATAGGAGGTGTCGGCAACAAATGAAACTTCAAAAAGAGGCCTGCTTATGTAATTGAAATTTATATCGTACGACTCCCAACTATAATTACCTTGTTGGATGATGACCTGGTTGTTTTTTAGGTAATATGTGCTGCTTGGGTCAAGAAACCCTGTTGATATGGTGTACTTTGTTGTGTCAAAGTAGTAAGGTGAAATACAACTGATATATGGTTTTGTTATGACAGATCTATAATTATTCTTTTTTGTCAATTGAGCATACCAGCCGCTGCTAGTATTCTGATGCATAACTATACTATCTGCAGAATAGTATTTTATTTTGTAATAGGACATACATTTATCCGTTGAACCTAAAAAGGACCAACAAAAAGCAGAATCGGTACTTGTCCATTCAATTGGAGTTCTGGAGGTATCCGAAGCATACGGAGGATAATGAATGATTTCTCCTGTGCCGTCTTCATTTAAAATAACCTCACCATACCATTGATAATTAAACATGGAAAACCAGTGTCCGACTAAAGATTTAGCAGTAACCGCCGGGAGGGTATCTTTTTTGCAGCCGGAAATCAGGAAGAAAAGCATGATGAAGGTAATCAGGGGGGTATGCTTCATCATGTACTATTTATACCTGTCCACTATCGATTCATAATTTTCAGAAAATTCTTTATACACTGCTTTAATGCCCTCCCTCAGGCTGATTTGGTGCTTCCAGCCGAGTGCATGTATCTTGCTGACATCTGTCAGTTTACGCGGGGTGCCATCCGGTTTGGTCGTATCGTGAACGATGTTGCCTTCGTAGCCAACTATTTCCTTTACTAATAATGCTAAATCTTTGATGGTAATCTCCACGCCGCTGCCACAGTTGACGAATTCCTCTCCATCATAATTTTCCATCAGGAAAAACAAAGCATCCGCTAAATCATCGGCATGTAAAAATTCACGGTAAGGTGAGCCGGTTCCCCACATCACCACTTCCGGCACAGTGTTCATTTTCGCTTCGTGGAATTTGCGTATCAGCGCAGGCAGCACATGTGAATTGTTTAAATCATAATTATCATTCGGGCCGTACATATTGGTAGGCATGGCAGAAATAAAATTGCAGCCGTATTGTTTTTTGTAGGATTCACATAATTTAATGCCCGCAATCTTTGCAATGGCGTAAGGTTCATTCGTCTTTTCGAGTTCTCCGGTCAGTAAATAGGATTCTTTCAGCGGCTGCGGCGCCATTTTCGGATAGATGCAGGTGCTGCCCAGGAAAAGTAGTTTTTTTACATGATGTATATAGGATGCATGAATGGTATTGCATTCTATCATCAGGTTCTGATAGAGGAAATCCGCACGATAGGTGTTGTTGGCATAAATACCTCCCACTCTCGCTGCTGCGACAAAGACATAATCGGGTTTGTTTGCCTCAAACCAATCGTTTACATCCTGCTGTTGTATCAGGTTGAGTTCTTTGGAAGAAGCGGTCAGTATATTGGTAAATCCTTCGCGCTGTAATTTGCGCACAATCGCAGAACCCACCATGCCGTTGTGTCCTGCTACGTATATTTTGGAGTCTTTTTGCATAAAGAAGCTATAAGGATAAACTTTAAGTTATAAGTAAAATCTTACTACTTATTACTTGCTACTTATTCCTAAATTATTCGTGATAATTGAAAATCTTGTGACCGCCTTCCAGCAAGTACTTATCTCTCTCAAAGAGTCTGATATCCGCCTGCATCATATCTTTTACCAGAGATGCCAGATCGTGCTTCGGTTCCCATCCCAGTTTGGTCTTGGATTTGGTAGGGTCGCCAATCAGCAAATCAACTTCGGTAGGTCTGAAATAACGCGGATCCACCGCTACTACTTCTGTTCCGGCCGCTACCTGATACGCCGGGTTGGAACAGGATACGATATAGCCTTTTTCTTCGGCGCCGTTGCCCTTGAATTCTATCTCG
The DNA here is from genome assembly GCA_046329865.1 of Chitinophagales bacterium. Taxonomy (GTDB): domain Bacteria; phylum Bacteroidota; class Bacteroidia; order Chitinophagales; family JADIYW01; genus JADJSS01. The sequence goes on along the minus strand of JAXLTW010000014.1, from coordinate 50,072 downwards.
ATACCCACTTCCCGGAAAGACATCCGCACAAACTCCCGCACTTCTGTCGTCTTGCCGGTAGCAATGACGTAGTCATCCGGTTCCGGTTGTTGTAAGATCAGATACATCGCTTCCACATAATCTTTTGCATGTCCCCAGTCGCGTTTTGCATTCAGGTTGCCTAAATACAATTTATCCTGTAATCCAAGCGCTATTTTAGAAACGGCACGGGTGATTTTTCTGGTAACGAATGTTTCTCCTCTTAACGGAGATTCATGGTTGAATAAAATTCCGTTGCACGCATAGATGCCATACGCTTCCCTGTAGTTTACCGTAATCCAGTAACCGTACATTTTGGCTACCGCATATGGTGAACGCGGATAAAACGGCGTTTTTTCCGACTGTGGTATTTCCTGCACCTTTCCGTACAATTCAGATGTGGATGCCTGATAGATTTTTGTCTTGTTTTCCAGTTTTAATATGCGGATGGCCTCCAGTAAACGCAAAGAGCCTACCGCGTCCACATTGGCGGTGTATTCAGGGGTGTCAAAACTCACTTTTACATGGCTCATCGCTCCCAGGTTGTAGATTTCATCCGGCTGCACCTGCTGGATAATGCGAATCAGGTTCGTAGAATCGGATAAATCGCCGAAGTGCAGTACAAAATTGCGGTTGTCTATATGCGGATCCTGATATAAATGGTCGATTCTGTCGGTATTGAATAAGGAACTTCTTCGTTTGATGCCATGCACTTCATACCCCTTTTTCAATAAAAGTTCTGCCAAATACGCGCCGTCCTGACCTGTTATACCTGTGATAAGAGCTTTCTTCATAAATTGTTTATTAAGCGAATGGCAAAAATAAGACTTTTTTTCGTTTTTTTACGGCATCAATGAAACGTAAAATTGCAGTATTTCTGTCTGGTTCGGGCACGAATGCAAAAAATATATGTTCTTACTTTAAAGGACACCCGGCGATAGAGGTGGCATTACTGGTGAGCAACAAAGAGCAATCCGGAGCAAAAGCAATCGGAGAATCGTTTCATATTCCAACCGTCTTTTTTAATAAAGAAAGCTTCCACCAACCGGATGTGGTGCTGCAATCGCTCCAAAAATACCGGATTGACGCCATTGTACTGGCAGGTTTTCTCTGGATGATACCGGACATTCTCTTGCGGGAATATCCGAATCGCATCATCAATATACATCCTGCCTTGCTGCCGAAATATGGAGGTAAAGGTATGCACGGAAGACATGTGCACGAAATGGTCTTTAACAATAAAGAAAAGGAGAGCGGTATCACCATACATCTGTGCAATGAAAGGTACGATGAGGGTAAGATACTGTTTCAGCAAAAGGTCGACTTGGCAGAAACGGATACTCCGGAAACTATTGCCCGTAAAGTACAGGAACTGGAACATCAGTATTATCCGAAAATGATTGAGTCGTATCTGTTGAATGCTGACTTGACCTAATGTGCCTGAGGTCGCTCCACTACAACAAAAAAGTATAACACGAGAAGCATCGTAACCACTCCGGTTACGGTAAAGGTGGCAGCCGCACCGTAGGTATACCAGATAAATCCCGCAAGGGAACTGGCAATCATCGTGCAGATGCTTTGAAATCCGGTATAGGTGCCGATGGCGGTAGCCGTATCTTTTTTATCGGTGATATTGCTTATCCAGGCTTTGGAAATGCCTTCCGTTGCCGCGGAATAGATACCATACAGAAAAAATAAAATGGCTATAATGGTTAATCCCGAACCACTGCTCATCCCGATATAAACGATGACAAAGAGAAGAAGACCTATGATGAACATGGACTTCAGTCCAATCTTATCAGCGAGGATGCCTAAAGGAAAAGCAAATAAAGCATAAACCAGGTTGTAAAAGATATAAACTCCGATAACCATGGTATCGCTTAGTCCGGATTGTTTGGCTTTAAGAAGCAGGAAAACATCCGAGCTGTTGAATAAAGTGAATACCAAAAGTCCGATGACCAGCTTGCGGTAGTTTGCCGGACTCTCTTTCCAATAATGCAGGAAGGAAAAAAAAGAGGCTGTTTTCTTCGTTTTTACAGGTACTGTTTGTTTGTCTTTCAGCAATAATGTGGTGATGACGGCAATCATGCCCGGAATAAAGGCGATATAAAAAAGTGTTTTGTATTGCTCCGGGTAAAAGTACAAATAGAGCAAGGCAATGGACGGCCCTAATACAGCACCTAAGGTATCCATGGAACGGTGGAATCCAAATACTTTACCTTTTGTTTGCGGAGTAGCTTCATCAGACAGCATGGCATCCCGCGCACCGGTGCGGATGCCTTTGCCGAAACGGTCTATGGTACGCGCAAAGAAAATCCAGAGGGGATAGACGAAAATTGCCATCATAGGCTTGGAGAGGGAGCTCAGCAAGTAGCCATATTGCACAAATGGCACCCTTTTTCCGGTTTGGTCGGATAGTTTTCCGAAGTATCCTTTGCTGAGTCCTGCGGTGGCTTCCGCAACTCCTTCCAATACACCGATCAGCAGGACAGAAAACCCGATGGTTTTTAAATAGATTGGCATGATAGGATACAGCATTTCGCTGGCCATGTCGGTGAACAGGCTGATAAGTGATAGTATCCAGATGCTGCGGGTGATGTATTTCAAAAGTGTATTGTTAAAATGTAAATGCTGTCGAAAGATAAGCAAAGTTTTCAACTAACATTCACCATCACATGCATCAGCTTGTCTTGCGGTAGTTCAATATCGCCCATCCGTTGAGCACGACACCAATCAGAAAAATACAGCCTAAATGATAGCTGATGTCCGACAGTCCGCTGCCTTTTAAAATAACCATTCTAGTAATGCGGATAAAATGACTCGGCGGGAAAAACTGCACCAGTATTTTCGCCCAGTTTGGCATACTGTCTACCGAGTTGAAGGTGCCGCTGAGAATATTGAAGATATTGATGAAGAAGAAAGCCAGCGACAATGCCTGCTGATGTGTGTTGGAATAGGTGGAAATCAGCAAACCCATACCGAGCATGGTGAACAAATAAACAATGACGGAAATATACAGTACATATAATTTTCCGGCCGGCACAACACCGTAAATCACCCAGGCTGTTAGGAGTCCAAGTGTGAAGAGTACGATTCCCAATACTAAAAATGGTATTAGTTTACCCAGGATGAAGATATGTTTTTTGATGGGAGAGACGTTAATCTGTTCAATCGTGCCGCTTTCTTTTTCCTGTACGATGTTGAATGCCGATTGCATGGAAGCAATGGTCGTAATCAGGGTAACGAGGATGGCAGGTACAATAAACAGGCGGTAGTTCATATACGGATTATACCAGTTGGTGGAGGCAACGATTACCTGTGGCTTTTGGTTCATTGGCTGCTGCATCCATTTCACCCGGATATTGTCGTTGAAATCTTTCATTATACTGGCCAGATAAGTTCCGCCCAGATTTGCCTTCGTTCCCTCAATGGCATTGATGGCAACATATACCTGATTATGGTTTTCCCGGACCAGATTCTTTTCAAAGTTCAACGGTATCTGCAGGATAAGATCTGCTTTATCTTCTTCCACCATTTTTATTCCTTCATCATAGGTGTCTGCAAATCCTGTCAGCCGGAAATTTCCCGAAGCGGTCAGTTTGTGGATTAATCTTTGGGAGAGGGTACTGTGGTCATTATCCACCACCGCGATATTGATATTCTTGACGGAATAATTCGCTGCCAGCGGCAGCAGGATGAGCTGGATCAACGGCGCAATAATCAGCACAGCCAGCAGGTTCCGGTTGCGCATCAGTTGCCTGAATTCCTTTTCGAGTAAGAAAAATAATATCCTCATTCAAGTCGTGTCTTAAATTTTTTCAAACTAATTGCGAAAAGAAAGAGCGTCATACCCAAAAGTATCAGTGTTTCTTTCCACACAGAACCAAATCCCAGCCCTTTCAGCATCACCCGTTTGATAATGATGAAAAACCATCTTGACGGAACGGCGTTAGCCATCCACTGCAACGGCAACGGCATATTTTCCACCGGAAACATGAAGCCGGTAAGCAGCAAAGTCGGCAGCATCATCCCCAGCAGCGAAGTCATCATGGCCGCCTGTTGTGTCTCGGCATTGATAGAAATATATAATCCGATGGATAGAGATGTCAGGATAAATAAAATACTTTCAAAAACCAGTAAGAACAAATTTCCTTTTATTTCCAGGTCCAGCAGCGTGGAACTCATCGCCAGGATGATGAACAGGTTCATGATGGAAATCATCAGATAGGGGGTCAGTTTGGAAATAATAATATAGGCGGGTTTAAACGGCGATACCAGTAATACTTCCATGGTTCCCAGTTCTTTCTCCCGCACAATGGCCACGGAAGTCATCATGGTACAAACCAGCATCAGTACCAGTGCCATTACCCCGGGTACAAAATTCGGAGCCCCTCTTAATTCAGGATTGTAGAGCATGCGCACCTCCGGTACGATTTGTAGGGGCAGCATGGAAATATTGCCGGAGCCAAGATTATAATCCTGCACAATTTGGGAAATATACGCGGTAATGGCGGTAGCCTGATTAGGGTCTGAGGCGTCTGCAATTACCTGTACAGTTGCCTTATTGGTATGCGTCAGGTCTTCCGCAAAATTAGCGGGAAAAATCACCGCCATTTTTATGGAGCCTTTTTTAAAAGCGCTTTCCAGCTGTTCCGCACTCTGCAAATTTTCCTCGATATCAAAATAACGGCTGGCTTCTATCTTTTCAATAATCTTACGTGTCACTTCATCTTTGGAATAATCACAGATTACAATGCGAGAATCACGTATTTCGCTGCTGAGTGCAAAGCCGAATAAAATGATCTGCGTCACCGGCAGCCCAAACAACATCAGTAGGGATTTCCGGTCGCGGAAAACATGCAGGAATTCTTTTCGTATGAAGACGATGAGTTGTTTCATTAATCTGCTTTTCGTTTAGCGTTTCTTGCCAGTTGATAAAATACCTCCTGCATCGTTGGCGCATTGAATTGTTGTTTCAATGCCGCCGGTGAATCGAGCGCTGCTATCACCCCGTCTACCATGATGGACACACGGTTGCAGTATTCCGCTTCATCCATGTAGTGTGTCGTCACAAAAACAGTGACACCTTTATCGGCCGCGTAATAAATCAAGTCCCAGAATTGTCGACGCGTAACAGGATCCACGCCGCCGGTCGGTTCATCTAAGAATACAATGCTAGGCTCATGTACGATAGATACGGAGAATGCCAGTTTCTGTTTCCAGCCCAGCGGCAGCTCCCGCACCAGTGTCTTTGCTTCATCCTGCAATTGCAGTTCAGCCAACAGTTCCGCCGTCTTACCGGCTATTTCTTTGCTTCGCATACCATAGATGCCCGCATAGAAACGAATGTTCTCTTTGACCGTCAGGTTATCGTATAAAGAGAATTTCTGGCTCATATAGCCGATATTTTTTTTGATTTTTTCCGTTTCGGTATAAATGTCATAACCCGTAACGGTAGCCGTTCCGGAAGAAGGTTTCAGCAATCCGCAAAGCATCCGCATGGCGGTGGTTTTGCCGGCTCCGTTTGCTCCGAGAAAGCCGAAAATTTCTCCTTTGCCTACTTCAAAAGTCAGCTCGTTCGCGGCGATGAAATCGTCGAATCGCTTGGTCAGTTTATCGCATACAATGACGGCGGACATGTTTAATTTTTTAGTAGTTGAATGAAACAATCTTCTATCGTCGGAGGTATGGCTTCCATGGTATAATCTGAAATATTATGTTGTGATAAATATGCTTTTGCTCCTGCATCCCCATCCGGTGTATCAAAGGCGACATGGATGGAATCCCCGAATGCAAAACAGGATAAGGTATGTTCATAGTGGCGCAGTTCATTCATCACACGAAATGTTTGTGGCGTTCTGACGGCAAACAATTTATGTGGAAATGTCGCCCTGATATTTTCTGTAGTATCAATGGCCAGTATGCTTCCGTTTTGTATCAATGCGATGCGGTCGCACAGCACCACCTCATCCATATACGGTGTGGATACCAGAATGGTGATGCCCTGATCTTTCAGCTTTTTCAACATCTCCCAGAATTCCTTTCTTGATACAGAATCGACTCCTGTGGTGGGTTCATCCAAAAACAAGACCACCGGTTTGTGAATCAGCGCGCAGGACAAGGCCAGCTTCTGTTTCATCCCGCCCGATAATTTACCGGCTCTTCTGTCTTTGAACGGTTCAATCTGTTCGTAGATATCTTTGATGAGATGGTAGTTTTCCTGTATCGTCGTGCCGAAGATGGTAGCGAAGAGATTCAGGTTTTCTTCCACCGATAAATCCTGGTACAAACTGAAACGTCCGGGCATATAGCCAACGGCATTCCGTATTTTTGTATAATCATGTACTACATCCCATCCATTCACCGTAGCCGTACCGCTGTCTGCTAAAAGGAGGGTGGTCAGTATGCGGAACAAGCTCGATTTGCCCGCTCCATCCGGGCCTATCAGTCCGAATATTTCCCCTTCTTTCACTTCCAGTGAAATGTCTTTCAGGGCACTGACGGTACCTTTGTTATAGGTTTTGTTGATATGGCTGACAGTAATCATTGATATCAGAATTTTACTTCGCCGTACATGCCCAGTTTGATGTAGCCGTCATTTTTTACACGAATCTTGATGGCATAAACCAGGTTGGCGCGTTCATCTTTCGTTTGTATTGTTTTTGGAGTGAACTCAGAGCGGTCAGATATCCAGGTGATGGTACCGGGATAGGATTTATACCCTTTTTCTCCGTTATCAATCTGCACGGTAATGGTTTGTCCGAGCTTTACCGCATCCAGCTGCGAGCCGGTGATATACGCACGCAGGTTCAGTGTGTCGAGGTTGGCGATTTTATACAAGGCTCTTCCTGCACCCGCCATTTCTCCTTCCATCGCGTATTTGGTGAGTACCGTTCCGGTGATGGGATTGACGATGCTGCCTTTGCTGATTTGGTTTTCTATCAGCCGCACCGATTTTTCCATCGGATTTTTCTCGCTCAAAATAGCCCTGTTTTGTGTTGCCACATTCGTTGTGTACACCTGCAGCTGTTGCTGAGTGACCACCATCTGCTTTTGCAATTCTTCCACTTTGGCATTGATGTCATCGTATTGTTTTTTGGTAGCAGCATCCGCTTTCAGCAGGCGTGCAATGCGTTCCCGTTCTCCCTGCAGGTATTTCAGGTTGGTTTCCTGCACCGCCAGCTGGTCCTTGATAAGCTGTAGCTGCGGGTTGGGGTTGCTGGTTTTATTGGGCAGTATCTGCATGGTCGATTGCACCTGTTCTTTCTGGTACTGGAAATTAGAGACGTCGATTTGTCCTACATTCATGCCTTTCTGTAACACATCCCCTTCGTGTACATTAAAGGAAAGAATCTTGCCGGGTTGTTCCGCAGATACAATCACCTCATCGGATTCAAAAACACCCGATGCATCCGGCTTGTGATTGCCCAATTGACAGGAGGTAAAGAAAAGCAACGTGCCTGTTATAAGAAATAGTTGTTTCATATCTTTCGTATTTATGTAGTTGAATTAGTTTCCGCTCGTGGTTTTTTGCGCATATTGTATCATCAGCAACTGCAGGTCATGGACGATTTTATTTTGTCGTGCCTGATCTTCTTCTGTTACTTCCTTCAGGTAGTCGTTCGTATTGATGACGCCGTTTTCCAGTTGCACGAACGCCGTTTTCTTCACGGACTCACGCAAGGCAATGATCTCGTCATCTGTTTGTATCAGTTCTAAGTATTTCTGTATGTCGGAATGCTGTTGTTGCAGGGAAAGTCTGGTGTTGAATAAAAAGGTGTTCCGCATCACATCTATGGACTTGCGGTCGCTAGCCGTCAGCAGCTTCTCTTTCCGGAACGTGTACATGCCGCCCATCGACCAGTTCAGCCGGATGCCCGTGACGTAAAACGGAGACAATTTTTCTGACAGCATATTGACGGGTGACGGCCTGCCCATGCCACCCTGAAAGAATACATGGAGTTTGGGGTAATTTTTTGCGGCGATCAGTTTTTGCTGCAACAGAGAAGATTTCTTTTGCAGTTCGTATGTTGTCAGTTCCGGCCGCAGGATGGTGTCCGCCGTCAATGGCGGCTGCGGTTTCACCAGCGTAGCAGATTCAGAAATCTCTTTGCCGGTGAACAGACCCAGCATAGACAGGTAGGCTTTTTGGGCGGATTGCATTTCAATATCACGTTGCTGCACTTTCAACAGTTCAGCTTTCAGCTTGTCAAGGTTGCTGCGGAAAGCCGTCCCGTTTTCGATAGCCGCCTGTACCTGCTCGATACCGCGTTGTATATCTTTTTTCAGCAGGTCGCTTTGCTTCAGTTGTTCGTCAATCAGCAGTGCTCCGAAAAAAAGCTGATTGATGCGTTCGTGCAGTTTGTAAAGCTCCACCGTAATGTTTTGTTCCTGTATCGCCGCTTCATTGGATTTCAGCTGTCGCTGTATTTTATTCAGCGGAAAATCCGTCAGCGACTGCGACACTTCGCCTGCCAGGCGATACTGATCCCGGGAAATATTCGGCGGTTCATAACCGGGTATGGCAATCGGCAACTCTATCTTCGTGACTGCCGACTGGTAAGTGGCTTGTCCCGATACGATAAACTGAGGATAGATACCTTTGGTGATATTGGATATGCTGTAGTTTTTGCTTTGCTCAATCAGGCTGCGCTGTTGTGTCAGCGGGTAATTGGCTTCCGCCCATTGGTAGCACTGTTCGATAGTGACCGGTTCCTGTGCCGACACCCGGTATGCCGGTAACAGAAGGCAGATAATGCTCAGTATGTTCCAAAAGATGTTTCGGTTCATGATGATTGTTTTTCAGGTGAAGATATAGGGGTGGTAAACATGGCTTTCAGCCACACCGGTATCAGTTTTTTACGTTCGAGCATGAGTTGTTCAAATTCCTTATCGCTGATGCCGGTCCGCGCTTTCAGCAGGGAGCTGGCAGCAAACGGAAAAACAATCAGGGACATCATATTGGCCATAAAATGCAGGGGATGGATGGCCTGGATTTTTCCCGCCTGTATGTTTTCCATAATTTCCTTAAAGAAATAGGCCCGCAGTTCTTTCATGCCGTTCAGCAAAGGGTCGTCGCCGGTATCCAGTTCCAGACCATTGGTGCGGCTGATGCTGAGGATGAAAAACGGCAAATCCGGGTTGGCGATGAGCATATCGATGTACCGGTCAATCAGCAATTCCAGCTTTTGTTCCAGATTCAGGTGTTCATTGTGCTGCATGCTTTCCAGCATACCGCTGAGAAATAGCAGGACGTTTTCACGCATCACGATTTCAAACAGTTTGTCCTTGCTTCGGAAATAGTAATTCAGCAGCGCGAGGTTGATGCCGGCTTCCTGTGCGATGTCGCGGGTTTTGGTGGCTGCCAGGCCTTTTTGGGTAAACAACTTTTTCGCGGCAGCCTTTATTTTGGCTTCCGTGCTCAGGTCTTTGGATAAAATCTTTTTGATGCTCATAACCGTCTTTCCGCGAAATGCTTAAACAAAGTTAGTACTTAATTTGAAATTTAAACAAAATAATTAATCATTTGATTAAAGATAGTGCAAATGATTGATGGTGAATAGAATATACAACTATATTTTTAGAAATCAGGCTAGTCGTAGCGTCCCGCTGCGAACAACTTGGGGATACATCAGCGGAGATAGCAAGATCTCTCTCCCGATTATTATAGGAATCGAGATGACAGTTGTCATAAAAAAGCATAACAGGTCTATCCCGCACGCTGTCATTTCCTGCCTGTCGCCTGCCTGTCGGCAGACAGGGCAGACAGGGCAGACAGGCGACGAGGCACGAGGAGAAATCTTGCTATAATTTAGTTGGGAGTTTTTGTAAAAAAGCAAAATTTGATGTTGGTCGTAGCATCCCGCTGCGGCCAGGTAGAGAGAAAATAAAAAATCAACCTTTTTCAGCAAGTTGCACGACAGCTACCGCTTTTTTGTGCCGGGATATAGGTAATTAAGTAAAACCATTACCAATCGCTTTTCTTTTTAGTAGTTTCTCCAATAATATATTTATACAAGGAGAGACTTACTTGATTCATTGAGTTATTGATGGTTAGGACATCAGTACCATACCATTTTTCATTGATACTGCCATCTTTTTTAAAAAAACTGGCAGTAGTATATAAACAATCAGAATAACCGCAAACCATCCTGTTAATTGAAAAGGTCAGACGATATCTTCCGTCTTTTATATCGATGTCCAGAGAATATTCAATGCCTATTGGGGTGTTAACTCCTAAGCTTTTATGCATCATTCCATTTTCATTGTATCCATCTATACGAATGTTTTTATTTTCCATATCTGCTTTCAATACTTCAGCAGGATTCTTATAATAGGTTTGGATCCATTCTTTTATACGCTTATAAATAATTGTCGATGTATATGTACTATCTAGCGTAATTATAGCTGGCTCTATACCTGTACTTTTTAGTTCTAGCTTTTCAATTTGATGGCTGTATGTTGATATTGAAAAAAACAACATAGCAAAAATAAAGAATGTGTTTTTCATAATTGTTTGTGTTCTTGTTTTTATAATTGCGTTAATGAAATGACATATATCCTGCACATAATGTTTCGGGGCTTGGCGAAATGGCGATTTTATCAAACTTGAAGAATAAATATACCGAATAGATTCTAATGTGTTATTGTTTAAACCAGAAAAATGTATCCAGTGCGGTCAAGCTACTATTAATGCTGGATTTTAAAATTCGGTTAATAGTTTTTTCAACTCTTTTGTTCTTTCCAAAGTTGATTGTGTTAAATAATCTATTTTCATTTTGTTAGCAATTACGCCACCATCACTATCTTCTTTACTGATAAATTTACAATTCAAATCTCTAAATTTAAGCCAAGCTTTTTGAGCTCCCACTAGTGCTTTTTTGTCAGTACTTTCGAGTTTGTTTTTGAGTTTTGCATAAACAGCATTCATTTCTGAATCTGCTTTTTTATATTCTAAATAAAGTTCGCTTTCTTTTGTCTGTGAAAAAGATAATGAAGTAAAAAACAAAAATATTAACCAAACTATTTGTTTCATTCTTTTAATTTATATTTTTTTAATATTGAGGCTAACAAGAAACTTGTTTATACGCGCTATCGGGTAGCGGTTATTTTATCAAATATATAGTTTTAATTTTATAATACATCAAAGGGTGATATAATATTTCGCTTTCCCAGCAGCGTCTCTCGCAGAGGACTCTGCGCAGTTGTTGTATGATAATATACACGCAGGGTCCCTTTCAGGAGACTCTGCTGGGATGAAACGAATTACAAACACCCCCTTTTTCCTTTCTCAAAATCCTTAACAAATCATTTAAGCACCTTCGTGTCGCTTATAACGTATAACACCGTACCTTTGCAGCGTAAAATCATTTCCGTGAAAAAAATCAAAGCTGCACTTATCTCCGTCTACTACAAAGACGGCCTCGACGTGTTGATTCATACCCTGGCTAAACAAAACGTGACCTTTTACTCCACCGGTGGTACCCAGGCATTTATAGAGGGTTTGGGCTATAAAGTGGTTCCGGTCGAGGAACTGACCTCGTACCCGAGTATTCTGGGCGGCCGTGTGAAAACATTGCACCCCAAAGTGTTCGGAGGTATCCTGGCACGCAGAGAAAATCCCGAGGATCTGGAGCAGCTCAAACAATACGAAATTCCGGAACTGGACTTGGTCGTCGTGGATTTATATCCGTTTGAGGAAACCGTCCGGAATTACACCTCCCTTTTTGAAGGTGAGATTACCTCGGAAATCATTGAAAAGATTGATATCGGCGGTATTTCCCTGATTCGGGCGGCAGCCAAAAATTTCAACGATACGGTCATCGTTTCTCAAAAAAGCCAGTACGCCGGACTGGCGCAGTTTCTGGAAGAAAACCAGGGACAAACCACCCTGGAATTTCGCCGGGAATATGCCAAACAGGCATTTGCCGTCAGTTCCCACTACGACACACTGATTCATCGCTATTTTTCGCGTTCCACCCCTTACGAAACCTTTAAGGAAAGCTATCTGGAAGGGGAGGTGTTGCGCTACGGCGAAAATCCGCACCAGAAAGGCTATTTCTACGGTGCTGTCAGTGAAGTATTCGATATACTGAACGGCAAGCAATTGTCGTACAACAATCTCGTGGATATCGATGCGGCGGTACACCTGATGGAGGAATTTTCCGAAACCACCTTTGCGGTGCTGAAACATACGAATGCCTGCGGAGTGGCTACAAGAGCGACGGTGGCGGAGGCCTGGAAGGCAGCATTGGCGGCAGACCCGGTGTCGGCATTCGGCGGGGTGCTTATCACCAACGCGACACTGGACGAAACGGCGGCAACGGAAATCGATAAGCTGTTTTTTGAAGTACTGATTGCACCCGGTTTTACGCCGGAAGCCCTGCAAATACTGATGAAAAAGAAGAACCGCATTCTGCTGAAACAGAAGCAGTTCCACTTCCCGGCAAAGCAGTTCAAATCCCTGCTGAATGGGGTGATTGCCCAGGATTTTGATAACAAAACAGAGTCTGCGGAAGAGCTGAAGACCGTAACAAAACTGGAGCCAACAGCCGAACAGATACAGGACTTGTTATTTGCCAATAAAGTGGCCAAACACCTCAAGTCGAATACGATAGTACTCGCAAAAGGACAGCAATTGCTGGCGATGGGCTGCGGCCAGACCTCGAGGGTGGATGCGTTACAGCAGGCCATTCACAAGGCGGCATCATTCGGCTTCGACCTGAATGGGGCGGTGATGGCCAGCGATGCATTTTTCCCGTTTCCGGATTGTGTGGAAATAGCAGATAAAGCAGGCATCTCGGCGGTTATCCATCCGGGCGGCAGCATCAAGGATCAGGATTCCATCGATTACTGCGATGCGCACAATATGGCGATGGTGCTGACCGGTATCCGGCATTTTAAGCATTAATTCGTAACAAACATTAAATTTTCAACGAACGTTTAAGTTGTCATTTATAAAACGTATTTTTATCGTTTGATTTTACAAGTATAAGAAAGAATAGAAAATGGGATTTTTTAGTTTTCTGAATAAAGAGATAGCATTAGACCTTGGTACGGCAAATACGCTGATTATATACAGAGATCAGGTAGTGGTGGATGAACCCTCTATCGTGGCGGTCGACAAAAAAACGAATCAGGTGATTGCGGTGGGAAAGAAGGCGATGATGATGCACGAAAAAACGCATGCCAATATCGAAACGATACGTCCGCTGAAAGACGGCGTGATAGCCGACTTTACGGCAGCGGAAGCGATGATTCGCGGTTTTATTTCCATGATTAACGACGGCAATAAATGGTTTCGTCCGTCCCTCACCATGGTGATTTGTATTCCATCAGGGATTACGGAGGTGGAGAAGCGCGCAGTAGTGGAATCTGCGGAACGTGCCAACGCGCGCGAGCGATACCTGATACACGAGCCGATGGCGGCTGCGCTGGGTATCGGCCTCGACGTGGAAATGCCGGAAGGTAATATGATTATTGATATCGGCGGCGGTACTACGGAAATCGCGGTGATCGCTTTGTCGGGCATTGTGACGGACCAGTCCATCCGTGTAGCCGGGGATGAGTTTACACTCGATATCGTGGAATATGTAAAGAGACAGCATAATATTTTAATCGGTGAACGCACCGCGGAACAGGTGAAGATACACGTGGGTTCCGCCTTGCAGGATTTGGAATCGCCACCGGAAGATTACGCCGTACACGGCAGAGACTTACTGACAGGAATTCCTAAACAAGTGACTGTTTCTTATTCTGAGATTGCAGGGTGTCTGGATAAATCCATTTCCAAAATTGAAGAGGCGGTGATGAAGGCGCTGGAGTCCACGCCGCCGGAACTGGCTTCCGATATTTATCGTAAAGGCTTGTATTTAACAGGTGGCGGAGCATTATTGCGCGGATTGGATAAACGTATTGCCATGAAAACAAAACTACCTGTGCAGGTGGCGGATGATCCGCTTCGTGCGGTGGTGCGAGGTACCGGAATTGCATTGAAAAACAGAGACCGTTTTACCTTCCTGATGAGTTAAACGAATGCGCAGCATATATTTTCTTCTTTCAAGGTTCCATGTACTCTTCTTGTTTGTACTGATGGAAATCTTTGCACTCTATCTGATTTATCAATCGCACAAATACCAGGAAGTGAAATTCCTGAATACCTCTAATAACCTTGCCGGCAAGGTGGTCGGATTCGCCAACAGTTTTTACACGTTTATTAATCTTGGCAATACCAACAAAGAGTTGGCGGAAGAGAATATCCGCCTGAAAAAAATGGTACTGTACCGGAACAGCTATCCTGCGGATTCTGCGCTGCCGAAACAATCAGAATCTTACAGCTTTGAATATATTCCCGCAAAGATTGTCAATAACAGTATCAGTAAGAGTATAAACTATATTACGCTGAACAAAGGTAGTAAAGACGGTATTCAGAAGGGCTGGGGTGTTGTCAGCAGCAACGGTGTCGTTGGTATTGTGACGAATGTATCCGAAAATTTTTCGCTGGTAATGTCAGTCTTAAGTGTGAAGATGCTGGTGAGTGTCCGGCATAAAAATACGAATGCGCTGGGCAACCTGAGCTGGAATGGAAAAAGTCCGACATTGCTGCAGATTCAGAATATCAGTAAAACACTGCCGGTAAAGAAAAATGATACCATTGTAACGGCGGGATTTTCGTCCATTTTTCCGCCCGATATCATGGTGGGAAAAGTGAAACGCTTCAGTCCGGATGAGAGTACCAGTTTTTATGAAATGGATATTGAACCGACGAATGCCATTAACCGGCTGAGTTATGTATATGTCGTAAAGAACAGCAAGAAGAAAGAAATTGACGCATTAGAATCAAAAGCGCTGAATGAATAATAAGTTTATCCTCACCAATATCATTCGTTTTGCCGTGCTGATTGCACTGCAGGTATTGCTGTTGAATGAACTGCCGCTGGGTCGTGCTTATATCATGATTTATCCGCTGGCTATATTGCTGCTGCCTGTTTTTACACCCAGGCTGGGAGTGCTGGCGCTGGCCTTCTTTACCGGACTTATCATCGATATGTTCAGCAATGGTGGCGGGCTGCACACCGCGTCGCTCACACTGATAGGTTATAGCCGCAGTTATATACTCGACACGTTTCAGCCGCGTTCCGGCTGGGATAAGCTGGATGTACCCAATCTTTCTCAGCAGGGCGTTACCTGGTTCTTTTATTATACCCTGATTTGTTTTTCCATTCACCATCTTGCTTATTTCTTTCTCGAGGTTTTTTCGGTTGCCAATTTTTTCCCTACTATCTTTAAGACACTCATCAGTTTGTTCGGTTCATTGTTGTTGGTATGGATGATTAGTTTGTTTTTTATGCGGGATATAAAAGAATAATTTTTTACATGCAACGAGGAAATGAAAGCGGCATTTTAGAGAAAGCGATTTATATCGCCGCGTTTATTCTTATTGTCCGATTATTCTTTTTGCAGGTACTTACTCCCGGCTACAAACTGAAGGCACATGATAATGTAGTGAAAAAAGTAACGATTTATCCATCGCGCGGACTTATTATAGACCGGAACGGAAAAATCATCGTGTACAATGATGCTGTGTACGACATCCTCATTCAATGGAACATTACGAAGGATTTGGATACGACCAAGTTGTGTGAATTGTTGAATACGAGTATGGATTTTGCCCGCAAGAAACTGGACGAGATTAAACGAACGACTCCGAACAAACCCACCACTTTCATTAAGCTGCTCGACCCTCAGACATTTGCCCGTTTTCAGGAACATCTCTTTGAGTTTCCGTCCATTTCTTTTCAGACCCGGACGGTGCGGCGCTATCCGTATCATGGCGGTGCGGCTCTCCTGGGGTATCTGAGTGAAGTAACGGAAAACAATATCGCAAAATCAGCAGGTTATTATGAACTGGGTGATTATATGGGAACCACGGGACTGGAATATTATTACGATGAATGGCTGAGAGGGGAAAAGGGGTATAGTTTCCAGGTGGTGGATGTGAAGAACACCTATAAAGGAAAATATAAAGACGGAAAGGATGACAGGATTCCGGTAGCCGGCTGGGATATGGTATCCGGTATTGATGCGGAGTTGCAGGCATACGGAGAAAAGCTGATGCAGGGAAAAGTGGGAGGCATTGTGGCTATCGAACCTTCTACCGGTGAAATACTGGCGTATGTGAGCAGTCCCGGATACGACCCGAATATTCTGACGGGCAGATACCGCCGGCATAATTTCAATGTCTTGTTTAAAGATTACTACAAGCCATTGCTGAACCGTCCTATTCAGGCGATGTACCCGCCGGGTTCTACCTTCAAAGCGGGTGCGGCCCTGGTGATGTTGCAGGAAAATATACATGGAGAAAAATGGTCGTGGTTTTGTCCGGGTGGATACAGGGTAGGCAATCACACGGTGAAATGTCATGGCGTGCATGCTATTCCGGATGTGGAAACGGCACTGCAGTATTCCTGCAATTCCTACTTCTGTAAAATATACAATGATTTTATCATGGACTCGGTTTTGGGTGAAAATCTATATCGGTCAGAAATGGTGGGATATGACGAGCCAGTTTGGCTACGGTAAAAAAATAGGTATTGACCTCGCCGGAGAAAAGAGAGGAAATTTACCTACTGTAAAATATTGCTAATAAAGTCTTTGGAACCGGCAAATGGAAAGCGTCCACGGTAATATCAAATTCCATCGGGCAGGGAGAGGTGCTCGCAACCCCGCTGCAGATAGCAAATGCCATGGCAATCATTGCCAATAAAGGATACTATATCACCCCTAAAATATGCAGGTACCTGAAAAAGGAGGATAAATACAGAAAGCCTAAAAAAGAAAAGGTGGTTACATTCATTGATTCTGTCTATTACCGATATGTCACGGACGGATTGGAGAAGGTGGTACTGGCCGGTACGGCAAGGGTAGCACAGATTCCCGGCATCTCGTTTTGCGGCAAAACAGGTACCGCCCAAAATCCGCATGGAAAGGATCACTCCATCTTTGCCGGATTCGGTCCGAAAGAACATCCGAAAATCGCCATTGCCGTATTCGTGGAGAATGCAGGATTCGGTGCGACCTATGCTGCTCCTATCGCATCGCTGATGGTAGAAAAATATTTAAATGACACAATCGCCAAGAAGAGATTGCCGCTGGAAGAACGGATGATCAATATACACCTGATGAAGACAGCATCGGAAATAAATAACCTCAAGTCCGCTGAACAACAGAAGCAGGATTCTATCGCGAGGATAAAGGCAAAAAAAGATTCTGTTATCCGGGCTAAATTCAAACAGGATTCTGTCAAAGCGGCAAAATTGAAAGGACAAACGGAACTTAAGAAAACAAATGACTCTGTCGACCATTCTCCTAAAATCAAAAACGTCTATCCGTAATGGTGAATAATAAAAGGGCATATGATCCGATTGACAGTACCGTTTTACTGTGTTATCTGTTTCTGGTAATATTGGGCATCATGTCCATATTTGCCACGGAATATAACGGCAGCTTTACTTCCGCTTTCTTTAGTTTCAAACACAGTTATATCAAACAGTTTGTATGGGCGTTGATTTCCGGATTAATGTTCTTTTCCATTCTGGGATTTGACAGAAGGATTCTGCAGCTCATATCCTATCCTATGTACGGGATGGTGTTGTTTTTACTCTTTTTGGTATTGGTGGTAGGGCAAACGACCAAAGGACAGCAAAACTGGATTAACCTAGGTGCGTTTAAGTTACAGCCGTCTGAGTTTGCCAAATTCGGAACAGCAATGGCATTGGCCAAATATTTTGATACCCCCAATATGCGTTTCATCACCCGGCGCGAACACCTGATTACTTATACCATCATCGGAATCCCGCTGTTGTTGGTGGCGGCGCAGGGTGACGCGGGTTCCTGTCTCGTGTTCGCTGCCTTCGTCTTCGTATTGAACAGAGAAGGTTTGTCTGACCTGGTAGTGTATCTGGGGTTGTTTGTGATTGCGGTTTCCGTGTTGTCTTTAGTTATCAATCAATACATCATCATAGGCATCACCATAGCTGTTTTCAGCGGTCTTATTTACTGGAACTGGATGAATAAATTCATGACGAAGATTTTAACGGTGATAATGATCGGAACATGTATTTACACGTTCTCCGTCAGCTATGTCTTTAATAACGTATTGCAGAAACACCAGCGCGACCGGATTAATGTTATTCTGGGAAAAGAACTTTCCAAAGAAGCCAAACGTGGTATCGCGTATAACCTCAATCAATCTAAAATTGCCATCGGTTCCGGCGGATTGATTGGAAAGGGATATCTGCAGGGTACACAAACCCGCTATAATTACGTGCCGGAAACCAGCACGGATTTCATCTTTTCTGCTATCGGGGAAGAATGGGGATTCGCGGGTTCTCTGGTGTTGATTTTAGTGTACACTACCTTGTTGTTGCGGCTTCTTCTTCTGGCAGAACGACAGCGGAGTCCGTATGGCAGGGTTTATATTTATTCCGTAGTCGCTATATTCTTCACCCATGTAGTCATCAATATCGGTATGACCATCGGTTTGCTGCCTGTTATCGGGATACCGCTTCCTTTGTTGAGTTACGGCGGCTCCTCCCTGCTTTCCTTTACCTTTATGATTGCCACAGCACTTAAGCTGGACAGTGAGCGTCGTATGACATTACGTTAAATTTTGCAAAAGGCTTGACAATTACAACTATTCGTTTTATATTTGACGTATGTTTACGACATACGAAATATTAAACAGCCATTATGTACGCTAAAACAGAAAATTTCAGTACCGACCAACAAGAGCTGGCACGATATGCAAAACTGATGGCGCATCCCGCCAGAGTAGCTATTCTGGAATATCTGGCAAAAGAAAATAAATGTATATCCGGCGATATTTCCAGCGAGTTGCCCCTGAGCCGCACAACGGTATCTCAGCATCTGCAGGAATTGAAGAATAATGACTTGATAAAAGGTGAAATCGATGGAGTTACCGTCTGTTATTGTATTAACTGGAAGACGTATGGTAGAATGGTCAGACTCTTTTCTAAATTCTTTCAGAAGGTCGATGAAAATAAATCCAATCAGTGCTGCTAAATAAATAAACGATTACAATGAATACATCCCCATTTCCGCGAATGCACGTTTCATTATACGTGTCTGACATTGAAAAAACAGTTGATTTTTACAATCAATTCTTTGAAACAACGCCCGTAAAGGTGAAACCGAAATATGCCAAATATATCCTTGAAAAGCCATCACTCATTATTTCTTTTGTGGAGAATAAAGATTTTGTGCAGGCTCGTTTCGGGCATTTAGGCTTTCAGGTAGAGACGCTCGAAGAATTGAATACAAAGCTCGAAACAGCACGCAGCAGGCAACTGGTCAGAAGTGAAGAAATCGGTACCAATTGCTGTTATGCAAAACAGGATAAATTCTGGGTGAATGACCCGGACGGTGTACAATGGGAGGTATATTATTTTCATGAAGATGCGGAGTTCAACGACCCGCATTATGCCACACTTGATGCGGATGCCTGTTGTATGCCGGCAGACCACACAAGGGTTCCCCAAAAAATCGAACCGGCTGCCTTGTCGGATGCCTGTTGTTCACCGGACAAAGGCTGTTGCTGAGGAACTAAAAATTGGATAGGTATGAATACTCCCGCACGAAAATTAAGTTACAAAGACAGATACCTCACTGTATGGATATTTTTAGCCATGCTGTCAGGGGTATTAATCGGTTATTTCTTTCCTTCTGTTCCTGAACGAATAAATACGTATTCCTCCGGCACTACCAACATACCGTTGGCAATCGGATTGATATTAATGATGTTTCCACCGCTGGCGAAAGTAAAGTATGAAACATTGGGTAAGATATTCAAACACCCCAAGATTCTGTTGATTGGTTTGTTTCAAAGCTGGCTGGTAGGTCCTTCTCTGATGTTTGTGCTGTCCATTACATTTCTTTCCGGTCACCCGGAGTATATGACGGGTTTGATGCTGATTGCACTGGCGCCGTGTATTGCGATGGTGCTCGTCTGGAATGATTTAGCTAAAGGTGACAATGAACTGGCCGCCGGCCTGGTCGCTTTTAACAGCATCATGCAGATTTTATTTTACAGTGTTTACGCCTGGTTTTTTATTACCGTTTTACCGCCTGTTTTTGGGGTGAAGGGATATCAGGTATCTATCAGCATGCTGCAGATAGCCAAAAGCGTGCTCATCTATCTCGGTATTCCATTTTTCTCCGGAATGCTAACGCGGCTGGTGCTGGTCCGTCTGAAAGGAGATGAGTGGTATACTACAAAATTTATACCGGCCATCAGCCCCGTGACCTTGGTTGCTTTGCTGCTGACCATCGTATTGATGTTCAGCCTGAAGGGGCAGCTGATAATACAGATTCCGAAAGATGTATTGCTGATTTCCATTCCACTGCTGTTGTTTTTTCTGTTAATGTTCTTCTCTACGTTCATCATCGTAAAATATGCCGGTGGAAATTATAAGGAAACGACGACACTGGCATTTACCGCAGGCAGCAATAATTTTGAATTGGGAATAGCCGTTGCCATCGCTGTATTTGGCATTCATTCGGGAGCAGCTTTTGCTGCAGTCATAGGACCGCTGATAGAAGTACCTGTATTAGTCTCTCTGGTAAATTATGCATTAACACAGACAAATAAATTCAAGCGTGCGTAAAAAGAATATTTTAGTATTGTGTACAGGAAACAGCTGTCGCAGCCAAATGGCTCATGGCTATCTGGCTCTTTTTGCCAAAGACAAAGCGAATGTTTACAGCGCCGGTGTGGAAACACATGGACTGAATCCCAATGCGGTATATTATATGAAAGAAGATGGTATCGATATTTCTCATTATACTTCCAATAATGTACAGGAATATAGGGGTATCGATTTTGATTATGTGATTACGGTCTGTGACCACGCGAAGGAGGTTTGTCCTTACTTTCCGACAAATGCGATTATGCTGCACCATAATTTTCAGGATCCTTCCAAAGTTAAAGGAACGGAAGCAGCAGTGGCTGCGGCATTCCGGAAAGTACGTGACGAGATAAAGGAGTTTTGCAGCAGGTTTGTGTCGGAAAATATAGACGGATACTAAATATACTTAGCCGTATCTTCCGGTGAATCGTCCGGACTGACAGAATGTTTAATGGTGTCGGCAATCAGCTTAACGATAATGAAAAGGGAAACACAGGCTATCATGGCTGTTTTGTGATCTGCATTCAGTTTATCCAGCACCAGCTGATACAGAAAGGTTCCTAAAACCACCACGATATGCACCACAATAATCCGGGCATCAAACATGCTGTAATAGTCGGCAGGTTTGGCAGATTTATATTTGCCCGTAGCTAAATATCTTACAATAAACTCGACCAGATTATACACCACGAAACTCAACAGGGCTATTTTGAAAAAGGCATCCTGAAAGGTCATGATTCGAAAGACATTCAACCCCGCACCCCTCTCTTTAGACGACACCATGAATCCTAAAAAGACGATGATAAACAGTAAATAGAAAAAGAAGATACCGGTTCTGAATGCAAAAAACTTAAAAGCCAGTGCCGCCCTTTCCTTAAAACCGGCATTGATATCTCCCTGTGCCAGCAAAATCTTGAGCAGCTGAAAGGTGCTGATGATTAATAATTCTATCCAGTAAATATAAACAACTGAAAAAATCGTCCAGTCGTACATGATGACGCCGTACAAAGGAAAAAGATTGGACAGGATGGAAAGAGGAAGCAGGTACGTCGTCGTTCGATTTTTCATAAAAAACAAAATTGCTTTTTGTAAGTTAAATATAATGATTAATTTTCAGTTATGCCGAACAGAGATTTACACCACATGCGCGAGAGCTATGAAGCCTCCTTTTTACTTGAAGAACATTGCCATAAAGATCCTTTTCATCAGTTTGATGAATGGTTTCACCACGCCATCCAGATAAAGATAACAGAGCCCAATGCAATGACACTGGCAACAGTTGGAGAGGATGGTCAGCCGTCTGCACGTATTGTGTTGCTGAAAAGTTTCAGCAAACAGGGGTTTATTTTTTATACCAATTATGAAAGCAGAAAAGGAAAGCATATGAAACACAACGACAAAGTGGCGCTGTTGTTTTGGTGGGGAGAACGGCAGGTTCGGATTGAAGGAAAAGTAAAGAAGGCGAGCAGGGCTGCCGCGGATGCCTATTTCCATGCACGGCCGAAGGGCAGCCAGATAGGCGCGCTCGCATCACCGCAAAGCCGGGTGCTGGAAAGCCGGGATCAATTAGAGGCAAACTATAAGGAGCTTGAAAAAAATATAAAGGGAAAGTAGTGCCGCTTCCGGACAATTGGGGCGGATATATCGTTGTGCCGGATTTGATAGAGTTCTGGCAGGGCAGGGTCAGCCGTCTGCATGACAGGATTCAATACACTAAAGTATCGGCGGGGAAGTGGAAGATGGAACGTCTCGCGCCTTAAAAATAAAAAAGCCTCAACATGCGTTGAGGCTTTACTTTTTTGAGGTAGTCTGATCTTATTTTTTGTTTACTGCATCAGTCAACTCTTTACCTGCTTTGAATTTTACCAATGTTTTAGCAGGGATAGTGATTTTCGCACCTGTAGACGGGTTTCTTCCTTGTCTTTTAGCTCTTTTAGCTGTGCTGAAAGTACCAAAGCCAATTAACGTTACTTTGTCTGCTTTTTTCAATGCTTTGCGAATGCTGTCTAATACGGCATTCAACGTGTCGTTTGCTGTTGCGTTGGTTACTCCTGCAGCGTCAGCGATTACTTTTACTAAATCTCCTTTGTTCATATTGTCTTATTTAAAAGTTAAAAAAACATTATGCCACAAAGTTAAATCCTTTAATCAATTATCCAAACAATTCATGAAAAATGTTAGTAAAAATGGGGGTCTGTGTAAAATTATTTGCGGGAAGGCTTGTTTTTATTGGTACTTACGCTGAGAAGGACGTGCCGCATCCGCATGTTTCGGTAGCATTCGGGTTATCAAAAATGAAACCCCGGTTGTCCAATCCGCTTTTGAAATCTATCACACAATCGTAGAGGTAAATAGACTGAGATTTGTCTATGAATAATGGAACGGAATCTATTTCAAAAATGCTGTCGTTTTCTTTGCGGGTGTCAAATTCCAGGATGTAGGTGAATCCGGCGCACCCACCGCCCTTCACACCAATTCTCAGTCCGTAATCCGCAGCGTAATTTCCTTTGGCAAACAAATTTTTTATTTCAGCCACAGCACTCGGGGTGAACGAAACCGGTATCTTATTTTCTGTATTGACAGTCATAATGCATTAAACAATGAAACTGCAAAGTTAGTTCAATGAAACAAATCCTGCATAAATTTGCTGTTAAAAAATGAGCAAGGGTATAAATGGCTTTTTTCACAAAAAAATAGCCTAATTTTAGGCATTAATTAAAACACTTTCTTATTTATGAACGCAGCAGATTTTCTTGAAATCCTTAAATATGTTCTGCCATCTGTAGTGATGCTGGGCGGCGTATATATGGTTATAAAAACATTTTTGGAAAATGAAAATGACCGCAGGAAACTGGAAGTAAACAAAGCGCTGGTGTTTGAGCAGCGTAAGGTGTCCCTGCCCATCCGGTTGCAGGCATACGAGCGGATAATCGTCTTTTTAGAGCGCATCCATCCGTTCAGTCTGCTGCAAAGGGTATATGTTCCGAATATGCTTGTGGCGGAATACCAGCTGGAACTGATTAAGAACGTGCGGGCGGAATATGAATATAATTTGTCACAGCAAATGTATATTAACAACGATGCCTGGCAAATGGTGGCTACCGCCAAGGAAGAAACGATTAAGGTTATTAATCTTTTTGCCTCTAAGATGTCAGACGACGCAGATGCCAGCGAATTGCATAAGGCCATACTCAGTTATTACATGCAATCGGATAAGGAAGTTCCGGTACAGATTGCGATTAATTTTGTCAAAGATGACGTCAAACATTTATTCTAAGCAACGCTTGCTGATAGCATGCCTTGTTTTGTTCACGGCGTGCAAATCATTCTTTCCGGTTCAGGAGCAATCTTCTTTAAATAAAATTACCAGCGCTGTTGCTGCAGATTCCGTTATTACGGGATATTATACTCCTTACAAAGATTCACTGGATAAAATCATGAAAGTACCGCTGGCGGAGCTGGATAATGAACTGACCCAAAAACAACCGGAAGGAACCCTGGGGAATCATCTGGCGGATATTTTGAAAATACAGGCTGAACAATATGCCAAAACAAAAGTGGATGTGGCGATACTGAATTATGGAGGCATCCGCATTCCGGCATTGAGTAAAGGGACACTCCGCATGGAGCACGCCTATTTTATCATGCCGTTTGATAATTATATTGTCCTTCAAACATTGACAGGCCGGCAACTGTCCGATTTTTGTGATTCCATGGCGTTGAAAAACGGATGGCCTGTCTCAGGCATGTCATTTCAGATTGCCGGAAAAAAGGCAATCAATATCAACGTGGCGAAAACACCTTTGGATGTCGAAAAAAAATACACCGTGGCATTGAATGATTACGTTGCCAACGGCGGCGACGGCATGACGTTTTTAAAAAACATACCACAACTGCAAACGGGTGTTCTGTTCCGGGATGCTATTATTGAATACTGGAGTGAACAAAATAAGGCGGGCAAAATGATTACTGCTGATTTGGAAAACAGGATTAGTTATGCAAAATAGACGGGATTTTTTAAAGACAAGTATGTTGGGCGGCGCACTGCTAAGCAGCGCGGCATCTCCGCTGTCCCTGCTGGCTATAGAACAGGAAGAACAGCTTACTATCTTGCATACCAACGACGTGCATAGTCATATCGAACCCTTTCCGGATGACGATGCCAAATATCCCGGTATGGGTGGTGCTGCTCACAGGGCAGTTATCATCGAAAAAATCAGGAACGTTAAAGATAATGTGCTGGTACTCGATGCCGGTGATATTTTTCAGGGAACACCCTACTTCAATTTCTTTCACGGTAATCTCGAAATTGATTTGATGAATAAAATGGGATATGATGCTGCCACCATCGGCAATCATGATTTTGACGGTGGTATTGAAACACTCGCGAAGCAAATCAGCAGAGCCGCCTTTCCGTTTGTCAACTGCAATTATGATTTTTCCGGAACGCCTGTAGATGGCAAGGTGCATAAACATATTGTCATCAAAAAAAGAAGATTGAAAATCGGCATTACCGGCTGTGGAGTGGAACTGGATGGTTTGGTACCCGACAAATTACACGCGGGTACAAAATATCTGGACCCGGTAAAAACGGTACAGGAACAGGTGGATATTTTGAAAAACGATCATAAATGTCATCTCATCATTTGCTTGTCTCATTTGGGGTATAAATATGGCAATGCAAAAGTCAGCGATATCGTACTGGCGAGGCAGACCAGTGATATCGATGTGATTATCGGCGGACATACACATACCTTTCTGGAAACTCCCGTGGCGGAGAGAAATAAATCGGGAAAAGACGTCCTCATAAATCAGGTTGGATGGGCCGGACTGCAAATCGGACAGTTGGATTATTTTTTTGAAAAAAAATTCAGAAAAAAGTTTTCAAACCATCAAACTGTAATTGTTGATAAAAAGTCAATAGAAAAATAATTTTTTTATTAAAGAAAAAAGCGCCATCTTAGTTACGTCGATAATTATCATTCAAACTTTTTAAAGCGAATAGAGCGTATGAAGAACAAGCATGAACTTGTGTGGGGAAAACTGTCAAGAAGATTATCAAAGATAACATCAATACAAAGCTATAAAACATGGATGCCGAACCAATTAAACCGGTCAAGCTGGACGGAAGAATCCTGACAGCCATTCAGGTTCCCAGCCAGTTTTTATGGAGGAATGCTGGAAGAGCATTATGTTACACTTGCTTCGTAAATATGAAAATTAGGCGATGATGCCAAATTAGAATACAGAATCCTCGTGGATGCTTCCAATGGTGTTAAGTCAGAACCAAAGACCATTGATGTTCGAATTACAGAGAAGGTGTGTACAGCACGAATGAGGTTTCGATGCCGGCGTTGACTTTTTCCAGCCCAATGGTAAAGAATCCGTTTGTGATTCCGGACGAAAAGATTCATGTAGATTCTCAGTTAAATCTGATACGCACGGTTATTTGTGAAGGAGATTGCAACAAATTTGCCCGCAGTGCCGGTATGGCAGTAGCAAAGTCGCCGGGTGGTACAGCCTTCAACCCCTTAGTGATATATGGTGGTGTAGGTTTGAGCCACCAAAAACGCACTTAAATTTGACAATCGGAAATTTATTGAGAATCCCCGCTCATAAAGCTAATATTATCAGCTCCAGAAATTTACCAGCAGTTTCTGAACGCGCTGAAAGATAACAGCACCAATGACTTCATCCATTTTATCAACGATTGATATCTTAATCATAGATGATATCAGTTCTTGCCAATAAGACAAAAACGCAGGATATCTTCTTTCATATTTTCAATCACCTGCACCAAAACGCTGGCAAACAACTGATTCTGACTTCCGACCGTCCTCCGAAAGATTTGGAAAATATTACCGACAGCCTGTTGCCGCGATTCAAATGAGGTTTGACGACGGATACGCAGTCTCCGGATTATGAAACACGTATCAGTATTCTGGAAAAGAAACTGCATGCCGACGGAGTGAGATGCATGAGGATGTTACCCGGTGTAACACCAACATCAAGACAAATGTGTGCGGGAGCTGGAAGGAGTACTTTGCTTCCATTTAGCCCAGGCAACCCTGAATAAGCAGGATATTACACTGGATGGCAAAGAACGGTGATTAATTTTGTAAAACATGCGACTAAAGAAATTTCTGGAGTACTTGATTCAGAAAACGGTTTTGCGATTTCTTCGAAGTGCCGGTGGAAAAGCTGAAAGAGCCAACCCGCAAAACGTCAGTTTTTGTACGAGCGCGTCCAGTTGTCCGTATTGCGCAAAAGAATACGAAGTCCTCTTTGAAAGCAATCGGACAGCAGTTTGGCGGTCGTGACCACAGTACTGTTATCCATTCCTGTCAGGCTGTACGCAATCTGATAGACACCGATGAGGAATTCAGGGATTCTGTGGAAGAGCTGAAGAAACGTATTGAATTGAGTTTATAATGTTTTTTACATAATAATAGAATCCGCATAAGCGGATTTTTTTATGCCACAAAGATATTATCAATTTATTAAAGGAATAAACACGCACAAAAATTGTCTTATATTTGCAAAGTTCTTTAAAAATCCTATCTTTGCCGTCCCAAAGTTCTGATAAAGAATGAAAGGAGGTGAGATGGGTGAGAGGCTTAAACCACCAGTTTGCTAAACTGACGTACGGGAAACTGTACCGAGGGTTCGAATCCCTCTCTCACCGCATCGGGGCGTAGTTCAGCCCGGTTAGAATGCCTGGTTTGGGACCAGGAGGTCGTTGGTTCGAATCCAGCCGCCCCGACTAACCAAGAAAATGCCGCTTATTTTAAGCGGCATTTTTTATTTCCCTTCTTTCGGTTTGACCTGCTGAGAAACCTAACATCTATTCCTGTATTCTTTCTTAATCGTAGCATTTATGTATCAAAAGTCCATATAGGAGGGGAACAGGATGGAATACGGAGTATCGTATAGAGATCTAAAAACAGGTTTGGCCATACCTCTATGTATCTATATGCTCATTGATAAATATGATATAAATCATATTTTATTTTCAGATTTTATGATTCTACGCATAATAAACTTATGCGTATCCTCTTAATATTGTATCGTAAAGTTGTTAACCGAAAATCTATTTTTATGAAAAAAAATGTAGTTATAATAGCAGTCGTCTATGTGTCGGCGCTAATGTCAGGATGCAAATCCAGCGGAACTTCAGAGCAGGCAGGTGCTTCGTCTGAAGGCGCAGCCACAGAAGCTGTCGGCCAGTCCGGTGTGCAGGATGAAGTTTCTAATCCCAACATTGTTCAGGTGGCTGCAGGAAGCAAAGATCACACCACGTTGGTGGCCGCTGTTAAGGCCGCAGGGTTATGGATGCACTCAGCAATGCAGGTCCGTTTACGTGCTTCCAATGCCGCCTTTGACAAATTGCCTAAGGTACGGTAGGGTTACTGAAACCGGAAGAAAAGACTTGAAAAGTATCCTAGAGTATCATACTTATGTAGGTTCTTTAAAAGCGGAATACTTACAGGACGGTCAATCTTTCTGAGCAGGTAAGCGGACAGAAAATTACGATTACCAAGAAAGATGGCAAGACCTTTGTGAACGGCACTACTGAAGATTGTGGCATCTATCCCAACCTCCAACGGTATGATTCATGTGATTAACGAGGTCTTGTTACCCCCTGCTAAATAATTTTTATCAATTTGGTTTAATAAAGATTGAAGCGGGATTTTTTTCTTCCCGCTTTTTATTTTTAAAAATGTATCAGCATATACTATGAGTATACGTGACAGGTATCCTATTGCTTTAAAGTATTTAATAGTTTAACCTAAAATCAAACAAATTATGTTGTCAAAAAGTCAAGCGCGGTTGTTTTTCCTGGGAGGAACTATCGTCACATTTCTAGTCTTTATCGGCTTATCCTGGCATTCACTAAGTGTCGAAGTGCCGAAGAAAACCCATCCTGAAAATCTCACGGCAGAGGTTATCAGAGGGAAGCATTTGTGGGAAAACAATAACTGTATGGGATGTCATACCATATTAGGAGAAGGAGCCTATTATGCACCCGAACTAACGAAGGTAGTGGAGCGTAGAGGGGAAGGGTACATAAAAGCGGCTTTGATGTCAAAAACACCATGGTCGCCAAGAGGCAGAAAGATGGTGGCATACGGTTTTTCAGAAGCGGATGCTAACGATTTGGTTGCTTTTCTCACTTGGATTGGCAATACCGACCTGAACGGATTTCCTCCAAAACCGGATTATAAATCAACCGTTAACTCTAAATAAAATCTACAGTCATGCAATATCCAGACTATTCTGCCTTCGATTGGAAAATGAATATTGGATATTTCACGTGCACCATTAAAAAAACAATAAAATTATTCACATGAAATATCCGTGCAGTTCTATTAGTCATTGAAGAATAAACGTAGGATATACCATGTGCACCATTTAAAAAAAAATAAAATTATTCACATGAAATATAAATCACAAAAACTGGCGTATTGGTTCTTTGCATTATCGATGCTGCTGTTGTCTTTACAGATTATCTATGGGTTTATCATGGCATTCGCCCATATGGGATACGATGTATTACATCCCGTTATCGCTTTTAATACTGCGAGAGCGGTACATACCAACTTATTGGTGGTATGGTTACTGTCCGGATTTATGGGTGCAGCCTATTATATCATTCCGGAAGAAGCCGAGAATGAATTGGTCAATGTAAAACTGGGATTTGTTCAACTGATTTCACTGGCGGTGGTCGGTGTAATTGCAATAGTTGGCTATCATTTTAATTACTGGGAAGGACGTAAATTCCTGGAAATCCCACGGCCGTTAGACTATCTGGTAGTCATCAATGTACTTACCTTCCTGGGGTTGATTCTGTTAACCTTGTTCAAAGGAAAGAAACGAACAACGACCTCACTGGTACTCACCATGGGATTGGTTTTTGCGGCGTTGCTGTATCTGCCGGGTATGATCTGGTTTGATAACCAAACGATGGATTCATTCTTCCGCTGGTGGGTGGTGCATCTTTGGGTGGAAGGTGTTTGGGAATTAATCATGGGTGGCATACTTGCATTCCTGTTAATTAAAATTACGGGTGTGGACAGAGAGGTTATAGAAAAATGGCTGTATGTGATTGTTGGATTGACCTTTATTTCCGGGGTGTTAGGCACCGGTCACCACTACTATTATATCGGAACACCTAAATACTGGTTGATGATTGGAGGCATTTTTTCTGCCATGGAACCATTGGCTTTTTTAGGGATGGCTTTGTTTGCAATTGCCATGTACAGGAAAGGAGAGAAGAAACATCCGAATAAAATCGCACTCAGCTGGACACTTGGCACTGCCATCGTATCCTTTGTAGGTGCAGGATTGCTGGGATTGGCGCATACCTTGCCGCAGGTAAATATGTATACACACGGAACACTGGTAACGGCCATGCACGGACACCTCGCATTTTGGGGAGCTTATGGCATGATTGTTTTGGCAATCATCAGCTATACCATGCCCAATATGACAGGCAGAAAATTATTTGACAGCAATACCGGAGTATTAGCCTTCTGGCTTTCCAATATCGGTATGCTCGGCATGACTGTAGCATTTGGTGTGGCAGGTGTGGCACAGGTATATCTTGAACGAAAAATGGGATTGGATTTCGGAGATGTGCAAAAAGAAATTCAGGTGCATTTTATCGTACTGGCAGTTTGCGCCACTATGTTTACAACCGGTATCGGTTTGTTTATCTATGAATTCATCAGATATGGCAGACCTACGGATGAAGCATTGGAAGTAGCTAAATAATAAATTTAAAGCAGTACTATTTTGATCAGGTATTTTAGCAATAAGGTACCTGATATTTCTTTAAAACAAAAAAATGAACAATACAGCACCCTATTATCACCCGATAGCAAAAGAGGCAGAGGTATTCGAACAATGCTATAAAAATAAAATTCCGGTTTTACTGAAAGGACCGACGGGTACGGGAAAGTCCAGATTCGTTGAGTTTATGGCTTTTCAACTATCGAAAAACCTCATCACTATCAGCTGTCATGAAGAGACGTCTTCCACCGATTTAATCGGACGATTTATTATTAAAGGAGCAGAAACTATCTGGCTCGATGGCCCGCTGACAACAGCGGTGAAAGAGGGAGCCATTATCTATCTGGATGAAATAGCGGAAGCACGACCGGATGTTATTGTGGCGATACATTCACTGACAGACCACAGGCGGGAATTGTTTATCGACAAGTTGGGGCAAACCATTAAAGCTCACGAAGATTTTATGCTTGTCGCCTCTTTCAATCCGGGTTATCAGCGGGGATTCAAAGAACTGAAGCCTTCAACGCGACAACGCTTTGCCGCTCTTTCCTTCAATTATCCGGCAACAAAAATTGAAACCGAAATTATCATAAATGAAACGGCTCTCGACGAGGCGACCGCGAAACAACTGGTCAGTATCGGTAATAAAATCCGGAACCTGAAAGAGCTTGGATTGACGGAAACCGTGTCTACCCGTCTGTTGATTGATGCGGCGAAACTGATTCACAGCGGACTGCCGAAACGACTGTCCGTTAGAGTGGCCGTTGTGGAACCGCTGACAGATGATAATGATATACTGGAAGCATTGTCGGACTTAAGTAACCTAATGATTTAATGTGCATTCATGGAACTGGATGAATATCTATACGGTAAATTTGTAAAGTATTTTCAACATAAAAAGAAACTATCCGCAGATGTTCAGAACAAGACTGCTGTGCTGGAAGAGCTGAAATCCAGGTTGACGATACTTGCATGCGCCACCGCGGGTGCGCACATTGAAATCTACGCAGCGGAGAGAGAGGGTGGATATAAGAACAATAATTTTTTTCTGCCGCTTACGTTTTCAAAATTTGAACACCTGGAACAGAATGTTTCTTTTTATTTTTTCAGGGTACTCTATCTTACCATTCAGAAAAAATTAGGATACAACTGGGATTATCGGGATACTTTTTCCCATGAAGATGCTACCCGGAAAGCGTTGGAACATGCAGATAAAGTATTGTCGGTCTTGTTTCTCGAATATCCGGTCACGGAATCCATGTATCACGAATTTAAAGACATGCTGACGGCACAAGTACAGGGCAAATCGTTGCCGGATTATTCTTGGTTATATGGCAAGTGGATGAAGAATGAAAATGAAGACTCCGGTGCTAAGCAACTGCGAAACTTTACAGACAAGGTCAAGTCGGCAGAGGGAAACACCACCCAAACAATTCTCAAAGCAAAACCGGTGGAGGAAGTTGTCAGTATTGAAATAGACCAAAAGCAACAGGAAGATTACGTATTGACACATAATTTTGAAAAAGTAGAAACAGCCGAAGAATTCAGCGGTGTATGGCGCGATTTTGACGGCGAAGATGAGCTGGAAGAACATCAGGATGCACTGGATGAACTCAATATGAAATATACGGTCAGAACGGATGACACCTCACACAGTGTTTATCAGTCGGATTTTGTGGAGAATACAACCGTGTCAGAGAGTGGTGATTTAAAGTCTGATAATTTTTTCCTCCCGTACGATGAATGGGACTTCAGTAAGCGGATGTATAAAAAAGATTTTTGTAAACTTTATCCTAAACGACAAACGGACGCTAATGTTACCTACTACGACAATACCATAGCACAGCATACCAGTGTTTTAGCTGGATTACGGAAAATGCTGACGAATATCAATAATAAAATGCAGCAGCAGCGAAGGCAAACTCAGGGCAATGAATTTGATATTGACAGCGTGACTGATTTATTCGTGGATGTTCACACCGGACATACCCCTTCCGAAAATATTTACATTTCCAACAGAAAAAAAGAAAAGGATATTTCTCTGTTACTTTTGCTGGATATCAGTTTGTCGAGCGACGGCTATGTGAATGGAAACAGGATTATTGATATAGAAAAACAAGTGGCCATCTTATTCGGTGAAATCATCCAGGAGTTTAATATTGATTTCGCCATTGATTGCTTTTATTCCAAAACACGTAATTATTCCACTTATCTGACCGTGAAGGGATTTGATGATGACTGGAACAAGGCAAAATACAGTATTGGTGAAATAGCTCCCAACGGATTCACCCGGATTGGTACAGCTTTGCGTCATTCCGGAACCTTGCTCAACAGCAGGACATCCAAGAATAAATGGATTATCCTGATATCGGACGGAAAACCCAATGATTACGACAAATACGAAGGTAAATACGGCATCCGGGATGTGCGACAGGCTTTGCATGAATTAAAACAAAATCAGATTAACTCTTACGCTTTGGCTATCGAAGCCTCTGCCAAATATTACCTGCCGCAAATGTTCGGTCAGAATCATTATCAGATAGTGTCATCACCAACGGATTTGGTGACATCACTGGTCAAGTTGTATGAAAAAATAAAGTATCAGTCTTAAACCTCTCGTTATGCATCACGTGTTGATAGTTATCCATCTCTTAGCAGCCACCATCTGGATAGGCGGACATTTGATTTTATCCATCCGTTACCTGCCGCAGGCGCTGAGAGATAAGAACCCCGAAATCATCCGCGCCTTTGAGGCAAAATACGAAACAATAGGATTACCGTCGTTATTGTTGCTGGTCATTACGGGGGTGATGCTTGCGTATGTCTATGGTGTATCCATTACACATTGGTTTTCTTTTTCAAATCCGATAGAAAGAAGTGTGTCTGTAAAATTAGTGCTGTTGCTCACTACCTTAGTGCTGGCGGTACACGCGAGAATTTTTATTATTCCAAAACTGAGTCAGGAAAATATGACAACAATGGCACTACACATTATTGCCATTACCACGGTGGCCGTTCTTATGCTGATTACGGGAAGTACGGTTCGGTTTGGCGGAATTTAATCAGTAAACCAATACACTCAATTATTCTTTTTCTCCGGCGTACATAGCTTCAATAGCTGTATGGTATTTTTCCGATATGATCTTTCGCTTCGGCTTCATGGTAGGTGTCAGTTCACCGCTCTCCACTGTCCAGTCTTCGGGAAGTAAGGTGAATTTCTTCACTTGTTCCCAGTGTCCGAAGAATTCATTGAATTTTTTTATTTCTTTGTGGATCAGGTCATGGATTTTTTTGTCGTGCACCAGTTCTTCGTTGGTGGTTGCGGTAATTCCGTTCTTTATCGCCCAGACAGCCAGTTGAGGAAAAGATGGAACAATCAATGCGGAAACGAATTTCTTATCATCTCCGCCCACTACCATAATCTGTTCGATATAGGTGCTTTCCTTCAGTTTGTTTTCTATCACTTGCGGAGCCACATATTTTCCGCCGGCGGTTTTAAAGAGTTCTTTTTTGCGGTCGGTAATTTTCAGAAAGCGGTTGCCGTTTTGTTCTATCCAGGTTCCAATATCTCCTGTATGGAACCATCCGTCGGAGTCGATGACTTCAGCTGTTAAATCCGGCCGTTTGTAATAGCCTTTCATGATATTGGGGCCTTTCGCTATAATTTCACCGTCATCCGCCAGTTGTATGGTAACACCGGGTATCGGTATACCAACAGTTCCGATACAGCGGCTTTTTTCGTCCACCTGGTTGCAGCACAATACGGGCGCGGTTTCCGTAAGGCCATATCCTTCCAGCACATTAATGCCGGCGGCGGTAAATAAGGTTATGAGGCGCGGCTGCATGGCGGCAGCACCCGTTATGATGAAATGTACATTGCCGCCTAAGGCTTCCTGCCATTTGCTGAAAACCAATTTTCGGGCTATCGCCAGTTGCTGATTATACCACCAGCCTTTGTCTTTTCCGATTTCGTAATGAGCGCCCAGGTCCATGGCCCAGTAAAATAGTTTCTTCTTAAATCCCGTTAATGCGGCACCTTTCGCCATTATTTTTTCATATACTTTTTCCAGCAGGCGCGGTACGGTGGTGAAACAGAAGGGCTTTACTTCCTGGAGGTTGTCGGCTATAGTTTCCAGGCTTTCGGCATAATGAATATGTATGCCGAAAGAAAGATATGCATAACAAACCATGCGTTCAAAACTGTGGCATAATGGCAGGAAACTAAGTGCTTTTTCTCCGTAGCCAAATGGGGTCACTTCCTTGACGCTCATAACATTTGATACGATATTTTTGTGCGTGAGCATTACACCTTTCGGATTTCCTGTTGTTCCGGAAGTATAGATGATGGTTGCCAGTTCCTCTTCGTGAATGTCCTCTTTCTTGAATTCAATCACTTCCTTATGTGGTTCTTCCGGTAAATTATCCCAGAAATACTCCGTGTCATTGATTTTGTCAAAAGCGTAAATTCCTTTCAGCGACGGACATTTTATGAGCAGGGGTTTTACTTTCTGCAGAATCGAATTGTCACCAATAAATGCATATTTTATTTCAGCATCGTTAAAAATATATTCATAATCATTTTCGGAAATGGTGGGATACATGGGTACTACCGTTACGCCTATTTGCTGAGCGCCGAAATCCGTGAAATTCCACTCCGGCCTGTTCACTGAAATGATGGCAATCTTATCTTCTTTATTCAGCCCAAGGTTTAGTAAGAGCTGACTAACCCTGTCAGCCATGAATTGTACTTCTGAAAAAGAATAATGCTTCCATTTGCCTTCTGTCTTGGATGACAGGAAAAAGTTATGTGGGTTACCTTCTGCCTGAATGGTTAGCAAATCAAAAAGACGTTTAGCTTCCATTTTATTGAATTTATAATGCTTAATTATTTAATTAGTCTGCTGATGGCTTTGAATTCGTCGGTGCCGGCTTCATCCAGCAGCTGGAATAATACCATTTCCGTTGATGCGATAAAAGCACCCGCCTGTTTGAGCCGTTCCAGCGCAATTCTTTTATTATCCGGTGTTCTGGAAGAAACGGCATCCGCTATCACATGTACTTCAAAGCCCAGTTTCAGCGCATCCAGGGCTGTTTTAAACACACAGATATGTGATTCCACTCCGCACAGTAGCAGCGAATTGACATTCAGATGCTGCAGCTGCATGGTAACCGGTGCTGACAGCATGCAACTGAAGCACATCTTTTCGATGACGGGAGCATTGTCCGGTAATTCCACTTCTTTGCAGGTGTTGCCCAATCCTTTAGGATATTGTTCGGTAATGATGACAGGTACTTTCAGCACTTCCGCGCCCTTTATCAGTCGATTGACATTCGCCAACAAAAGTTCGCCGTTGTCAATTACCGGCATCAATCGCTCCTGCACATCGACGACCATCAATGCCGTCTTTTCTCGTTTTAATAAGCCTAATGAAGTCATACAAAGGATATTTTGTTACATAGAAATAGAACCCTTTCTGAAATCTGATTTGCCGATAATGGCATTGATGATATATGGTATGCCGTTTCTGCTTTTTTCTTTTGCATCTCCTGCTGCCCACATAAATGTTTTCATATTATCAACACGTATTCCTTCCGCACCAAATGCTTTTCCGATCATTTCGTAATCGGAATGTTCGAGGCGAACGGCACAATCACTCTTTAGGAAATCTACCTGATCACGGGCTATCTGTGCCCAGCAGGCATCATTGCCTATCAAAGAAATAACGGGCAACTTATGGCGAACGAATGTATCATATTCCATCAGGCTGTAGCCGGCACTTCCGTCACCGTAAATTATCCATACATCTTTTTTAGGAAATACTAATTTGGCGCCTAATGCAAATCCTGCGCCAACACCTAATGTACCGAATACCCCCGGATCTAACCAGGATAATGGCGCACGAGGTTTTAACGTATAGGCGGAGGTTGCAACAAAATCCCCTCCATCAGCCACCAGAATGGTATTGTCATCCAGCAGTGGATCGAGCTCACGGAATAACTGAATGGGATTCATGCCATCCATCGGCGCAGCGGCTTGTTCATCAATACTTTTTTCGCGCTCATTATCTCTGTTGCGGAGCTTTTGTATCCATTCTGAATAATTACCCTGAAATTTTTTGGCCAGTTCAATCAAGAAATCCTGCGGATCTCCCAACACGCCAATAGTTGGCCGTTTATTTTTGTTTAAATCTTCTCTGCTTCGGTTGATTGAAATAAACGGGCGATGTCCGATATGATTACCATAATCCAACCGGAAGTCATTCGGTACTCCTGCGAGTATAATCAAATCGGCTTCTTTGATGGCTTCTTTGCGTTTATGGCGTAGCTGAAGGTTATTTTCTTTACCCAATAATCCTCTGCCCATACCACTGAGGTAAACCGGAATACCTAACGTGGTAACAGCGCCCGCCAATTCAGTAGCTTTTCGCGGGTTCATCATAGCGCCGCTGCCTACCAGCATAACGGGTCTTTTTGCCTGCTTTATTTTGGTCACAACGCGGTCGAGATTATAGTAGCTGTGTTTGGGATAGGAAACAGGCTCCGGTCTGTTGAATTGCACCGAATCTTTTCCCTCAAATAATTTTTTCGCATGTCGGTTGATATACCATTGGATGACGCGTTCCTGGATGTTTTTAGGTGGTACATCTTTGCTTTTTGCACCGTACCATTCCCTCACCAGTTCTTCGTTGTAAAGCGTGTCAATCGGACATTCCACAAAAACAGGACCCGGAATACCGGATTGTGCCACGTCGAATGCTTTTTCCAGCGTTGGGATAATATCTTTTACCTTGGAGATACTGACAGCCCATTTTACATTCGGTTTCATCAGGCTCATCTGGTCGATATCCTGCAAAGAACCTCTGCCCTTCAGAATGGTGGCAGCACCGCCACCTAACAGAATTAAGGGCGATTGTGCGAGGTATGCATTTTTGACAGCCGTAATGGTATTGGTAAGTCCGGGACCGGCGGTGACGGCTGCCACGCCGGGTATCCCCGTTAAGCGCGATACCGCATCAGCGGCAAATACGGCATTGACTTCATGCCGGGTGTCTATTACGCGAATGCCCAGCTTTTCAGCGCTGACAAAAATGGGAGATATGTGTCCGCCGCAAAGGGTGAACAAAAATTTTACCCCGTGATTCTGCAAAACCTTCGCAATGATTTCTCCGCCGTTCATAGTATGGTATTTTAAATGAGACATTTATCTGTGGTGCAGAATTTCTCTGCTTCCACATCTTCCGAAATATTCTTAAAGGTAATAGTTTTTATCTTTTTTACGGATGCTTCATATACTTCTTTTGTAATAGCCTCATACGGCATTTGCGCATAAGCGCCCAATTCCAGCTTTGGAAGGAAACTGATGGCTTTCATATCATATTTGAAATAATCCAGTACGGTTTTAATCTGGTTACTTTCTTCCGGCCGAAAAGTCACGGTGCAGGAAACCTGATTGTCTGACCAGTATTTTTGGAGAAATACCGCCAATGCGACCTGTTCCCAAATCGTTACGTCTTTTAAACTTTTTCCTTCATTGTGGACGGGAAATTCCACCACAGCGGAAGAAGGGTCAACAACATCGTCTTCAATCTTAAAGCCGGCTTCCACCAGAGAAGGAATCAATGTGGAAGATTTGGCTATACGCACTCTGCGGATGTAGTAATCAAACTCGGGAAAATGACAACCCGGGTTTACGCCTGCCAGCAGGCTGACCGTGCCGCTGGGTTTTACGCTGGTCGTTTTGATACTTTTGGGAACACATAACCAGGAAGAATAGATATCGTCCCAGCGTTGTATTTCTTTATAGCCGCTATCCAGCCATACCCGCAGTGTTTCGAGCGTATGTTTTTCGATGAAGTTAGTGATGCCCGAAACCGATGTGCCGATGCGCCGGTTGCGTTTCTGAACCCGGTTTGTTTCATGCCAGGTCGTATTAACCAATGTGGCCGTTTTTCCCAGCAGATAGGCAAATTTCAAGGTACGGATATAATCTTCTTTTGATTCGGCACGGGATGGGAATGTTTCCACCAGACAGCATAATTCATAAGACTCCAGTGTCTGTTCACCACATGGATTAGTACCTTTTGCTTTCTTATCCTTGTAGTCTGCAGGGTCACACATTCTGGAAAAATTACGGATATTATCCATGAATACATAGCCCGGTTCACCGTTGATAGCGGTTTGTCTGGCCACTTCTTCAAAATCTGAATTGATATCCACCAGCACGCTGTTGTTGGATGCCCAGCCCCACGCGGCTCTGTGTGCCATTGTGCCCTCATAGGTGCCTTTTTCGTTGTTCCAGCGATAGTCCTTTAATTTCCGGTATTCGGCATTGTTGATCTTGCCCAACGCTATTTGCGCTGTTCTCCGGACATTGCCTGCGACCACACATTGCCCTATCATATTCATAATATCGGTGATAGCCGTAATGGTAACAGGTTTTCCATCAAGGCTGTCCAGTACTTCACGAATTTGCTCGTGCATCTTAATAAGAGGAGCCGGACCGGAAGAGGTGCCGCCAAAGCCTTTTATCGGAAGTCCGGCAGGACGAATTTCTTCATAGTTAAATGAGACGGCACTCGTCTTGTTAAACCCGAAATTCTTGGCGAAATAACTAAACAGCAATTTCTCCAAACTCATCACCCAGCCTTCTCTTGAATCCGGTATGACAAAGTTTTCGGTGTGATGACTGTCAGGTTTGTTGACTTCTATCTTTTTAGCGCCTTCCACGTCAAACCCGACACCTACACCCACCATGCTCATATCCATCATAAAGGCGAAGGGTTTGATGGCTTCATCCAGAGATTTACCCATATTCTCCGTCGATACAAACGCGCAGTTAAACAACGCCTGCCCCACCCGTTTGGTATGAATGATATCCGTACCCAGCGCCCACAACATTCTGCCCGGTGGTATAAATTTCATCTTGAATATGCGGTCGTACATTTCCTGAGCGGATTGTTGAGCTTTTCGGTTATTCCAGCCCAATTCGTTGTTTTGTATATGCTCTTTCTGAAGGGTATAGGCGCCTTCCACCACACGTCTGACCGTTTCAAACCATTGTTCATTGGTGCCATCTGCCTTCAGGCGGGAATAGGTTCTGTAATAGGTGAGCAGGCCTAAGCCGTTGTAACCGAATTCAGGGGTGATATCCGCATATTGCTGGATAAAGTCTTCGTCTAATTTAAATTTTAGCATGGTTTTATTTTTTGGGGGTTTTGATAATTTAATTAAACTGACACCTGCAGAAAAGATTCCATTTCCACTGCTTTAGGGAATAAGATATTATTTTCCAGGTGAATGTGCAAGTGTAAATCGTTCTCAAATTCTTGCAGAAGATTATAAGTCACCCTGTAGGTGTTGCAGGCATCTTCGGGAGGGGTGTATTGATTGGTAAGTTGTGCAATCGTTCTGAATCGTTCGCCTTCCACATCGTGTTCATGCATCATCATCCGAACCGGATTTTCCACCGTTCCGAAGTGTGGAGGCTGAATATTTTCATGTGTCTGTTTGGATTTTACCATTTTACGGATGTACGGGAATAATACCAGTTCTTCTTTTTTCATATGGGCGGTAAGTGCACCGGCGCACTGATGAAAGTGTTCATTGATTTCCAGCAATTCAGGATGGCGGTCGCCATGGACTCTGCATAATTTATGCAGGTACTGCTGGAGCATCGGGATATGTTCTTCTACATAACGATGGTGTTTCTTTTCGATATAGTCAGCCAGCAAATCCAGGTCCCATGAATTAAAATCAATGGAGGTGGAATCATTTTGGTTTACGGCCTCTTTTAATTCCGGGAGCAATGCATTCAGGTCTATCTTTTTGTCATCGCATACCTCTTTGAGGCTGCGATTGCCTTTACAGCAAAAGTCTATTTTGTGTCTTTTGAATACGGCGGCAGTCCGGTAATTCTGAGCAACCAGTTCCCCGACTTTATTTTCCTCTGTAATGTTCATAATCAGTGTTATTTATAGGTTTAAAAATTTAAAATTTCAGACAGGTCAGTCCCTCTTTCAGTCCATTGGACATTTCCAGGACACTCGTGTTCTCCAGCATCCCGTGTATGTCTTTTTTGATGTATTTAAATTTGTGATGAACCGGGCAGGGATATTCTTCCGAACAGTCTTTTAATCCGAGTACACACAATTTATAAATACCATCCCCGTCAATTGCCAGCACGATATCCGACAGTTTGATTGTTTTTAGTTTGCTGGTATCTGTTTCAAATCCGCCTGTCGCTCCTTTAGTGGAATAGATGATATTATTTTTGACCAGTTGTTGTAAAATTTTTGCAGTGAACGCTTCCGGAGAATCTATCTCTCTGGCGATGTCTTTCAGGCTTACCCGCTGGTGCTCCTGAGACTGTTCAGCGATGTAGATGGTGGCCCTTATGGCGTATTCGCAGGCTTTAGAAAACATGGTATAAATTATACTTAAAGATACATAAATTTACATCTCGGATAAAAATATCCGAATTAAATTACACACACATATGTTGGTATCTTGATAAAACATGAAAAGTTATTTTGAAAAGATGTTATTTTGTAATATGGCTGAAATCCTGGCAGCCCGGTTCTTGATAAGTTCCGCCTTTTCACCTTCAAACAGTTCATCTACAGATTGATTAAACAGCTTGTTCCATCGTTTAAAATGACTCTTTTTGAGTGTGGCAATTTTGCTGAGGTGATGGTGCATGGTCATTGGGTTTCCTTCGTAAGCACCTGTAAAAAACACAATATTTTCCCAAAAATCATACATGACCGGCAGGTGTTTTTTCCAATTCACCTGTACCGCATCCGTAAAAAAATGACTGATTGATTTGTCGGTCTTGACTTTATCATAAAAGTTGTTGACCAGCCATTCAATATCCTTTCTGTTCCTAATATCTTTCTTCATGGATATTAATTAAAAAGTTCAATCAATGTCGGATGCAAAAGGCATCCGAAAACAAATGCCTGTTTATAAGTCTTTTTTTCTGAATTTCAGAACAGATAACCAGACAGGTATTATACACCAGAGTAATAATGTTATTACTGCGACCATCAAGCCGGCAGATGTGCCAAAAAAATCTTTAAACACGGCACCTGTATAACCCATAAGGGCGGATATGTCGAGCCGCAGCAAAATCAAAATCCTTCCCAGGTCAATTGGATTAAAGGCGGTAATGGCTACTACAACCTTTTCTAAAGGATAATCGGCAAACTGGAACAGAATAAATAAAACCAATCCGTCAAACAATAATGCAAAATACAGCCACAGCAGGATGGCAATGCCAATGCCTTTTGCCTTATCTCTGGTATTGACAGTCGTAAGAAATGAAATAGCCACGAAAATAATTGTAATCAGACATCCGATACCCAGCATCATCAGTCCGGTTGGAGAGGCCTCATACAGCAAAATGGGAATCCCGGCTCCGATAAAAAATGCCAGTGTCATTGATCCGGCCAATCCGAAAAAGAGACTCATCCAGATGTTTTTCC
This sequence comes from Chitinophagales bacterium, assembly GCA_046329865.1. GTDB lineage: Bacteria > Bacteroidota > Bacteroidia > Chitinophagales > JADIYW01 > JADJSS01. Next base: position 8,074 of record JAXLTW010000014.1, on the reverse strand, counting down.
GTTTCAGGGGCTGGCTTACCAGCAGTTCTATAAACTCTGCGCTGTTGTAAATATAAATGGTGGAAAATATAATGGATACCAGCGGAACGATGAATAAAATCAGGTTCAGTAAACTTAACAATCCTTTAGCGGTATTATCTTCCAGATTAAAGACGCTCAGGGATGTTATTAAAAGGAACAACGTGTAAATCAACACGATTTTATTCCTCAGAATATCAATAATCACAAATTTTATAATCTTCTTCAAGGTGCTGCATTTAACATGATGTTGGCTATCGCCTTCGATAATTTTATTTCGCCGGTGTCACTTCTCAGCTCTTCCACTGTTTTCCTGAATTTTAATTTTCCGTCCTGCATGAAAATGATATGTGTTACCAGATCGTCCAGTTCGCTGAGGATGTGAGAGGTAATCATGATTAATTTCCCCTTTTCTTTTTCCCGTTCGATTTTTTCTTTCAACAGTTCGGATGCCAAAGGGTCTAATCCCGCTGTCGGTTCATCCAGAATAAGTACATCCGGATTAAAGAGGAAAGCCAGCGACGCGCTTACCTTTTGCCGGGTACCACCGGATAATGTCCGCATACGTTTATCTAAAAGTTTGTCTAGCCCGAATTCCAGAAACAACTCTTCATCCAGCACAGAGGTGTCATCTTTGCGGATGCTTTTCATCATGTCAAATACCTGACCGATGGTCATGTTTTCCGGATAACGACCTATTTGCGGCATATATCCGATGTATTTGCGGTATATCCAGTCGCGTGCAATATCTTTCTCATTGAACAAAATCGTACCGCTGTCAGGAACAACCATACCGAGAATGCTTTTTATTAAGGTGGTTTTTCCGCTTCCGTTTGGCCCGATTAAAGCGATACATTCTCCTTTATGACAAGACACGGAAACATGGTCCAACGCGGTTAGGTTACTGAATTTTTTAGTAAGATTGGATACCGCAATCATAGAGGCAGGGGTTTTATTAAAGGTGAATCATCTTTCAGGTTTTCCGGAGTGATGCTGGGCAATATCTTTTCTGTCTTATCAAGGATAGTGACCATAAAGCTGCGAAACAGCATCATTGCCGGTGGCATTTTTTCTATTATCATGGAGAACAGACTAACAGGACGAAAAGGAACATCGCCAATCTTATCTTTATTCAGGTCGTATCCTTCGTATTTATCCCAGTAATTGCCGTTAAAGGTATTTAACACCAGAGAGCCGTTGGTTCCGACGTCAAAGGTGTTCAGCAGAAAATTATTTCTCGTCATGGTAATATCCATGCAACTGGCCTGTACTTTCATTGCCCATCCATTGTTCTTAAACAGATTCCGTTCCATCTGGACGCGGCTGACGCCCTCCATAAATATGCCGCTGGTATTTCGGATGAAGCGGTTGCCTTCTATATAACTGTCGGATATTTCTTTCAGCAATAAACCATAGGAGGCATCGCCCCAGTTTTCTTCAAACAAATTATTAAACATCTTTACGCCGTGTGTAAACATAACGGCTACTCCTGCTCCATTGTTTTTGAAAATATTGGTGATGTAGGCATCGTTATTGGAAAACATGAAATGTAATCCGTAACGGATATTTGTCGTGGAAATATTTCTCCAGATGATGGAGTTGGTTACAAACTCGAAGTAAATGCCGTCGCGATGGCCGCTGACGGTATTGGCTATAATTTGCATGCTGTCACATTTCCAGCAATGGATACCGTTTCCAATCTGCTGTTCTTCGGTTGCAAAGGCTACCAGGTGATTGTTTCTGATGATGCAGTTTTTTCCGTTCTGTGTATAGATGCCAAAAAAATTGTCTTCCAGAAAATTATTGATAATGCTGACATTACTTTGGTTGTAAATTTTAATGCCAGCCGGGTCTTCCAGTGTCGCTTTTCCGGAATGTATGATTTTGAATCCGTCTATGGTGACATGACTGGCACGAACGGAAATGATTTCATATTTTCCTTCTCCGTCCAAAACGGGGAGGCCTGTTCCTTTGAGGTAAACTGATTTTCGAATAACCAGATTTTTTTCATGGTAGACTCCCGGTTCAACCATAATGGTATCGCCGTCTGATGATTTATCCACTGTTTGCTGAATAGTCTGTGTGCCGTATCTTTTACCGACATGATAGGTGTTGGCAGAAACCGGAAGAGTACAAAAAAACAGTATGAAACACAGCAGGTAATGCATGAGTCGTCTTATTTTAAGAGGTCGTCCCAGATGACTCTCACACCATTCATGCCGGAGACGATTTTATTTAAACTATCTATGTTGGCAAAGGCGGCAATATTTCCGCCCATGGGGCTTCTCAAAGCATCTGATTTATATAAGTGAACATCTTTTACATTAATCAGGTTGTGGTTTCCGCTATAATCAGCAACGTATACGCCTTTCAGTTGTTCTGCAACGGTCTTATTTTCCTTCAGATATCCTATGACACAATGGATATCATCGAAAATATACACTTTGCCTTTTTGGGTTACAATTTCCGCAGGAAAACGTTCATCTCCCACAGTCATCTTGCAATAGTCACATTGATCTATACCCAGTCTGACGGGTTTGGTTCCGGCAGCGCAGGAGGAGAACAACAACATGCTGATGATGCTGAAGAGAAGCACAGGAGTGATATTTGTCTTTTTCATTTTTAGTGCCAACCGTGCTTCAACGATAATGCATACTATTGCGAGGATACCTACGCCCACAAATATCCATCCTCCGATATCGGGAATGGAATATGCACCAAAGTTGAGCAATTGTTTAAAACCGATTAATGGAGGCTGATACGCCATGCCTGGTACAACAATAGCGGCTTTCGGGTCCAGATTGTGACCATAATTGTATTCCCATCTCCAGAAATCCACCATGGCCAAAATGCCGAATGCGGCAAAAAGTACTACTAACGCATAAAGTAATTTCCTGTTGCCAATGGCGGCGACCGCTATAAATAAGATTGCGTAGAATCCTATAATATAGGTCAGCACGGAGAATTCAATAAAATCTTCTGCGTGCAGTGTTTTCATACCGATGTAGTGGTTGAGTCCGTTGATAATCTCTACGTCACCGCCCAGCTTGTTGGCATAGATCAGCATCCGTAATCCTTCCGGATATTGTGGTGCTGCCAGATCAATCCGCCATATCGGTAAGAACAATACGGCAAACAATGCTACTCCGCATAGTACCAGTATAACTCTGACCCAGGTATTTAATTTATTCTTTTGCATGGCATTTTATTTTGCGATTAATAATCTAAAAAAAATGGAACAGGCTTTTTATCACCTGTTCCACTACATTATCTGATAAGAGATATTATTTTGTACTTTCAGCAGTGGCTGCAGGTAAGTTCTTACCTACACTGAATGTAAGCGGAACGTTGCTGCCTGCCGGAGATACTCTGACATATCCCTGCATTTCCTGATGCAATGCGCTACAGAAGTCAGTACAGTACATTGGGAATATACCTACTTTATCCGGAACCCATTTTAATGTTTGTGTTTCACCCGGCATAATCAATAACTCACCGTTGGTAGCTCCTTTGATTGCAAAGCCATGAGGCACATCCCAATCTTGCTCCAGGTTAGTGACGTGGAAATACACTTCATCTCCTAATCTTACACCTTCTATGTTATCCGGTGCAAAGTGAGAGCGGATGGCAGTAGCATACACATGTACTTTGTTGCCTTCTCTGACCACTTTGGCTTCACCTTCGCCTTTGGAAACATACGTATTTCCGTTTTCTTCAATTTTGAAGATTTTTACTGAATTTCCTTTTATCACCTCAGCCGGAACTGCCTGTGCATAGTGTGGTTCACCGATAGTCGGGAAGTCTAATATCAACTGCATCTTATCGCCGCTGATATCATACAACTGCGCACTTTGGGATAATTCAGGACCAGTTGGCAGATAACGGTCTTTCGTGATTTTATTGTATGCAATCAAATATTTAGGAGAAGGTTTCTTGCTGTCTCCGCCCGGTACGCATAAGTGTCCTACAGAATAGAAAGTAGGAACGCGGTCCACCACTTTCAAATCTTTGATATTCCATTTAACGACTTCAGAAGACACAAAGAAAGAAGTATAAGCGTTTCCATTACCGTCAAACTCTGTATGCAGAGGACCTAAGCCCGGTTTCTTCACTTCACCGTACAATGCAGATTCATATTTTACAACAGGTATACCGCCAAAATCTCCAACGAAATCTTTTGCGGCAATGGCTTTTTGTAATTTATCGAAACTGAATACCGGAATCAGGGCTGCTAATTTTCCGCTACCTACGATATATTCTCCTGAAGGGTCCACATCGCAACCGTGAGGTGATTTAGGACATGGAATGAAATAGCAGATATCTTTTAATTCTTTAGCGTCCAGTACGGTCACTTCTGTTTTGATTTCTGAAGTTGCGCTGTGTGTTTTGTCGCTGTAGGTATTATGAGCATATTTTGCAGGAACTTTTTTGCCTTTACCTGCTTTTAGGTATTCTTCGGCTTTTTTCCAGTTCACCGCCATGATAAAGTCTTTATCTTTTTGTGAAGCGTTCACTTCCAGTAAAGTGTTTGCTTGTTCTGTGTTGTAGCAGGAGAAGAAGAACCATCCATGAGATTTTCCTTTACCGGCGTGGCTCAAGTCAAAGTTTACACCCGGACACTCAATCTGGAAAGCGATATCGAGTTTTCCGTCTTCTTTTCCTACACTGATGAAGCTGATGAAGCCTTTAAAGTTTTGTTTGTAGGTATTGATTGGAACATCTCCGTTTGCATTGTCAGAAGGAACACTGAAACGGGTACCTGCCACTACGTATTCTGTGTTTTCTGTAATGAAAGGAGAGGAGTGGTTACCGGCACTGTTGGGCAGTTCTATAATTTCCGCAGTTCGGAATGTTTTCAAATCGATTCTGGCAACGCGGGGTGTGTTGTTGGCATTTCCAAATACCCATCTGCCGTCGATTTCTCCATTCGTTTGTGATAATTCTGTATGGTGAAGGTCATCCCATGGAACAAAGCCATGAGAGGTGTTGAGCATTGGCTTGGTTTCTTCACTGTATCCCCAACCTTTTTCAGGGTCAACCGAGAATACCGGAATTACACGCAATAAACGACCGCTTGGTAAGCCATAGACGCTCATTTGACCGCTGAAACCACCGCTCACAAAATTATAGTAGGCATCATACTTGCCCGGGGCAACATAAGCCTTTGACGCTGCATCGGCACTTACTGCATTCCCAAGATTTTTGGGCTTGCAAGCAGTCATAGCCACTACAATCAGAATGGTTATGGACGCTATCAGTTTTACATTTAACTTTTTCATTTGAATAGGTTTAATCTTTTATAAATTATTTTACGCCGTCATTTTTACGCATAAATTCGAGTAAATGTCTGGCATCATCATCAGAAAGACTTTGGTTCGGCATTCTCACCAAACAGATTTCCAGTTGTGCTTGTGCAGCCGGGTCTTTATTAAGCATAGCATCTGTATTGGTAATGAAATTCATGATCCATTCCGGTGTATGGCGTGAAATGACACCTTTCCAGCCCGGTCCCACTAACTTTTCGTCAGTTAGTTTGTGGCAGGAAGAACATTTTACATTATATACTTTCTCTCCTTCAACAGCCATGGCAGCATCCAGTGTTGCGCCAATGTCCACCTTTGTAAATTTACCTTCCCCTCTGTTCGGGTCATAAGAAGGATTTCCATTTTCTGTTGTGGTAGCTTGTGGTGTTTCGGTAGAAGTGCTGGCAGTGCTTTCACTTCCGGAGTTGGAGTTGCAACCGATAAAGAAACCGGATATGACTCCCATTGAAATAATAATAAGTAGCTTTCTCATAATAAAAATATTTGTTGATTTATGGTACAACATTACATGCAATTTTTGTAATAGTTTATGATTAGAATCATAATAATACAGAAATAAAAAAGTTGCGCTTATAAAAACGGAAAACATGACTAAAATCATGTTTTAAAATGGCAAAACGAACTGAAAAATCCATCAAAATGACTAACTTTATGAAAAGTCGTTCCAGACTATGATGATTGATATCGATATATTACTGGCATCGGGTGCGAAATACAAGAAAGTGAGGAAGGGTGAATATATCTTCCATGAAGGAGGTGTTTGTAACTATTACTATCAATTGGTGGAAGGAAGAGTGAGTTGGATTAATTTTGATGATGAAGGTAAAGTATTTATTCAGTCTATCATAGAACCCGGGGAGTGTTTCGGGGAGTTGCCGCTTTTTGACGATGAGCCATATGCCGCCAATTCAGTTGCGGAAATGGACTCCGTTATTATCCAGTTGCCAAAGCCTTCCTTTTTACAATTGCTGAAAAATAACTTTGAAATTCAGGTTGCATTCAACAGGTTGCTGGCTCAGAGAGTCAGGTATAAATTTTTTATTTTAAAGGAAATAGCCTGCTGCAGTCCGGAACATAGGATCTTGACGTTATTAACCTATTTAAGTAAGAAAAATAATAAAGAAAACGAACACCAATATATCGTTAACTACACCCGCCAGCAAATCGCAGGTATGACAGGGCTTAGGGTGGAAACCGTAATACGTGTTATCCGGCACTTGCATGACAAGGGTAAATTAATTATAAATAAAGGAAAGATTATCATGCCAAATCATGATTACAATCATAAAGTTTTCACCTGAAAACAATTTCCTTTGCAGCAGAAATTTTTAAACTGAGTTTGCATTCTAAAATGGATGAGTATTTACGTCGCTGGTTAAGGATAACCTTATTAAATCTTCTGATAGTAGCATCAATAGGTGTTGTGCTGAGGTATAAGATTGCGTTCTCACTCCCTTTTATTGATCAGAAATTTCTATTGCACGCACATTCCCATTTCGCCTTTTCCGGCTGGATTTCACAAACTTTAATGGTGTTGCTGGTCGCGTATTTGTCTAAGCAAACACACAAAAATAAATTTACGGAATACAAAGGACTGTTAGTTGCGCATCTGGTGGCTGCTTATGGAATGTTGTTTACATTTCCGGTTCAGGGGTATGGTTTTGCCTCTATCTCTTTTTCCACCCTCAGTGTTTTCATCCTGTATTTCTTTACCATCCAATATTGGAAAGACCTGCAGCGATTAACCCGTAAAAGCATATCTCATCACTGGTTTAAAGCGGCCCTGGTTTTTAATTTTCTGTCTTCACTGGGCACATTTGCTTTGGCTTATATGATGGCTAATAAAATCATTCATCAGAACTGGTATCTTGGCGCAGTCTATTTCTTTTTACATTTTCAATACAATGGATGGTTTTTTTTCGTTTGTATGGGATTGTTTTGTGATAAACTCGCCGTCAAACCTTTCCTTTCCCGAAAACTGACGCTAGTCTTCTGGATGTTTGCGGTCGCCTGTTTTCCCGCTTATTTTTTATCCGCTCTCTGGATGCCTATTCCCACGTGGGTATATATTTCGGTCATTATTGCCGCCGCCGTTCAGGTCATTGCCTGGGTATTGCTGTTGGATATCGTCAGGCGCCACTGGCATCTGATTCATGAAAATCTGCCCGTTGTCAGTAAATGGGCGTTGATACTTTCTGCTTTGGCATTAACCGTAAAATTATTGCTGCAGCTCGGTTCCACAATACCTGCTTTGAGCCAGTTAGCATATGGATTCCGGCCTATTGTCATAGCCTACCTGCATTTGGTATTGTTAGGGGTGATGACCATATTTTTGTTAGGGTACATGTTTGCATCCGGGGTGCTGTCTATTACAAGACTGGCGGTATCGGGGTTGATAGTTTTTGTTTTAGGTATTCTGCTGAATGAAATTGTACTCATGATACAGGGTATTGCAGCCATCAGTTATAACAGCATTCCTTTTACCAATGAGATGTTACTGGGTATTGCGCTGGTGATGTTTTCCGGAATCCTGCTGGTTAATTTATCTCAAATCAGGCATCCGCATAAATAAAAAACTCCAAAATGACTTTAGCCATTCCGGAGTTTCTTTGAAAAGAAATTAATTTTATTCGGTAGTATCTTCTGTTGGAGCTTCAGGCGCGTTTTTCTTCACGCTTTCAATGCCATTGTCTCTGGCTGCTTCGCTCTCATATAATTCGCTGGTTCCTATG
>JAXLTW010000013.1:0-86741 GCA_046329865.1 Chitinophagales bacterium | reverse complement strand
TTTCAGGATTTATTACTGAACAAAGGAAATAGCAACAGGATTTCTGACGCTCGAAAGGACAGATGCAGAAAAATACGGGTTCTTTAAATTCCTGTTTATTTCAACTTATTTCTTTGACAAATCCACAAAGATATCCCAGAGTTCTTCGTACGGGATGATTTCCCACTCGGCAATGATGTGTTTGCGGTCACGTAGGTCCTGAATTTCCTGCCAGTCGGCTTTTTGTAATAACCGGCCATCAAAGCCGAACTTTTCAGCTTTCAGCAGCAGGCTCAAAAATAAATGGTTCCGTTTATAGGTGATATCTTTCAGGTAACGGGAGCGATATACCCGAAGAGCATCCATCTTATTATACACCTGAACCAGTTGTCGGCGTGCCAGCAGGTACATCAGTTCGATAACCCGAATCGCAAAATTAAAACCGGACTTATCCTTGGAATTGACGGGTACTGAATTCAGAAATTTCGGCAAACTGAATTTTTTGAAGTCTCCTTTATGCAGGTAATTATCCAAAAAGACCAGATAAGCGTGGTAGATTTTCCATTTCTCGGTTAAGATTGCTGATTTTCGTTTATATGATTTACTTGCTAAAACTTGAGCATATATATTATTTGCCTCCTCAACATCCTTACACTGCAAAAAAAGAATGAATTCAGTTTCTTTTAAAACAAACCAGTTTTGTGAATTATCATGTAGTAAATATTTATCATCAAAACTATTTAAACAGTTTTTTGCGATTCTATAGCGTTTTAGTTTTATGTATGCTTTTAGTTTATAAATTAATGTTATAACTTTTCTATTATTTGTAATGGAATCTTTTATTTTAAACATCTTATCTTCAGACTCATTACAGATTCTAAGAAGAGCATTTGCTTCGTTAGTGTAATCGTAATATACAAATGCCAGATAATAATACTGAAAATCCACTGCAAAATTCTGAAGTTCTGTTTTGTACAAATATAATTTATCTAAATCCTGTTTAAAACTTTTCATAAACTCATCTGTAATTGGAGCTTTTCTGACAAAATTGACTATAATTTTGAAATACAGATACCTTGCAATCCTATCCTTTTGAGAAAGGTCTAGATATTTAAAAAAATTATTTTCTTCTTCTTTAAACATTTTATGTTTGCCGTTCAGGCTATAATAAACAAGCAACAAATAGGAGTAATTAATCAAGATATCATAATATTTAAACTTTAATGCTACTGCATAATCTTCTTTTATCAGGTTATATATTAATTTCGTTGTTCCAGACAAATGAACAAGAACTTCGATGACATTGTTATTATAAATAGAATTAATGTAGGTTCTTCCATATGCATTGTTAAATGACTTTTCTAAGTTTAGCATCATCGCTGATTTTAGTACTTTATCTTTCAATCTCGATTTTAACATGCGATACCTGGGGTCGTTTTTTCCTGTACCGTAAAGAAGCTTGCCAGCATCCTCATCTGTATTTACCATTCCTTTCTCAATGGCATTATATAATTGATAATATAAATTATTGTTTTTGTCGTTGAGAAATGTTTTGTCTAATACATCCATTTTCGAAATACGATTTCGATTAACTACTTGTATTAATTCAGTAAGAGTTTCCATATGTTATTAAATTTATTTAATTATTAATTAAAAAAGTTGATTATCAATAGAATAAAATCAAAACTTAGATAATAAATTAAATAATATAGTGTTATAAATTCTGATTAATTGAATAGCGTATTTAAAGAATTGTAATTAATTTTATTATGCAGTTTAGTTCAAGTGTCTGCAAAAAAAGAAGAGTAGTTCCGGAACGAAATTTTTTATACTTGACGGGTTACAGAAATTTACAGGATTTCTCCTGCGTCGAAATGACTTTGACACGAGACTACAGTTGCCACCGCTACTTCTTTGACAGTTCCACAAAGATGTCCCATAGCTCTTCATACGGGATGATTTCCCACTCGGCGATGATGTGTTTGCGGTCACGAAGGTCCTGAATTTCCTGCCAGTCTGCTTTTTGGAGTACTTTAAAGTCAAAACCGGATTTTTCCGATTTCAGCAGCAAGCTTAGAAAAAGATGATTCCGTTTATAGGTATTATCATTCAGGTAACGGGAGCGATACACCCGAAGCGCATCCATCTTATGAAAGACCATGGCGTCTTCGCCGCGGGCAAACTGAAACAACAATTCGATGATACGGATAGCAAAATTAAAACCGGATTTATCTTTGGAATTAAGCGGCACCGAATTCAGGAATTTAGGTAAACTGAACTTGTAATCACCTTTATTCAGGTAATTTTCTAAAAAGACCAAATAGGCGTGATAAATTTTCCATTTTTCAATAAATCTGTCTACTTGGTTTTTAAATGCTTTATTCTCTATCACTTGTAAATACACTTTTTCAGCATCATTCACTTTCTTATCATGTAAATACAATTTAAATTCTGACTCTTTTAAAAGGAACCAGTTATGGTAATTACTTTCAGGAATTGAAAGGACCTTTTCTGTTTTAATTAAATTAAGACCGTCAGTATATCGTCTCATGCATAATAAAGCATTAATTCTATAAAACAACACAATCATCTTCCTTGTATTAGTGTATGTCTGTGTTTTGTCATTCATTAAATCTTCCGACTCATTACATATTTTAATTATCTCAGATAATTCATTATTCCGTTGGTAATATGTAAGTACCCCTTTTTTCAGACAGTGCAAATTAGAGTATTTTGTTGATTTAATAAATTAATTTTCCATTCATTGGGCGTTTGGTTTTGTAAAGATTCGTGTGGTCGTCTGTGATTGTATTCCTCTATCCATTCATCGGTGAGTGTTCTTACTTCAGACAGATCAAAGAACAAGTAAGCATCCAATACCGCTTCCCGATACAGCCGGTTAAATCGTTCTATATAACCATTCTGCATGGGCCTTCCGGGTTGAATATATTGAAGTTTGATTTCATTGTCTGTACACCATAGCTCAAAGTCCTTGGAGGTGAATTCCGGTCCGTTGTCTGTTCTTATCATTTGTGGTTTTCCTCTGTGGCTGATAATTTGTTGCAATGTCCTTATAATTCTTTTTGCTGAAAGGGAGGTATCTACTTCTATAGCCAGTACTTCTCTGGAGCCGTCATCCATCACATTAAATGTTCTGAACTTTCGATTGCCCACCATACTGTCGCTCATAAAGTCCATGCTCCAGCTTTGATTGATATGGCTCTGTTGTGTCAGCGGTTGTTTTACCCTTGCCGGCAGCCGTCTTTTACCTCTTCGTTTTCTGTTCAGCTTTAACAGCTTATATATCCGATATACCCGCTTATGATTCCAGCCTTTGCCTGCTCTGCGGATATAGGCAAACAGCTTTCTGAACCCATACGAAGGATGTTTAAAGGCTAAATCCTGCAACAGGGTAATTACCTCCGAGTCGTCTTTGCTGCTTTGATAGTAATAACCGGAACGTGGTAAAGAGGTCATCTTACAGGCCCTGCTCACCGGAACTTCGTAATCCTTTACAATGGATTCTGTCAGCTCCCTTTGTTTACAGGGCCCCAGCCTTTTTTTGAGATGACATCCTTTAAGATGGCATGATCCATGCTCAATTCGGCAAACATCCTCTTTAACCGCGAATTTTCCTCTTCCAACTCTTTGAGCCTACGTACATCAGAGGCTTCCATACCTCCGTACTTGCTCTTCCAGTTGTAAAAAGTAGCTTCAGAGATGCCATGTTCCCGGCATAATTCTTTGGTCGTTCTGCCTCCTTCCTGTTGTCGTAAAATGGAAACTATCTGCGTCTCCGTAAACCGTGTCTTTTTCATATCTAACAATTTAAATTTAAGAGTTTTACTCCAGTTTTAAACTGTCTGATTTTTAGGGACACTTACAAATACTCTAAAGCCAAAAAATAATAATAAAAATCAATCTCAACACTTTGTAAATATTGTTTAATGCTCAATAATTCATCAATGTTTATTTTTACTTGATTTAATAAATCATCAGTTATGGGGGTATTATTTTCAAATAAAACAGTTGATCTATAGTATAGGAATTTTGCATACTGTTCTTTTTGAGCCATATCTACATATTTTCTATATTCAATCTCTTCTTTATCAAAAGATTTTTTATCGCCTTTAATAGCAAAATAGCTCAATTTATAGAAGGAAAAATTTCTTAGGATATCATAAAAATTAAACTGTAAAGCTTTTGGATAACTATCTTGAACTATCTCATAAACTAATTTAGTTGTTCCGGAAAGTTTTATGAGTATTTCTATAATGTGATTATTTGTAAGACATTCATAATATGCCCTGCTTTGTGAATTGATAAAAACCTCTTCTGTATCGAAGAGCAATACAGTTCTCAGTAATTTATCTTTAAACCTCGATTTTAACTTTCTATATTTGGCATTCTTTTCATTACTTCCATAAAGATATTCAGCAGCAGAAACGTCATCTACTATTTTACCAGACTCAAGGCCTTCATATAAACTATAATACAGGTTATTATTATTTTGATGTAAAAGTGTCTTATCAAAAACGTCAATTTTAGATAAGCGTTTGCGATTCAAAACCTTAACCAATTCTTTTAGAGCATCCATAAATTGTCACATTTTAATACAAGACTACTAAATTAAGTATCTGCTAATTAATTAGATAAATACATTAAACGCAATATAATTAAAAAATTGGACAGTCACAAAATTAATAGTATACTATTGCATTATAACTACGTTAGTATCAATTTTGAAGCGTTGAGCAGTATTTATGTTCCTGGTGAATCCGGCAATTGCCCAACTTTTGCCGCCATTCATTAGATCCCTGATTAGAAAACAGAACCCGGATTACAAACAAAATGATACTGCTAACACATTATTCATAAAACCCAACACTAAAAACCTTTGTCACAAAAAATGAAATAAAAACCCAAAAAACTCACATATAACTGTGTGATTTACAATTACTTGTATTCACAACCTCATATTAACCCTACATTATGAACAGTCACTTTATTGCCTAAACTGTAATTAACACATGCGGATAAGTAGCCATATTTGTGTTAATAAAACGCAACACAATGGGACTTTTAGTATCAATCTATTTATTTCTTGCTTCTTTTGGAATTGTAGATCCAAGCAGCGCAAACAGGTCTGTTGACCCAAGTAGTGGTAATAAATCTACTTATGTTGACCCAAGCAGTGGCAACAAAGTTGACCCAAGTAGCGGAAATAAAGTTGACCCAAGCAGTGGCAACAAAGTTGACCCAAGCAGCGGAAATTAATTTGTTTTATCCCCCCACTATTATATAAAATAGTTAGTAGTTTAGTTCTTACACGGAGTGGTTTCGCCACTCCGTATTTTTTTTGTAAAAAATCTTCTAAAGGAATACGTTTAACTGACTGAAAGCGGATTGCCCCTTCCAACAGAGAGACATAGGCAGTCAGGCTTTATAGCAGTATGAAGTGCTGTTTGTTTAAAACGGAATAGGCACAGAGGTTGCTATCAGGTTGGAACTGGCTTTGGAAAGCAGTTTGTTTTCCGAATTATAGAGCTTCGCTTCCGCATGCATTACATTCTTGCCCGCCCGAATAATAACACCTTCCCCAACAATTATTTCACCTGCCCTGGCGCTATTCAGGTAATCAATACTCATATTGATGGTGGCATAGCCGGTGGGTCGACCGATGGTGAAGCCCGCAGCGCCCATCAGCTCATCCAGCATAGCAGCGGCTATACCGCCGTGTAGAATACCAATCGGGTTCAGCATATATTTTTCGACGGTAAACTGCATTTTCACCTTGCCTTCTTCCACATCCAGGACTTTCGCATTCATCCAATCCATCAACGGATAGTCAAACAGCCATTTTTCCTGACCGATTTGGGTTTTGAATAGTTCGACGCGTTTGTTCATTTTAATAGTAATTAGTAGTTAGTATTTAGTACTTAGATGATATTCTCAATTCTCAATTCCCAAATCCCTTTACACCACTACTTCGTCCTTGTTAAACTCGGAGGTCAGGTGGAAATGAATATCTGGATAATCCTGTTTAGTCAGCCGCAATATCCATTCCGAACTCGCCAAAAACACCGGCTGGTCTTCTTTATCAAACGCAATATAATTGGATTTTGTTCGGATAAATTCAGTCAGTTTTGCCGGATGGTCGCTTGTCAGCCAGCAGGCTTTGTAATACTGCAAAGGTTTAAACTGGCAGGAAGCTCCGTATTCGTGCAACAGACGATATTGAATCACTTCAAACTGCAGCTCTCCGACGGTACCAACAATCTTTGCCTGTGTGGTATGAACGGTAAACAACTGCGCCACCCCTTCTTCCGTCAGCTGACGGATACCTTTTTCCAGTTGCTTAGTCTTCATCGGGTCCGTATTCACCATTTCCTTGAAAATTTCCGGTGAAAAGCTCGGAATACCTTTAAATACCATATCCTCTCCTTCCGTCAGCGTATCTCCTATCTTAAAATTGCCGGTATCGTTCATCCCGATTACATCACCGGGATAGGCATCCTCCACAATATTTTTATCGGAAGCCATGAATGTCACCGGATTACTGAAACGCAGTTCTTTTTTCAGCCTTGTATGATAGTAAAATTTATTGCGTTCAAATTTGCCTGAACACACCCGCAAAAAAGCAATCCGGCTTCTGTGGTTCGGGTCGATATTAGCATGTATCTTAAAAACAAAACCCGTCATTTTCTCTTCCGTCGGCATGACCACGCGTGTATTGGTATTTCTGCCTCTTGGTGAAGGGGCGATGCGGATGAAGGTTTCCAGCAACTCGCGGACTCCAAAATTATTGACCCCTGAGCCGAAAAAGACAGGAGCAATCTCCCCGCTTTTGTAGGCCTCTTCATCAAAAGGCTCATAGACGCCTTCCAGCAATTCCACATCTTCCCGGAGTTTTGCGGCGTCCCGCGGTTCAATCTGCTGATCGAGTTCAGGATCGTTCAGATCCTTTATACGCACATATTCTTCCTCCACTTTCGTACCGGATGCGCGGAATAAGTTCAGCTGCTTGTCGTATAAATTATACACCCCTTTAAAATGCGTACCGCTGTTGATAGGCCAGGAAAGCGGGCGTACCTTAATCAATAATTTTTGCTCCAGCTCATCCAGCAAATCAAAGGGATCTTTACCGTCGCGGTCCATTTTATTGATAAATACGATAACCGGCGTATTGCGCATACGACAAACTTCCATCAGTCGTTCCGTTTGCATCTCCACCCCTTTCACGCAATCCACCACCAGAATTACGCTGTCCACGGCCGTAAGCGTACGATACGTATCTTCCGCGAAATCTTTGTGTCCGGGGGTATCCAGCAAGTTAATCAGGGTATTCTGATACTCGAATGTCATAACGGAAGTGGCCACGGAAATTCCCCGTTGCTTTTCAATTTCCATAAAGTCGGAAGTCGCCGACTTCTTTATCTTATTCGATTTAACGGCACCGGCTGTCTGGATAGCACCGCCGTAAAGGAGGAACTTCTCCGTAAGTGTTGTTTTTCCGGCATCCGGGTGAGAAATGATGGCAAATGTTTTTCTTCGGTGTATTTCGTCGATGATTGTAGACATTTCAGGAATCGTAAGTATAATTAATCTGCAAAAATAAGCAATATCAGATTAGCGAATTATGAAATATTAACTCCCTCCAAAGGGACAGTGGTATTGAATTTGGAGAAGTCCACATAATTGACGCTTTCCCGGCTCGTGAGTATCTTGGCAAAACGGGCATTCCAGGCAATCTCTTCCTTCCGGTAGGACGTATTGGTAAAGGTATCCTGGCTATAGGATTGGTCGTACACTTTCAACTGCAACATAAACTCCGGTTCGCTCGAATCAAACTCTTGTCTGGTCATACCGTACAAAGGACTCTGTTCATTTACGGGATGTACAATGGTCCACGAGGAAGCGAGAAAAATAATTTCCTTTCTTTCCAGTTCCAGTTCGAAATACTGGCGGACCGGCAAACCATCCACATCTGTAATCAGGGAAACAATAAGCCGCGCTTCCGCATTCTGCAACTGATGATTTAATTTATTCGCCAGCCGGAACATAAACGCATGCCCATCTTTGTAGGTGGTAAAAACGCCGATTTTTGAAAAAACAACTTTGGGTATAGGTTTTGAAAACCGACCGTATAGTAAACCTGTCACGATGGCAAAATAAAAAACACCGGAAAGGGCGTCCACCGCTGCAACAAAACTGGCCAGATTGGTAGCAGGATTTATACGTCCATAGCCGACGGTGGCGTATGTCTGGGAACTGAAGAAGAACAATTCAAAATAATTACCCCAGGGTGTATTGGTTTCCATACCATGAAAATGGGCAGTACCCAGCAAACAGCAATAGATAAATGAGAAGAATGCATTGGATAGAAAGAAGCACAACACCACAATACCCAGGAAATGGGACCAACGGGTATTAATCATCCAGTGAAAAAAACTGAATTGATCAAAAATTGACAGGCCATTCCTTTTCACATTAAATGAACCGTCTTTATTCAGGATACGCTGATTTTTACCAATCGCGGAGTTTCCAAAACCAAACTCCTTGCCTTTTATCCTTGCGCGTTTGAACATAAACCCATTTTTTTCTTCGTAAAGATGCTAATTTGTATCTAAATCTTCGGTAAATTTGTTTGAAATCAAAAACTCCAAACACAACACCTTCTCATGGTTAAAAAAAGTTTCTGTAAACTTTTGGCTGTAATCCTGCTGGTATTCGTCAGCAAGTCAACGATGTATGCAACACACATAGTAGGCGGCGTGATGAACTACCGGTATGTTGGCAATGACCGGTACGAAATTTCCCTATATGTTTACCGGGATTGCATCAACGGTGTTCCTCCGCTGGACGACCCGGCATATATCAGAGTGTGGGATGGTGTATCCGAAACTGTATATGGCTTTTCAAAACCATTTGATGATACATTACCCCCCCTACAGCCGGATCCGTGTTCCAGAATTGAAACGCCGGTATGCGTCAACTGGACAAGGTATCTGGACACGCTGGTACTGCCGCCCAATGATTTAGGATATACCATCTACTATCAACGCTGCTGCCGCAACAACACCATCTTAAATCTCACCTACGACTCCAGAGGATATGGTGCTATGGACTGGGGCGCCACCTACACCATCAATATACCACCCTCTGTTGCTGATGAGCACGTACCCAACGCATCTCCCTATTTTGTAAACTATCCGCCTGTTTATATTTGTGTAAACAAGCCTATTTTCTATGACAACAGCGCCATTGATGCAGACGGGGATTCGCTGGTCTACCGTTTATGCACCCCCTATTCAGGCGCTTTTCCTTATGACCCGTTAAATTACTATGTTACAGAATCACCTCCTTTTGAAAATGTAGTTTGGGATTCTGCATACAGTGAAAGCAATATGCTGGGTGGTGTTCCATTAGCCATCGATCCGGTTACCGGCCTGCTGACCGGCACCCCCAACACCATTGGTCAGTTTGTGGTGGGTGTATGTGTGGATGAATATAGAAACGGAGCGCTTCTGACTAAGACGATACGTGATTTCCAGTTTAATGTGGTGGATTGTAATCTGCAAATAATCAGTAGCTTTTTCGCGCCTACCATTCAATGTAACAATTTTACCGTCAACTTTCAAAACCAGAGTTCCGGTGCTACAAGTTACAAGTGGTATTTTGGCGACGGAGATTCTTCCACACTGGATAACCCGGTACATACCTACGCAAGAACCGGTACTTATACCGTTACGCTAGTTTGTTATAATTCTATCAGTAATTCCTGCATTGCCAATTACTCCAAAACCATTTCCATTCAGTTCAAAAGAATAGAAGCCGATTTTAATGTTGCTGTTAGCGCTTGTTTACAAAGAGGAG
Source organism: Chitinophagales bacterium (assembly GCA_046329865.1). Classification (GTDB taxonomy): domain Bacteria; phylum Bacteroidota; class Bacteroidia; order Chitinophagales; family JADIYW01; genus JADJSS01. The sequence goes on along the minus strand of JAXLTW010000013.1, from coordinate 76,886 downwards.
ACATCATCCGCTTTACAGACAGAAGTACCGACTCATTCAATGTAGCCAGCTGGAAATGGAATTTTTCCACCGGCGATTCTTCTTCCCTTCAGAATCCTGTTTTATTGTATAATGGCAGCGATACAGCTATTACAGCAACCTTACTGGTTACGTCTTCCAATGGCTGTACATCCTCCATTACCAAAACAATCCGGTTGTTTAAGAAGCCACCCTATTCCATTACACCCATCATCACCAAATGCAGTAATGTACAAACCGCACAACTGGAACTTAGCATGCAGGGAAATAATATTTTCAAATGGTCACCGTCAACCGGCCTGAACAACCCGAACATACAGAACCCCACTACGAATACAAATACGAATATCACCTATTATGTGACGATAAAGTCACCGTTAGCCAATGGCGACACCTGTGTACAACACGACAGCGTTCAGGTAAAAACCATCAATACCGTTCAGATAAATGCAACCGACACCACAAAAGTCTGCAACGATTCGGTTCGGTTAAGCGTACCGGTATCAGCCGGACAATCGGTTATCTGGTCAACTTCTTCCACCTTTAATCCGGTTATAGGAACAACGGGTTCCATCGCTGTTGCGCAAAGCATTCCTTCCCAAAAATATTTTGTAAAAATTATTGCGCAGGGTTGTGAAGCAACAGACAGTATTGTTGCGCTCTACAGCAATACGATTCCACAAATAGATGTAACGGATAATATTTTACAATGCTCCAATCAACTTTCATTAACAGCCAATATTGATTTTTCCGACCAGGTAATATGGTCGACATCACCGACATTTAATCCGGTTCTTTCAACCAGCAATCCGTTGGTCACCACTCAAATCCCTAAAACCGTCAAATATTATATCAGGGCAAATTATAAAACCTGCAGCAATACGGATAGCATACGGGTTACGGTACAAGACACCCTGCCAAGTATCGTCTTGGCGGACTCATTATCTATTTGCGGCGGAAACATCCGAATTACTGCTGTTGTTCGCAAATTCACTTCTCTCATCTGGTCAGACTCTCCTTCCTTCTCCCCTGAAATCGGCACGGCCAGCACACTGAATACCGCACAAAATATTCCAAGACAGGTCTATTATCTCAAGGCATTTTACAGAGATTGTTTTATTACCGACAGCATAGTGGTGAATTACAACAGCAATATCCCAACAATCAATTTGTCAGACAGTGCATTTTTCTGCAGTGATATCGTAGGCGCTACTGCCATTGTACAAAATGCCAACAACATCATCTGGTCGGACAATCCGACATTTACACCCGTTTTATCCAATCAGTCGTCTTTCAATACCACACAAACTACTCCGGTAAAAATGTATTACATAAAAGCAGAATATCAATTCTGCTCCGCGACAGACAGCATACAAATCAGGATACCGGACAAAAAGACAAGCATTCGTTTAGAAGATTCCGTTTATGTGTGTAAAGACTCGGTTAGAATTCTCGCACACGTTGAAAATTACGACAGTATTGCCTGGTTCGATGATATGAATTCCAGTATTGTTCTTTCAACCGATTCTCTATTGGTTGCAGCGCAGTCCGAGCCGCAAAAAACATACTACCTGAAAGCCTATTATGCGGGATGTGTAACGCTGGACAGTAGCGTCGTTTTTTATTATGACACCCAGCCTAACATCCGTATTTTCAGAGACAAACTCCTCTTCTGTGAAGACAGTGTCCATATTTCCGCGACAGTAGATTTTTATACAGACATTAAATGGTCAACGGCCCCGGACTTCTCGAACATCATCTCCGGCGACACGTCTTTCGTATTCCTTCAAACCGAGACAGAACAGTGGTATTATATCAAGGCGATGTTTCGTTCCTGTGCAAGTACAGATAGTATAAAATTAGAAAAACAACCCATCCGGTATTCCAAAGAAAATAAATCCATTTGTGCAGGAGACAGTACAACCGTTCGGTTAATTGTTCAGACAACTGGAGCATATACGATTAAATGGATTTCGGGCTCAGACACATCAGAGACCAGCAGTACAGATTCCATCCGGATACAACCAAATCAGTCTCAGACTCTTTATTTCTCCATCCAAAATTCATTCGGATGTTCCGTCGAAGACTCACTATCGGTTAGCGTACATCCAATACCAACTGTGGATGCAGCGGTGGACAAACCTATCATTTTCGCAGGAGAACAGGTACAACTCACTGCAACGCAAGATGCAGGGTATTCCTACAACTGGACGCCTGCTAATCTGGTTTCTCAGTCAACCCTGTTCAATCCGGTTTCATCACCTGTGGAAACCACCATCTTCACTGTCAGCGTACATACGGCAGACAACTGCACGAATCAGGACACTGTCAGCGTTCAGGTACTGGAATCTCTATGTGATCAAAGTTTAGTGTTTATTCCGAATGCATTCACGCCAAACGGCGACAAAGTAAACGATGAGTTCGTCGTAAGGTCAAAGACCCTGAAAAACATACATCTCATCGTCTATGATCGCTGGGGTAATAAAGTTTTTGAAACCAATGACATCAGCAAAGGATGGGATGGAAGCTACAAAGGACTCCCTGCTCCGGTAGATGCTTACGGATATTATTTTACAGGTGAATGCCTGCAAGGTGAAAAAATATCCTTAAAAGGGAACGTTACCTTACTGCGTTAGCAATAAAGTTTCTATATTTAGTTAGTAAAATCAGTTTATGAAAAAACTCTTGGTCTTCATACAGACAATTGTGATGGCATTGAATATTCATGCGACAGACGTATCCGCTCAATTAGATTATATAAAAAACAACGGACAATGGGAGCAGCAGGTATTATACAAAGCTGATTTACGTGGCGGCTGGGTATTTTTAGAAATGAACGCACTCACTTATTTATTTCTGGAATCCCGGGACATACATCATCAGCATCTTGAAGGGAATGAAAAATATATCGAAGTAAACGGCGTAAAGACACTTAATCCAAATTACAAGGAAGCGGAAAAGACAATCAAAGGGCATGCCTACCAGATGGATTGGCTGCAGTCCAATCCATCCGCACAAGTCGTTGCAAAAGATAAACAGCCCTATTTCAATAATTATTTTTTAGGAAATGATCCGTCTAAATGGCAATCGACGGTAGGATTATACAGAAGTGTATTTTACACCAACTTATATGCACAGATAGACGCTAAAATTTACAGTGAAGCGCAGTCCATGAAAACGGATTACATTATCCACCAAGGAGGCGATCCTGCCGAGATAAAAATGCAGTATAAAGGCATTGATAAAATATCGGTGGATGAATCAGGGAAATTAAGTATTCTGACATCCGTCAATACCGTAAACGAACTGCAGCCTTATGCCTATCAATATATCAACGGGGTGAAAAAGGAAGTGAAATGCGTTTATAAATTAGCCGGTAATGTTGTTACCTTTCAATTACCGGATGGGTATGACAAAAACAACGACCTCGTCATTGACCCTACATTAATTTTTTCCACCTATTCGGGCAGCTTCGGCGACAACTGGGGTTCTTCCGCCACACACGATGCTGCCGGAAATATGTTCTTAGGTGGTATTGCACTGGACATAGGCTTTCCGACCACATTAGGAGCCTTTCAGACTTCCTTTGCCGGCGGCTCGGGTTTCAACTTTACGGATATTGCAATTACTAAATTCAATGCTACCGGTACATCACGTTTGTATTCGACCTATTTAGGCGGTTCCTCTAATGAATTATTATCCAGTTTGTACTGCACTCCTAACAATGAACTCATTGCCGTTATTTCCACGAGTTCTACAAATTTCCCAACTACATCCGGTGCTTTTGACAGAACGTTTAACGGCGGCGGCAGCACCCTTGCCATAGAAAACTCCATTGAATTTCCGAATGGCTCTGATATTGCCATCACAAAATTCAACGCAGCCGGAACAGCACTTGCCGGGTCGACCTATTTCGGAGGATCCAGCAATGACGGCCTCAACCTGAATTCTGCCACCTTGTTTAATTATGGCGATGACACCAGAAGCGATATCGCCTTGGATAATGCCGGAAATATTTATATCGTTTCCACTACTGCATCCAACAATATTCCCGGAACAACAGGAAAAGCACAGCCAGGCATTGGCGGCGGAACTTATGACGGAGTATTGGCAAAATTCAATTCCACTTTAACAACCTTAGACTGGGCAACCTATTACGGAGGCTCGGGTGCAGATGCAGCATACAGCATTTCATTAGACAATTCCAATAATATATTTATCTGCGGCGGAACGAACAGCAACAATATCCCCGGCAGAAACAATGGGCTCAACACCACCTATCGCGGCGGCAGCACCGATGGATTTGTAGCCAAATTTGATAATAACGGAAACAGTGTTTTAGCGGCTACCTACCTCGGAACCGGCAGCTACGACCAGGCCTATCTGATGGATGTCGATAAGAATGACAACATTTATATTTTCGGACAGACATTGGGTAGTTATCCCGTTACTGCCGGAGTTTATTCAAACAATAGTTCTAAACAATTCATACACAAACTCAACAACAATTTAAATTCAACCGTTTTCTCAACGGTATTTGGAAGGCCTAATTATGGGTTGGTCAATATCTCACCGACCGCATTACTGGTTGATATATGCGGAAATATTTATGCTGCAGGATGGGGCGGCGGCGTAAATTATGACTTTCAGACAGATGCCGGCACCACTGCACAAATGCCTGTAACCGGAAATGCCTATAAAAGTTCTACGGATAACAATGACTTTTATTTTATCAATCTTAGTCAGAATGCCGGCAGCCTGTTATACGCCTCTTATTTTGGCGAAAATGGCGGTGTCGGCGACCATGTAGACGGAGGAACCAGCAGATTTGATAAAAACGGTATTATCTATCAGGCAGTATGCGCCAGTTGCGGTGCCACCAATTCATTTCCTGTTACAGCCGGAACCGTAGGACAAAACAATAACTCCAACAACTGCAACATGGCCGGATTCAAATTTAAATTTGACTTAACAGGTCTTCAGATTATCACAGCAGCCGGAAACCCATCCAGTGGATGTTCTCCCTTATCCGTAAATTTCACCTATACTGCCACACAACCCGCCACACAATTTTTCTGGAATTTTGGCGATGGCACCACCACTACTACTGAATTTCCATCGCATACCTATAACAATCCCGGAACATATACAGTAAAACTTGTCATCAAGGATCCAAACAATTGCAACCCTGCGGACTCCACCACTTTCACGATTACCGTTCGGGAAAAGAAAACCAATTCTATCAGCAGATCTATCTGCGAGGGACAATCAGTTACAGTAGGCAATCAGTCATTCAATACCACCGGAAACTATACTGTAACCTTGCAAACCACCCAGGGTTGCGATTCTGTCGTCAACTTAAACCTGGTTGTTCATCCAATCAAGAGAACAAGCATCAGCCGGACTATCTGCCAGGGACAATCGGTTACAATCGGCAACCAGACATTTAATCAATCCGGAAATTATTCGGTGACTCTGGTATCATCAGCAAATTGTGATTCAATCGTCAGTTTGACACTGATGGTAAAACAACCGGTCACTACGAATATCAGCAGAACTATTTGCCAGGGGCAATCGGTTACAATAGGCACACAAACCTTCAATCAAACCGGCATATTTACGGTACTGCTGCAAACATCCGCAAGTTGTGATTCCACCGTCATATTAAACCTGACGGTAAATCCACCTGTGACCACCAATATCTCGCGAACCATTTGTCAGGGGCAGTCTGTCACCATCGGAAATCAATCCTTCAACGAAACGGGAAATTATTCGGTGACACTGGTATCTTCTCAAAATTGTGATTCTATCGTAAATCTCAACTTGACCGTCAACAACACTATTACTGTTCAACTGGATAAAACCATTTGTACAGGCAGCCGTATTACCATAGGCAATCAAACCTTTAATCAAACAGGAAGCTATTCTGTGACGCTGTCATCTGCACAACGCTGCGACAGTATTGTCAACCTGAACCTGCTGGTAACGGACACCATCATCGCCAATATAACCGCATCCATCTGCGAAGGAGAACGATATCCTGTCGGCAATCAGGTGTTTACTGCAACCGGAAATTATACGGTGTATTTAACGGCTGCTGCGGGATGTGACAGCGCCGTGCATTTATCCCTTACCGTCAAAAATATTGAGCGTGTTACCCTGGACAAAGTTATATGCGATAATGACAGTGTGATTGTAGGCAACCAGGTTTTTAAAGATGAAGGCACCTATATTGTTACCCTGACCTCTTCGCAGCAATGTGACAGTATCGTAACACTGAACCTTACTGTACATCCCACCAAATCGACCGATGTTTTTTCAACCATTTGCGAAGGGGATTCTATTGCAATTGGCTCACAAATATTCAGGGAAACCGGTGCATATACGATCCCGCTACAGACAACATTAAGCTGTGACAGTATTGTCACCCTGCATCTTACCGTGAACCCTGTTAAGCGTACCCATCTGACAGAATCCATCTGCGAAGGTGGTAGTTTTACTTTCAATAATCAGATTTTAACAGCGCCCGGAGATTATACTCAGGTGCTTTCAACCTCTCTGGATTGCGACAGCATCATTACGCTGACACTTATTGTTCATCCGAAAGTTACCGTCAACATTTTCCGGGAAATTTGCGAAGGAGATTCTGTTGTGGTCGGAACTCAATCATTTAAAGAAACAGGAAACTACACGATTCCGTTACTCACTTCTTTCCGCTGTGACAGCACCGTTCAACTCACGTTGGTGGTTCATCCGCCAAAATCCACCGAACTTGAAAACACCATTTGCCGGGGCGATTCTGTAGTGATAGGCACTCAGACATTCAAGGAAGATGGAACCTATTCGGTGAAACTGAGCAGCTCAAAGGGTTGTGACAGTACCGTATTCTTAACGCTGCATGTCAACAATATACCAGATATTAATGCAACTGTTGATAAGCCTATTGTCTTACCGGGAGAAGATGTACAATTAGATGTCACTGCATCGGGCAATTATTCCTACCACTGGACACCTGCCGGAATAGTGAGCAATCCGTCTGTCTCCAATCCAACAGCCACTGTAAACACCCCCACCTGGTTCATTGTGAAAGCAACGGATATTACTACAGAATGTCAATCCACAGATTCTGTATTTGTCGATATTGAAATTCTGCCATGCGTGAAAGAAAACATCTTTATACCGAATGCTTTTACACCTAATGGCGATGGTATAAACGATATTTTTCTGCCTCGTTCCACGATTCTGGTATCCATGCGACTAGAGGTATATGACCGATGGGGTAATAAAGTTTTCGAAAGTACCGATCCTTCCATCGGGTGGGACGGAACATATAAAGGACTGCCGGCACAGGTAGACGCTTATGGGTATCACTTTACCGGTTCGTGTACGGACGGCGGCAATATTACATTAAAGGGCAACATAACGCTGCTTCGATAAAAAAATTGTATTTTTTTGTTTTCTGTATCCTTCCTTTAGGAAATTTTAACTATTTTTGCGGTACAAGCCATTAAACTTTTAAGTTTAGATGACATAATCAACCTGTTTTTTTTTGAGAATAAAAACCTACATTATCAAGATGTAGTTCTTTTGGGGCAATTATTAATTTACTTTTCATTCATAACTGTTATTAAATTGTATAACATGAAGTACTTTTTATCCTTATTATTTTTAACCGGAATCATCCATGCTTCGATGGCACAGGATGGCGTATCCTCTTCTCGATTAAGAGATGTACAAACACTCCCTTTAAGAGGACAGCAATTAACCATAGATAATCAGACATTTGATTACAGGGTGCTCAAGTATTATTCTGAATCTCAACTAAGAGAGATGAGTACAGAAAAACGAGCTCAGTTAAATTATATCTATACAGAGTCTTATAAAGTGCTGGACATAGATAAATGCAGCAATCTGTCTATTGCGGATATTGATGTAGCAAAACTTGAAATTGACAGGGATATCAATACGACCAAAGTGGTGGAATACGGTACCGACTGCAAAGTAAAAGTGGAGTTGGTTTCACGAAAAGTATTAGAGCAAAAGATGGCTCAACTTTCCAAACAATAAAAAAAGAACAATGAAAAATAAAATTATACTACTTATATCCTTTATTGTCTGCTCTCAAATTGCATCCTATGCTCAGATTTATTCAATGAGCGGAAACAGCGGGCAAACCATCACTGCCTGCAGAGGTGTATTGCGGCAAACACCGACAGACGGAACCAGTTGTTACAATAATGTGGGTTCAAACAATTATTCCAACAACGTAAATCAAACTGTCACAATTTGTTCCGGTACACCAGGCAAGCCTGTTCGGGTGAGTTTTTTATGGTGGGATCTGGAAACCAATTATGACTTTCTTTATGTATATGATGGCCCAACAACCGCCTCGCCTTTAATAGGCACCATCACCGGTTCCGGTGACATCTATAATCCACATAGCCCAAGATCGTATACATCATCCGGCACCTGTCTTACTTTCCAGTTTGTGACGGATGGCTCCACCAGATGGTGTGGTTTTGAATCTATAATTGGTTGCGCACCGGATGCCTGCGGAACAAATACACCGGCAAATGACCTCTGCGGTGCAGCTCCGCAAATATGTGACTTAAACGGTTATTGCGGAAATACCAGCGGATGGTACACACAGGACAACGGTACCATTGGTACAACCGGAAGTCCGGCAGGACCATTTTGTGGTTCTATAGAAAACAACTCCTGGATATCCTTTATTGCCTCAGCAACCACTGCAACGTTGAATATCAACTCATATAATTGTGCCTATACCACCTCCGGTATTCAGGTCCAGGTATTCAGCACCACCAACTGTTCCAGCTTTACATCTAAATCCAATTGCGTCAGCCAGAATACAGGTTCCGGTGCCTTTACTGTAACAGCTACAGGACTGACGATTGGCCAAAAATACTACCTGATGATTGATGGGTTTGCCGGTAATATTTGTGATTATACGGTAGCTGCGAATACGGGTGTACAGGTGATCACATTGACCTCCAACCCTTCCAATGCAACCATCTGCCAGGGGCAGACTGCAACTATCAAAGTCAACGGAGCACCTGCCGGCACCACATTTAGCTGGACTCCAACGGGCAGCATAATTGGTTCTACAACAGATTCCATTGTAACCGTTCAACCGGGTACCACCACTACGTATTCATGTCAGATAACCCTTCCTAACGGCTGCGGAATACAGACGGAGAATTATACCATTACAGTCAATCAAAAAACAACCCCAACATTTACACAGCTCGGTCCTTACTGTGTAGGAAATACACCGGGGACACTCCCTACTACCTCTTCCAATGGTATAACGGGAACCTGGAGCCCATCAACAATCAGCACGGCTGCGCCTGGAAACACTACTTATACGTTTACACCTACAGCAGGCTTATGTGCCAATTCGACTACAATGACAGTTACGGTCAATGCAAATGTGACACCTACTTTTAATCCGGTTGCCCCTATTTGTACGGGAGATGTATTGAATCCATTACCAACTACCTCTACAAATGGTATCAATGGTACCTGGTCGCCGGCGCTGAATAATACGGCCACTACCACTTACACATTCTCGCCAACAGCAGGACAGTGTGCGAATTCTACCACATTGACTATTACCGTGAATCAAAAAGTGACACCTACTTTCAATCCGGTAGCTCCGATTTGTTCAGGTACTGTATTGAATCCATTGCCTACCACTTCCACGAATGGCATCAACGGTAGCTGGTCGCCTGCGTTAAACAACACGGCTACTACTACCTATACATTCACGCCAATAGCAGGACAGTGTGCAAACACTACCACACTGACCATTACAGTGAATCAAAAAGTAACACCTACTTTCAATCCGGTAGCACCCATCTGTTCCGGGGATGTGCTGAATCCATTACCAACCACTTCTACAAATGGTATTCCGGGTACCTGGTCGCCGGCGCTGAATAATACGGGTACTACTACGTATACATTCACGCCAACGGCAGGACAGTGTGCAAATACTACCACATTAACTATTACCGTGAACCAAAAAGTGACACCAACTTTCAATGCCGTTGCTCCTATCTGTTCCGGTACTGTATTGAATCCACTGCCTACCACTTCCACGAATGGTATCAACGGTACCTGGTCGCCAGCGTTAAACAATACGGCTACTACTACGTATACATTTACGCCAACGGCAGGACAGTGTGCAAACACTACCACATTGACCATTACGGTGAACCAAAAAGTGACACCAACTTTCAATCCGGTAGCACCGATTTGTTCCGGCGGAAATTTAAGCCCGTTGCCAACTACTTCCACAAATGGTATCACGGGTACCTGGTCGCCGGCGCTGAATAATACCTCAACTACTACATATACATTTACACCAACTGCCGGACAATGTGCAAATTCAGCAACACTTACCATTAACATCAACTCAAATACGACACCAACATTTAATCAGATTGCACCGATTTGTTCCGGTGATGTATTGAATCCACTTCCTACTACTTCTACAAATGGAATTAACGGATCCTGGTCACCGGCTTTAAACAATACGGCTACTACCACTTACACATTTACACCAACGGCCGGACAGTGTGCAACTTCTACAACGTTAACTGTAACAGTCAACCAAAAAGTGACACCAACGTTCAATCAGGTTGCGCCAATCTGTTCCGGCGATGTGTTGAATCCATTACCAACCACTTCTACGAATGGTATTCCGGGCACCTGGTCGCCGGCTTTGAATAATACGGCTACTACTACCTATACATTCACACCAACGGCAGGGCAATGTGCAAATACGACCACACTGACCATTACCGTGAATCAAAAAGTGACACCTGCTTTCACTCCGGTAACTCCGATTTGTTCCGGTACTGTATTGAATCCACTTCCTACCACTTCCACAAATGGTATTAATGGAACCTGGTCGCCGGCTTTGAACAATACGGCCACAACTACATATACATTTACTCCAACGGCAGGACAGTGTGCAAACACTACTACACTGACCATCACCGTGAATCAAAAAGTAACACCTACATTCAACGCTGTTGCTCCAATATGTCCTGGCGGAACATTAAATCCGTTACCTACTACCTCTACAAATGGTATTACCGGTACCTGGTCGCCGGCGCTGAACAATACGGCTACTACTACTTATACATTTACACCAACTGCAGGACAATGTGCAAATTCGACTACATTGACCATTACTGTAAACCAAAATACCGTTCCGACATTTAATCAAGTAGCACCCATCTGTTCCGGGGATGTATTGAATCCATTACCAACCACCTCAACAAATGGCATTAACGGTACTTGGTCACCTGCTTTGAATAATACGGCCACTACAACGTATACATTCACACCAACTGCAGGACAGTGTGCAACATCTGCCACGTTAACTGTAACAGTCAACCAAAAAGTGACACCAACGTTCAATCAGGTTGGGCCGATCTGTTCCGGTACTGTATTGAATCCATTACCAACCACTTCAACAAATGGCATTAACGGTACCTGGTCACCGGCGCTGAATAATACGGCCACTACTACCTATACATTTACACCAACAGCCGGACAATGTGCTAATTCGACTACATTGACTATTACCGTAAATCAAAAAGTGACACCTACTTTCAATGCGGTAGCTCCAATCTGTTCCGGTGGAAATTTAAGTCCATTACCAACCACCTCTACAAATGGTATCACTGGTACCTGGTCGCCGGCATTAAACAATACGAATACTACCACCTACACATTCACGCCAACGGCCGGACAATGTGCAAACACTGCCACTCTGACCATTAACGTAAACTCAAACACGACACCAACATTTAATCCAGTGGCGCCGATCTGTTCCGGTGGAAATTTAAGTCCATTACCAACCACCTCTACAAATGGTATCACTGGTACCTGGTCACCGGCATTAAATAATACGAATACCACCACCTACACATTTACGCCAACGGCCGGACAGTGCGCGACATCTGCTACGCTGACTATCAATGTACTTCCAACAAGAAATTCAAGGGTATCCGAAACCATTTGTGAAGGAGACAGTATCGTAATTGGCACACAGGCATTTTATACTACCGGCACCTTCCCTGTTGTACTTCAAAGCTCTCAAGGCTGTGACTCAACAGTAACATTAAGCCTGACGGTAAATCCAACTAAAGATACCGTATTAAACAAGGTAATTTGTGAAGGTGATACCGTTATTCTAAATAATACACCATTTACTACCACCGGACAGTTTGATATCAAATTGCAAACATCATTGGGTTGCGACTCTATCATCCGGTTGAATTTAACGGTATTGGATACAAGCATCAAAACATATGTAACTACCATCTGCGACGGTCAATCTGTTACAATAGGCGGACAAACATTTACGGATGCAGGCATCTATACCATCCGCCTTCAAAATTCAAACGGATGTGACAGTACCATTATTCTGGATTTAAGAATCAAACCGGTTACCACAACGGATATCGAAAAAGTGATTTGTCAGGGAGAAGTGGTAGTTATAGGAAGCCAGACATTTTCTGTTACCGGTACATATACGGTAACTCTGACTTCTTCCATTGATTGCGACTCCATTATAAATCTAGACCTGAAAGTAAATCCTGTTTCCCGAACAGACTTAAGTTTCATCGTTTGCAATGGTGAAGCTATTGCCATTGGAGACAGCGTTTTTACAGCAACGGGGAACTATACCGTAATTTTAGAAAATTCTCTGGGTTGTGATTCGGTCATTACACTGGATCTGACCGTAAATCCAACTTTTGAAGAAACGGTATCCAGAACCATTTGCGAAGGTGATTCTGTTACAATAGGAAGTCAGGTATTTAAGGATGGCGGAGATTATACCGTTGTTTTAAAATCTGCCTTACAATGTGACTCTACTATAAATCTGAAACTGACTGTACTTCCCAAAAGTTCTGTGGAGATAAATAAAAGTATTTGTGCAGGGGAATCCTTTACAGTGGGCACTCAAACATTTAATGAGTCCGGAGATTATACCGTTGTCCTGCAAAATGCTTCGGGCTGTGATTCAACTGTTATGCTGAGCTTAACGGTCAATCCGCTTCCGGTAATTGATGCCGTAGCAGATAAAGCAGTAGTCAATACCGGAGAAGAGGTTCAGTTGAATGTAACCACCACCGAACAACTCAATTTCTCCTGGATACCGGCTAATGTGGTCAGCAATGCATCCATTCAAAATCCAACTGCTACCCTGACGGAACCGACGATGTTTATCGTGACAGCTATCAACCGAAATACCAGTTGCAGCAGCAAAGACTCTGTATTCGTAGAGCTGAATGAACTGAGCTGCTCTAAAGAGAATATATTTATTCCGAATGCATTTACACCTAATGGTGATGGTATCAATGATGTATTCATTCCTCGTTCTTTGATACTGAAATCGATGAAACTGGGCATATTTAACAAATGGGGTAATAAGGTATTTGAAACGGATGACTTAACGCAGTCATGGGATGGCAATTACAAAGGTCAGCCTGCCGAACCAGGTACCTATGGTTATTTCTTTGTTGGTGAATGTGTACAGGGAGAAAAAATAAACATCAACGGAAATATTACTTTATTGAGATAAAAACTATTTAAAAAATTAAACTTATATTAGCACTTATGAAATATCCTGCCATCAAACCTCTAAAAGTGAGCACATGGGTATTACATTGGCTCCTTTTAAAAATTAAACATATACAAATGAGAAGGTATTTAATTTTAAGTCTTTTGGTGATATCAGCAGTTAAGCTTTCATTGGCACAGGACCCGCATTTCAGTCAGATACAATACAATCCACTATACCTAAACCCTGCTATAGCGGGTGTAACGGAATATGGCAAAGCCAACCGATTGGCCGGACTATACAGAGACCAGTGGAGAACACTCCCTATTCCGTACTCTACTACGTTTGCTTCTTATGACCGCTTGATAAAAAAATGGGATAAGGGCTGGATGATTGGCGGCGGCTTGAGTTTTTTATACGACAGAGCAGGTGACGGAAACCTGAGTATTTTCAATCCGAATATCACGATGTCATTCGGAAAGTATTTCAATAAAGAAAAACAACTGATTACATTGGGGGTTACTGCCGGTATCAGCATCAAGACTTTGGATATGCTGGGCCTTCAGTTTGATAATCAGTACAACGGCGCTACTTTTGAACCAACGTTACCTACCGGGGAAACATTTTCTAACAACAGCGTTACCTATCCCAACTTCACGTTAGGTTTGAATTTCAGAACCAAGATAAAGGAAAAATCGACTTTAGATATTGGTGCGTCCACCTCCAATTTACACAGACCTGCTCAAAACTTTTTATATTATACCACCTCCAGACTACCGTCCAGACACACTGCATATGCAAAAGCAAAAGTGGCTATCAAAGACAACTGGAATGTGCAACCCGGCGTATTCTTCCAGAATCAGCGAAAATTCAATCAATTATTGGTGAATGCCATCGCAGAAGTCCGTTTTGGCGATAAAAAAGACTTTGGTCTGGGCTTTGGAGCCGGCTATCGCGCAATAGATAATGATGCTGCTATAGCATACCTATCTTTCCTGTACAAAACACTTAGAATAGGCGCTGCTTATGACTTTAACGTATCCGGACTGCGAAAAGCAAGCCGTTCGCAGGGTGCATTTGAAATTGCCCTGAACTATGAATTCGGTGAAGTGAAAACTAAACGCAAAAAATGCGATACCGTTCGTATAACACAGGTTCAAATCATTACAGATACCCTCATTGTTCATGATACGGTAGAAGTGAAAGTAGAGAAACCTGCAGAAATCATTGAAAAACCTTGCGATAAGATTGCAAAAGAAATCAACGAAAACCTGCCTGCCGCGGTATTCTTTGACAATGATGTTCCGGTTGGAAAATCAAAAGAAACAGCAACTGACGAAAATTACAAAGACTTGTTCGATGCCTATATGAGCAAGAAAGATGCATTCGCAAAACAAACATCTGAGGAAGAAGCGGAAGAATTATTCGGCAAAGTTCAGGTATCTTACGCACAGCTTGAAAAAGTATTTGACCTGTTGGAAAAATATTTAAAAGATGATCATAAAATCACATTGAACCTGAGAGGTTTCACGTCTCCATTGGCTGACGGAGAATACAACTTCAATTTGTCCAAACGCAGAATTGAAAGTGTGAAAAATTATCTCGTTACCCGCAATAACGGCGCACTGAAATCATACATCGAATCAGGAAAACTGAAATTCGAGTTATTGCCATACGGAAAATTAGCAGCACCAGCAGGTATCAGTGACAAGCTCAGCGACAAGAAAAACTCCATTTATGGAAAAGCGGCATCACTGGAAAGACGTGTGGAAATCATGTACGTGGGAGTTGAATAATTCTCATTCTTAAATCATAATAAAAATGGCTAATCCTAAGGATTAGCCATTTTTTCATTTAATCTAATCGTGAAAAGGCATATTTTCCCTAAAATATTTTTAGAATTAATTTCCATATAGTATCTTACAAAATATTTTTGAATTAAGCCATGGAAACAGCAGAAGTTGAAGAAACTGTAGACCTTCATCCACAGGATCAGGATGCAAATCGTGTATTTGAACAATATATTGAACGCAAACCCAGTTCCCTTTTTGTCCGGTTTTTAATAACGACACGCCATTTTTCCGGATTGATTCTGGGAGGAGGCTATGCCTACCTGCGTCACCGGAAAGCAACCAAAGCCAAATTCAGCATTCTGATTGATATCTTCCTGCGCCTGTTTCTGTACCTGCACTGGCCCGTCTTAAAGAAAAAGCTGATTCGACAGCCTTTCTCCGTACAGCTCAGAAGACGTTTGGAAATGTTGGGGGCCACTTATATCAAACTTGGACAAATCATGAGTCTCAGGGAGGATATGCTTCCTAAAGATATCACAGATGAATTAAAAAAATTATTAGATACCCTTCCTGCTATCAGCTATGACCGATTTGTAGAATTGGTGGAAGAACAAATAGGACAACCAATTCACCGTGTATTTTCAGAGGTGAAACAAAACCCGTTGGGCTCCGCCTCTATTGCACAAACACACCGCGCTACACTTCGTACCGGCGAAGAGGTGGTATTAAAACTAATCAAACCGGGAACACGCGAACTTATTCAGACGGACAGTAAGATCATCAAAGTGATGGGCAGTTTTCTGGAACTTTTCATTCCGCAGCTGCAGCCGAAGAATATGTTTACTGAGTTTTGCGATTATACCAACAGAGAAGTTGATTTTCGATTAGAAGCGGATAATGCCGAAGAGTTCAGCGCCAATTTCTCCAAACATCCGGAAATCCATTTCCCTGCCATTTACAGAGAATATTCCACCAGCGACTTGATTTGTATGCAGTTCATACGTGGAATTAAACCGGATGTACGGGCGTATGAACGCTATTCCGAAGAAGACAGAGCAAAAATTGTGGACTATGGCGCTTATGCCATCATACAGATGTTGTATCACGACGGATTCTTTCATGCCGATTTACATCCCGGAAACCTGATGATTATGGACGGGCCTAATGGCCCTCAGGTAGGATTCATCGACTTGGGTATGGTTGGAAGATTTGAGGAAAATACCCGTAAAACGATGTTGTATTACTTCAACAGTCTGGTTACCGGTGACCCGCTCGGCGCAGCGCGTTATCTCACTTTACTAGCACGCCCTGGAAAAGGCAGTGATATAGAAGGATTCCGGAGGGCATTTACCACCGTGGGAAACAAATGGCTGAAGTCGCCGAATTTTAAAGAATTTTCGCTTGCCAAACTAATTCTTGAATCGGTTGCATTAGGCTCCAAATATCGCCTCTATTATCCGCTGGAGTTGGTGTTGATGGTAAAGGCCATCATTACCTATGAAGGAGTCGGCAATGTGATTATGCCTGGTTTTGATATTCAAAAAGTCAGTAAAAAGCATATCCGGAAAATGTTGCTGGGCGAAGTAAACCCGGTAGACTTATTCAAAGCTCAACTGCAGAATGCACCGGAATTCATGGATATCATTTCCCGTTCTCCATTAGTTTTGTCAGAAGCCTTTAAACGCTTTGAAAACGGACTGGTAGAAAAAAAGAGACCGCTTACACAAGGTGTCCAAAATACCATTTTTGGCGGCTGTTGTGTCATCGGTGGTTCTATACTTGCTGCCGCCGGGCTCGATTGGGTGGTTTATACTCCATTGCTCGCATTAGGATTTATTCTGGCAATAAAATCCTGATTTACTTAAATAGCATTATTCTTTTTATATTACAGTTTATACGATTATCAGATGAAAAGCAAACATGTCTTACTAATCGGTTGCATACTGGTGCTTTCCTGTAAAAAACAGGGTTCCGGCGACACAACGCCTCCGCCTGTATCCACCGAAATAAAATCAGAAAGCTGGATGCATGATTTAATCACTTTGTTTCCGGATAAAAACATTGCATTAAAAGATATAATGATGCCGGGCGCCCATGATGCCGGTCTTTATGAACTGAATGAATGCACCTTTGGCGCAAATGCCTGTAATACCGAAACACAACTGCTGAACTTTTCTCAGCAGCTGACACAAGGTATGCGCATTTTTGATGTACGCCCCGTCTATTACAATAAAAAATTCTACACACAGCATGCCACTTCCTGCGACGGGTTAGGCTGCAAAGGTGCATTATTATCTACCATCTACACGCATATCAATGAATTCCTGAACACCCATGCGGAACTGGTAATTCTGGAGATGAGTCATTATTGCAACACCAGTGTTTCTGACACTGCGCTGCTGAACTTAGCCAACCGTATTTTAGGAGATAAAATCTACAAGGAAACGGCAGTTACTGCCACACCGTTTATCAAACGCCCCTTAAATGATATTATTGGAAACGACACATCGGGAAAGGTATTATTTATCTATGAAGGAGTGACCGACAATGCGGACAACAGGGCCATCGGCTTGTTCAACAGCTCTGTACTTCCAAGGGAAGGAAGTTGGACCAACAGCCATTATTTAGCAGACCTGAAACGCGATCAGCTGGCTCAGTACAGCACCTTCTCGAATGACGGCGAACATTTATTCCAGTTCAGCTGGCAGATTACCCAGAATGAACTGCAGGCCATCAATTGTTTCTTAAATCCAAATGCACCTTACATCCATCAAACGGCTGATAGCGCCAATGTTCAGATTGCCCCGGTAATGGACTCACTGATTGCTGCGGGACAAATCCGCAAAGGCAGAATTCCCAATATCATCTATCTGGATTACTCCGAGCGTTTCGTAACCAATACCTGCATAAAAATAAGTAAACTGAACAATGAGTGAAGGGCAGATGAATTTTACAGTTTGAATCCTTTTGTGTAATTATCCCATTTTTCAATCACTGCCTGAAAATTACCGGGCAAAGGTTGCTCGAAATACATTTCCTGACCGGTGCGGGGATGCACAAATCCGAGGCTTTGTGCATGCAGGGCATGATAGGGCATCAGCTTAAAGCAATTTTCTATAAAGGTTTTATATTTTCCATAAACAGTACCCGCCAGTATCTGGTCGCCGCCATAACTGTAATCACCAAACAGGGTATGTCCGATATACTTAAGATGCACCCGAATCTGATGCGTGCGTCCGGTTTCCAGTTTGCATTTCACCAAGGTCACATAACCGTAGCGTTTCATCACTTCATAATTGGTAGCTGCATATTTACCGGCACTCCCATCTTCGACCGCCATAAATACTTTTCGGTTGCGCGGATTGCGCGCGATATTACATTCTATTCTTCCCTTCTTATCTTCGATATCTCCCCATACCATGGCGATATAGTGGCGTTTAATGGTTCTGTCAAAAAACTGCCTGGATAAATGATTGAGTGCGTGTTCCGTTTTACCGATAATTATCAATCCGGATGTGTTTTTGTCCAGCCGGTGCACCAAACCCGGGCGTGTATCCCCTGAAATCTGAGGCAGGTCTTTACAATGCCACAACAGCGCATGCACCAATGTTCCATGAAAATTCCCGTGTCCGGGATGACAAACCATACCTGCTTTTTTGTTGACCAACAGCACATCCTCATCTTCATAAACAATATCCAGCGGAATATTCTCAGGCTCTACCGTATAATCCCAGACGGGATTAGGCAATACCACCTGAATCAAATCATTCGCTTTGATTTTATAATTAGATTTTACGGATTTGTTATTGACTAAAATACTTCCCGCTTCCGCAGCATGCTGTATCTTATTGCGCGATACCGCCTGTATTTTATCAGACAGGTATTTATCTATCCGGACTGGTTCCTGGCCTTTATCAATGATAAAGCGATAATGTTCAAAGAGTTCATCTTCGTTTTCTTCTTCAATTTCTATACCTTCTATCGGATTCATCTGTTTTATTCATGATGGTTGTTGACAAGAGAAACCGGAAAATAGTTCTCCATTCCATTCAACGTTAAATACTTCGGCAAATTTAGCGATTAATATGCGCTTAACTTCATGAAGCTCTATTTCATTTCCATTACCACCCAACTCATTTTGAATGGAGGTAACCCCTTTATCTGTAAATCCGCACGGATGAATGTAATTGAAGTAGTTCAAGTCCACCGTAACATTTAAGGCAAATCCATGCATGGTCACCCATCGGGATGTTTTAACACCAAACGCTGCGATTTTTTTCGGCTGTTTATCAGATTTTGCATCCACCCAAACGCCTGTTGCATCGGGTATTCTGTAGCCTGCAATTCCATATTCCGCGATGGTCTGTATCATCACCTCTTCCAGCATGCGCATATACAGTTTAATATCGGAAGAAAAATATTCCAAATCCAAGATTGGATACCCCGTAATTTGTCCGGGGCCGTGAAAAGTGACATCTCCACCCCTGCTGATATGAAATACGTCTATGCCTTTTTCTTTCAAAAACGCTTCTGATAATAAGATATTCTGTTCGTTGGCTGCTTTTCCTAAAGTAATGACCGGGTGGTGTTCGCACAAAAACAATACATGCTCATCCGTATTGGATTGCCCGTGAAGTTTACGATCAATCAGTTCATTGAATTTTTGGGTTTGGATAGCCAATGCATCAACATACTTAACGACACCTAAATCTCTAATTGTAACTTTCTGCATGTTATAGAGATGAGAAATAATAGACAGAAATGACAGATGAGTCTATCTCAATCTCATTATCACCTGTTTTAAATATTAAAAGGGGCGTTCCGCAAGTTTACTTTTGAGTTTGCTGATAACATCCACTTCTACCGCATCCACGCCTTTCAACTCAGCCAGATAATACGATACCCAATCTGTGATGTGAATCAGGTACATGCTTCGAACCAGGTCATAATCTCCCTTGGAATAAATTTCAATCACATCACTGGCATATTGGCTCACCACCTCCTTCGTGAATTCCATACGCTCCTGATTGCGTTCAAAATCGTGGTTGTTACGGATAAACACCACCGCGATATGCTCATTCTTTTCGCGCCAGCCTACCAGCTCATTATGGTTCATTTCCGGAACCACATGGTGCCAGCACAACATTTTGGAGTTTTCATTGATTTGCTGACGGAAGCGGATAGAAACACCTTCAAATTTCGCATCCGAATAAATGACCGGAATTTTACCATTTAATTTTTGCGCAATCTCTTTAGCCTGTGTTTTTATTGCCTCTTCCTCCGTTTCCATCAATGTAATGGCATCCTGCAGGTATTTCTTAAAACCATCTTCCAGCAAACCTAAATGAAAGAGAATATACAGCAACTGGATGAATGACTGACCAAAAGCTGCACGAGGCGGTGAACCGCCGTCAATGTTCACAAAGTCGATATCATTTGTTTCTGCGTACTCCTGAATCAACCCGCCGGATGTGATGCATACAATCTGGGCATTCTTTTTAAACGCCTGCATCAGTGCGGATAACGTTTCCTCGGTATTGCCGGAATAAGATGAAATGATGACCAGCGTATTTTCATTGACAAACGCCGGAATCTGATATTCTTTATTGACAATAACCGGAACGGATATGTCATCTCTTAACACATTCGACAGAATGGTGCCTCCGATGCCGGAGCCACCCAAACCGGAGATCAATATATTGCGTATCGGAAATTTATTTTTACCGATTTTAGCCTTCTCCCCGATTTCAATGGCACGTTTCAATTGTGCCGGAAATCCCTGTATCAAATCATCCATTCGCATATTATTTAATATTTGGAGTGTAAAAAAACGAAAAAATCGCCATACTCAAAAATCAATTATCTTTATACATGTTAATTTTATGAAAAACAACGCTCAAACAGGACAAAATGCCGAACTTCTGGCACGGGATTATCTATTAAAGAAAAACTACTTCATTTTGTTCACCAACTGGCGTCATAAACACGCAGAAATCGACATTATTGCACAGGATGGTAAAGTGGTGGTCTTTATAGAGGTGAAAGCAAGAAAGAATAATTCGTTTGGCCATCCGGAAGAATTTGTAGACAGCCATAAGAAGAAAAAGATGCATGATGCAGCGGAAGGGTATCTGGAACAATTCAACTGGGAGGGTGAGTTGCGGTTTGATATTATCGCCATTGAAAACAATAATAAAATCATTCATTTTGAAGATGCGTTTTATTAAAAGTTTGCTTTATAACAAGCAAATATTTAATTAATACTTCGATAAATCAATAAGCAATAAACATTTTGTATTTTACAAAAAAATAATTAAATTTATTTAAAATTGTCATACTCAATGAAAACCCTGAATATCTGCATTTTAAATAGATTTACTGTAGTTAAAAATTATATGGAATTAATTACATGCATATTATTGTCTTTGTTGATATTAAATAGTTGTTCAAAAATAGAGCGGGAATTTCTTAAAGAAGAGACAATAAGCACTTTAAAAAACCAAACGGTAAAAAGAACATCAGACAATAGTGCTGAAACAACTATCAGTTCTACTTCATTTACGTTAACTTCTCCTCTAAGAGATATTTTGCAATATAATCCAGCATATCTAAACAAGATACAACAATCAGGCACAGTAACAATAAACTCGGGTGGAGGTGGTGAGAATTTTCACTGTTGCAATGGAATTTGTCTAACAGTTCCCACAAACCCAAATCCCGGCACCTACTATTATCCTTATGATGCTTACGGAAATCGAATACAATATATTGGCCAATATGGTCCTGATGAACGCGAAATATATTATGTTTATTTACCTGCCAACGTAACGGAAAATTCACCCATTGTATTATTAGTTCCAGGTGGAGGTTGGTTTTCAGGACAAGATATTTCAGCATTGGGATTTCCGTATAACTGGGGTAGCAGCTCAAATGTAAGCATAGTAAATGATTTATTAAATAATGGTTATGTAGTCGTATCCATGATTTATCGGTTAGTGCAATTAGGCAATAACCAATCTGAATTTACATCTAATCCTATTGGATGGCAAAATCAGATTGACGACATAACTCTTGCAGTGAATCATATAAGGTCTAATTTTTCCACTTGTTTATGGGGAACAACCTTAAATGCAAATGAAATTCATTTATTAGGTGAAAGTGCTGGTGGACAATTAGCACTAATGTATGCATATACACATGCTAATCAACTATTTTTACACTCTGTTATATCTATGTATGCTCCTACAAATTTACAGACTATGGATAATTGGATAAAGAATATACCTTCAGGTAGTACCTTTTATTGCACTTCACCACCTTCTTTCTTTACAACTTTTTCTATTAATTTTTCATTTGACTGTGGCGGGCATATTAAGTTAAATCCTAAGCAGTTCCCTTACAATTGGGTAGTTGATTATAATCAAAATAACATTACAAACAATATATATTATAATACATGCGTAACTTCAAATTTAGACCTTACGAATGGCACACCAAATGGTCAAGAAAATCATATATACCCAGGGCATAACTTATTCCAATCTGCAAGACAAAACATAATAAATAACCCGTTAAATGATGCTAACTTATACCAGTTTAGTCCAAGGTATGCAATAAATGTAGGTGCATATCCTACTTTTATAATGCATGGAAGAGAGGATATAATTGCTCCATACGATGAAAGTACAGATGGAATGCAAAATGCATTAAACAATTCTGGTGGTGTATATTTTCAAGACTTTGTCATAGCTGCAAATATGCCATCAAATTATACGGTACCGCATCTCATAAGAAAATATTGCAAAGCAAACCATGGATGGACTTCTATTGATACAGCATACCAATCCTCATTAAGAAATAGAATAAGGCAAGATGCTATAATTTGGCTTAATAACCATTAACACAAATGAAATATATATTTACAATCTCAGTCCTATTGCTAATTTCGTGTAAAAAAATGATTCGAATATAAATATTTTTAAAGGCAACATTAAACGCTTCAAATAATTGATTCTATAAATGGGTTATTCAATATCTATCATTTCTTTTATGCAGATTCCGGGAAAAAACTTATCAGTATTACTAAAGATAGTTTTAATTATATAACAATTATTGAAAACTCTGCTACTTCATTAAACATAACAAGAAAGGCAGAAACAGAATTAGAGCATTATATTATCAATTGTGACATAAATAAAAAAGTTGCATCAGTCAATCTTATTATTAACGATTCGACTTATTTCCAGACTTTATGCTTTAAATATTTATTCGAACAAGTAGATTCATCATTTCAACCTGGTGATTTTCTATCAAAAATGAATATAATAAACTATAAATTCAATTTTGCGAACAATAACTGTGTTTCATACACATCTGATTATTTAAGAATAATTCCAACTCTTGGCACCATCCCGGCAACAGAAATCAGTTCATTCATATATTATGATTCACTATTAAATAATACTAATATTCCATTTCAACAAGTCTGTCTTTCTTATCCAAACCTATGGGGGACAACACCTGGAGATGTAATCAGTATACCATATATTGCAGAATTAATTGGATTAAAGATGGGACACATAAACAAAAATCTACTTAAAAATATTAATTCCTCAGATTATGATTATATATACCTTACAGACAATAGAAATATGATTTCTGAGATTAGAATCTGTAACAATACTTCTGGTAAAACAATAAGCAGGTATTTATTAAAATATTATTAATTATACTATATTTTTTATATACTTTATTCATAATACAGAACTCCTAACTCATTTTGAAGATGCGTTTTATTAATCTGTAATTACCTTACTTTTCTTATCTTTGCGTTCTACACAACGATCACATGACCAACGAACAATACAAAACACTTCAAGAAAGAGTCGGCTCTTTTGGGAGGTATCTTTGACGTCGCTAATAAGACAGAACAAATCAAAGACGACGAAGCCAAAACCTTAGCACCTGATTTCTGGGACAACCAGCTCAAAGCACAGGCCTTGATGAAAGAAATCAAGCAGAACAAGCATTGGGTCGCATTGTATAAAAGTGTCGAGAAGAAATTCGATGACCTTACCGTGCTGCGCGAGTTTCAGGAAATGGGAGAAGCTACCGAAGAAGAGGTGGACCAGCAATACGAAATCATCGTTGCAGAGCTGGATGAAAATGAATTCAAATCCACACTGAAGAACGAAGAAGACAACCTGAGCGCCATTCTCGAAATCAATGCCGGTGCAGGTGGCACGGAAGCCTGCGACTGGGCAGGTATGCTGATGCGCATGTACACGATGTGGGCGAATAAGAACGGCTATAAAGTAACGGAACTGGATTATCAGGCTGGTGAGGTGGCGGGCGTCAAATCGGTTTCACTGGAAATTGATGGCGACTTCGCATTCGGTATGCTGAAAGGCGAGAACGGCGTACACCGCCTCGTGCGCGTATCTCCGTTCAACGCGCAGGGCAAACGCATGACCTCTTTCTGTTCGGTGTTCGTCCATCCCGTTGTGGATGACTCCATTGAGATAGAAATCAATCCTGCCGATCTGGAGTGGGATGTATTCCGTGCACAGGGAGCCGGTGGACAGCACGTCAACAAAACGGAATCTGCCGTACGGGTGAGGCACTTGCCGAGTGGCATCGTATGCGAATGTCAGACACAACGCTCACAGATACAAAACCGCGAAACAGCATTAAAAATGTTGAAATCAAAATTGTACGAAGCGGAACTGCAAAAACAACTGGAAGCCCGCGATGCCATTGAAGCGCAGAAAATGAAAAATGAGTGGGGTTCACAAATACGCAGTTATGTGCTGGATGACAGATGGGTCAAAGATTTGCGAACAGGCTATAAAGTAACCAATCCGGACAATGTACTGGATGGTGATTTAAACGGTTTTTTCAAAGCCTATCTCTTGCATAAATCAGGTTGATGTTTTAACTTACAGTTACTTTTATAAAACTCCCTTTTGGTACATTTATTCTGAATACGATGGAAAACAAACTGGTCAAAGACATAGATTACTACCTCGATGAAATTGGCAGAATGGTATTTACAGAAGCCTATCATCTGAAGCGCGGACATTGCTGTAAAAATGACTGCAAACACTGTCCATGGAAAGATGTATGCAATGATGAAAAACCTACAAAACAATCAAAGAATCATTCAGAGTAAGGGCTTCAGGCACCCTTGAGAAAATAATGCACCAGCCTCTTCTCCAGCCAGTTGTGTTCGGCTTTCAAGTCTTCACAAAAGCCGACGTGTCCGCCGCCAATAGGTATTTCCAAATGAAAATTTTTGGATTTTTTAGCAATTGATATGGGGTAACATTCTTTGGTCAGCAACGGGTCGTTATCCGTATTGATTAAAAGAGTAGGTGTCTTAATTCTTTTTAGGTAAGTCGAGGCCTGAACCGTTACGTTGTAATCGTGGATATTTTTAAACCCATGCATCGGTACCGTACAACGCTCCGTAAATTCCCATAAATTTTTAGCCTCCGCGATAGATTTATAATTCATAGCATCCGGATAGCGGGATTGCTTTAATAACACCTTATCTTTTACCTGTTTGGTAAAACGACGTTCATAAATTTTATTCCATCCTTTTATCAGATGAGGAAACGATGTTTCATAATGTAACGGTACAGAAACAGCCACTGCCGAATCTATCGTATGCACATTGTCCCATTTTTCTTCTCCTAAATATTTCAGGGTCAGGTTGCCGCCCATAGAAATGCCAATCAAATGGTAATTATCGTATGCGTTATTTTTCTGAATGTGTTCAATTACATAATTCAGGTCTTCTGTTTTACCGGAATGATAACCGAAAAACTGGCGGTTGTCTTCACCGCTGCAGCCTCTGTAATTCCAGACGCAGACATCATATCCGTTCGCATTTAAAATCTTTACCAATCCTTTTGCATATACGCGCTGGGAACTTCCTTCAAAGCCGTGTGAAATAATAATGAGTTGTTTACTGCCGATTCGGCTCCAGTCCAGATCCAGAAAATCATCGTCCCAGGTTTCAATACGCTCGCGATTATAATGTACGCCTTCCACTTTGCGATAAAGATTGGGAACAATCGTCTGCAAATGCTTTGTGTAAAGCCACTTGGGTGAGTTTAGTATAGGTGAATTATAGAGCATCTATGTTTCACATTCAATATATGCCAATTATTTGAAAAAGTCAAGCAAATAGGCATTCACTTCATTCGGGCAATCGTTTTGTGTCCAGTGAGAACAGTCTTTGATGTATTTGATATCCAGCGTCGCATCGATATGTTGCTGGGTGTTGAATGTCAGTTCTTTTCCAAGTGCCTTGTCTCCTTCCCCCCATATCAGCAGTGTAGACGATTGTATCTTATTTTTAAAGATACTGACGTTCGGTTTGGTCTGCAACATGGCGCGATAATAATTAATGGAACCCGTAAGGGCTCCTTTTTGTTCGAAGGCATGCACAAATTCATTTAAATCAGCATCCGTGAAGTTTTCCTTATTGTACATCCATCCACGGACAAACTGTTTAAAAAACAAAGGCAATGCGTAAGAATACAACAACTCCGGCAGTAATGGAATCTGATGCATAAACATATACCAGCTTCGTACCAGTTGCGAAGGATTTTCCCTGAAACTTTTCAGCATTTCTTTCGGATGCGGACAATTCAGGACTGCGAGTTTTTCCGTCATCTCCGGATACATGGCTGCAAACGCCCACGCTACTGCACCTCCCCAATCATGCCCAACGATAAATGCTTTGTCAAAACCCAGTTCCGGAATCAACGCTGCAATATCACCTGCCACCACATCTGTCTTATAATTGGCAACTCCTTTTGGCTTATCGCTCAAATTAAAACCTCGCAAATCCGGCGCCACCACCGTATATTTTTCCGCCAGCACCGGAATCTGATAGCGCCAGGTGTACCAAAACTCCGGCCAGCCGTGCAAAAGCACCACTAACTTTTTTCCGTGTCCCTGCCTGGCGATGTGCAGTTTAATACCGTTAACTTCTACGAATTCATGTGTTATAGCGTTGTTATCCATTTTACCGTATTTTGAATGAGCATAAAAGTAAATTTAATCATTATATTTATCAAACAAGCATTGTATAATTTTCAAAAATTCACTTATGCAACACGAAATCACCCAACCCGGAAAGTTATTGAAGGAAGACGGCAGCCTGGCGCAAAAAGGCTGGGCTAAAGATTTGTTGTTAAAATACGACCGCAACGATATCAAAGCTTCGAAACTACGGATAAAGGAATGGGATTATTATTGCATTCTGCAAGAAGATTATGGCATTGCGCTCACCGTTGCAGACAATTCTTATATGGCATTGTATGCCATCAACGTTTTTGATTTTATCGAAAACAGAGAAATCACAGATATGGTTATCGTTCCGTTTACGATGGGAAAACTGAACCTGCCATCGCACTCCGCTTATGGTGACACCATAGTGCAGCACAAAAAAGTGCAAATGGCATTCCGGCACGTAGACGGCAGACGGCAGCTGGATTTTGATTTTCCGGAATTCAACAATGGCAAGGGTATTAATGGAAGCATTTCACTAACGCCACTGAATAAAGACAGCATGGTCATTGCCACACCCTTCAAAGAAGATCCGCTCGCATTTTATTACAACCAGAAAATCAACTGCCTCGCAGCAGCGGGCTCCTTTACGTTCGGGATGGAAACTCATGTTTTCCAACCGGATAAAGCATTGGCCGTGCTGGACTGGGGCCGTGGCGTATGGACGTATAAAAACCGATGGTATTGGGGGTCCGCATCGGGTTATGTTGAAGAAAAACCTTTTGGATTTAATATCGGATATGGTTTTGGCGACACGTCGGCTGCAACGGAAAATATGTTGTTTTACAATGGGGTGGCACATAAGCTGGACGAAGTGCAATTCCATATCAATACCAATGACTACATGCAACCCTGGAAATTTACCAGTAATGATGGGCGTTTTGAACTCGACTTTGAACCGGCGATTGACCGTTACTCTAATACAAATCTGTTGCTGCTGCAATCCAAACAACATCAGGTGTTTGGATATTTTACGGGAAAAGTAATGCTGGATGACGGGACAGTATTGACGATTGACCGGCTGTTGGGATTTGCCGAAGACGTACTGAACAGGTGGTAGAAGCAGGGCGAATAAACTATACTCAAGAATGCTTATAGATTATAGCGGTAACTCCTACAGCAGAACTACTGAAATATATACGCAAGTGAGTACACGCAGCATTCAAAATATCATATCACCATTTGATACATTATAAAATTAAATGTTTATATTTATAAAAAATATACGCTACTTGGTAGCGTATATACAACCGACGTTAGCTGTATATGCGCTACTTTGTACCGCATATAAACAAGTTGTGCGTCATAAATTGAGAAGTTGGCGGTAATTTTACAGCATACTTCAATCAAATTATTAAAAAGAATTTATTTAAGAAATATCTATGAATACATTAATAAGACAACAAGCTATTGACGATTTTAATTCTAAGTTAGAAATTTTAGGATTAAATAGTTTTAGATTACAAGTAGGTGATGATGATGGTAATAATGCTGAAGTTATATTTATAAAATCAAACAAAATAAATAATACTGACATAGAAGGATTTTTGAAAAACTCAATTTTAAAACCGCAAACATCTGCGAACCTAATTTCAATTGGATTTAAAAAAGTTGGAATAATAGAAAATGGAGTAATTAGTTCAAAATCACATTTCCTTCGACCTTATGACATGAATAAAATTATTGAATCGCTAAATACAATATCAGAAGCAATAGAAATGCTTTTTGATACAGTAGTATTAAGAAAAATATTTATTCCTGTTAAATGCGCTGGAAAACCAATAGATTGCTTCGTGTTTGTTCCAATTAGTTCAAATGGTTTTATTATGAACAGACAACTTGAAGATACAGAGAACACAAGCAAAGATATAATCAATACCTTTTACGAAAAATTGAAATATGACATGTACGATGGAGGTTTAATACGAATGAGTTATATTTTGACTGATGAAACTGACGCTGAAACATTATATTCTTCATCGGACACACCAATCATTCCAAACATATATGAAAAACTAGGCAGCGTAGCATATTGTAAAATAGGTTTTCAACTAATATAGAATAAAACAAACGCCAACAAATTTATGTAAAACCAAATTAATAATATAGTATGATAGAAATTTATAAAATGAATTTACAGTTCCTTGTATCGAAAATTGAAAAGGAGTTTAACACATTAGTTAACGAATATGGAGTAGTTAACAATGAAGATGAAATTTATAAAAACTTAGCTCGTTTTAATGTAGGTGCTGAATATCTTGGATACATCGTTATTCCAGTGGACGAAGATGGTGAGTATTTAATAACAAGAAACAGTAATAATGGATATGACGAATCAAATTTTCTTGACAAATTCAGAATGAATAATGAATTAATACCAACAGAAAATCTTAAATTGTATATACAAAATGAATTTAAAGGCAGAGTTTATAATTCTGGATTAATACGTTACAGTTATGCACCAAATGAAAATAGAATATTAGACAATATGTCTGATGACGACAAATTTCTATATTTATACTATCTAATTGATTAATGTATTTATATGTACAAATTTTACGAACGCACAACAAAAAATTGGCAATAGTTGTGGTAGATTTGGTATTTGAAGTTTTGTGTAATAAATTTAATTTGCAACAAGTGTTGGTTTATGCAAAACACGCACAACCATCGCCACTTTTCAACCGTTAATATTTTTTTTGCTCCCGCAAAAGAATCACCATACGCTTCTTCTTTAACGAGTCCTTTTTCAAAGTCCTCTAACAAATTTCCTATCCTTCTAAACCGCCTTGTCCCACTAAGACTACGAATCATGGAAGCGTCGCGCTTCTTGTTATTGCCATTCATTTCGTTCATTCCTTCGTACTTCAAAAGACACCTCACCTCGTTCGGTGGGACGTAGAGAAAAAAACTACGGAACACGTCCTGTCGACCGAAGGAAACAACTTTGATTGTATCGCACTTGCGCAATTCCGGCAAATTCATTCGGTGGAAAACCGGTGTAAGAAAATAACCTGTTTTTATTAAACCAAGCTCCCATTCACTCTCTCCAAAAAAGGAAAACGGACACGCTTATTTATATACTAGTATATTTATTTCTAAAACTGGCTCCTAAAACCGGTTTTGACCTCCGTTGAGCCAAAAAATAATTGCCATATGCATGCAAAAGTGCACAACATGTGCATTGTATATTGTGCATCATGTGCATTACCATAAAGAGAAGTGCATAAATACCGGCAGATTTTATTGACAATTAGCTGAATGGAGTGTAAGTTTACTATACGTTATTTGAACGCCGAAAAAGTGAGGGAAGTGAAAGAGATAAGCAGGTTTAAAAGCCGGTGAAACTTTCAGCTGAGGGATAGGGTCAAACTATTTTTATCAGACACAATGGGCGGAAAAAGGGAACGAGATGAACAGAATAAATTTCGGCAAAAGGAAATGAAACTGTTACATTGAGAAGACAAGGTTTTAATCGGCTTTGTCTTTTTTTTTGCCCGTTAATGAAGTAAGCACACACAACATTCTAAATCGAAATCCTACAGTTTCTGAATAAAGGCTACCTGTAAGAACAGCTAATGATGTAATGCCACCCGCAATAAATTTCTCAGCGCGCTCAATCGTTTCATTTTTGTCCTGGGTTTAAGTTTATATTTCTTTGGAATAAAACCATCTTTCAGATGATAGGAACAGATAGTATTTCCGTATTTATCAATTGCGGATAATTTTATGCCTTCTTTACCGAACACTTCCACTTTACCAAACGCATCATTAAAATTAGTATTGCCTATCCCCTGTCCGCCCTGGTTCCACAAATTCAGGTGCAGGTTGTTTTTAATAATGGCTGCCAGCCTGGAGTTTTTCTGCGCCAGTCCTCCCGCCATCAGTTCGGGAAAGCCGGCATTGCCGCCGTCATCAATCGCAGCTGTATGTGCATCACCGCTCAGTATCACCACATTCTTAATCTTCTGATCATGGCAAAAATTGAGGAGTTTCGTCTGCGTTTCGGGAAATGCAAACCACAACGTCGCCAGGGAGGCAGCCACATAAGAGCCATTCATGCCATTCGGCAGGATGCGCTTCTGCGCACGCACGCACATATCCAGTACTTTTTTATACGATTGATTGAACGTAACCCCACTGACTATAAATTTCCAGTCAGCTTTGGATTGTTGCAGCCTGGTCAATAGCCAGTTCATCTGCACAGCATCCAAAATGGCATGACCTTTCGGTACTTTATACTTCCATTTTCCCGTTTTGGTCTTCTGAAAAACTTCCGAATTAGGGGAACGGGTAGAGCGTGTATCCAGAAAAAATAGTTCCGTATTGCCACACACAAAAGAATGATACGCCTGATTTTCCTTCTCCTGATAAGCCGGGAAATAAGTATGCATTCCCTGTATGGCAATATCTCTCAATGAATCGGGATATGGGATCTCATTCATCTCGGTTGCTGCACCCTTCATCTTCAGTTCTGTATAGGAATGTCTGGAAAAATCATCGCAAACGCCGTCTTCATCATCAAAAACAAAATCCATGGGTGTGGTTTCCAGTAATTTTTTCAGGTTAGGCATCTCATAGCGTTTCTGATACAGTTCCTGCTGATGCTCCAGGCTCTCATCGTAATAAAATTTATCCTCCCTGAAATGGTCGGGATAGAGCCAGTCACCTAAATGCAGAAAAAAAGCTGGCTGGTGATTTTGTATCTCAACAAAGATGGAATCGTTGTGATGTTGCTCCGTACAGGAACCAAATGCGAAGGAAAAATTGACCGGCTGATAATTTTCCGGAAATGTTTTAAAAGAACCGGTTTTTTCATCATTACCATAACTTACCAAATAATAATACGTTGTATTAGGCAACAGGAAATCCATTTTAAACAAGCTCACTTTATTGGTGGTATCCGACCCTTTAAAACTAATGACCAATGAATTAGTTGAATTAGCTTCCGGATTAATTTTTCCCGATTCCAGTAAAATAGCTTCATTTGAAATTTTAATAAATCCTTCTGCATAAGCATCCGTCAGAAAGAGTAAATTGGCGGAAGAATCGGTTACTGCCCCAATAATCGGGCCGCTGATGATTCTTTGCGAAAATCCGATGGAATAAAATAAAATTAAGAAAGATACAAACACACCCCTTAATCCCCTCCCCGCCTGCCGGACGGGCAGGTCCAGAGGGGAAATACGGACAGAGCAATCCTGGTTGATATTACGAGTCATGTTTGGTATTTTCAGACATGTAAGTTAAAAACTTGATGATGTTGTTAATTGAAAAAAATATAATTCCGTAGTCATACTCATGTCTAGTTTTCCTACTTTTGCATAAATCTATAAAAATTTGACGTTTCCTGATAAAATAATTTTCATAGTCGGCAACTCACGGAGCGGAACTACCATGATGCTGCGCATCTTCAACAACCATCCACAGCTGATGGTATTAAATGAGTTGCACTTCTTTGAGCAGTTGTGGGCGCCGGAAGACAAAGGTAAAACCATTTCCAAAGAGCAGGCGGTTGAGTTAGCGGCTAAATTAATGCTTACACAACGTATAGGCTACATGACACATGACCAGGATTTTACCAGATTCAATCAGGAAGCAGCTATCATGGTAAATGAAATCGGGAAAGAATTACTGACAGCCGAGGAAGTATTCCAATATTTCACCCAACGGGAAGTCGCTTTAAACGGCAAATCGGTGGTATGTGAAAAGACACCGCAAAATGTTTTTTACCTGAAAGAGATTTTTGATTTATATCCCAATGCAAAAATCATCAATATGGTGCGTGATCCGCGCGCCATCCTGTTATCTCAAAAGAACAAATGGAACCGCCGAAATCTTGGAGGTAACTACATGACAAAACGGGAAGCCTTGCGTTTGCGCATCAATTATCATCCTGTTACCATCAGCAAACTCTGGAATGCCGCTATACATGCAGCCAACCTGTTCAAACATGACAGCAGGATGATAACATTGCGCTTCGAAGATTTACTGGAACAGCCGGAAGCAAGTTTACAGCTTGTATGCCAGCACATCGGAGTTGACTTTGATGCCAACATGCTGAATATTACACAGGAAAGTTCTTCCATTGAACAGGACACCAAGGAAATCGGATTCAGGAAAGAACGCGCCAGCAATTGGAAAAAGGGCGGGCTGAATACAACAGAACGATGGATTTGTCAACAGATGTGTGAGACAGATTTGAAACAACAACACTATGAACTGGAAAAAATACGTCCAAACTATTTACTGTTGTTTTATTATTACCTGAGTTTTCCGGTTAAAATCAGCCTTGCATTGTTAATGAATCTAAATCGCATGAAAAATATAGCGGAGACGTTAAAGCGAAGGATGAGATGAGTAGTTAGTAGTTAGCAGTTAGTATTTAGTAGTTAGAACAATGATTTATAAACATATATTTAATCTTGATTTTTGCCGCCGCGGATATTTTGACGGAATCATTGACAACATCCTATCAGCCGGCAGATGCCGATTCCTTTCCGGCATTACGCCGAATGTAGATTTGACTGTGCACTTAAATAAAAACAAAGAACTGCTTCCGGTTTTTCAGCAATCAAATTTATCCTGCTGGATATTCCTTGGTTTTCCAAAATGCTGGGAAGACTATTAAAACCCTGCCCGGCAGCGATCTGTTTCCGCTCATCTGGAGGGCAAGCATACATCATCAGAAGAAGTTATTTTAAGTATTGCCGAATGAAAAAGTAAGAATCAAAATTAACAGAGGAATACCCTGCTATATTATATTCCACCGTTCTTTGAGGCGAATAAAGAAGCCGTAGAAACGGAAGCGCAAAAGATATTCCCGCTCCTACAGCAACAACAACCCGATTATGTATTTCTCGGTTTGCGTTATCCCAAACAGGAAATGCTGATTGTAAACCTGCACGATAAAATCAAATCAGCAGATTTATGCCCTTATTTTTCAATCTGGGTGCATCGTATGATTTTTATACCGGCATGAAGAGCCGCGCCCCGAGTGGATGCAAAATAACGGGCTGGAATGGCTGCATCGTTTTTTATCTGAACCCAAACGCACCTTCAACGTTATTTTTGGGATGATTTGTATATCTTTAGACTGTTTTTCAAAGAGTTATTCGGAGGGAAAGAAGTGAGTAGTGAGACAAAAAGTAGTAAGTAGTGAGTAGTAAGATATGAGAATCAATAACCAATAACTTTAACTTTTTTTGCCTGACCCACCCATACCAACCAATTAGACGATATCACAAAGATTTTATCCATCTTAATGAAAGATGCGAAAAACACCGTATACGGATATCGCCAAACAACTGTTTGTATCGAGCGGAACGGTACATGTGCGGATGAAAAAAATGGAAGAAATGGGTATTATCAAAAGTTTCAACCTGCAACTGAACTATCAGAAATTAGGCTATGACATCACCGCTTTTTTGGGGATTTATTTAAATAAAAGTTCCCAGTATGATACTGTCGCCAAAGAACTGGAAAAGATACCTGAAATCGTGGATGTGCACTATACCACCGGAAATTATTCCATGTTTGTCAAATTAATCTGCAAGGATACCGACCATCTGCGACGTGTACTCATGGATAAAATCCAGAAGATTGAGGACATCACGCGCACCGAGACGTTCATCTCCTTGCGTGAAAGCATCAGCAGACCGCTGAAAATTGAAGAGTAGGCTTAATAGTCAAACTTATACTTCACTGACTTCGCATTACCCAGATAAGGACTTTCAAAATTCGCATTTATTAATAACTCACTTACATCCTTATTTGCATTAAAGGTATAATTAAATACCATATCCAAAACAAATCCCCCATTCAGATTCCCGTTTCTGATTTGTTTTAACAAAGGCATTTTCTTAGCATGAAATGGTATAAATTCTAAAATCCCTCCTACGGTTCCCGTGCTTGGAAAAATACTGTTTCTGAAATTAGAAAACAAGGGTATGTTGGATACATGCATAGTATCATTGAAATAAACCAGTGTATCTATCTGCAAGGGATCATAGTTGCTACCACTGTAAACAATTGCTGTATCATTATTCTTGTATACATATCTTGCGCTGTCTTCATAACCACCGCACCTGGATAATCTCGGCAGTCTTTTGTAACCTTCCATCGCACCGTCCGGATAATAGGTAAAAAAATACTCACTGCTGGGAGAAATGCCGTCACAACCATATGGCATTACATCTAAATTCGTTAAGTTTCCGTGGGTGTCATAATACAAGCCGTAGTAATAAAACTGGAACATATTATCCGTTTTAATTCCATACAATCCTGAACTATCATCATAATACAGCATTGAAAATCCGCCAAAACCGGGTTCCGCATAAATACTGTCAAAATAATGACCTACAGGGTTTTGATAAAATTGATAGGTAAACATCAGACTATCATCGCTGCCTGCACTTACTTTGTATATTCTGACTTTTTTAGGCATGGAATTGACATGAGGTGCTTCCGGGTTGGTTAAGTTATTGTCTCTACTACATGAAGCAATAAGAGTGATGAATACAGCGAACAGTGTAAGATTTTTCAAAATTATTTTTCTTGCAATATATGCATTAAGGCTCCATTTTTACAATATCCTTGTAATAATTTGCGGAAGGTTGTTTCCGCTATACGGCACACGTGCTCTTTCACTTTTTTTCTTATCTTTGCAACGATGCAGATCTACAACAACATACTGGAGACGATTGGCAATACGCCTATTGTAAAGCTGAATAAAATCACCGCCCATATACCCGCTACTGTTTGCGTAAAAATCGAATCGTTCAATCCAGGACATTCTACCAAAGACAGGATGGCTTTGAAAATGGTGGAAGATGCAGAAAAAGACGGACGGCTGAAACCCGGCGGAACAATTATAGAATGTACCAGCGGAAATACCGGAATGGGGCTGGCGATGGTGGCCTGTGTCAAAGGGTATAAATGCATTTTCACGTCCACCGACAAACAATCTAAGGAGAAATTTGACATACTGCGCGCCATGGGTGCTGAAGTGATTGTATGTCCAACCAATGTGGATGCCGATGACCCACGCTCCTATTATTCCGTCGCGAAAAAATTATCCGAAGAAACCCCGAATTCCGTTTGGATGAACCAATACGATAACCTATCCAACCGCCAGGCACACTATGAAAGTACGGGGCCGGAAATTTGGAAACAAACCGATGGTAAAATCACCCATTTTGTGGTGGGTATAGGTACGGGAGGTACGGTGACAGGAACATCCAAATTTTTAAAAGAACAAAATCCGCATATCAAAACGTGGGGGATCGATACATACGGTTCTATTCTGAAACAATACCACGAAACAGGCACCTTTGACCCGAAAGAAATCCATTCCTACATCACGGAAGGCATCGGCGAAGATATCATCCCGAAGAACTACGATTTCAGCCTGATCGATTTTGTAGAAAAAGTAACGGATAAGGAAGCCGCCCTGATGCAGCGACGTCTGGCAAAAGAAGAAGGCATTTTTGCCGGAAATTCCGCCGGTTCCGCTATTCAGGGTTTACTACAACTCCACGAAAAATTTCCACTTAAAGCAGATGACCTTGTTGTTGTTTTGCTGCATGACCATGGCTCCCGGTATGTCGCCAAATTCTTCAACGACGACTGGATGCGCGAAAAAGGTTTTTTAGACTAACAAAATTAACGACATAAAAAAAGCTGCCCCGAAGGGCAGCGTACAAAAACTATGAACACTAACGTTATTTTGGTATATGATACATTTCGCAAATTTCATCGTAGGACATTTCTGTCAGAGGCTTACTGAGGCGGACGTGGTTTGTTGATGGTATAATGACATAACGGAATTTATTTCTGCTATCCATGCGCGGTATGCCCAGCGGATTATCGACAAATTGGGTAAAGTGGACAAATCCCAGGCTCAGTTTATAGT
This sequence comes from Chitinophagales bacterium, assembly GCA_046329865.1. Lineage (GTDB taxonomy): Bacteria > Bacteroidota > Bacteroidia > Chitinophagales > JADIYW01 > JADJSS01. Next base: position 39,481 of record JAXLTW010000013.1, on the reverse strand, counting down.
TGAATATATGTATGTAATTGGAAACGATAATGGTAGTTGCCAATGGCCGGATGAAACTAGGATCATCGTACAATTTGCAATAAGCCAGCACAATCCCTTTATCCAGAATAGTTTGTGTTACAGCAGGCGCCTTAACACTGAACATGTGGTTCTGACTCATCACGACTACAGGTGGTGTGGTGGGTGTACCGCCGGGGTTATTGCCAGGTCCGCCCGGGAGTGGGGTACCGCTAGGTGTAGTTACGGTTGGCTGTCCGGGTGACATCCAATCGGAGTACAGGACTTCTGTTCTGACCGTGTCATGAACGACAACCGTAGTATTGGTCGTCACAATCGTATCTGATGTAACGATAGTGTCTGACAAGCCATTGGTGCCATTCGTTCCATTAATTCCGTTGATACCATTAGTACCATTTGACCCGCCCGCAATTACCGGAGCCGGTGTGTTTTCTTTGTTGCATGCGATGGCAAGAATTATTGCTAAGCCGCATACTGTTTTAGTTAGATTTTTCAAAGTTGTTTTTTTAATGACGTTAGTTAATGATTCAAATTTGCAACGGAAAAAAGAATTGGGTAGTCTATAAAGAGTGAACGGCATATTCAATGAGTATTCGGTTGAATCCTACTGATAAATGGCAAAAAATGAAGTGCATACACCATAATACCTGAATATATGAAAGCTGTATTAATTCGCTCTAATCATCTCCATGGCGTGAACAAATAGAAAATTTCTGGGTTTATAGAGTATGAAATATCTTTTCCTGTTCTTACTGACTACTTTAATCTTTTTTGCAATCGACATGATATGGCTGGGTTTGATTGCCCGTAATTTTTACCGGGAAAAACTGAACTTCATTTTTACCGGTGAGGTGAACTGGGCGGCAGCCGTCATTTTCTATTTCATATACATCATTGGTATTCTCTATTTTGTCGTTGTACCCGGTTTCGGGCATCATGACTGGAAGACGGTACTCCTCAATGGCGCAGCTCTCGGTTTTTTGTGTTATGCGACCTACGATTTGACGAATATGGCCACCATCAAACAATGGCCGTTAATGATTGTTTTAGTCGATATTGCCTGGGGAACATTCCTGACAGGCAGTGTGGCCGTTTTATCCTATTTAACTGCATTGAAACTATTGGATTTTTAAAAAAGTGTATAATTTCTTACCCTTACCTGCTTACTACTTACGACTATTCCTTATCTTTGCGCTCGTTAAAAACAACCGACAATGAGCCAGTATGCATCACTTTTAGGCGAAGAAAGAGCCAAGTTTCTATTAGAACATCATTCCAAAACGATTGATAAATCAATGTTGCACCTGCCAAGTGCGGATTTCGTTGATAAAATATGGATGCAAAGCAACCGTAGCCCTCAGGTATTACGCAGTTTGCAGCAATTATACAGCAATGGCAGATTAGCCAATACCGGCTATGTTTCCATCCTGCCGGTAGACCAGGGAATAGAACACAGCGCGGGTGCCAGCTTCGCTCCCAATCCCATTTATTTCGATTCGGAGAACATTGTGAAACTGGCTATTGAAGGCGGTTGCAATGCGGTAGCCTCCACTTACGGGGTATTGGGTTCTGTAGCTAGGAAATATGCCCACAGGATTCCGTTTATCGTAAAAATTAACCATAATGAGTTTTTATCTTATCCGAATGCATTCGACCAGATCATGTTTGGCACCATCAAAGATGCCTGGAATATGGGCGCTGTAGCGGTAGGTGCCACTATCTATTTCGGATCTGCAGAATCACGCAGGCAGATAGTGGAAGTGGCAAAAGCATTCGAATACGCACACGAACTCGGTATGGCAACCATTTTATGGTGTTATCTCAGAAATTCCGATTTCAAGAAAGACGGCATAGACTATCATACATCCGCGGATTTATCTTCTCAGGCAAACCATCTGGGCGTAACGATTCAGGCAGATATCATTAAACAAAAACTGCCGACGAACAACGGTGGCTATGACGCCATCAAATTCGGAAAAACACACCCGAAAGTATATTCTCAGCTGACAACAGACCATCCGATTGACCTTACCCGTTATCAGGTAGCCAATTGCTACATGGGACGTGCAGGCCTCATCAACTCTGGCGGGGAGAGCAAAGGACAAACCGACCTCGCGGAAGCAGTAGAAACAGCCATCATTAACAAGCGTGCGGGTGGTATGGGTTTAATTTCCGGTAGAAAAGCGTTCCAAAAAGAGATGAAGGTGGGTGTCGAGTTACTGAACGCCATTCAGGATGTCTATTTAGACAACGACGTAACTATCGCATAGTGTATTGCTGATAACCGTATTTAGTATTCGGTAAATCAGTAACAATACATAAAGCAGATAGTTAAAAGTTTAACGTTACACAGTTACCATACACTTTTATAATCCTTCAAAATCATGTTAAAGAAGTACTCTCTTCGGGCTTTGTACAGGATGATTTTTTTTACAGGTTTTTTGGCGGTATTTTCTGTGCAAGCTAAAGACGATACTTACAAAGATGAATACGTCAACCGTAGGAGCTTTGGATTTTCTGTTCAGCAGGGAATTCCGTTTTACAGGCTGCCGGAAGGCAACGGTTATTATTCGACCGGCATTACAGGCGTATATCACCAGCCATTTTTCAAGTCAAAACGACTAGTGAACGCCGGTATAGATATCCTGCCACAAGTATGGTTTTCCAAAGCGCATACATCAAGTGTGGAGCTGGGTATCAATATCAGCCTGAATCTGAATATCCAAATCAAAAAAGTTTCCATATTGGCCTTTCACATTGGTAGCGGTGTACATTATTTTGGAATGCAAACCAAACGACAGGCAGACGGATTTATCTTTTCCGATAATTTTTACATGACGTACAAACATCTTCTCATCATGAAAAATAAAAAAAAGATAGGGCTGGGATTTATGGGCGGATTCCGGCATCTTTCCAATCTGAATATTAAAGAACCCAACACCGGTATAGACTCCATCCTGTTTGGATTTTGTTTTGACAGGATTTTTTAACCTTACAACATCGGAAACTTTCCGGGATTCGTTTCGTGCATCAATTTGTTGATGGCACTAAAAACATCCTCTGCACTGGGTTTGCTGAAATAATCACCGTCACTGCCAAAAGAACCACGGTGTTCCTTGGCACTTAGCGTCACCGGTTCACTGTCTAAATAGTTGAAAACATGCTGTTTTTCCATCACCTGCTGCAACATATACGCCGTACCTCCACCCGGAAAATCTTCATCTAAAAAGAGGATGCGGTTGGTCTTGCGGATGGAACGGCCGATAATTCCATGAATGTCGAAAGGCAATAATGTCTGAACGTCTATCAGTTCCACATCAATACCCATCTTATTCAAGCCTGTTATCGCCTCCTGTGCCACCCGCACGCAGGAACCGTAGGTCACAAGCGTAACATCATTTCCTTCCCGTATGACTTCCGGAATACCCAACGGCACGGTAAAATCACCCGGATTCAACGGCATCTTTTCTTTCAACCTATAGCCATTTAAACACTCAATCACCAAAGCCGGCTCATCTCCTCTCAATAGCAGATTATAAAAACCGGCTGCCTGTGTCATATTTCTCGGTACACATACATGCATACCCCGCAATGCGCCGAGTATCATCTGAATCGGAGAACCCGTATGCCATATACCTTCCAGCCGATGCCCGCGCGTACGTACTATCAACGGCGCCTTTTGGCCGCCTTTCGTCCTGTAGGACAAACTGGCTAAATCATCAGATAAGGGTTGTAATCCATACAAAAGGTAATCAAGGTATTGTATCTCCGCAATCGGACGCAGACCACGCATGGCCAAACCAATTCCTTCCCCCATTATACTTGCTTCGCGAATACCCGTATCATAAATTCGCTCAATACCATATTTTGCCTGCAAGCCTGCAAATGCCTGATTAACATCACCGATTTTTCCGACATCCTCACCAAATGCCACTATCCTCGGATCCCGGCCTAGGTTGGCATCAAAACAGGCATTTAAAACCTGATAGCCACTGACCACTGAAGCTTTTTCTTCATATAGTGCCTTTACCTCCGGCAAACGCATCGGTGAGTATAATGAGTTGGTATGCTGATAGGAGGAATAACGCTCCTCATTAACCTGTAGTTGTTCATTGCGCCATTTCTTCAGGTCTTCAATTGCCTGGGAGGATTCGTCTTTCGTTAAAATAAGCACATCGGAGATGGTTTTAAAGACATCTCGGCGCATCGGGTCGATGGTATGTTTTAATTCCAGCTCAGCTTCTTCGAGCAGTTCTTTATGTTCAGACGTTTCCGCAATCCGGCGTATCAGTGCGACCACTTCTTTCAGCTCATCTAAAATCGGTTGGTGGAATTTGTTCCAGGCCGACTTTCGCTGCTCCCCAACATATTTCTGAGCCTCCTTTTCTATCGCATCCAATTCTTCACCGGAAGCCATCTTGTTCTGAATAATCCATTTTCTGAACTGTACATTACAGTCGTGTTCTTTTTCCCATTCCAAACGTTCCGGACTTTTGTACCGTTCATGCGAACCGGAAGTGGAATGTCCCTGTGGCTGAGTGAGTTCCTCCACATGTATGATGGCCGGAATATGAGTTCTCCTTGTTTTATCCGCCGCCATTTTATAGGTTGAAATGAGTTGCGGATAATTCCAGCCTTTTACCACATAAATATCATAGCCTTTGCTTTTTCCTTCCCGTTGAAATCCTTTTAAAACCTGCGATATACTGCCTTTGGTGGTCTGTAACTCTTTTGGCACGGAGATACCGTATCCGTCATCCCAGACAGAAATAATCAATGGCACCTGCAATACTCCACCGGCATTTACGACTTCCCAGAACAACCCCTCTGAGGTGGAAGCATCACCGATGGTGGCAAAACAAATTTCATTTCCATTATTGCTGAAATTATTTTCTCCAATTTTAGCGGACAACTCCCTGTATTTTTTGGAAGCCATCGCCAATCCAAGCGCCCTTATCATCTGGGAAGCGGTGGGTGAATTATCTGCCGCAGAATTTTTTTGATGAATTAAGGATTTCCAGCTGCCATCCGGATGCAAATTTCTGGTGGCGAAATGGTTATTCATTTGCCTGCCGCCCGAATGCGGATCTTCTTCCAGCGAAGGACTCGCGTATAATTGTCCAAACAATTGCTCCACATTGACTATGCCCGTTGCCAGGGCGAATGTCTGATCGCGGTAATAGCCTGCCCGGAAATCTCCATTTTCAAACACTTTAGCCAATGCAATCTGAGGAAGCTCCTTGCCATCACCAAAGATGCCAAATTTGGCTTTGCCTGTCAGCACTTCTTTTCTGCCTGTCAAACTGGCAAATCGACTGATGCAGGCTAACCGAAAATCATTCAGAACTTCTGTTTTGAACTCATCAAACGAGACAGGCTGATTTACACCTTTAGTAATCAATATGTTAGAAGAAATCGCCGTCATGCGTCTAATTCAAATCTAAATTACAACGAAAAATGAATATATTCGTTTAAACTTACACAGTTTATTAACACTTCGCAAAAGTTGTTAATGTGACGTTAAAATAACTGTGGATACCTGCTTTTTGGTATGTTTTTTGTGAATTTTGCACCAAAGTAACGCTTATGAAACATCTATTAATCTTAATGTCCTTCTTTTTACTTGCAACTATTACCAAAGCTGACCCACCTGTTTCCTCAAAAATAAAATTTTCAGAGAAAGAGTATGATTTCGGTACACTTCCACAAGGCAAACCGGTAGCACACGAATTTGAGTTTACTAATACCGGAACAGAGCCGGTGGTATTGGAAAATGTAAAAGCTTCCTGCGGATGTACCACCCCTACATGGACCAAAGAACCGGTAATGCCCGGAAAAAAAGGAACCATAAAAGCACAGTACAATATGGCAAGGGAAGGCAGTTTCAGGAAATCTATCACCGTTACCACGAAAGACGGAGAAACCGTTGAATTATTTATCTCCGGAAATGCCGTGGAGCAAAAACAAGGTGTTGACAATGCCGAAGGAAATATGCTGGGCGGTAAACAGGAATAACCAAAAAGAAAAAGCATATACTAATAATAATAGTTGAACTCCGTGCAATTACCCACGGAGTTTTTTATTTTTGCTGGAACTAATTATATGCCAACCATCTCTCAAAAAGGCAAAACCATGCCAGCCTCCCCTATCCGCAAGTTAGCTCCGTTTGCAGAACAAGCTAAGAAGAAGGGTATTCATATTTATCATTTGAACATAGGGCAACCGGATATTGAGACGCCTCATCAGTTTTGGGACGCCATAAAAGAAATAGACAGAAAGGTGCTGGAATACAGCCCGTCTAACGGGTTTGAAGAAGTCCGGAATGGTTGCGCACACTTTTTTCAGACACGCTACGGTTTAACCAATCTGCTGCCGGAAGATATCTTAATTACAACCGGCGGATCGGAAGCCTTACTATTCACACTCCTTTCCATTATGGATGCCGGAGATGAAATCATTATCCCTGAACCGCTGTATGCCAACTATATCGGATTTTCTAAAAGCGGCGATATCAAGGTAGTACCCATATCCACTACTTTTGAGACAGGCTTTGCACTTCCGTCTATTGATGCATTCGAGGAAGTCATTACTCCAAAAACAAAAGCCATCCTTATTTGCAACCCGAACAATCCTACGGGATATGCATACAGTGATGAGGAACTTACCCGACTGAAAGACATTGCGCTGAAACACGATTTGTTTCTGATCAGCGATGAAGTATACCGCGATTTTATCTATTCCGATAACAAACCATATACTTCCATATTCAGCTTTCCCGATTTGTCACAGCATGCCATTCTGATTGATTCCATTTCCAAACGCTTCAGTGCCTGCGGAGCAAGGATAGGAATGGTGGCCACAAAGAATAAGCTGGTGCTGGAAACGGTGCTGAAATTTGCGCAGCAACGTCTAAGCCCGCCTACAGTAGAACAATTAGGTATGCTTGGACTGCTGGAAGTGGAAGAAGAATATTTTCATAAAGTCAATATAGAATACAGGAAACGCCGCGACACGCTGGTAGAAGGCCTGAATAAAATTGAAGGTGTAAAGTGTCCCACACCGGGCGGTGCATTTTATTGCATTGTGCAGTTACCCGTGGAAGACACCGATGATTTCTGTCAATGGATGCTGAGCGATTTCAACTACGAAGGTGAAACGGTGATGATGGCTCCCGCCAGCGGGTTTTACGCCACTGAAGGAAGAGGAAAAAACGAGGTACGTATCGCTTATGTACTGAACAGCATAGATTTAAAGAAAGCGATAAAGTGCCTGGAGGAAGGATTGAAAGCCTACAGGAAATAAGATTTCAGATTGGGGATTCATTAATTTACGGATTTAGTTAACTTTGAGGAACTAAACAAATGATGAATATGTTTTATCATTCAGTACTTTGACATATTGGGGTTGACAGGAATTGACGGCAGGATAGTAGATAAGTAAGCATGCCGAGCATTGTGCGATTTGGCTCGTTAAATTTAATGCACGAAATCTTTTTATATGGCGAGAATACTTTCGCAATGGCTGCTTAATACAGGTTATTAAGCCCGGCCTTTGCTCCTCGAAATAGTCTGACCGATACTATTCGACTGAGCATCATCGAATCGGAATAGCAATGCAGTTGTTTCGCCTGCGGCGTGAAATTCAGAGACTAAGATGGCAATCGGTAAGTAATAACGCCTGTTGCCGTTCGAAAACCAAGTTACTACTAAGCATGTAGAAAGCTTATAGACGTTTTGTCCGGACGCGAGTTCAAATCTCGCCAGCTCCACATAAAAATGCCTCCAATCAGGAGGCATTTTTTATTTTTTTTTCACACAATCAATATTGAATCCCTATTCTACCCTGGTATATATCCTTGTGTTGTCTATTTCTTTTAAAAACCGGTAATGGCGTTGAATATAATCTTTGATATTCTGATTGTTTTCATAACGGTATTTTTCATCCTTGAAATAAAACCCGGGTACCGCATCCACAAACAAATAAGGTTTATTCCGTTCCATATCAGAAATATAACGCTGAATAAAGTAGTCTTTGTATTCGCTCTTGAAGGACTGATTGAATGTATTAGGGTCACGAACAGCCTGGAAACTCTCTGTCTCGATATATAATCTGGTATTCCATCCCCATACCGCCATTTTGTTATTGGGCTTATCCAACGAATTCAGATACAAGGAAACCGGAGTATAATTACAGTCTAATTTCCTAAAAACATCCTCTATAAAATAGCTGTTCTTAAAATTCGAATAGACAAACAGCGATGCAAAAAGGAAGCAATAAAAAAGTCTGTATACACAGCTGTCTTTATTGAAAAAATAAACCCAGGCAGACACTGCAGCCATTCCGATAAATAGTATATACAGATAATGGTAAAACAGATTTCCCGTTTTGATACTGGTGAAATAGCTAATTGAGAGAAACAGCAGCAACAACAGAAATGCTTTGGGATAAGTGAATAATTTATGGGGATTCCTGAACATCTGCACCATACCTAATACAAACAATCCAATTACAATCACTTTAAATTCGATGTTTGCTTTCAGCAAATAGTACACATTAAACAGGCTCTCCGGGAATGGCACACCGAACCCTAATCCCGCTCCGGAAACAACGATATTCATGTAAACATAGGAAATAAAAGCATCTTTAAACGAGCCATTGTAAATGGTAATTCCAATAGCCGTTAAAGCAGGTATAATTACAGCAAAGAGGACAACCATTAATAACCGATATTTTTTTTGCAGGATAAGAATATACACGATTACAGCAATCGCAAATAAGGCAATGATAGCGTATTGAAATTTTGCGAACGGAAGCATACCAATCAGTAACGCCGAGATAAACAATGCGGCTTTTTTATCCCTATCGACAAAATATACGGCAAAGCAATACATGGAAATCAGCAATAACAGATTCGGTATTTGCTCGCTGGTATAGATAATCAATTCATTCGTTGACAGAAACACATAGAACAAGACAAACGGAAAGAGGATGATTTTTGTGTCTTTGGAAGTAAACAAAATATGTACTGTTTTATACAGAAAAACCAATGTCGGAATCTGAATGAATACGGCATTTAACACCCTGAAATTGAAATAATTCAATGGAATACCGGCCTTGACAAACAACACAAACGGAAGCGAATCCAATGGACCCGATGTATGAGTATCCGCGTGTTTCCAATAACTCAGATTATTCGACAGCAGATTGATACAGGACAAAAACTCCGATTCATCCGGATTGTAGGAATACTGCATAAAAGAAGGCAACCGAAACAACAGCATTCCGAACAACACATAAAAAAATAACAATAGGGTATTTACCTCCTTCCAGACCAGATAAAGATAACATCCCATAAACAGGAGACTTCCGGCAAACCATACCTGCCAGCAATAAGGCTGAAGGCCGGTAAGATAGTCGCGAAAGAAATCAACTGCACATCCGGGGTAATCTAAATAATTCTCCAACTGAAAAAAGAAATTTCTTTTAAATATACCATTTTGAATTAATAAACAATACAGCTTTTCCAACAGCTAAACGGTCGTTATAAAACTACAGATGCATCAATTAAACACCACGGAATTGGGGCCGATGCCCACTTTCAGCGAGTCAATGAGCGTTCCTGTGGAAGAATACCTGAACACAAATCCGCTCGATGTAAAATTTGGCGCGGATAATCCCCATATCTGATTGGTAAATGGCGACGCAGCAAGCCCGTAAAACTCTCTGTCGGATATGACAGGCGATGATGGAAGGCTTCCCGCTGCAATATCCATTGCATAAATTTTATCACTGATGCTGTAATAAACCGTCCTGCCGTTATTCCCGATGGCGAGGTTTACCACATAACTCGGATTACCGGCAGCAATAAGGGTAAAACTCTTATCTACCGCATTGGTAACAGTATTGATACGCACCAGGCGCGAAGGTGTCAATTTGGTTATATCCGGCCACCCTGCATAATCCGTTTGCCCTGCACACAACACCCACACAAAACCCTGCGCATCCTTCACGATTTTAGCGGGTATATCTCCCACTTTTAATGTTTGTACGACTGCGTCTGTTGTTATATCAATTACAGAAACAGTGCTGTCCACATCAAATCCTCCGCTGTTACATACATAAGCATGGCTGCCTGCCAATGCCAGTTGTTCCGGGCCTTTTCCAACAGGAATGGTATGGGAAATCGTATTTGTTGTCAGATCGATTACATTGACAATACCGTCGAAATTACCATTGGTAACGTACGCTTTTGTATCACTGATTCCTAATGCATAACGGACATAAGCGGTATTAACGGCATCTGTAATGGTTGCAAGATGCCTGAATGTGCGTGCATCGACAATCTCTATTTTCTTGCTGTTGTTGACACAAATAATTCCTTTGTTGCCGACTCTGGTATACGATTGTACCACATCGCCGAGGTTCATGCCGGCATTGGCACTTTCATAAATATAATTTATGACACTGTCATTTCTGTCTACAAATGAAACAGAACCATTATTACTGCCAAAGTTGCCTTCATTAACAACTATGGCGGAACCGCTTTCTATAAACGTTCCGGGAGCGACATCAGCGGTTTCTTTTTTACAGGAGCTGGTGGTTGTACTTAAAAACAAGCAAACAAACAGGAACAGGAAGGAGTTTTTTTTCATCTGAATATTGATTTATAGGTTAGAATAAAAGAGATTAAAAAACTGCGAAGCGGCTGTGCATAGCCCCGAAGGTTTTCATACCGGGCATTGGCGATATTATTTATCTTGACAACACATTCGGCATCCACATACTTTCCGGGCAACCTGGCAGAAACAAACATATCTACCAGGCTGTAGGCATTCAATTGAAACGCCTTTATATTTTCATCGTCCGAATATCGTTTTCCAACATAGAGGTAATTCATACCCATGCTGAAATACTTATCTTCAAATACAACAAACGATTTGACTGAATGTACTGGTTTGTAACGGATGTTGTTTCCATTCAGACCGGCATTACTTTCATCTTCTGCAATGACAGCACGGATAAAGTTATAATTAACGGAAAAACGAAGTGCATTCGTCGTATTCCATGAAATGGTATTCTCCCATTTTGTTTCTACGCCGTAATGTATTGTTTTCTTGATATTCTGAGGGGAATACCATCCCGAACTTTCCGGCACCCAGACTATATTGTTGTATATCGCGGAATGATATGCTGAACCGCTGAGCATCATCCGATACGCAGAAGCTTCTTTGAGCGGGCTCAGTTGCAGATTATATTCCACACTATAACCATGTTCCGGCAACAACTGTTTATTACCTCCGGGTTGCCAGTATAAATCATTCAAATCCGGATAACGGAATTTATCGGCATAACTGACAGAAGTGGTCATAATTTTTCTTTTATCACTGTATGACAGTTCCACACCGAATTGCGGTCTTATATATTTTCCTGCGGCTATCTCCTGACGCATACTCGCATTCAGCGTTACATTTTTAATACTGTATTTGGCACCTGCAAACAAAGCCCCGCGATGCTGCTGTACGGTTGCATGCTGATATTCCGTTACGCGGGCAAGATTCAGCGTATAATCTGTTCCTGCATCCATCACCACACCGCATTTAAAGAAATGCCGGTAGTTGATGCTGTTTTGCAGTCCATGCATATAATAGGGCGCATAGATTCTCTGGATACTGTCGTGGTACAGCATATAGTCATAAATATAGCCGCTGCGGACATACAACTGTGATGATCTGAATAACTTTTGATACTTCGCATAACTCTTGACGGTAAAGTCGTCCTGGTATTTATGACTTTGTTCATAGGCGCCCATCATTGCCGGAATCTCATGTCGCTTCTTAAGAATGTAATTACCAAAATCGAGTTGCTGATTTTTTTTCAATCGCACACTTAACTGATGAATTGCTGCCCACTGCCTTGTTGCATTATGCGTATTCAGCACATACGGTTCATCAAATTTATAGCTGTCGAAAAATGGAAAGTTATTTTTAGCCGTCTGATAAAAAGACGATGAGGTAAACTGAATCTTATTATTTCCCGCCTGCAGAGACAACCCTGTTTTGTAATTATGAAAAGACATCACATCCTGCCTCAATGCAATACGGAGTTGCTTCGAAAACACCGGCTGATAATTCAGCAAAACAGCACCTCCGAAATTTCCGCTGCCAACAACCGCCGAAGAAGCATTGGTCACTATTTGCATGGAACTGCCTGTATTTACCTGTATCAACGATACATCCATTGTTCCGAGTGTAGCCGAATTCAATTTTAATCCGTTCCATAAAACCGTGGTCTGATCATCCGCAGTGCCACGCAGGCTGAACGTGGCAATCCCTCCGGAGCCATAGCTGCTGACTTGCACGGGCGTAAAATACTGCAACACCTCTGCAATGGAGTTCTGTCCGTAATAATGTGACTGAAAACTATCCAACCGGTAAACGGCATTGGCATTAGAGTAATAATTTTCACGGGAAGTCTGTATCAGCACTTCAGGAATAGGAATAGTGTCTGCAAAAACGGGTAATGCAACTTCTATCAGATAAAACACCAATAGCGAAATGAGATGAACTGCTTTATATTTCATAACACTCCAAATGTTTCCTCAGAACATTTTTAAGTAATCTGATTCTGGCAGGTCTTCTGACTTACACTATCTGTTGCGCCTTCCCGTCTTATTAAACAGTGGCATGAAGAGCAACAAATCCTTAGAGTGCTTACAGCAACTGGGATTGTTCAGGAATTTCACCTGATTCCCTTTTCATCTTTAACCGGCAGAACAATATATTGGTTATATAGGTGCCGGAAGAACCAAAATTCAGGTTAAAGGTATGCTTCAGCAGTCAAAAATCAAAACACAAAACCTGATTTTTGCATTTACTTTTCAACCGGGCTGAACATTTGTGTGGATGATTTGTAAATAGTGTTGTAAATTACCTGTTAAAACGCATCCAATGAGATACACTGTTTATACACTCTCATTTCTTATGGTATTCCTGACCTATTCATGTACGGCGAAACCAACCCTGAAACCCGTTAAATACAGCGACAGGCAACAGGTTTTAAATGGATTTGCCGCCCTGCCCACAAATCCGAAAGACAAAGCCGCTGTTTTGGTACTGCCCGCCTGGATGGGAATAGATGAACATGCCAGACAATCAGCACTGGACCTCGCCGACAAGGGTTATTACACTTTTGTGGCTGATATCTATGGAGAGGGCAATTACCCCAAAAACACGAATGAAGCCGGACAAAAAGCTGGTTATTACAAGTCGCATATTCAGGAATACCGTAATCGCATCCGGCTGGCACTGGAACAACTTATCCTTCAAGGAGCAAATCCTGAAAAGATAGCTGTTATAGGTTATTGTTTCGGCGGCACCGGCGCTTTGGAAGCCGCAAGAGCCAACTTGCCGGTAAAAGGCGTGGTATCATTTCATGGCGGTTTGGGCAGAGATACTACAATGCCCGTAAAGCTGATTCAGCCAAAGGTGCTGGTTTGCCATGGTGCCGATGATTTTTTCATCCCGCAAACAGAAATATTGTCTTTCCAGCAGGAAATGCGCGACAGCAAAGCAGACTGGCAGATGGTGTATTATGCCAATTCAGTACATTCTTTTACGGCCCCTGCAGCAGGAAATGACAATTCAAAAGGGGTGGCATATAATGAAAAAGCGGCAAAACGTTCCTGGAAGCTGATGCTGGAATTTTTAGATGAATTACTCAGGTGATTATTCAGCGTCTATCAGTTTGTCGATGACCAGTTCATCCTTTATTGCGGCTTGTTTCATCTCTGTAGCCAGTTGGTGACCAAGATATTTCTCAATTATTCCATGTACCAGATAAATAACAGGTGTCAGCACCACTGCCATGATAAATTTATAGATATAGTATCCAATACAGATGGACATCACCACATTAAAAGCCCAGGCTTTTCCATTGGCATCACTGATGTATTTAGGATACAGATAAAATGCGATAAACAGCACGACAAAACTGTCTATCAGTTGTGAAACGATGGTAGAACCGGTACTTCTGAGCCAGATATATTTCTCACCGCTCCATTTTTTGATACGGTGAAATACGACCACATCGACAACCTGCCCGATCAGGAATGCAACCAATGACCCCAGGATAATGGCGATACCCTGCCCGAAAATCTGTGCGTAGGCCGCCTGCATATCAGGAACCCCTTGTTCATTTTTAGAACCCGGCCACCAGCCGGCAGGTACTAATTTAATAGCCACGAAATACATGAAAAACGCATACGCCAACAGTACAACGGTCAGATAGGATAAAAAGCGGACTCCTTTTTCGCCATAATATTCATTGATGATATCCGTCATGATAAAAACCACCGGCCACAACAATACGCCGGCTGTCAGATTAAAAGAAAAATTATTACCGAATAAGGGTATATTAAAAGGTGTTATCCCGAGTGTATTTTCTAAGGAAAATATCTTCACGCCGATTACCTCTGCAATAAAGGCATTGGCAATAAAAAAACCTCCCAGAAAAATGAACAGCTTGGTAGATTTGTCTTTGATGATGTTCGTTATCATAGTTCGGCAGTTGATGGTTACCAATAAAAAACTAATCGAGTTTGACTCCTTTCAGAACAACCATATTCATTGCATTGTTCGGCAGTCCTTTCACATTCTTGTGTGTAAAACGGGTGACTTCATCATAAAATAAAGGTACCACAGGCGCTTCCTCTATAATTATCTGTTCCATCTGACGGTACAAGGCGCAGGCTTTTTGCGCATCTGTTTCTTTCATTGCAGCCTCATATAATTTATCGTACTGTTCATTTTTAAAGAACGTATAGTTTGGCGGTGCACCATTCCTGCTGTAAAATAATGCCAGGTAATTTTCACCGTCCGGATAATCTCCGATCCACGAAGCACGAAAGAACTCCACCTCGTTTTTGCGCATCGCTTCCCGCAGGAACGTAGCCGGTGTGTTTTCAATCTTGAGGGTAATGCCGATATTCGACAACTCATTGGCGATATTGGTAATCAGGTCCTGATAGGTGGGATTGGAATATACTTTAATTTCACCGATGCCTTTTCCATTGGGATAACCTGCTTCTATCAAAAGCTTCTTCGCCTTCTCCACATCATACGTATATCCTTTGAAGTGCTCATCATAACAAGGCACTCCCTTTGGTATCATGCCATTTTCCGCAGACATCCCTATACCGTTGCGCAAGTAGGCAATCATTTTTTTGCGGTCAATGGCATAATTAATCGCCTGTCGTACCTTTTTGTTTTTCAACGCAGCATACGGTTGTTTTGCCATAGAGATACCCAGATATTCCGTATTCAGGTATGGCATTTTTTCAAAGTTAACCGTACTCTTCCATTCCGGCTGCAATTCACCGGTGCGCGTTAGTAGCTTATCTTTATAAGAGATATCCAGTCCTGTCATGAAATCAAGTTTCCCCTGCGAGAACTGTAAAAATTCCGTACCCCTGTCTGCAATAAAACTGATACGTACCCCTTTCAGATAAGGCAACCGGACTCCTGCGCTGTCTTTTTCAAAATAGTTATCATTTTTTGACAGAATGAGCACGTTGCTTTCCTCCCATCGCACCAGTTTAAAAGGGCCGGTTCCTACCGGATGGGAACGAAAATCCTTACCATAAAAATCCACTACCTCTTTGGGTACGACACTGCAATATTGCAACGTCAGCAAACCCAGCATCGGATGGAAAGGTGTAAGCAGATTTATTTTAAAGACAGAATCATTCACCGCTTCAAAAGGCTTGGATTTATCCACTTTATCGTTGAACAGCCACCCACCGGTTGAGGCAACCGTGGAATCTATCAGCCGGTGGAAGGAATAGACAAAATCCTGTGCGATGACCTTTCTGCCTTTTCCATTCGGGAATTTTTCGTCATCATGAAAGTATACATCCTGCCTCAGCTGAAACGTATAATGCAGACCGTCTTCACTGATGGTCCAGCTTTTGGCTATACATGGCTGCACATTCAGTTGTTCATCCACCTGTACCAATCCGTTGAAAATCTGATTATCACACCACATGGTCGCCTGATCTTTGGAAAAAGCGGGGTCTAATGATGTCAGCCCTGCTGAAATATTGAAGTGAAATATTTCACGTTGCGCTTCCGACTGCCGGCCACATTGTATGACCAGCAATATACCAAATGATGCAACAATTAAAGGGAGTGTTATGCGCATAAAAGTGGTTAAAACTTCATAAATAAATCAATCTGTGTATCTATCAATTTAATGATCTCCGGATTCTGCAATTTACCGGCTTCATCCAGCATGAGATGTACCTGCGAGATAGGGATTTTCAGATGAAGCACATCCATCTTAATATGATTGAAGATATTCGTCAGATGTTCCATTCCTCTTAGGTTGCCGGCGCGTCCTTCCGCTACACCTGTCAGACAGGCTTTTTTGTTGTGAAAACACTTTTTGATATCGCTCGCATCCAGAAAACCCTTCAACATACCTGGAAAACTGCCGTTGTATTCCGGAACTATGAAAATATACTTCGAGGTTGGCGCTAAAATGCCATCCTCAATACTTGCCAACTGAGGATGTTTGGTGTTGTGAAACGTCTTGTTAAAAATAGACTCATCCACCCCTTCCAGCGTAAAAAACTGATGCGGGATGTTTTTTTTACCCAATAATTCATCATAAAAATTAGCAATTTTCCGCGAATTGCTGTCTGCGCGTGCTGTTCCATGAAAAATTGTGAGCATGTACGATCGTTTGCATAAAAGTAAAACCGATTCATTCACAATATTTTAAAATTTATCCACAAGACGTGTGTGTAATTCTTTAATAACTTGGTGAAAATTGCTCCTTATTTAAAGCTATTTTTGAAGCGTGGAACATGGATGTAGGTGGTACAAGTTTTAGATTTACGGCAGCTTTCACTCAATTGCATTAAAAACAACTTTCAACCGGTATATTCAGTTTGTTCTTATTTAAAAATAACGGTAACCACGAACTCTATCATTTAAATGAAATTCACTTATTACGGACATTCTTGTTTTCTGGTGGAATCCGATGGGAAGAAAATCCTGTTCGATCCATTTATCACTGCGAATGAACTGGCGAAACATGTCGATCCGGAAAAAATCGAATGTGATTATATTGCCATTTCACACGGCCATTTCGACCATATTGCCGACGCAGTGGCGATAGCGAAACGCACGAATGCAACCATCATCTGTGCTTTTGAAATCTATGAATGGCTATCCAAACAGGAATTAACGAGATTCAGGCCAATGAATACCGGCGGAAAATGGTCCTCCGATTTTGGAACGGTCAAATGTGTCTCTGCTGTGCATTCTTCCTGTTTGCCGGACGGCACGTATGGTGCAAACCCAATGGGATTTGTTTTCAATACTTCGGAAGGTGATTTTTATTACAGCGGTGACACCGCCCTGACGATGGACATGCAGCTGATTCCGCGCTGGGCAAACCTGAAATTTGCCGTATTACCCATCGGTGATAATTTTACGATGGATATAACAGACGCCATTGCCGCAGCGGATTTCATCAAATGCGATAAAATCATCGGCGTACATTACGACACCTTCGGGTTTATTGTGATTGACCATCAGGATGCAAAAAAGAAATTTGCAGATGCAGGAAAAGAATTACTATTACTAACGATCGGAGAAACTATTGAATTATAAAATCAGCGTACATGTTACAGGATACCAATTTAGAAAATATCAGCAACACAGTAACATGCAACCAATAACCAACCACTTATAACGTTTAAAGAAATATGGGAAAAATTATCAGTATTGCGAATCAGAAAGGCGGAGTTGGAAAAACCACTACTGCCATCAACCTGGCGGCGAGTTTAGCCATCCTTGAACAAAAAACATTACTCATCGATGCCGACCCGCAGGCAAACAGCACCAGTGGCTGCGGATTCGACCCGAGAAATATCAAAGTAAGCTTGTACGAATGTCTGATTGACAGCGCAAAAGCCAAAGACATCATTTTGGAAACAGATACACCGAATTTATTTCTGTTGCCTTCTCACCTGGACTTGGTGGGTGCGGAAATAGAACTTATCAATCACCCCAATAGGGAAAAGATATTGAAAGAAATATTACACGACCTGAAGAAGAAATATGATTTCATCATCATCGACTGTTCTCCTTCCCTGGGTTTAATAACGGTCAATGCCTTAACGGCATCGGATAGTGTTCTGGTCCCTGTTCAGTGTGAATACTTCGCACTCGAAGGATTGGGAAAATTACTCAATACCATCAAAATTGTTCAATCAAGACTGAATAAAGAACTGGAAATTGAAGGTATTTTACTGACCATGTACGACCAGCGCCTGAACTTATCCAATCAGGTGGTGGCGGAAGTGAAACGCCGTTTTGAGCACAGCGTCTTCAATACCATCATCCACCGCAACACCCGACTGGGCGAGGCTCAAAGTTTGCGCCAGCCTATTATCATGTACGATGCGGAAAGTAAAGGCGCCATCAACTACCTCAATCTGGCCAGAGAAATATTACAAAACAACGGAATGACAAATATTCCGATGGAAGAAAAATTTATTGAAGCAGAGGGAAAAGAACAGCTCAACTAGTAAGCAGAATTCAACCCACTGAACACATTATTATAAATCAATATCGCCGACTCATATCATCAACTATCAATCATAAAACATGGTAACGAATAAGAAAAAAGACGCGCTGGGAAAAGGCATCCGTGCCTTGTTGTCAAATTTAGATGAAGACACCGAAGTTTTAAAGATAAGCGCCACGGATGAAGATTCCATCATCAATACCGTTCCGAAAATCAAGCTGGATTTAATTGAAGTGAATCCGTTCCAGCCGCGTGCTGACTTTAATCAGCAGGCATTGGAAGAACTGGCATCCTCTATCAAAGTGCATGGCGTAATTCAACCGATTACCGTTCGAAAAATTACCGATAAAAAATACCAGCTGATTTCCGGAGAGCGCCGTTTACGTGCTTCTAAGATGGCCGGCCTTACCGAAATCCCGGCGTATGTGCGCACCGCCAACGACCAGGAAGTGGTGGAAATGGCATTGATAGAAAACATACAGCGGGAAGACCTGAACGCTATGGAAGTTGCCCTGACCTACCAGCGTTTAATTGACGAATGCCAGCTGACACATGAAAACTTAGGAGAACGCCTGGGTAAAGACCGTTCTACCGTGACCAATTACCTTCGTCTGTTGAAACTTCCGCCGGAAATCCAGAAAGCATTGCGCGACAAAGTATTATCCATGGGGCATGCCAGAGCTATCATTTCTTTGCCGGAAGTGGACAAGCAATTATATGTTCTGAAAGAAATCAACAGTAAAAGCCTGTCTGTTCGGAAAACAGAAGAATTGGTACGCCTGCTTTCCACCAAGACAACGAACCAAAAAGACAGCAAGAAAGAAGAGCCGCTGCCTGCATCCTATAAAAATGTACAGCATAAGCTGATGGATATTTTTGAAACAAAGGTAAAAATCAAGAAAACAGCCGCCGACAAAGGCGAAATCATCATACCGTTCTATTCTGTCGCCGACCTGAACAGGTTATTAGATATTATCGAAAAAGAGTAATTTTACATGCAATGCATCATGTGAAATTTACTATAACGCGTATTGTTTTCATTTTTTTGTGTATCCTGTCGTTTTCGGTATCTTCAGCCGCTCAAACACAAATGGATACTACTGTTCGCACCAAGCAGGTTCTCACGGATTCATCCATCTCCATTGCAGATACATTCCGAAATCCATTCGTAAAGATGTATCAGTATGGTAATACCCTAAAAACCGATTCACTGAAAAAAGAGGCATCGGTATCCGGAAAAATGAAGAAAGCCAAAAAGGTGGACACCACTCACTATTCCCCCAAAAAAGCCGCGCTATGGGCGTTGGGTTTTCCGGGATTAGGACAGATATACAACAAAAAGTACTGGAAACTGCCGATTGTATATGCCGTCATAGGGACAGTAACCTATTTTGTGGCATCCAATGGCATAAAACTTAAGCAGTTCAACGGCTATCTGAGGAATTCGTATAATGATATTGAGAATCCAGCACCCTATAATTCATTAAGCTTGCCACAAATAGAAACCATCCGGAACGGTTACCGGCGTAACGTACAGATAGCATCCTTTGGCACCATTTTAGCCTGGGGTTTATCCATAGTGGATGCGACGGTAGATGCACATCTCCGGAGCTTTGATATCTCGGATAATCTAACCCTGCATGTGAATCCCCAATTAAATTATACCAACCTCACTTATTACGCGGAATAACTGTAAATTTAGGACTTAAATAAATTTTCCAACTATAATGAAAATCGCATTAATCGGATACGGCAAAATGGGAAAAGCTATTCACGAAATAGCAGAAGAAAAAAACGCTCTTTCCGGCAAAAAAAGAATACGACATTTCTCTCATCATCGACGTTGACAACAGAGATACAGATTACCAAAGAAGAACTTCAGACGGTAGATGTAGCGATAGAGTTTACCTCTCCACATACAGCTGTACAAAATATCCAGTGGTGTTTTGATGCCGGCGTGCCTGTGGTGGTAGGAAGTACAGGATGGACAGAAAAGTTGGAGGAGATTAAGCTATACGCAACGATGCACAACAAATCATTTTTATTCGCGCCCAATTTCAGTATTGGTGTCAATATCTTTTTTGAAGTCAACCGATACCTCGCAAAAATCATGAATGACCATGAGGAGTATGAAATATTCATGGAAGAAATACACCACACCGAAAAGAAAGATGCTCCGAGCGGTACGGCGTTACATGCAGCATTAGATGTCATAAAAAGAATCGCGCGAAAAAAGAATTGGGAAAACAATGAGACGGACAAGGCGGACACATTATCCATCATTTCCAAACGGGAGCCGAATGTTCCAGGAACCCATACTGTCACCTATGCTTCTTCGATTGACAAGATAGAATTGACCCATACTGCTCACAACCGTAAGGGATTTGCAGGAGGTGCTTTAGCGGCTGCAACATGGCTGGTAGGCAAGAAAGGCGCCTACTCCATGGAGGATGTACTGGGATTTAACAAGCATTAACAACCTGCCTGTAATATTACTCGTTTACGATTAACCTATACTCAACAACATTTAACTTTCAACAATATGCTCAGTTTAGTTTACGCTTATTTATTGCATTACCTCTTACATATTCCTTGTTTTGGTTTATATAAAAAGGCAGGAAAGAATCCGCTGCATGTTTTTATTCCGCTTGTACAGGATTTCACCTTACTGGAAATTATAGGAAGGCCAAAGAATCAGGCATACTGGGGATTGATACCGTATGTCAATTTCTTGTTCGGTCTGACCTGGACAACAGACATCTGCAATTCTTTTGGAAAGCGCAACTTCCTTCAGCATCTTGCCGGTATCTTTTTAGGTTATATCTACTTCCCTATAATTGGTCTGTTAGATAAAAAAACAGTGTACGAAGGTCCCAGCCATTCAAAAGACAAAGAAAAAAAAGCCAAACGTTCTTTCGGGCGTGAATGGGCGGATGCCATCGTGTTTGCCGTAGTGGCTGCCACTATCATACGCACCTTTGTGATTGAAGCCTATAAAATTCCTACAACTTCCATGGAAGGTTCTTTGCTTGCAGGAGACTTCTTATTTGTCAGCAAGTTAAATTATGGTGCACGTACCCCTATCACTCCGATAGCGTTTCCATTCGCCCACCATACCATGCCTTTTAACTTAGGCAAGGCCTATTCCAAGATCATCCAGCTCGGCTACCACGATTACCCGGTTTTGAAAAATAAAACGGCGATGTAGTGGTTTTTAATTATCCCGGAGATGCCTATCAGTTTGCTGAACGACCGTTGGATAAACGGGAAAATTATGTAAAACGATGCGTTGGGATTGCTGGAGATACACTTGAGGTTAAAAACAAACAACTCTATATCAATGGTATTGCACAGCCGCATTATCAGAACATGCAGTTTGAATACATCGTCAAGACGAACGGAACCTCTTTAAGTGCGGATGTAATAAAATCTTTGGGTATCAACTGGTACAATGACTTTCCGGAAATTATCTATACTTACCCGAACGGCAATCAGCAAATGGGTTTTACCGATGATATCGGAAACCCGGTGGGGCCAACGGATGAATTATTTGCACAGTTTCAAAATTACCTGATTCAGAACAAAGACTCTGTAGCCGTTTTACTGACATACAGCCAGGTGGAAAACCTGAAGAAACAGCCAAACGTAACAGCTATACTTCCCGTGAACACCTCCATCATTCAGGGCAACTGGACCTATTCCTTAGTGGCGCAGTACTACAAATGGAATTTAGACAATTACGGACCGCTCATCATCCCTAAAAAGGGCTGGACCATTGATTTAACGAACAAAGACAATTTGTACCGCTATGCGCAAACAATTGTATTGTACGAACACGCGGATGCGTCCATTATTGAAGATCGCTTACTGATAAAAGGCCAACCGGTTACCAATTATACGTTTAAACAGAATTACTACTGGATGATGGGTGATAATCGGCACAATTCACTGGACTCCCGTTACTGGGGTTATGTTCCGGAAGATCATGTTGTCGGTAAACCGCTGTTTGTATGGCTTTCTAAAGACAACTTCAATCCCGGTATGGAAGCGTTTCATTGGAACCGGATGTTCCGAAGCGTGACAAGTCTTTGTAAATAGCCGGTTTATTCTCAGTAATATTCGGATGATATACTAATAATGCATGGCAAAATCAACTCCTGATATTCGCATCGCAAACAACAAGAAGTACATCTTGTGTCTGATTCGAAAGAAATGGATTGTGCTAACTCCGGAAGAAAAAGTCCGGCAGTATATTTTACATCAGCTCATCCATGAACAGCAATATCCGCAAAAGTATATTTCCGTAGAGAAAACACTGAAAGTTAACGAACTCAGCAAACGGTATGATATTGTCGTGTTCAACCAATCGCTGGAACCCAAGATACTGATAGAATGCAAAGCGGAATTCATTGAAATCAAAGAAAAGACATTACAGCAAATCGCGACATATAATCTGAAACTGCGTGTACCTTTTCTGATGGTGACAAATGGAAAAAACAGTTATCGGTTTGAGATTCAGGAAAATGCTTCCGTACAGATTTCCACCTTTCCGTCATTTGAGCTGTTATAAATTCAGCAAGCAGTTTTAATATACGAATGTTCCTTTATCGCTTTGGATAGTCACCTGTTTTTTAGCGGCAGGCTCCACATATCCTATGATTTGAGCATCCACACCGAAGGAAGCGGAAACGGCGATAATCTCATCTGCGAATTGCGGCTCACAATAAATCTCCAATCGATGCCCGCAGTTAAACACCTGATACATTTCTTTCCAGTCGGTCTTACTTTCTTCCTGTATCAACTTAAACAAGGGCGGTATCGGAAACAGGTTATTCTTAACAATGTGTAAATTATCTATGTAGTGCAATATTTTTGTTTGCGCGCCGCCGCTGCAATGGATGATGCCGCTGATATTTTGAACGCCAATTTCATTTATCACCTTCCTGATAACAGGAGCATAGGTGCGAGTTGGCGACAACACTAATTTACCGGCATCCAGCGGACTGTCTTCCACTTCATCGGTTAGTAGTTTGGAACCCGAATATATGAATGCATCGTTTGTGTTGGCATCATAAGCTTCCGGATATTTTTTCGCATAGATTTTAGAAAACACATCATGTCGGGCAGAGGTCAGACCATTGCTGCCCATGCCTCCATTGTACTGACTTTCATAATTGGCTTGTCCATAAGACGCCAGTCCCACTATCACATTTCCTTCCTTAATATTTGCATTATCAATCACCTTGTCCCTTCTGAAGCGTGCCGTCATCACAGCATCTACGGATACCGTACGAATCACATCGCCCATATCGGCTGTCTCACCGCCCATCGGATAGATACGCACTCCGTGTTCATGCATCATCTCCACCACTTCATTTGTCCCGTCTATCAGGGCTTTAACGACCTCTCCGGGAATAAGATGCTTGTTTCGGTTAATAATACTGGACATCAGGAAATCAGATGTTGCACCCACACAAATCAAATCGTCCGTATTCATCACTATCGCATCCTGAGCAATGCCCTTCCAGACGGATAAATCGCCCGTTTCTTTCCAGTATAAATAAGCCAGAACACTTTTGGTACCGGCACCATCGGCATGAATGATAGAGCAATAATTTTCATCACCGGTTAAATAATCAAGAAATATCTTACAGAAAGCTTTTGGAAACAATCCCTTGTCCGCCTTTTCAATAGCTGCATGTACTTCGTCTTTAGTGGCGGAAACCCCGCGCTGGTCATAGCGATTAGTGCTCATTGAAATTGATTATGATTCATCCTGGGTTAAACGCCGAATTGTTCAAGATGATGATTTAAATGAATTGCCATGGCATCCCCCCATAATTCTTTATCCATAACGCCAAATACAGGATGACTGCCATCAAACCTTGTTGCATTAATAAATTCATTGAATGCAGCCAGAAATTCTTTCTTTGCCACTTCAAATTCGGGGTCATCTTTCACTTTAAAGGTTTCCGCGGTAACCAGATTTTTCGGCCATTTTGTTATCGCTTTTATCATCATCCAGCGAGCCAAAGGATTGGCAGATAGATAATACAGCTTATCTTTCGGTAACTGGATTTTATTGATAGGAACAGAAAAAGCTATCGTCATGTGTTTCAGCATTTGAGATACACTCATCTTACCCCATTTACGGGTGGACGAAGCTGTCAGTTTATTCACTCTGGCCAGCATTTTTTCCTGTGTGGATTTATCAAAAAGTGTAGGCATCGCTTATTTATTTAGATGTTCTTTTTCAGGCTGTAAAAATAAACTATTTTTTTGAGCTTGTTATTTATTTATTGGAAACCACGATGAGACATTCAGACTTAACATACAGGAAGAACATACATAATCATTAAAGCAATATATTACAGCAAAAAACCATAGGAAAGCCTCCATCTAATCTTTTATACATCGAACAGAAAGACCGTCTTGCTTGGAATTAAAAAAATTGGGGGAAAAGGCTTTGTCATAAGACAAGTAAGATGCAACGCCCGTTCCTAATTCTTCTGTAGAAGACCAGAAGTAAGCATGATAACCCAAATTATAATAATGATCGTAGCGGTATCCGCCCGGCAAGCCGGTAAAACCACTGGAATTGGTATTAGTGATTCCCGGGGATGCAGACCACAAACCGGAATTTGCTTTCAACTTATTTCCGGCAATTGTTTCTCCGCCTAAGTAATCTTTCAACATCACTCCATTCGGTTTTCGTGGGGACATGCCATAGCCTGCGGGCGCTAACTTTCCGGTATTTACCGCATAAAAATTGTACAAATTCCCATAAATGGACTGATTTACCGGATTATCTCCATATATACAAAAAGCGCCGGATGTGGACGTCGTCCAGTCAACATCATTCAGGCCGGTCAGCAAAGCTGTTCCGTCATTTAAACGCGTGGTTCTTAAATTTTCAAATGTCCAGCATTGAGTGCCGATGGATACCGTATGATAAGTATTCCCGTCAATATCCGTTACAGTATCCGGACAGGCGTCATTGCCTTTCTTGCAGGATACCGCAAGGAAAAGACAAATTGAAATAACGCTTATCATCTTACTGCTCATCCTGCAAAATCATTGATTAGTATTCAAAAATCACTCACTTAAAATCTTAAACGTTGTACGTCTGTTTTTCTGGTGTTGTTCTTCCGTACACCTGGTGCATTCACAGGTTTCTATCGGCATAGATTCACCATATCCTTTCGCCGTTAACCTATCTGCCGATATGCCTTTCTGAATCAGGTATTGCACCACACTCTCGGCACGTTTTTGGGATAATATTTCATTATAGGTATCCTTTCCACGGCAGTCGGTATGAGAAGACAGCTGAATTTTGATGGTCGGGTTTTTGACTAAAATATCCACCAGTGTATCCAGGCTTTGTGCCGCATCCGCACGGATGTTCCATTTATCATAATCGTAATAAATATTGTTCAAGGTAATCTCTACATTTTTATAAATCTTAGAAAGGGTAATCGTTTTCTCAATTACAATCGTATCGCCGTCTTTAGAAGGGATATCCGCACGCACATTCTCCTCTTGTGTCAGATATCCGATTTTGGAAACCTTCAATTTAAACTGACTGTTTTTCGGAATATCAGCCTGCGCCTTTCCTGATTTATCCGAGTGGAGAAACTGAAAACTTTCCGCCACCTGATCAAAACGTGGCAACTCTATGGTTGCGTTCTCAATCGACTTCAAACCCAAATAAGTTGAGTTCGGGTTGTTGTCATCCTGATATGTTTTTGCCTGCACCAACACTTTCAGGATATACACTGCAGGAGGCAACGGCTCCGCAGGCGGTATACGCTGTTCGAAATAATAAATATCATCCAGCCCTTTTCCGCCCGGTCTGTTGGATGTGATATAACCGCTCAACAAAGCGGAATCGTCTTTGGATTTTACCAAGGAGATACTGAAATCGTCGCCACCCGAATTAATGCCGAATCCAAGATTCTGAGCATTGGTATAAATTTTCCCCTCTTTGGTGGCGGAATAAATATCCAGTCCGCCATAACCGATTCTGCCATTGGTGGAATAATACAGTTTGTTATCGTCACCGATTACCGGAAACATATCGTCACCAGAAGTATTCACTTTTGAGCCGGCATTAAATGGATTCTCAAATTCTCCCGATACATTCTTCTTGGCAAGATAAATATCTTTACCGCCATAGCCGTCTTTCGCATCCGACACAAAATACAATTCATTTCCATCTGCCGTCAAAAAGGCTTGCCCTTCATTAACGGTATCAGCAAACAATTTCACTCGTTCTGGAGCGCTCCAGGTATCATCTATATTTTTGATGGAACGGTAGATATGGCAGTAATCGTTGGTGTTTTTGGTATCAGTACCGCAACGGGTAAACAAAGCGGTCTTACCATCTTTGCTCATCACCCATTCCGCATCGTGATAAGTGGTATTAAAGAGCTTATCCAGTGCAGTCGCTTCACTGAATTTTGTATTCGCTAATTTTTGGGCTGAATAAATATCGGTATACCCCTCTCCCGTCCATTCATCTTTCATTCCTTTTTCCGCCATTCTGGAGGTTGAAAAATAGAGGGTAT
The DNA here is from genome assembly GCA_046329865.1 of Chitinophagales bacterium. GTDB lineage: Bacteria > Bacteroidota > Bacteroidia > Chitinophagales > JADIYW01 > JADJSS01. The sequence goes on along the minus strand of JAXLTW010000013.1, from coordinate 12,302 downwards.
TATCTTTTAGAAACGGCGCAAAGTCCAAACTTTCTGAATTGATATCTAAATTGGTGAGTTTCACGTATGACGGCTTCTTCATTTTCTTCAGTACCTCCTCAAGAAAATCATACTCCTTTTGCAAGCGGTATTTTTCGGTCTTATTCGCTTTCAGAAAATCGTCCAGCACCTTGAATGCCTGTTCGTATTTTTCATTTCGTTTAAGCGCGTTGATATAGAGTACGATGGCATCGTTCATCACACGGGTATCCGCTATTTTTTTATACCATACTTCCGCTTCTTTATAATTCAGCTGTTTGTCGTAACTATCCGCAATCTTTAATGCTAATCTGGATTGTTCGGTCACGTCTTTGGAGCGTCCGAAATCTTTCTGAAGCATCTCTGCGGCTAATGTATATTTTTTAAGCTGATAGGCGGTCTCTCCATCCTGTACCTTGGAGGTTGATTTGCAGGACACTAACACTGTTGCAGCAACAAAAAAGAATATAGAACAGATTTTATACATAAATATACCTGACTAAATATAACAAATATACTTGGTTGTGGTTTATTTTTAATGCTATCTAACTAAATATTTCATGGCAGGTTCTTTTTATATTTTCGCATAATCCGTCCAGTGGCAAATCATTATCATCTGTTCCGAAGGGATTTTCAATTTCTTCAGCAATAAGTTCTATACTGGTTAAAACATAAAATGTAAAAACAGTGACCGGTACGATAGTAAATCCCAGAGAGGCAATATAAGCGAAGGGCATCAGCATGATATAAAAGAAAATAAACTTTTTGAGGAAAGCACTGTATGAATACGGTATAGGTGTATTTTTAATCCGTTCACAACCACCGCATATTTCTGTAAATTGCTGAAAGTCGTTGTTTATAATCAGCAACTGCGCATCAGAGATTAGTTTTTCCCGATACAGCAAATCGATTTCTTCAAAGATTTCCCTTGCAACATGGTTGGGCAGGTGTTTTTTGTCGGAAAAATCAAACCTGTCAGTCATCAGGGCGTTCTCATCCAGTTCCGGAGGTGTATGTTCGTTCCTTAAGTGTGATTTCAATGATACGGCAAAATAGGGAATCAGCGTCTTCAAAGCCGCTTTATGGGCAGTTTCATCCCGTACAATCTGATTTAATTTAATGGATAAATTTCTGGAAGCATTGATTAACTGCCCCCACAGCCTTCTCCCCTCCCACCATCTTTCATAAGCTGTATTGGTTCTGAATACCAGTAATAATGAAATCACAAATCCGAGCATTGAATAGATAAGAGAAAGGTTCTTCAATTGAGAATCTTTATCGATTTTCACAATGCTGAGCTCCAAATAGGAAATAATGGCGGCGTAGATGCCAATGGCTATTATCATGGGGAAAAGCTGGCGAACGGTATCCGACTTGTGAAACCGAAATATGAATGTAAACCAGTCCTTGGGATTGTACGCAATCATAATATTGTATGTTTTACCTGAAGCTAAAAAAATGGCCGAAAGAAAAAAGATTTCTTCCGGCCATCAGGTATACTGGAGTTATTATTTAGAAAACAACATTTCTCTGTATTTTGGCAATGGCCACAATTCATCGTCAACAATACCTTCGAGACCATCCGCGATTTCGCGCATTTCATCCATAATCGGACGCACTTTATCGCAGTACAGCAAGGCCTGTTTCAGCACATTGGACAAATCATTTCCTTTAACGCGCAAATCAAACATTTCTTTGTTTAACTTGATTAATTTATCAATGCCTTCAGAAATCTGTTTGAGGACATCCGTTTGTGCAGCATACAATTTTGCATCGATGCCCACGTCTTTCAGTCCTTTGATATTAGTAATTAATTTGTTTTGATATTCTATACATGCCGGAATCACCTGATTGATGACAATCTCACCCAGTGCACGAGATTCTATCTGAATGGCTTTGATATAATTTTCCAGTGCAATCTCATAACGCGCTTCCACTTCTCTGTGTGTATAGATGCCTTGTTCTTCAAACAACTTCACTGATTTCTCCGAAACAAACGCACCCAATGCAACCGGAGCAGTTTTATTGTTGCTCAATCCGCGTTTTTTAGCTTCCTTATGCCATTCTTCGGAATAGTTATCTCCTTCAAACATGATACGCTTGGCTTCCTTGATGGTTTTGCGCAATACTTTCAGAATCGCTACATCTTTGTAGTCGCCTCCTTTAATGTATTCATCCACTTCTGCCTTAAACAGTTTCAACTGTTCGGCTACAATGGTATTTAACACCGTCATCGGCAAGGCGCAGTTCGCAGATGAACCCACTGCTCGGAATTCAAATTTGTTTCCGGTAAAGGCAAATGGTGACGTCCTGTTTCTGTCTGTGTTGTCCAGCATGATATCCGGAATACGATTGTGAATATCCAGACGGAGAGTGATATTATCCTGTTCATCAAATTTATCTTCATCCACGCGTTTTTCAATCATCTCCAACACTTCCTTCAGATAAGAACCGGAGAAAACAGAGATAATTGCCGGTGGCGCTTCATTGGCACCTAAGCGGTGCTCATTACCGTGTGATGCAACGGAAGCACGCAACAATTCTTCATGACGGTTGACCGCAGCAATCGTATTGATAAAGAAAGTAAGGAACTGTAAATTGGTTCTTGGCGTTTTCCCCGGAGACAATAAATTCACTCCGGTATCCGTACCCATACTCCAGTTATTGTGTTTACCGCTGCCGTTAATGCCTGCAAATGGCTTTTCATGGAACAACACTTTCAGCTTATGTTTACTGGACACTCTATCCATAACATCCATCAGCAGGGAATTATGGTCCACCGCCAGATTAGCCTCCTCAAACATCGGTGCACACTCAAACTGAGAAGGTGCCACCTCGTTATGACGGGTTCTGACAGGAATTCCCAATTTCAAACACTCGATTTCAAAATCGCGCATGTAGGCATATACCCGCTCAGGAATGGCGCCAAAATAATGGTCTTCCAGCTGCTGGCCTTTTGGCGAGCGACGTCCTAACAAGGTCCTGCCGCTCATCACTAAATCCGGACGCGCAGAATACATCGCGGTGTCCACTAAGAAATATTCCTGCTCCCAGCCCAGGGTAGTGTTTACGTGTTTAACATCTCTGTCAAAATAATGTGCCACTTCCGTTGCCGCCTGATCCAGCACCTGAATAGATTTCAACAATGGAGCCTTGTAATCGAGTGTCTCACCGGTATAAGATATAAAAATAGTAGGGACACATAAGGTTTTTCCATTACCCACCGTCATGATAAATGCCGGAGAGGTAACATCCCATGCGGTATAACCGCGTGCTTCAAACGTTGCACGGATGCCGCCGGAAGGGAAAGAAGATGCATCCGGTTCTTGCTGTGCTAAAGCGTCTGCACTGAATTCTTCCACGCCTCCGCTGCCTTTAGGCATAAAGAATGAATCGTGTTTTTCAGCAGTAGTGCCGGTCAGCGGCTGAAACCAGTGCGTATAGTGAGTAGCGCCTTGTTTCATGGCCCATGCTTTCATCGCGGATGCCACCTGGTCGGCAATATCTCTGTCTACTTTTTTGCCATCACGGATACAGGCTGCCAGGCGCTTATAAGCATCCGAGGGAAGAAATTCTTTCATTTGTTTCTCTCCGAATACGGAAGAAGCAAAAAAATCGGAGATTTTTTCCGCCGGTAATTCTACGTTTAATTTGGGTCTGGATGAGAATGCTGATAAAGCATTAAATCTTGTTTTTGACATACATACTTAGTTTGATGCTAAGATGGCAAAAAAAAGAGAGAATTAAAAGGATTTAAATGTATTTTACCAAAATTTAGTTACTATTTTTAGAAAAATCCCTGCTTTTATTTCTCAATAAATATAATCCTATCAAAATAAATGACATAGGAATGGGTCGGTAACGAATGATGGCACCCGAGTTATTCACGATAAGTCCGACCAGAAACAGCGTGCTCAACCCAAACAGTACACAAAAAAATGCGTAAGGGTTATTGAACAGGGATTTGATATCTGCTGTCACCAGTAAATATACCAGTAATAATAAGATGAAACAGGTTTCCAGACAGGCTGCATACGACAGTAAGGAATGGCACTCGCCCGGTAACGGCCGTATGAACGGATTGGTGACTGCCTGAGACAACAATATCAAAACGCCGGAAATGTCCTGAGGGATTCTCTGAACCTGAAATGTCATCGTACCGGGAGAGTTTAAAAAGAAATCCCTCCTGATCAGGAATTCTTGCAGGTAACTGATTGTGGGGTTAAATATATCTATCAGCACAGCCATCAGTACAATACCTCCGATGCCGGCTACAACGATTTTTATGACCGATGTTTTAACTTGTACTTTTTCCTGTAAGAACATGGCAATGAACAACGGAGACAGGAACAGCAAAACATAGACCCTGCTATACCCAAGTGTAACCAATCCTGCCAGCAAAAAAAAGGCATCTGTCAGATTAAACCGCCACCTGACTAATGCATCCAGTTTAGATAAAACCAGTCCGACAGCAAACAACACAACGGCATCTTTATGCAGGCCGGAAGTCCAGAAAACAAAAGACGGGATACCAAACAACACCAACCGGAGCAGTCTTTTCTGCGGCATTTTCTTTTCAAAAAATAAATACAGATTATAGGTACCAGTAAAAGATAAAAAAGCAAAAACGATGGCATGGACATTATATACTCCAAACGAGAACGGACGAATAAGCGCATTCATCCGGACGATGAAATAATTACTCTGATCAAACCAAAAACGCATCTCATCGGTATAGGGCAAAAGCGCTGCCGGAACCGGTTTGAAATCATTGCTGCCGAGCGCCAGTTTCAAATAAATGAGCGGATGGGTGTACAGCGTTCTATAAATGACATTTCCATCAATAAAATAAAGGAATGTGTCGCCGCCTGTCAGCAAACCCGATTGATAAAAATAACCGTACAAAATGGCACAACCTGCCTTCAGGGAAAACACCGCCAGCAAAAATCTCTTGGAAAGTACAGGAGTTTTAAAAAATCGCTTGTTGGCAATAATCAGGGCAAAGCATAAAAAAGCCAGTACAGGCGCCAGAATTTCCTTAACCATGATGTGAAGAGTCTAAAATAAGAGCATCGATAAAAATAAACAATTTATCGTTATGATAATAAATATTCGAAAATGGTTCTTTAGAATTAACTATTTTTGAACAGAATTATACATCTATGTCGACTCCTATCCATCAACCGGTTGTGAATGAAGAAATAGCTAAATCATTAGGCCTTTTACCGGAAGAATATCAAAAAATACAGGACATTCTGGGCAGAATGCCTACCTTCACGGAACTCAGTATTTATTCTGTGATGTGGAGCGAACACTGCAGCTACAAGAACTCCATCAAATACCTGAAAAAACTGCCGCGCAAAGGCAAAGCACTGCTGGTAGAAGCCGGCGAGGAAAATGCCGGATTGGTGGATATCGGTGACGGCTGGGCATGTGCCTTTAAGATTGAATCCCACAACCACCCGAGTGCGGTAGAACCCTTTCAGGGTGCAGCAACGGGTGTCGGCGGAATTTCCCGCGATATTTTCACCATGGGCGCCCGTCCTGTGGCTTCTTTAAATTCCCTGCGTTTCGGAGCGCTCGACAACAAACGCACACAGCATTTACTGAAAGGCGTGGTGAAAGGTATTTCGCATTATGGCAATTGCTTCGGTGTGCCGACAGTAGCGGGTGAAGTTTATTTCGATGACTGCTATCAGGTGAACCCGCTGGTGAATGCAATGAGTGTGGGTATTGTGCGGGTAGGCGAAACCATTTCCGCTACATCCGAAGGTGCAGGAAACCCGATTTATATCGTGGGCGCCAGCACCGGAAAAGACGGCATCCACGGAGCTACCTTCGCATCCGAAGATTTAGGCGAAGATGCGGAAGATAAAATTCCATCCGTACAAGTCGGCGATCCGTTTACAGAAAAATTATTACTGGAAGCCACACTCGAAGTGATAAAAACCGGTGCCGTAGTCGGCATGCAGGATATGGGTGCTGCAGGTATCACCTGCTCCACCAACGAAATGAGCGCGAAAGGCAAACATGGTATGAAAATCTGGCTAGATAAAGTGCCTACACGACAAAAACACATGCAGCCATTTGAGATTCTGTTATCCGAATCGCAGGAACGCATGCTGATTGTGGTGGAAAAAGGAAAAGAAGCGCTGGTGGAAAAAGTATTTGACAAATGGGATTTGCATTGTGCCATTATCGGTGAAGTGACCGAAGGCAATCTGGTGCAATATTATATGAACGAAGAACTGGTGGCTGAAGTACCTGCAGATACGCTCGTATTGGGCGGAGGTGCTCCGGTGTATGACCGACCGTACAGACAACCATCCTATCATGTTAAAAGAGATGCTTTTGACATGGATAAAGTGCCATTACCGGTCAATTATGCGGATGTGGCAAAACGCCTGGTACAAAATCCCAACATCGCATCCAAACGTTTTATCTACAAACAATATGATTCCATGGTGGGCGTAAACAATGCAAGTACCAACCGTCCGAGTGATGCAGCAGTGATTCGCCTGAAAGATGCTAAAAAAGGATTGGTGATGACGGTAGATTGCAACTCGCGTTATGTGCATGCGGATGCCTATAAGGGCGGCGCGATTGCCGTTTCCGAAGCAGCAAGAAATATTGTCTGTACAGGCGCTAAACCGGTAGCCATTACCAACTGTTTGAACTTCGGCAATCCGTACGATGAAGAGGTATATTGGAATTTTGTGCACGCGCTGCAAGGCATGGGCGATGCCTGCATCCGGTTTGAGACACCCGTCACCGGCGGTAACGTATCGTTCTATAACCAGTCGCCGAACCGCGCGGTGAATCCGACGCCAACGATTGGTATGTTGGGTATCATCGAAGATGTAGACAATATCATGACACTGGACTTTAAAAAGGAAGGTGATTTGATTTACCTGATTGGAACCTGCACCAACGATATCGCGAGTTCGGAATATCTGGTAAACGAACACAAAATTGACCTTTCTCCGGCCCCGCATTTTGAATTAAACGAAGAAGCACAGATACAGGATGGTGTGGCGAAACTGATAGAAAACAAATGGATACGCTCCGCACACGACATAAGTGAAGGCGGCTTGTTTATTGCTGTGCTGGAAAGTGCCATGACCCGCAACTTCGGCTTTGAGATAACGACTTGTACCGGCATCCGCAAAGATGCCTGCCTGTTCGGCGAAGGTCAAAGCCGTGTCGTGGTGTCTGTAGATGCCACTTCAAAAGAAAATTTTGAAAACTTCTTAAAAGCCAATAATATTCCAAACAGACTTTTAGGAACCGTAAAAGGAAAAGACATTCTAATTGATGGCGAAAACTTCGGTTCTATTGCTGTATACAAAGAATTATATGATACTGCCATTGAGCGGTATTTTGTTTAAGCAACCGCAGCATCACCTTACCGGTGATGCTGACTTAGATACTGGAAAAATATTCCAAGACTTGCCTATGGCTGCATTGCATCCATAAAATTTGAACTCCGGCAATTTACCGAATAAAATATAGTCCGTTTTACTATTGCTTATCAGCAAGAAGCCGAAGAAAGGCAATCACTGTCAGCACAATCTGTATCGCCGTCAACGTCATTGTCTAGCCCGTCATCACAAACTTCCGCACCCTTACTCTTTCCGCAGGATGTCATACCGACGCTGGATGCAAGCGTAAACAGCAGCAACACCAAATAGATTTTTTTTCGCATCGTTTTCATAGTAATCTGATTTTATGGTTAGTACTAAAAAAATGGATATCTTCTATAACGGTTATTTTATCGAGTTCGTAAGTTTATGATACGGGCATTTCGAAGAATGGAATAATTTATCTGGACCCAAATCTTCCATAGCATATCCATCAGGATAAAAATGGTGCTTATGGTCTTTTGTCCGGATATAAGGTTTGCTGCGCGGAATCATACTTTCCGCCAGACTGCGGCTGCGCAGCGCCTGTTTTACCATTGTCCGTAGCAGCGGACCGGGTTCTTTGTAGCGGAATGCTTTCAACAGATGTGGCTCCATCACCGCATGCAGCAGCGGACGGGCGGTTTCAAACATAAATGCAGGCATATACCAGCCCAGCAGTAAATCTTCCGTAGCGCGGGCTACCTTTAAATTGGCCTCGCTGAACGCAAAATACTTTTTCTCGTAATCGGTATAGAACTGGCGGAATTCCTGAATGCTTGAAGGAATGGCTTCGATATGCATCTTCCTGCCGATTTCTGTCCAGATGTAAAATCCGGCTAATTCCTCCTTGCTGGTCAACTCCCGATACCCGAATTGATTGATCCAGTTACTGGTTTCAAAAATAAACGTCCCCAGCACATAGAGATAATCCTCATTGGAAATCCGATAGTTGGAATGCATCCAGTTGATGCGGTCTAAGGCCTGCATGCCGCGTCCTCCGGACGTCAGTCCGTTTTCAATGATCTCACTTAACAACAAGTCCGTGTCGTCGTAGCGCTTTTGCGCGTGCTTTTCAAACTCTCCGGAGAGGTGTAAAATCCTGGAAATGGATGGAACGGCAAAGGTCTTGTACAATGCCAGTTCCAGCGCGCGGTTAAAATCCCAGGGAAACTCATAAAAAACACAAAGCCGCACTATCTCCCAGGCATCTTTTTCAGGGTCGAGCGATTCGATTTTTCGGAGTGCTGCGGATTTTGCCATACGTTCTTTTTTTCAAGTTAATAAAAGAACGGAAATACCGCAATTTTTCAGAATTAAATCTCCAACCTTCCACATCCATGAAAAGTAAGAGAAAAAACTATATTTAGGAGTTTGACAAATGGAGATACGAGGCGATGACTTTAGAACATTAACCTGAAGCAGCAGCAGGATTTCTCCCTACGGTCGAAATGACGATAGTGCTAAAAAAATTGTTCGAGCTCCGAAAGGACAGCAATAACAAGAGAAAGTACACTACTGTTTTTTTTTCTTGCTTACAGCGCGTTCATTTACTTCCTGTCTCTTCTTTGTACACTGTCCTCTCGAGCAAAGCGAGAGAACTCGTTATACTAAGAACATCTACCTGATTATAAACAGGATTTCTCCCTGCGGTCGAAATGACGGTAGTGCAAAAAAAATGTTCGCGCAACGCATAGGCAGCAATAACAAGGAGAAGTACAGTGCTGTTTTTTCTTGCTTCCTGCGCGTTCATTTGCATCCTGTCTCTTCTTTGCACACTGTACTCTCGAGCGAAGCGAGAGAACTCGTTTATACTAAGAACATCTACCTAATTATAAGCAGGATTTCTCCCTATGGTCGAAATGACGGTGAGGCATAAAAAAACCAGATCGCGCTCCGCATAGCAGCAATAACAAGAGAAAGTACAGTACTGTTTTTTTTCTTGCTTCCTGCGCTTTGATTTGCATCCTGTCTCCTCTTTGCACACTGTCCTCTCGAGCAAAGCGAGAGAACTCGTTTATACTAAGAATATCTACCTGATTATAAGAAAGATTTCTCCCTGCGGTCGAAATGACGGTGAGGCAAAAAAACTGTTCGTGCTCCGCAAGCACAGCAATAACAAGAGAAAGTACAGTACTGTTTTTTTTCTTGCTTCCTGCGCTTTGATTTGCATCCTGTCTCTTCTTTGCACACTGTCCTCTCGAGCGAAGCGAGAGAACTTGTATAGACTAAGAACATATCCCCAATTATAAGCAAGATTTCTCCCTGCGGTCGAAATGACGGTATTGCTAAAAAACGGCAATGCGGTAGATTGGGAAGTTGTGCCAGACAGAACAGCTATACAGTTGAAGGACAGCAATTCGATACAGATTGTATGGAGGGAATCGAGGGAAAAATATGTTAATTTATACTTAATTCCGCTTGCTGAAATTTCTAATACACTTATTAGATGACCGGAAATGAATAAATAAATTTTATCTTCGCGACTGCATTTACCGTACAATTCATTAAAAAATCATATTAAATCCACTGTGTTGTTCAATAAGCCGTTGAAAAGATATTTAACTCCCTGGATTGCCAGCTTCTGCATCCTGCATCTTTTTGATTGGCTGATTCAATCAACCAGAAATCCGACTTCCATCGTACAGCCCAACGTGTATGTGCTTTCCATATTCATGAGCATACTTTTTTTCTATGCAATCGGACTCATTTACAATGCTTTATCGATAAAATCTCAAAAGGTATTTGCTTTTATCTTTTCATTCTTTTTAACTGTTCTTATTGTATCGCATTACTTTGTATATCACGAATTTGGTGATTCATTTGGCTATTCTATGCTGAATTTCGCCGTAGATAATCCGCATTACCTCCTGTCTTTTACAAAAACCTATTTTCTAAACGCCCGTTTTCCGTTGTTGCTGGTGCTATATGCTTTTATTCTCTGGATATGGTATCCGAATGCGGAATACCGGCCTCAGCCCAAGCCCTTACCCAAACTACTATTGATTGTCCTGTGCATCGGAGTGTTGCATTTCACGATTATCAAAACCCTGTCATTTGATGTATTGGGAAGAAAACTTACGCCGGATATCGCGTTGCTGTTTTCCGGTTATAACTACATAAGGGATAATATCGACAAAAAACATAAACTCTGGCTTCATGCCTCCCCAGACAGGTTCCGGCCCGAAAAACCCGTTACTTCCGATACTAAAAAGTATAATATCATTCTTATCATCAACGAATCATGGGGAAAGAAAGGGGTATGGCTGTACAATGGCCAGCATGAATGCATGCCCAATCTAAAAAAATGGATTGAAGATGAACCTTCTAATTTTGTTGTTTTCAAACATGCGTTTTCCAACGCAAGTGCCACGGCCATGAGTGTACCATCCCTGATGACAGGCTCTGCACCGTGGGAAACCTCTATGAAGTTCCACTCAATGCCATTTTTGTGGGACTGGGCAAAAGGTGCCGGATACAGAACCATCCTGGTGAGCTCGCAATACTACAAATGGGCCAACCTCGAAAATTTCTTCTTCTGTCCCGGACCTGATTACAGATGTACGGCAGACCAGACCACGCTGCAACAAGCCAACGATTTCGGAGTGGATGATCTGACCATGATTAACTACTTTGATAAAGCCATCAAAAGTGATACTACTACTCCATTTTTTGCTGTCTTGCAAACCAACGCATTGCACTCACCTTTCCAGCAACATTGTGACAGTGTTCCGGAATCCTGTAAGTTTCCGTCGCGGTATGAGAATGCCTTGTATATTGTAGATGCCTACTTTCAACAACTCAAAACCCTTTTGCAAAAAAACCATAAATTAAATAATACCCTCATTATTTTTACGGCAGATCATGGAGATGCGGAAAAACTGATTCACAAAGCCGGACGGCTTGTCTCATTTTATGATGAAGTCATATCCATTCCTTTTCTCATTCGGACGCCCAACGACTGGGACAAGAAGTATCCCGACTTAATGAGTAATCTGAGATTTAATGCTGAACACCCGACTACCAATATAGACATTGCACCAACTATTGCCGACTTTCTGGGTTATTCCGATAAAGACCATATCGTAAAAAAATTTGCAGGAAAATCATTATTCAATAAAATTGACACTACCCGTGTATTTTATGCCCTCAATACAAACGAAACGAGAAGTTGGCAAGACGAGGGATTTGTCATCATAAACCGTTCTAACCGATTTATGTGTACTACCTCTGAAGGTATTCAATTTTTTGATGTCAGCAAAGACAGCAATCAGTTTAACAATATTTATTCAACCCTGGATAGCGGAACTATCAACTTTTATCACCAGATAATCAATAACAATACCGAGTTATCGAGGGTATTTAAACGTTGTAACCGAAAAAACTTCCTGAAGTTCTTCTAGGTCCAAACAAGTTGTATTTTTTCAACTTGATTACATTCACTTCATTTCCGACATTTTGAAAGTTCTGCTATAAACTTATTTATTCGGCTGTGGTGTCAGGCGCAGGTAATATTTGATACGTTTAAATCCTTTCGGGAATTTTACTGCCGCTTCTTCATCTGTAATCGCCGGTGCAATGACCACCTCTTCCCCTTCCTGCCAGTTCACCGGAGTAGCCACCGAGTAATTGGCCGTCAGCTGCAGAGAATCAATCACCCGCAACAGCTCGTTAAAATTCCTGCCCGTTGAAGCGGGATATGTAATCATCAGTTTTATTTTTTTATCGGGACCGATTACAAACACGCTTCTTACCGTAAACTTCTCAGAAGCATTCGGGTGCATCATATCGTACAGCGTGGCCACTTTTTTATCTTCATCCGCGATAATCGGGAAATTCATGGTCACATGCTGTGTCTCTTCAATATCTTTTATCCAGTTGTGA